>NZ_JBDGKK010000027.1:0-237 GCF_057656415.1 Lysobacter sp. Soil_C_59 | reverse complement strand
CGCCGCACGTCCTGTGCGGCGCCCTCCGGGTCTGCAAGCGCTGCTGGCTGCGAGGTTCACCTCGAAGGCGCGAGGCAGAAACAAAGCCGAAGCCCGGTCCAAAGCCAAAGCCAACGTCCTTGGATCCCCGCCTGCGCGGGGATGACGGTGAGGTGTGAGTTGCCCGTCATTCCCGCGAAGGCGGGAACCCAGTGTCGTTGCTTCTGCTTCTTCGCTTACCGAAGACCGTGCAGCCAA
>NZ_JBDGKK010000026.1:0-241 GCF_057656415.1 Lysobacter sp. Soil_C_59 | reverse complement strand
CCCCTCTCCCACAAGGGGAGAGGGGCCAAGGGCGCGAGTGGTTTTGGAACCACCAATTCCTTTCGCGGGCGTCCGGGACCTAGCTCACCGAGCAGACGTGCGAATGAGCGAGGGCACGGACACCGCCCAGGGCCGGCGCAGTGCGAGTCCGACCGTCGCAACTGCATCACGCGCGCACTGCGCTCTCGCTAACAGCCCAAGTCAATAAAACAGTGACAGCTTCCGGAAGGAGGGGGTGGGG
>NZ_JBDGKK010000025.1:0-334 GCF_057656415.1 Lysobacter sp. Soil_C_59 | reverse complement strand
ATCCTGTCTGATGCGGGACGCGGGACATCCATGTCCCGCTGCGGTGCACTCCCCGCCCCTGCGGCCAACGCTCTGGCAATTGGCTGCACGGTCTTCGGTAAGCGACGAATGAGAAGCAACGACACTGGGTTCCCGCCTGCGCGGGAATGACGGGCACACCTCACCGTCATCCCCGCGCAGGCGGGGATCCAAGGACGTTGCTTTGGCTTTGGACGCTGCCTCGCGCCTTCGAGGTGAACCTCGCAGCCAGCAGCAGCCCCAGACCCGGAGGGCGCCGCACAGGACGTGCGGCGTTTTTCTAAGGGACATGGATGTCCCTTAGAAAAATCCCCTC
>NZ_JBDGKK010000024.1:0-352 GCF_057656415.1 Lysobacter sp. Soil_C_59 | reverse complement strand
GATTTGGCGGACTGGGTCTGTGGTTCCCTGTCCGCCCCACTGCGGAAAGCGAGCCATCTGATTCATCGCATCTCTCCAGTTAAGCGTTGATCTCCGGATGTGGCAGGTCCCATCCGCCCCGAAAAATAGCGCGCCCAAGCGTCTTTTCAAGCGGGGGATACAGGTCCGTTGGCGATTCTTAAGGGTCGTCAAGAATGCATTAAGGCCGCACCCGCAGGAGGTCCGCTATGGGTCGAAAGCGGACATCAACACCGCCTGGACTCTCCGCCCTGCCCCAATGTCCGTATATGGACTCCTCCTCTTGCTGCAAGCATCCTGCATCCGGCGCCCTAGTCGACTGCGCACGTATATC
>NZ_JBDGKK010000023.1:0-447 GCF_057656415.1 Lysobacter sp. Soil_C_59 | reverse complement strand
CGCGCAAAAAGAAACCCCCAGCCTGTTGGCTGGGGGTTTCGGGGTAAAGCCCCTGGCGATGACCTACTCTTGCATGGCTTAAGCCACACTACCATCGGCGCATGTGCGTTTCACTTCCGAGTTCGGAATGGGATCGGGTGGGACCACACAGCTATTATCACCAGGGAGAGGGTGGAGGGTCGCAAGCTTCAATAAACCATGTTTCGGTGTATTGAGTCGCGCACACGCTCTCGTTTGGCTGCTTTCACGGGATGTATTCCGTGTCGGCGAATGGGTTGGGAATTGTAGCAAGTTTTTGGCGAATGGTCCCGACGTATCGGAAGCCAAAGCAACTTGAGGTTATATGGTCAAGCCACACGGATCATTAGTACAGGTTAGCTCAATGCATTGCTGCACTTACACACCCTGCCTATCAACCACCTGGTCTTGATGGTTCCTTTAGGGGAC
>NZ_JBDGKK010000022.1:0-460 GCF_057656415.1 Lysobacter sp. Soil_C_59 | reverse complement strand
CAGACATCCTGTCTGATGCGGGGCGCGGGACATCCATGTCCCGCTGCGGATCAATCCCCGGCCCGTCGAACGACGCTTCGGCATTTCATTGCCCGGTCTTCGATAACGCCCATCAACCCGTCATCCCCGCGGAGGCGGGGACCCAGCGACGTTGCCCTTGGCCCGTCATTCCCGCGAAGGCGGGAACCCAAGGACGTTGCTTCAGGTTTCCAAAACCACCTCGTCCTCCCGCGGGCGTCCGGGCCCGAGCTCACCGAGCAGACGTGCGAATGAGCGAGGGCACGGACACCGCCCCGGGCCGTGGCAGGCCGAGTCCGACCCGTGCAGTAGCTGTACGCGCGCAATGCACTCTCGCCAACAGTCAAAGTCAATAAAACAGCGACAGCTTCCGGAAGGAGGGGGTGGGGTGTATTTCGCGAACAGTAAACGGAGCGAAGCGGAGGTTCGCGGAATACACCCC
>NZ_JBDGKK010000021.1:0-814 GCF_057656415.1 Lysobacter sp. Soil_C_59 | reverse complement strand
CCCTGGTCCAGCAGCTTGCGGAACATCTCGACGCCGGTGACGGTCGTCTTCTGGGTCGGACGGATACCGACGATTTCGATTTCCTCGCCCACCTTGATGACGCCGCGCTCGATACGACCGGTCACCACGGTGCCGCGGCCCGAGATCGAGAACACGTCTTCCACCGGCATCAGGAACGCCTTGTCGACGTCACGCTGCGGCTCCGGGATGAAGGTGTCCAGCGCCTCGACCAGCTTCAGGATCGACGGCACGCCGATTTCCGACTGGTCGCCTTCCAGCGCCAGACGGGCCGAACCGTGGATGATCGGGGTGTCGTCGCCCGGGAAGTCGTACTTCGACAGCAGCTCGCGAACTTCCATCTCGACCAGCTCGAGCAGCTCGGCGTCGTCGACCATGTCGGCCTTGTTCAGGAACACGACGATGTACGGCACGCCGACCTGGCGCGACAGCAGGATGTGCTCGCGCGTCTGCGGCATCGGGCCGTCAGCGGCCGAGCACACCAGGATCGCGCCGTCCATCTGCGCCGCACCCGTGATCATGTTCTTCACGTAGTCGGCGTGGCCCGGGCAGTCCACGTGTGCGTAGTGACGGTTCGGGCTCTCGTACTCGACGTGTGCGGTCGAGATCGTGATGCCGCGAGCCTTCTCTTCCGGCGCCGCGTCGATCGCGTCGTACGCCTTGAACTCGCCACCGAAACGCTCCGCGCCCACCTTCGTCAGTGCCGCCGTCAGCGTCGTCTTGCCGTGGTCGACGTGACCGATCGTGCCCACGTTCACGTGCGGCTTGGTGCGCTCAAACTTACCCTTGGCCATGA
>NZ_JBDGKK010000020.1:0-1368 GCF_057656415.1 Lysobacter sp. Soil_C_59 | reverse complement strand
ATAGCAATGGGATGGACTCCTCCTCACCTTGGCACCCGGTGGGTGCCAGACTGAATTTGCGAGACAGTCGCGGCGAGAAGGAGTCCACCATGAACGAGCTTATGCGCATTGGGGTCGACTTGGCCAAGAACGTGTTCCAGGTGCACGGCGTGGATCGTCAGGAGCGGGCGGCATGGCGCAAGCGGTTGCCGCGGGACCGCTGGTTGCAGGCGGTGGTCGAGGTGGCGCCGCCGGGCTGCGAAATCGGAATGGAGAGCTGTGGCGGCGCCCATCATTGGGCCCGGCAGCTGCAGGCGCACGGATTCCGCGTGAAGCTGATTGCCCCGCAGTTCGTGAAGCCCTACGTCAAGAGCAACAAGAACGATGCAAACGATGCCGAGGCGATATGCGAGGCGATGAGCCGACCCAGCATGCGCTTCGTATCGGTGAAGTCGGTGGCGCAACAGGACATCCAGGCCGCTCACCGCATTCGAGCAGGATTGGTTGAGCAGCGCACGGCCAAGGCCAACCAGATCCGCGGCCTGGTGGCCGAGTACGGATTGGTGGCGCCGAAGGAGCTGTTGTCGCTGCGTCGAGCGATTCCGCGCTGGCTGGAAGATGCGGATAACGGGCTTAGCGATCGTTTCCGACATCTGCTCGATGGACTGTGGCACGACGTCCGCGCTTTGGATGACCGCGTCGCCGACCTCGACGCAGACATCGGGGCCATTGCCCAAAGCGACCCCGATGCAGTGCGACTACAGCAGCTACGCGGCGTCGGTCCGATGATCGCCACGGCGTTGGTGGCCGCTGTGGGTGACGCCCGGCAGTTTGCCAATGGTCGTCAACTGTCCGCGTCGCTCGGACTGACACCGCGTCAGTACAGTTCAGGTGGCAAGGAACGCTTGCTGGGTATCAGCAAACGCGGCGATGCCTATCTGCGCTCGCTGTTGGTGCACGGGGCGCGGGCGATGCTGCGAACGGCCAAGGGCAAAGAGGACCGACTCAGCCGATGGGTATGCCGGCTGGCCGAGCGCTCGCACCCGAACGTGGCCTGCGTGGCCTTGGCGAACAAGACCGCACGCATGGCCTGGGCCATGTTGCGCCACGGCACCGATTATCAACCGGACCAGGCTGCCGCCTGACGACTAGGAAATCCCCCACAGATTGCGAACAACCTGCAGATGGCAAACCGGTCGGACCGGCGTCGGCAAACCCCTGAATGTCCTGGTGCGCAAGCACGTGATAGCGATTGGGAGCCGGCGCGCGAATAGCCCATCAAGGCCCAGCATCGAAGCGATGCCGCAGTCCGAGGCCGGATATACGTGCGCAGTCGACTAGGGCGCCGGATGCAGGATGCTTGCAGCAAGAGGAGGAGTCCATATACGG
>NZ_JBDGKK010000019.1:2177-5439 GCF_057656415.1 Lysobacter sp. Soil_C_59 | reverse complement strand
TAAAGTCCCGGGAGATCTCATCTTGAGGCGCGCTTCCCGCTTAGATGCTTTCAGCGGTTATCGCTTCCGAACATAGCTACCCGGCAGTGCCACTGGCGTGACAACCGGAACACCAGAGGTTCGTCCACTCCGGTCCTCTCGTACTAGGAGCAGCCCCTCTCAAATCTCCAACGCCCACGACAGATAGGGACCGAACTGTCTCACGACGTTCTGAACCCAGCTCGCGTACCACTTTAAATGGCGAACAGCCATACCCTTGGGACCGACTACAGCCCCAGGATGTGATGAGCCGACATCGAGGTGCCAAACACCGCCGTCGATATGAACTCTTGGGCGGTATCAGCCTGTTATCCCCGGAGTACCTTTTATCCGTTGAGCGATGGCCCTTCCATACAGAACCACCGGATCACTAAGACCTACTTTCGTACCTGCTTGATCCGTCGATCTTGCAGTCAAGCACGCTTATGCCTTTGCACACAGTGCGCGATGTCCGACCGCGCTGAGCGTACCTTCGTGCTCCTCCGTTACACTTTGGGAGGAGACCGCCCCAGTCAAACTACCCACCATACACGGTCCCCGATCCGGATTACGGACCTAGGTTAGAACGTCAAGCACTTCAGGGTGGTATTTCAAGGATGGCTCCGCCGAAGCTAGCGCCTCGGTTTCATAGCCTCCCACCTATCCTACACAGAAGAACTCAACGTTCAGTGTAAAGCTATAGTAAAGGTTCACGGGGTCTTTCCGTCTTGCCGCGGGAACGCTGCATCTTCACAGCGATTTCAATTTCACTGAGTCTCGGGTGGAGACAGCGCCGCTGTCGTTACGCCATTCGTGCAGGTCGGAACTTACCCGACAAGGAATTTCGCTACCTTAGGACCGTTATAGTTACGGCCGCCGTTTACCGGGGCTTCGATCAAGAGCTTCGCCTTGCGGCTGACCCCATCAATTAACCTTCCGGCACCGGGCAGGCGTCACACCCTATACGTCCACTTTCGTGTTTGCAGAGTGCTGTGTTTTTGATAAACAGTCGCAGCGGCCTGGTCACTGCGGCCCCTCCCAGCTATTCACCAGAAAGGGCGCACCTTCTCCCGAAGTTACGGTGCTATTTTGCCTAGTTCCTTCACCCGAGTTCTCTCAAGCGCCTTAGAATTCTCATCCTGCCCACCTGTGTCGGTTTACGGTACGGTCTGCGTAAGCTGAAGCTTAGGAGCTTTTCCTGGAAGCGTGATATCGGTTGCTTCGCCCTAATGGGCTGGTCCTTAGTCTCAACGTTGCTCCCCCGGATTTGCCAAAGGGAACCGCCTCAACTCTCTCACCGGGACAACCAACGCCCGGCCAACCTAACCTTCTCCGTCCCTCCATCGCACTTACGCGAGGTGCTGGAATATTAACCAGCTTCCCATCGACTACGCATTTCTGCCTCGCCTTAGGGGCCGACTCACCCTGCGTCGATTAACGTTGCGCAAGGAAACCTTGGGCTTTCGGCGTGCGGGCTTTTCACCCGCATTATCGTTACTCATGTCAGCATTCGCACTTCCGATACCTCCAGCGGACTTCTCAATCCACCTTCAACGGCTTACGGAACGCTCCTCTACCGCGCATAACCAAAGTTATGCACCCCAAGCTTCGGTTCACTGCTTAGCCCCGTTAAATCTTCCGCGCAGACCGACTCGACCAGTGAGCTATTACGCTTTCTTTAAAGGGTGGCTGCTTCTAAGCCAACCTCCTGGCTGTCTGTGCCTTTCCACATCGTTTTCCACTTAGCAGTGAATTTGGGACCTTAGCTGTGGGTCTGGGTTGTTTCCCTTTTCACGACGGACGTTAGCACCCGCCGTGTGTCTCCCCTACATTCTGTCCTGGTATTCGGAGTTTGCCATGGTTTGGTAAGTCGCAATGACCCCCTAGCCATAACAGTGCTCTACCCCCAGGAAGATTCATAGGAGGCGCTACCTAAATAGCTTTCGAGGAGAACCAGCTATCTCCGGGTTCGATTAGCTTTTCACTCCTAATCACACCTCATCCCCTACCTTTGCAACGGGAGTGGGTTCGGGCCTCCAGTTGATGTTACTCAACCTTCACCCTGGGCATGACTAGATCACCCGGTTTCGGGTCTACTGCCCGCGACTATGCGCCCTTATCAGACTCGGTTTCCCTTCGCCTCCCCTATACGGTTAAGCTCGCCACGAACAGTAAGTCGCTGACCCATTATACAAAAGGTACGCCGTCACCCTTGCGGGCTCCGACTGCTTGTACGCACACGGTTTCAGGGTCTATTTCACTCCCTTCACCAGGGTTCTTTTCGCCTTTCCCTCACGGTACTGGTTCACTATCGGTCGGTCAGGAGTATTTAGCCTTGGAGGATGGTCCCCCCATGTTCAGACAGGGTTTCTCGTGCCCCGCCTTACTCGATTTCATTGGAAGAGCTCTTTCGCATACCGGGCTGTCACCGTCTATGGCCAACCTTTCCAGGTTGTTTTGCTAGAACTCAATCAACTTAAGGGCTGGTCCCCGTTCGCTCGTCACTACTCAGGGAATCTCGGTTGATTTCTTTTCCTCCGGGTACTTAGATATTTCAGTTCTCCGGGTTTGCCTCGTACAGCTATGTATTCACTGCACGATACCTCTTGCGAGGTGGGTTTCCCCATTCGGACATTGCGGGATCAATGCTTGTTGCCAGCTCCCCCGCACTTTTCGCAGGCTGCCACGTCCTTCATCGCCTCTGACCGCCAAGGCATCCACCGTGTGCGCTTATTCGCTTGACCATATAACCCCAAGTTGCCTTGGAGCTACATTCGGACCAGGGGTACAAAGCCCGGTCTGGAATATAACGACTCAATTAATAAAGTGTCCGAAGACACTCGCCTTAGCCTCACGACACGTCATGGACACAATTCGTCTCAAAACGCTCGCTACAATTCCCAATTTTCAAAGAACGCAAATGGGCCTCAACGCCCAACTGCTTCAATATTTGATGTGTGCGCAATCAGAGTTTCGTTTGCCGAAGCCACTTCGTAGGTGGTGGGTCTGGGAGGACTCGAACCACCGGCCTCACCCTTATCAGGGGTGCGCTCTAACCACCTGAGCTACAGACCCAAAGTGTTTCCCGCCGGCAGTGCCAGGCAAGGGTCTTCGCCCAAGGTGGTGGAGCTTGTCGGGATCGAACCGACGACCCCCTGCTTGCAAAGCAGGTGCTCTCCCAGCTGAGCTAAAGCCCCATCGAATTCCCTGGAGGGATCCGGGGACGCTCCCGCAGCCACCCTGT
>NZ_JBDGKK010000018.1:0-9460 GCF_057656415.1 Lysobacter sp. Soil_C_59 | reverse complement strand
AGGCCGGATATACGTGCGCAGTCGACTAGGGCGCCGGATGCAGGATGCTTGCAGCAAGAGGAGGAGTCCATATACGGTCGTTGGGGCAGGGCGGAAGCGAAAGACCAGTGCTAATGTCCTCTTCGACCCAGAACGGACGCTCGAAGGCTTCGGCGGGGCCTGAGTGACACCAATGCAGGAGCGGGCATGGGCATCGACGTATATTGGAAGGACGAGCGTGGCGCGATTCTCGGTGCGGTCGATGATGACGGCGCACTCAGCGATATCAGTGGTCTCCTGCATCGACAGTCGGGTAGCGTTTGTCTGCGCTTTATCGACCCCGCAGGCGACGCCTGCTTCAACCAGCTACAGCTCCCCATCTTGTTACTGGAACTTCGCCAGTTGCTGCCGAACGTTCCCAAGCGGGCCAGCACGCATCTCCATGCGATCGTGCGGCTACTTGAGGGAGCATCAAGGACGCACACGTACATCTGGTTTCTTGGTGACTAGACGTCAGCTTCTGGCGATAGCGGACAGGGGTCCGGCGAGGTCGTCCGACCCAAGCGGTTGTTGGCCATGGGGTGCATCCCATTCGCTGGGGTGTGGCGACGGATGTATAACCGGACCCACGGGTCCGTCTAATCAGTAGTTGGGTGCCCGTGGACACGTCATCGGCTATCGAATGGTGCAAGAGCGAGGTGGCGCGATTGCCCGCACTTCTACCTTGGAAAAGCTCAGTGCTTTCCCAGTTGGACTACTGCGCTTCCGTCGTTGCTGGTGCAGCCGAGCCGGACAGCCTTGAGCAACTAACAATGGGCCTCATCACTGTGCGTGAAATGGACGGTTGGCCCGATGAACTGCCAGGCACCATAAGGCGAGTGGAGTATGAGCTTCAGCAGCAATTCTTACCGTACGCAGCTAAGGTGCGGCTGGGTATCCATCCGCGCACCTGACAATTCATTCAAGCCGAAGCCGCTTCGCGGCTCGGCTTAACTCAGGCGTTGGCGACCGCTCCTGGCCGAAAGCGGTCGTGGCCGCTGCCTCGGACGTCTGTGAGGGCCATTCCTTGCAACAGTTCGGCGACATTGCTTGCGGGCGAAATGTTCGGGCCCCTCGCAATCTCTTGTTTTTGCGCTCAAGGGAACCACTCTTTTAAGTAAGCGGCGGTTCGACTTTCCTTTGCACGGCTCACGTCTGCAGGCGTTCCGAACGCCACGACGCGCCCGCCTTCATCGCCCGCACCTGGCCCGATATCAACGACCCAGTCGCTGTCAGCTACCACACGCATGTCGTGTTCAATCACGACCACCGTGTTGCCGGCGTCGACCAGGCCATGCAGTTGCGTCATCAACTTGTCGACATCGGCCGGATGCAGGCCCGTTGTCGGCTCGTCGAGCACATAGAGCGTCTTTTCGCGCTGACTGCGCTGCAACTCCGTGGCCAGCTTGATTCGTTGCGCTTCGCCGCCGGACAATTCCGTCGCCGGCTGGCCCAGGCGCAGATAGCCCAGGCCAATGTCATGCAACAAGGCCAGGACGCGCTGGATGGGAGGTTCGTTCTCGAAGAACGCCAGCGCATCATCGACTGTCATGTCCAGCACCTGCGCGATGTTCCGCTCTTGCCATTTCACTTCGAGCGTCTTGCTGTTGTACCGACTGCCGTGGCAGGTCGGGCAGGGAGCATAGACGCTTGGCATGAACAGCATTTCCACGCTCACGAAGCCTTCGCCCTCACAGGTTTCGCATCGCCCTTTGTCGACGTTGAACGAGAAGCGCCCGGCCGTGTAGTGCCGTGCCTTGGCCAGTCTCGTCGCCGCGAACAGCTTGCGGACGTGATCGAACAACCCTGTATAGGTCGCCAGGTTTGACCGCGGCGTGCGACCGATTGGCTTCTGGTCCACGTTGACGATGCGTTTGAGCGCATCGGAACCAGCGCGTATGCGCCCCGAGGTCGTGGCGATCGGCCCCGGGTGCAGCACGTCCCCTTCGGGTTCTTCTGCGGGTTGTTCGTGTCCGAGGTGTTCGCCCATCAACTCCACCAGAGCCTGCCCGATCAGGCTCGACTTGCCCGAGCCCGACACCCCGGTAACGGTGGTCAATGCGCCGAGCGGCAAACTGACGTCGACGTCGCGGAGGTTGTGGCGCCGGATGCCTTCCAGTTCCAGCCAGCCCGTGGCTTCCCGTGGCGCGCGGTGTCGCCGGTCAGGTTTGGCGAACAGGTATCGGCGCGTCTGCGAGGGCTCGATGCTCCGTAAACCCGCCGGTGGTCCGCTGTACATCACTTGCCCCCCATGCTGGCCCGCGCCCGGTCCCACGTCCACGAGCCAATCGGCGCGATGCATGATGTCCAGGTCGTGTTCGACCACGAACACGGTATTGCCCGAAGCTCTCAGTCCTTCCAGCGCGGAATACAGGGCCTGGCTGTCGGCCGGATGGAGGCCGGCCGACGGTTCGTCGAGTACGTACACGACCCCGAACAGGTTTGAGCGGATCTGCGTGGCCAGTCGCAGCCGCTGCAGTTCGCCAGGCGACAACGTCGGACTCGGCCGATCCAACGCCAGATAGCCCAGGCCGAGCGCTTCCAGCGCGGCGATGCGCTCGAGCAGGTCGTGGGCGATGCGTTGTGCAGCAATGCGCTTCTCCTGCGACAGGTCAGGTGTACGGCGCACGTCTGCGCTGCCGGTGTGAGCGGGGCTTCCTGCGGCCACGCGCGCAGCAGCATCGTCACGGCTATTGGCTCGAGTGCGCCCCCGGCCCGCCGCAGGCTTGTCGAAGCGGCCTTCGGCGGCGGGCCTGAGCGCATCGGCCACGCGGCTCAGGGGAAGCCCCGAAAGCGTACCGATATCCAGTCCGGCGAAGGTGACCGACAAGGCGGCACGCTTGAGCCTGCGGCCGTCGCAAGTGGGGCACAAGGCGCCCACCATGTAGCGCGCCACCCGCTTCTTCATGAGGGCGCTCTGGGTGGTCGCAAACGTGTGCAGGACGTAGCGTCGCGCGCCACTGAACGTTCCCATGTAGGCAGGTTCGGTCTTGCGGCGCAGCGCCGTGCGGGTTTCGGCTGGTGTAAAGCCCGGATACACCGGCACTACCGGCTGCTCCTCGGTAAACAATATCCAGTCGCGATCCTTCTTCGGGAGCTTCGACCAGGGGATGTCAACGTCGTAGCCGAGTGTCACGAGGATGTCGCGCAGATTCTGTCCGTGCCAGGCCGGCGGCCAGGACGCGATCGCGCGTTCGCGGATGCTGAGCGACGGGTCGGGCACCATGGACTTCTCCGTCACCTCGTACACGTACCCCAGCCCGTGGCATTCGGGACAGGCGCCTTGCGGGGTATTGGGGGAGAAGTCCTCGGCAAAGAGCATCGGCTGCCTGGGCGGATACGTGCCCGCCCGGGAATAGAGCATCCGCACCAGGTTCGACAAGGTGGTCACGCTGCCGACAGTGGATCGGACGTTGGGACTTCCGCGCTGCTGCTGCAGTGCCACCGCCGGTGGAAGGCCCTCGATCGAGTCCACCTCCGGCACTCCGACCTGGTCGATCAGCCGTCGCGCGTACGGCGACACCGACTCCAGATACCGCCGCTGCGCCTCCGCGTACAAGGTCCCGAACGCGAGCGATGATTTCCCGGAGCCGGAGACGCCGGAAAACACCACCAGCGCATCGCGGGGGATGTCGACGTCGACGTCCTTCAGATTGTGCTCACGGGCGCCCCGGACACGAACGAAAGCGTCCGCAGTCCGAGCCTTATCAGTCCTGGTAGTCATCGATGGATTGGACTACACAGCCTGCCGCGATCACGTGAGGGGCGATTGCTGGCGGCGCTGGCGGCGTTGGTGCGACCTGGCTCGCCGCGCAAAGAGGCGTGCGAATGGAAGAACCGCGGCGATTAGAAGCACATCAAACACAAAGACGCTCCTCGAATGCTCTGGCACGTAAGCATCCGCACCTGGTGTGAGCGCCAGGTGACAGTTGCGAGGGCGAGATGGACGCTAGTACGGTCGCTTGGAAGACCGCTACTGTTAGGGTGCGAGACGTATCGTTTGAGCACCGCTCACAAGGAGATCCGATGAAGATCAAAGCCACGGACAAGGTGAACTATCCGCCCAGATGGAAGGATTACGAGGCTAATGTGCCGTCGGGCCTTCCCTGTATGGGGTTCGGAAAGCACACAACTGTCGGCGACGTGAACCGGTTCGGTGCGCGCTATAGGGCAGCGAAGTCGTTCAAGCATGCCGACTTTGCTGTCCTTAGCGACAGCACCGTGCACGGCTATACGGCGCTTATCAAGCTACTACTGTGTTACTCCGCGTTCGAGCATCTATTGGGTTGCCTGGGTTGGACGCAAAAAGACTTGGAAGGGGCCATACCCGCTGGCGAGCAGGACCGCGTCATGGAGAAGTTGCGCGGCATCGAGGGTCACGAGAAGTTCTTCGGGGCCGCCGCCGACCATCTTGGCGGCGACAAGAGCTTCGTCGAGGACTATTTGGCGGGCAAGTCGGTGAACCCGGCTGCACTGGCTGGAGCCGTTCGCCATGCGTTCGCCCACGGCAAACTCACGCCTGGCGCGGGAGGCAATGACGGAGCCTGCCCCAGTTGCTGCTTTGTCTTGGTCAAATTCCTCGGCGTTTTCATGGATCGAGAGTTCGTCGCGAGGGTGCAGCGCACGGATGTGCTGGTGCACAATGTGACGTGCGAATAGACCTGCGAGGCATCATGGATATTGAAGCCCTTCTGAGTGCGGCGTTGCGCGAGGCGGGTTACGGGCCGGACGCCATAGGCTCGGCGATGCCCAGGATTGTGCGCATTCTGGAGGCTGAGGATGTGCGTATCGAGATGGGTCGCAGCCTGTCGCGCAAGGAGCGCGAGTACGTGCGCCTTCAGCTCGAGCTTGGACTTGGCGTGCAGGAAGTCGTCGCAGGCTTGAAGAAGTGAGTAACAGCGATGCGCCCAAGCCCTGACTCACTGCAGGTGGTCGGAAGATGCGAATGCGGCTGCGCCTCGGTCGAATTCCAGCACCTTCGCCGTGGCCAACTCCCAAGTCTGGTGGCGGATGCAACTGGCGAAACCCTCACGGGCGAGCGCGTCGGCCTCGGCGCTGTTGACCCAGCAGTACGTCAGTCCCGGAGCCACGAGTCCCGCACGCCCGCGCCCATCGCGGCAAGGTCCTCTGGTGAGTACCAGTGCCCTGCGGCGACCACGCCGCGGATGCCACGCACGCGTTGGATGTCCTCGAGCGGGTTCTCGTGCAGCAGCACCAGGTCGGCATCGCTGCCCGGGGCGATCAGCGGTGCGAGCGGGCGGCCGCGAGCGCGATAGCGCGCCGGGTTGAGAGTGGCAGTTCGCAGGGCGTCCAGCGGCGAAAGCCCGGCATCGACCAGCAGCGCAAGCTCGTCGTGCAACGCGGAGCCGGGGAAGACCCAGGCCTCGTCCGAGGCATCCGTGCCCGCCAGGATTCCGACGCCGGCGCGGTGAAGTTCGCCCACCAGCTGTTTCTGGCGCTCGAAAACCTTTGCGCCGGCGAGTCGTTCCGCAGGTTTTCCATCGCGCACGAGGGCGAGCCATTCGGCGCGGGTCTCGGGCGGCACGAATGCCAGGCGCGGTTCGTCCGCGGGATCGTCATGCGCGACAACGAAATAGCCACGCGTCTGCACCAGCGTCGGCACTTGCCACACGCCGGCTTCCGCCAGCACCCGGGACTGAGCTTGGCAGGCGTCGGCATCGAAGCGGTCCAGGTTCGCCGCCAAGCGACCGTCGGCCATCAGACCCATGGAATCGGCCGAGGGATCAAGCTTGATCCAGTCGAGCGTGCCGGGAATGCAGGCTTCCAGGACGAGCGTCAAATGCTCGATCGTGCGTTGCCCGGCCCGCGCGACGTCCGTCGGCGACAGGGTCAAGGGCGTGTGTCCCTCGACGGGAATGCCAACGCGCTTTGCCTCCTCGGCGATCGCCTGGTAGTTCTCTGGCGAAAGGCCATCGTAGACCTTGATGAAGTCGTAGCCCAATCCCGCCAGCAGGCGCACCAGTTGCCGGCCGGCCTCGGGTGTCTCGACGGCGAGCCCGCTGGACAGCGCCGGCGGCGCACGGTCCAGCGCAGGGGAACCCCAAATCACGCGTGGGACTGGTCCTGCGGGTGAGCCGTTCGCGCGGAAGGCCATGCCCGATCCCAGATGGGTGGCTGCATCACGAATCCCGACAACGCCATTGGCAATGTACATCGGGTAGTGCCAGCGCTCGCGCCCCGCTCGATGGGCATGCGTGTGCATGTCCCAGAGACCTGGGGTCAGGTAGAGGCCGCGCGCGTCGACGCGCCGCAACGGGCCCGCCGCCAGGGCTTGCGATTCGGGCTGGATCGCTTGGATGCGGCCATCCCGAAATATTACGGTCTGCGACCGTTCGATGCGGCCGTCCTCAACGTGCACTACGTGCACGCCGGTGAGCGCGACGGGTTCGGCCTGCGCGAAGGCGGCGCCTGCCGCAACGAAGAGGGTCAGGGCGAGGACGAAAGGGCGCATACGGGCTCCGGGCCCACCCTGGGTCCGGGCGGAAGCCGAAGCTTAACGCAGTGGGTCGACCTGCTCTGGCACGCAAATAGAAGGTCGCGAACATTGGGGGCCTGAGTGCCGGGGCCGATGTTAACGTCCGCTTCCGACCCATAGCAGACGCTCGGCTAGATCCACCGCCGGGGGCGGTGCTAACGTCTGCTTACGGACCAAAGCAGACCTCGGGACTACCGGAATGTACTTCGCTCTCGCTAGCGATGATCTGATGCTTCATGTGTTCGCAAGCGTGACCGCGCTGACGGACTACTGCGAAGGCATTGACGTCGAGTCCGGCGGATGGCTGTTCTGGGACGAGAATGGAGCAGCCCTTGATCCTCGTTTCATCGAGCCCGTAGAGCGCTCCGGAAATTTCGCTGGCGGCGGGACCTACGTCCTCGAACAAGCTGTCGAGGCCGAACGGCTGGCGGTGACTCTGCACACGGCCAAGGCCTTGGACTCGAATCCGTACTTTGGTTCTCTCAACGAGGTGCGGAAACACATTGGCGGAGGAACGTCCACTCCTGGCCGATAGCGGGCATTCTCCATTGGCCCACACGACGAAGCATCACCCCGCAGCAAGCATGTGCCCGCCTTGGTGCCTCAGGAGCTCGCATGGTCGGCTGCGATTTCCTGCTCGCTCAAACGCAGGAAACGTGCCGCGTTGTTGTACAGGATGTCGCGCTTCTGCGCATTGTCGAGGAACGGCGCCTGTTCGATCGACCTGATCGCTTCCCCGATTGCGTCCGGCCAATACAACTGGTCGGTACCGAACAGAATGCGCTGACCGAAGCCGGCATCGACCATGCGCTTGAGTGCGTCGTGGAACTGGGCGCGGGGAAATCCCCAGTTGTTGCAGCTCACGTCCACGTAAAGGTTCGGGTAGGTGAACATCATCGCGATCATTTCGTCGATCAGCGGCGAACCGTAGTGCATCACGTAGATGCGAAGTTTCGGGTGCCTGCGCAGCACGTCCTCAAGGAGGAATGGCGAGCCCATACTGGCGCGGTAGCTCTCGTGGCCGGGAACGCGGGCCGTCGCCGGCGGGCCTTCGCCCAGATGGATGCCAACGGGGATGTCCAGTTCTTCGGCGAGGGCGAAATAGGGCTCGTACCGAGGGTCGTCAGGCCGCAAGCCGCGGTACTGGATATATGCCTCGCCCAGGACCGCCAGTTGGCCGGCGGCATGCAGGCGGCGTAATTCGGCGATGGACAGATCCTGGCGCTTGCCGAAGCCCACTCCGGGCAGGATCAAATCCGGCGCGATACGGCGCCAGTCGGCGACCCTATCCGGTGCACCTTCGGTCATTGCGCGCCGCACTCCATGCTGGCGCAATGCGGCAATGGTGCCGTCACGCAGTGCGTCGTCGCTGTCGGGTACAAGCATCGGGCTCGCACAGGTTGCGAACTTGGCGAAATCGAGCGGCTCCTTTGGGTCGATCGCCGGGCTGGTCACCCCATGGTCGCCGGGACAGGCCGCAGTGCCCGGAGGCAGGTCCAAGGGAAAGGCATGCACATGCATGTCTATCACCGGCCCGCCATGGGGGAACGCAGACGCCACCAGGGGATGGGCTGAGAGCAGGCAGAACAGTAGAACCAGCTTCCTTCGCATCGATGGCACTCCCGATCGCAACGACCGTCCAGAACGCCAACGCAGACGGGACTTTCGCCCGGACACCCTGGCGAACGTCGGCTTCTGGCCGAAATCAGACATTGGGGTTGGGGAGCGATGGGAAGGACTTGCGAATCATCCATGCACCGCGAACGTCTCCTCACTAGCGAGGTGGCAGTTTGCTACTTCTGCTTTACCGTGTTCCCACCCGACTCCATCAGCAACTGGTGCGACGGCGAGAATCAAGATCAGACCGCGATTTGCCCGCATTGTGGTGTGGACGCGGTCGTGGGATTTGACGGTCCTGTTGACGTCGCATGGGTAAAGGTTGCCCATGACCAAGGCTTCGGATAGATGTCCGCTTATGGCCGATAGCGGACCTTGATGTCAGTTCCCCGGCGGGGTGCCATGAATGTTTGATCTCGACCTTTCTTGAGCTGCGGATGTCGCGACGCACTCCGCCGCTTCGTGAGGTGCCCTTGGCTTGTCCGATCTCCGGGTGGAAAGGCGTTAGGTAATCAGGTCGAGAGCTTTATGGTCGTACCAGGTTCCGAAGTCTGGCTAGACAGAGGCGCAAAACGAGGGGGGCACATGCGCGGATGCTCGAGCGTAGCCTTGACTGCAGCGACGGTGCTCGCATTCGTGTGCGGTGGTGCGCATCCACACGACGGGATGGCTGCGGCGGCGCCCTCGAAGTCCGACGCCGAATCGAAGTCGCATATTGGGTCTCACCATTCGGGTGGAACCAAAAGTGGGTCGAGCCCAAATTTGCCCTGCCAAGCCTTTTCAAACCGACCGAAGAAGCCGCACGACTCCGCGGCCAACTTCTTTACGTTTGATCAGCTTGAATACAATTATCGCGTACCTGGAGAGTTCACCTATCGCCTAATCGGCGATCAGTACGGTTTTGAAACGCTCTCGTTCATCATTACCGAGACTCATCCTGGCGGCGGCCCGGGACTTCATGTGCATGACACTGAAGAGGCGCATGTACTGCTGGAAGGGAGCGCCCAATACCGGATAGGGGAGAACACACTCACCGTCGAAGCTCCCTACGTAGCAAAAGTACCGGCTGGGGTGCCTCATACGTTCATCAACGTGGGCGCGGAACCGTTTGCCCTCGTCGCAGTGTTTGCCTCAAAGCATCCCACCACGACCAGGGTCGGTGACAACCCCCTGGTTCCCTTGTGGCAGAGCCGGAATGGTTCTGCTCCTTGTCATGCACCCTAGTCCGTAAGTCCGGCTGAGATGACCGCTCCTGGCCGATAGCAATGGGATGGACTCCTCCTCACCTTGGCACCCGGTGGGTGCCAGACTGAATTTGCGAGACAGTCG
>NZ_JBDGKK010000017.1:0-16726 GCF_057656415.1 Lysobacter sp. Soil_C_59 | reverse complement strand
CTTGCCGTGGTCGACGTGACCGATCGTGCCCACGTTCACGTGCGGCTTGGTGCGCTCAAACTTACCCTTGGCCATGATTGTCTCTCTTTAAAGTTTATTGCTTGTTCTGTGGTAACGAGGCGCCGGCGAGGGCCGGCGCCACGGGGACTTCAATTAACCGCCCTTCTTCATCACCGCATCGGCGATGTTGTTCGGGGCTTCGGCGTAATGGTCGAATTCCATCGTGAACGTCGCGCGACCCTGGGTCAGCGAACGGATCGTGGTGGCGTAACCGAACATCTCACCCAGCGGCACCATCGCGTTGATGGTCTTGCCCGACGGCGTGTCGTCCTGGCCCTGGAGCAGGCCGCGACGACGGCTCAGGTCGCCCATCACGTCGCCGACGTACTCTTCCGGCGTCACGACTTCGACCTTCATCATCGGCTCGAGCAGGACCGGATCGGCCTTGCGGAAGCCTTCCTTGAACGCCATCGACGAGGCGAGCTTGAACGCCATTTCCGACGAGTCGACGTCGTGGTAGGAACCGAACACGAGCTTGACCTTCACGCCCACGACCGGGAAGCCGGCCAGCGGACCGCTGGTGATCGTCTCGCGCAGGCCCTTCTCGACCGCCGGGATGAACTCCTTCGGAATCACGCCGCCGGTGATGTCGTTGACGAACAGGAAATCGTTCTCGACATCCTCGTTGGCACGATCGGCTTCGTTCATCGGCGACAGCTCGATGACGACGTGGCCGTACTGGCCCTTACCGCCCGACTGCTTGGCGTGCTTGTAGTCCGACTTGACGTCCGACTTGCGGATGGTCTCGCGGTACGCCACCTGCGGCTTGCCGACGTTGGCCTCGACATTGAACTCGCGACGCATGCGGTCGACGATGATGTCCAGGTGCAACTCGCCCATGCCGGCGATGATGGTCTGGCCCGACTCTTCGTCCGTGCGAACGCGGAACGAGGGATCTTCCTGCGCCAGACGGCCCAGGGCCATGCCCATCTTTTCCTGGTCGGACTTGGTCTTCGGTTCCACCGCCATCGAGATGACGGGCTCCGGGAAGATCATGCGCTCGAGGGTGATGACGTGGTCCTGCGCGCACAGCGTGTCGCCGGTGGTCACGTCCTTCAGGCCCACGGCCGCGGCGATGTCGCCGGCGCGGACTTCCTTGATCTCGTCACGCTGGTTGGCGTGCATCTGCAGGATGCGGCCCACGCGCTCCTTCTTCGACTTGACCGGGTTGTACACCTGGTCGCCGGAGTTGAGCACGCCCGAGTAGACGCGGAAGAAGGTCAGCGAACCGACGAACGGGTCGGTCATGATCTTGAAGGCAAGCGCGGAGAACGGCTCGGTGTCGAGCGCCTTGCGGGTGTCTTCCTTCTCGTCTTCGTCGATGCCTTGGACCGGCGGACGGTCGGCCGGCGACGGCAGCAGGTTGATCACGCCGTCGAGCATGGCCTGCACGCCCTTGTTCTTGAAGGCCGAGCCGCAGAAGACAGGCACGATCTCGACGCGCAGCGTGCGCTCGCGCAGACCGGCAACGATCTCCACTTCGCTCAGCTCGCCTTCGTTGAGGTACTTGTCCATCAGCTCTTCGGACGCTTCGGCGGCGGCTTCGATCATGAAGCTGCGCGCGGCCTCGGCCTTGGCCTGCAGGTCTGCCGGGATCTCGCGGTACTCGAACACGGTGCCCTGCGAGGCGACATCCCAGTGGATGGCCTTCATCTTGAGCAGGTCGACCACGCCCTCGAAGCCGTCTTCGGCGCCGATCGGCACCTGCATCGGCACGGCGTAGGCGCCCAGGCGCGAACGCAGCTGCTCGACGACCTTGTCGAAGTTGGCACCGGTACGGTCCATCTTGTTGACGAAGGCCATGCGCGGCACGGAGTACTTGTTGGCCTGGCGCCACACGGTCTCGGACTGCGGCTGCACGCCACCGACGGCGCACAGCACGAACACCGCACCGTCGAGCACGCGCAGCGAACGCTCGACTTCGATGGTGAAGTCGACGTGGCCAGGGGTGTCGATGATGTTGAAGCGGTGCTCAGGCAAGGACTTGTCCATGCCCTTCCAGAACGCGGTCGTAGCGGCCGACGTAATGGTGATGCCGCGCTCCTGCTCCTGTTCCATCCAGTCCATCGTCGCGGCACCTTCGTGCACTTCGCCGATCTTGTGGCTGACACCGGTGTAGAACAGGATGCGTTCGGACGTGGTGGTCTTGCCGGCATCGATGTGGGCCATGATGCCGAAGTTGCGGTAACGCTCGATGGGAGTGGTGCGAGCCACGGGACCCTCTCGTAATTTTTTAAATTCCAGATGGCCGGACGCCGCCTCAAAGGCGGCCTCCGGTTCGCATGGCGGCTTTCTCGCCGCCGCGGCAGCACATGTCGTGCTGCTGAGTGGGACGACCCCCTATATGGGGGCGCCCGGCTCAGATCACCAGCGGTAGTGGGCGAACGCCTTGTTCGCTTCCGCCATGCGGTGGGTTTCTTCGCGCTTCTTGATGGCGCCGCCGCGGCTTTCCGAGGCGTCGATCAGTTCGGCAGCCAGCTTGCGCGGCATGGTGTTCTCGCCGCGCTTGCGCGCCGACTCGATCAGCCAGCGCATGGCCAGCGCCATACGGCGCGAGGCGCGGACTTCGACCGGCACCTGGTAGGTGGCACCGCCGACGCGACGCGACTTCACTTCGACCGCAGGCGAAACGTTGCCCAGTGCCTTCTCGACGAGCTCGAGGGCATTGGGGTTCTTCTCGCTGATGACATCCATCGCGCCGTAGACGATCTTCTCGGCGACCGACTTCTTGCCGCTCTGCATGACCATGTTGATGAAACGGGCGATCGTCTCGCTGCCGTGCTTGGGGTCCGGCAGGACCGAACGCTGAGGGGTGGAACCTTTACGCGACATGGTGCGTACCTATTCTCGTGATTCTTGTACGGAGACCGAAACGGTCGTCCGGCTTAGGACTTCGGACGCTTGGCGCCGTACTTGGAGCGGCTCTGGCGACGCTTGGCGACACCGGCGGCATCGAGCGAGCCACGCACGGTGTGGTAGCGCACGCCCGGCAGGTCCTTGACGCGACCGCCGCGGATCAGCACGACCGAGTGCTCCTGGAGGTTGTGGCCTTCGCCGCCGATGTACGAGATGACCTCGTAACCGTTGGTCAGGCGCACCTTGGCGACCTTACGCAGAGCCGAGTTCGGCTTCTTCGGGGTCGTGGTGTACACGCGGGTGCAAACGCCACGACGCTGCGGGCAGTTCGCGAGCGCCGGCGAGGCACTCTTGTAGGTGGTCGCCTGCCGCGGCTTGCGGACCAGCTGATTGATCGTCGCCATCTGGAACTCTTTGAAGAAGGCCTGGATTGGCCTTTCGTGGAAAAACGAACGGCACGCCGGGGCAACCCGGCATACCG
This sequence comes from Lysobacter sp. Soil_C_59, assembly GCF_057656415.1. Classification (NCBI taxonomy): domain Bacteria; kingdom Pseudomonadati; phylum Pseudomonadota; class Gammaproteobacteria; order Lysobacterales; family Lysobacteraceae; genus Lysobacter; species Lysobacter sp. Soil_C_59. The sequence goes on along the minus strand of NZ_JBDGKK010000017.1, from coordinate 13,329 downwards.
AGACGAAAAAGTATAGCCCGCGTCGGACGTCACCGTCAACGCGAGCTAAACCGTGTGTTCCGCCCGGGCCGCCGTAGGCAGCCTGCGAGGTCGGAACTTCACTGCGATCCCGCCCATCCTGGGCCGAACACGAGGCGCATCCTGCATCCTCATTTCGTGATCTGGACGACCCCACGAGGGGGCTGTCGATATTTCCGTAATTGTAACGCGATTCTTGGCGAATGCCAAAGCGGGAATGGGGAATGGGGAAGAGGGAACGCCTCGTTCCCCATTCCCTGTTCCCTGATCCCGCTTCAGCCAAAAAGCACCAAAGCGGGACCCCGTCCCATTACGAGGCGCTCGAGTCGCCTTCGACCTCGGCCACTTCCGCGGCGACCGGCTCGATCGCCGAAGCGACCGGTGCCGACAGCGCTTCCATTTCCGAGTCGGTCAGGCCCGAGGCGTTCTTGCGGCGCAGCGTGTGGTACGCCAGACCGGTACCGGCCGGGATCAGGCGGCCGACGATCACGTTCTCCTTCAGGCCGCGCAGGCCGTCACGGGTGCCGCGAACGGCCGCCTCGGTCAGGACGCGGGTGGTCTCCTGGAAGGAGGCCGCCGAGATGAACGACTCGGTCGCCAGCGAGGCCTTGGTGATGCCCAGCAGGACCGGCTCGTAGCCGGCAAGGATCTCGTTGCGGCCGGCCAGGCGGGCGTTCTCTTCGATGAGACGCTGACGCTCGACCTGCTCGCCGTTGAGGAACTTGCTGTCGCCCTGGTCGGTGATCTCGATCTTGCGCAGCATCTGGCGAACGATCACCTCGATGTGCTTGTCGTTGATCTTCACGCCCTGCAGGCGGTAGACGTCCTGGATTTCCTTGGTCAGGTACACGGCCAGCGGCTCGACACCGAGCAGGCGCAGGATGTCCTGCGGGCTCGGCTCGCCGTCCACCACGGTCTCGCCCTTCTCCACGTGCTCGCCTTCGAACACGATGATCTGGCGGTACTTGGGGATCAGCTCTTCGTGCTCGTTGCCGTCGGTGTCCTTGATGATCAGGCGCTGCTTGCCCTTGGTGTCCTTACCGAAGGAGACGATGCCCGAACGCTCGGCCAGGACCGCCGGGTCCTTGGGCTTGCGCGCTTCGAACAGGTCGGCAACGCGCGGCAGACCACCGGTGATGTCGCGGGTCTTGGACGCTTCCTGCGGGATCTTGGCGACCACGTCGCCCACGCCGACCGGCGCGCCGTCCTGCAGGTTGACGATCGAGCGCGGCGGCAGCAGGTACTGCGCCGGCAGGTCGGTACCCGGGATCGACAGGTCCTTGCCGTTCTTGTCGACGATGCGGACGATCGGACGCAGGTCCTTGCCCTGCGAGCCGCGACGCTTCGGATCGGTGATCTCGCGCGAGGCCAGGCCGGTCAGTTCGTCGGTCTTCTCGATCACGGTCACGCCATCGACGAAGTCGATGAAGCGAACGAAACCGGCGACTTCCGACACGATCGGGTGGTTATGCGGATCCCAGCTGGCCACGGTCTGGCCGGCCTTGATCGCAGCGCCGTCCTTGACGTTGACGGTGGCGCCGTACGGCAGCTTGTAACGCTCGCGCTCACGGCCGTGGCCGTCGAGCACCGACAACTCGCCCGAACGCGACACCGCGACCAGGTGGCCACCGGCGTGATCGACGTGCTTGAGGTTGTTGAACTTGATGCTACCGGTGGTCTTGACCGTGACGTTGTCGATGGCGGCGGCACGCGATGCGGCACCACCGATGTGGAACGTACGCATGGTCAGCTGCGTACCCGGCTCACCGATCGACTGCGCGGCGACAACGCCGACCGCTTCGCCGTGGTTGACCAGGTGACCGCGACCGAGGTCGCGACCGTAGCAGTGGGCGCAGACACCGAACGAGCTGCGGCAGGTGATCGTCGAACGGACCTTGATCGACTGCACGCTGGCGTCGTCGAGCTTCTGCACCCAACCCTCGTCGAGCAGGGTATTGCGGGTGACGATCGGCTCTTCGTCGTTGCCCGGCAGGAACACGTCCTCGGCCACGACGCGACCCAGCACGCGGTCGCGCAGCGGTTCGACCACGTCGCCGCCTTCCACGATCGGAGTCATGGTCAGGCCTTCCAGCGTGCCGCAATCGTCCTCGGTGATCACCACGTCCTGCGCCACGTCGACGAGGCGACGGGTCAGGTAACCGGAGTTCGCCGTCTTCAGCGCGGTATCGGCCAGGCCCTTACGGGCACCGTGGGTCGAGATGAAGTACTGGAGAACGTTCAGGCCTTCGCGGAAGTTCGCGGTGATGGGCGTCTCGATGATCGAGCCGTCCGGCTTGGCCATCAGGCCGCGCATACCGGCGAGCTGACGGATCTGGGCCTGCGAACCACGGGCGCCGGAGTCGGCCATGATGTAGATCGAGTTCATCGACTTCTGGTCGATGGTCTCGCCCTTGGCGTTGAGCACCTTCTCGGTGCCGATCGCGTCCATCATCGCCTTGGCCACGCGCTCGTTCGTGCGCGACCAGATGTCGACGACCTTGTTGTAGCGCTCGCCGGCGGTGACCAGGCCCGACTGGTACTGCTCCTGGATTTCCAGGACCTCGGCTTCGGCCTCGGCCAGGATGCCCTTCTTCTCGACCGGGATCAGCATGTCGTCGATGCCGATGGAGACGCCGGCGCGGGTCGCGTAGGCGAAGCCGGTGTACATCAGCTTGTCGGCGAACACGACCGTGTCCTTCAGGCCGAGCATGCGGTAGCAGGAGTTGATCAGTCGGCTGATGTTCTTCTTGGTCAGCTCGACGTTGGCCAGCGCGAACGGCAGGCCCTCCGGCAGGATCTCGCGCAGCAGGGCGCGACCCACGGTCGTGTCGACGATCGAGGTCTTCTGCTCGCTGGTGCCGTCGTCGTTGTTCACCGTCTCGGTGATGCGGACCTTGCACTTGGCGTGCAGCTGCACGACGCGGTTGTCGTAGGCGCGCTTGACTTCGGCGACGTTGGCGAACGCCATGCCCTCGCCTGCCTTGTTCTCAAGGCCGCGGGTCATGTAGTACAGGCCCAGCACGACGTCCTGCGACGGCACGATGATCGGCTCGCCGTTGGCCGGCGACAGGATGTTGTTGGACGCCATCATCAGCGCACGCGCTTCCAGCTGGGCTTCCAGCGAGAGCGGCACGTGGACGGCCATCTGGTCACCGTCGAAGTCGGCGTTGAACGCGGTGCAGACCAGCGGGTGCAGCTGGATCGCCTTGCCTTCGATCAGCACCGGCTCGAACGCCTGGATGCCCAGGCGGTGCAGCGTCGGTGCGCGGTTGAGCAGGACCGGATGCTCGCGGATCACCTCTTCGAGGATGTCCCACACCTCGGCCTCTTCGCGCTCGACGAGCTTCTTGGCGGCCTTGATGGTGGTGGCCAGGCCACGGCGCTGCAGCTTGGCGAAGATGAAGGGCTTGAACAGCTCGAGCGCCATCTTCTTCGGCAGGCCGCACTCGTGCAGGCGCAGCGTCGGGCCGACCACGATGACCGAACGGCCCGAGTAGTCGACGCGCTTGCCCAGCAGGTTCTGGCGGAAGCGACCCTGCTTGCCCTTGATCATGTCGGCGAGCGACTTGAGCGGGCGCTTGTTGGTGCCGGTGATGGCACGGCCACGACGGCCGTTGTCCATCAGCGCGTCAACCGACTCCTGCAGCATGCGCTTCTCGTTGCGCACGATGATGTCGGGCGCATTGAGTTCGAGCAGGCGACGCAGGCGGTTGTTGCGGTTGATGACGCGGCGGTACAGGTCGTTGAGGTCGGAGGTCGCGAAGCGACCGCCGTCCAGCGGAACCAGCGGACGCAGGTCCGGCGGCAGCACCGGCAGCACGGTCATGACCATCCACTCCGGGCGGTTGCCCGACTCGAGGAAGGCTTCGACCAGCTTGATGCGCTTGGTGAGGCGCTTGAGCTTGGTTTCGCTGTTGGTCGAGGAGATCTCTTCCTTCAGCTGGACCATCTCCGACTGCAGGTCGATGGTGCGCAGCAGCTCGTAGACGGCCTCGGCGCCCATGGCGGCTTCGAAGTCGTCGCCGTGCTCCTGGCGTGCCTGCAGGAACTGCTCTTCGGTCAGCAGGTTGCCGCGCTCGAGCGCGGTCAGGCCCGGCTCGGTGACGACATACGCTTCGAAGTACAGGATGCGCTCAATGTCACGCAGGGTCATGTCCAGCATCAGGCCGATGCGCGAGGGCAGCGACTTGAGGAACCAGATGTGCGCGACCGGCGAAGCCAGGTCGATGTGGCCCATGCGCTCGCGACGGACCTTGGCCAGGGTGACCTCGGTGCCGCACTTCTCGCACACCACGCCGCGGTGCTTCATGCGCTTGTACTTGCCGCACAGGCACTCGTAGTCCTTGATCGGACCGAAGATGGCGGCGCAGAACAGGCCGTCACGCTCGGGCTTGAACGTGCGGTAGTTGATCGTTTCCGGCTTCTTCACTTCGCCGAACGACCACGAACGGATCAGGTCGGGCGAAGCCAGCGCGATCTTGATCGCATCGAAGTCGATGGTCTGTCGCTGCTGGTTGAACAGATTCAGAAGGTCTTTCATTTGGGTTCTCCGAGAGGAGGAAATCGTGGATTGGAAGCAAAGCGGGAGTAAGAAGCGGGATCGGGGAATGGGGAACGACAGGTGGCGCGCCGCGCCTCGTTCCCTATTCCCTCTTCCCTATTCCCGAAGTCAGTTCTCTTCCAGCTCCATGTTGATGGCCAAGCTGCGGATTTCCTTCACAAGCACGTTGAAGGACTCCGGCATGCCGGCGACCATTTCGTACTCGCCGTCGACGATGTTCTTGTACATCTGGTTGCGGCCCTGCACGTCGTCGGACTTCACCGTCAGCATTTCCTGCAGGGTGTAGGCCGCGCCGTAGGCTTCCAGCGCCCAGACTTCCATCTCACCGAAGCGCTGGCCACCGAACTGCGCCTTGCCGCCCAGCGGCTGCTGGGTGACGAGCGAGTACGGACCAGTGGAACGGGCGTGCATCTTGTCGTCGACCAGGTGGTTCAGCTTCAGCATGTGCATGTAGCCGACCGTGACCGGACGCTCGAACGACTCACCGGTGCGACCGTCGAACAGCATGGTCTGGCCGCTGGTGGGCAGGTCGGCGAGCTCGAGCATGCGCTTGATCTCCGACTCGGCGGCACCGTCGAACACCGGGGTTGCCATCGGCACGCCATCACACAGGTTCTTGGCGAGCGTCAGCAGCTCCTCGTCGCTGAACTGGGTCAGGTCGACGCGGTCACCGGCGATCTTGGTGTCGTGGTTGTAGATGTCGTCGAGGAACTGACGCAGCTCGGAGACCTTCTGCTGTGCTTCCAGCATGCGCTGGATCTTCTGGCCCAGGCCCTTTGCGGCCCAGCCCAGATGCACTTCGAGGATCTGGCCGATGTTCATACGCGACGGCACGCCCAGCGGATTGAGCACGATGTCGACGGTCTGGCCGTCGGCTGCGTACGGCATGTCCTGCACCGGCACGATGGTCGACACGACACCCTTGTTGCCGTGGCGGCCGGCCATCTTGTCGCCCGGCTGGATGCGGCGCTTCACCGCGAGGAACACCTTCACCATCTTCAGCACGCCCGGTGCGAGGTCATCGCCCTGGGTGATCTTGCCGCGCTTGTCGGCGAAGCGCTTCTCGAACTCGGCCTTGTGGACCTCGATCTGCTTCTGCGCGCGCTCGATGGCCTCGACCGCTTCCTCGTCCTTCATGCGCAGGGTGAACCAGTCCTTGCGGGACAGGCCTTCCAGCACCAGCGAGGTGACGGTGTCGCCCTTCTTCAGGCCACCGCCGCCGTTGGCGACGCGACCGATCAGCTGGGTGCGCAGACGATCGTAGATCGCCGCTTCGAGGATGCGGTACTGGTCGTCGAAGTCCTTCTTGACGCGACGGATCTCGTATTCCTCGATCTGGCGCGCGCGCTTGTCCTTCTCGATGCCGTCGCGGGTGAAGACCTGCACGTCGATGACGGTGCCGTCCATGCCCGGCGGAACGCGAAGCGAGCTGTCCTTAACGTCGGAGGCCTTCTCGCCGAAGATCGCGCGAAGCAGCTTCTCTTCCGGGGTCAGCTGCGACTCGCCCTTCGGCGTGACCTTGCCGACCAGGATGTCGCCGGCACGCACTTCGGCGCCGATGTAGACCACGCCCGACTCGTCGAGGCGGTTGAGGGCCTGCTCGGAGACGTTCGGGATGTCGGCGGAGATTTCCTCCGGCCCCAGCTTGGTGTCGCGGGCGACGCAGGTCAGCTCTTCGATGTGGATCGTGGTGTAACGATCCTGCTCGACCACGCGCTCGGAGAGCAGGATCGAGTCCTCGAAGTTGTAGCCGTTCCACGGCATGAACGCGACCAGCATGTTCTGGCCGAGCGCGAGCTCGCCGATGTCGGTCGACGGACCATCCGCCAGCACGTCGCCGCGCGCAACCACGTCACCGACGTTCACCAGCGGACGCTGGTTGATGCAGGTGTTCTGGTTGGAGCGGGTGTACTTGATCAGGGTGTAGATGTCGACGCCGGCATCGGTCTCGCCAACGATTTCCTTCTCGTTGACCTTGACCACGATGCGGCCTGCGTCGATCTGCTCGATCACGCCACCACGACGGGCATTGACGGTCACGCCCGAGTCACGCGCCACGGCGCGCTCGATGCCGGTACCGACCAGCGGCTTCTGCGCACGCAGCGTCGGCACGGCCTGGCGCTGCATGTTGGCGCCCATCAGTGCGCGGTTGGCGTCGTCGTGCTCGAGGAACGGCACCAGCGCCGCAGCGACCGACACGGTCTGCATCGGCGAGACGTCCATGAAGTGGATCTCGCTCGGCGGACGCAGCATCGACTCACCCTGGTAACGGCAGGCGACGAACTGGGCGGTGATGTTGTTGTCGTCGTCGGTCGGTGCATTGGCCTGGGCGATGACGTACTCGTTCTCTTCGATCGCCGACAGGTACTCGACGGCGTCGGTGACGCGGCCGTCGATGACCTTGCGGTACGGCGTCTCGAGGAAGCCGTAGCGGTTGGTGCGGGCGAACACGGCGAGCGAGTTGATCAGGCCGATGTTCGGGCCTTCCGGCGTCTCGATGGTGCACACGCGCCCGTAGTGGGTCGGGTGCACGTCGCGCACTTCGAAGCCGGCGCGCTCACGGGTCAGGCCGCCCGGGCCGAGGGCCGAGACGCGACGCTTGTGGGTGACTTCCGACAGCGGGTTGTTCTGATCCATGAACTGCGACAGCTGCGAGGAGCCGAAGAACTCCTTGATCGCGGCGGCCACCGGCTTGGCGTTGATCAGCTCCTGCGGGGTCAGGCCTTCGGACTCGGCCATCGACAGGCGCTCCTTGACCGCGCGCTCGACGCGGACCAGGCCGACGCGGAACACGTTCTCGGCCATTTCGCCGACCGAACGCACGCGACGGTTGCCCAGGTGGTCGATGTCGTCGACCGTGCCGCGACCGTTGCGGATCTCGGTCAGCACGCGGATCACGTCGAGGATGTCGGACGTGGCGCCGTTGGCGTTGCGCAGGCGCACCGACTCCTCGTCCTTGCGCTCGGCAAAGTACTTGGCGTCATAGAGCACCGAAGCGCCCTCGGTTTCCTTGCGGCCCAGGCGACGGTTGAACTTCATCCGGCCCACGGCCGACAGGTCGTAGCGCTCGAAGGTGAAGAACAGGTTGTGGAACAGGTTCTGCGCGGCGTCCTTGGTCGGCGGCTCGCCCGGACGCATCATGCGGTAGATCTCGACCAGCGCTTCCAGCTGAGTCTTCGACGGATCGATGCGCAGGGTGTTGGACAGGTACGCGCCACGATCGAGGTCGTTCACCCACAGGGTGCCGACCGCGTCGATACCGGCCTTGCGGAACGAGGCCAGCTGGTCTTCGTTGATCTCGTCGTTGGCCGTGGCCAGCAGTTCGCCGGTCTTGGAGTCAACGACGTCGTGCGAGAGGATGCGGCCGACCAGGTAGCTGTCCGGCACGGCCAGGGCGGCAATACCCGAAGCCTCCAACTGCTTGACGTGGCGCGCGGTGATGCGCTTGCCGGCCTCGACGATGATCTTGTCGCCGTCGGCCAGGTCGAAGTCGAGCGTTTCACCACGCAGGCGCTCGGAGACCAGCTCCCACTGCACGCCCTCGGGCATGATGTGGAAGGTGTTGATCTCGAAGAACTCGCGCAGCATTTCTTCGTTGTTGTAGCCCAGTGCGCGCAGCAGCACGGTCACCGGCAGCTTGCGGCGACGGTCGATACGGGTGAACAGCGCATCCTTCGGGTCGAACTCGAAGTCGAGCCAGGAACCGCGGTAAGGAATGATGCGGGCGCTGTACAGCAGCTTGCCCGAGCTGTGGGTCTTGCCGCGGTCGTGATCGAAGAACACGCCCGGGCTGCGGTGCAGCTGCGAGACGATGACGCGCTCGGTGCCGTTGACGATGAAGGTGCCGTTGTCGGTCATGAGCGGAATCTCGCCCATGTAGACCTCCTGCTCCTTCACGTACTTGATGGCCTTGGTCGACGACTCACGGTCGTAGATCACCAGGCGCACGGTCACGCGCAGCGGGGCGCCGTAGGAGAGGCCGCGGTTACGGCACTCGCGCTCATCGAACGGCGGTTCGCCCAGCTTGTAGCCGACGTATTCCAGCGCAGCGTTGCCGCTGTAGCTGACGATCGGGAACACCGACTTCAGCGCGGCGTGCAGGCCGCGGTCGGCGCGCTTGGCCGGGTCGATGTTTTCCTGCAGGAACTCGCGGTACGAGTCGACCTGGATGGCCAGCAGGAAGGGAATTTCGAGGATGGATTTGCGCTTGCCGAAATCCTTGCGAATTCGCTTCTTTTCGGTGAACGAGTAAATGGCCTTGGAGGCCGTCGTCATGGAAGCTGTGGTCATGGTGAGCTACCGCCTCGGAGATTTTCGGTGGCTTGCCTGCGCGGCAAACCGGGGGATCAAAATTGCCAGTGGGAAGTCGCTGGTATTGCCGGCACCAGCACGCCTTCTCCCGCTACTTCCGACTGTCAACTCGTTGGGTAACGCCTGTTTTCTGCCGCCCCCTCAGGAACGGCCAAAGGCCGGGGACTTTCGTCCCCAGCCTCAGGTGGTCGCCAATACTTCGCTCTTAACCAAGAGCCGGCGACACAAGTACTGAATTACTTCAGCTCGACCGATGCGCCGGCAGCCTCGAGGTCCTTCTTGAACTTCTCGGCGTCGTCCTTCGAGACGGCTTCCTTCACGGTCTGCGGAGCACCCTCGACGAGGTCCTTCGCTTCCTTCAGGCCCAGGCCGGTGATGGCGCGGACGGCCTTGATGACTTCGACCTTCTTCTCGCCGGCAGCCTTCAGGATGACGTTGAACTCGGTCTGCTCTTCGACGACGGCGGCGGCAACGGCCGGGCCGGCAGCGACGACCGGAGCGGCGGCGGAGACGCCGAACTTCTCTTCGATCGCCTTGACCAGCTCCATCACCTCGAGAAGGGTCTTCTCGGCAATGGCGTCGACGATCTGTTCGTTGGACAGGGACATGTTATTAACCTCTGGAAATTGATCTTACGAATCGATTGGTAAAGCGAGCTTCGACAGGTCTCGGCGTGTTACGCCGGTTCCGCCACTGCTTCGGCTTCGGCGTCGGCAACATCGCCACCGCCCTGCTTGTCGGCCACTGCCTTGACGGCGCGGGCGAACATCGTTGCCGGCTCGTTGAGGACGCGGGCCAGCATGGCCAGAGCCTGTTCGAGGGTCGGCAGCGAAGCGAGGACTTCGACGTGGCTGGCCGGATAAACCTGGCCACCCATCGCGACGACCTTGGCCTGCAGCTTGTCGTTACCCTTGGCGAATTCCTTGATCAGACGACCGGCAGCGCCGGGTTCTTCCATCGAGAACGCGTACAGCAGCGGACCGACGAGCACGTCTTTAGCGCACTCGTATTCGGTACCGACGACGGCGCGCGAAGCCAGGGTGTTCTTGACAACCTTCAAGAAAACGCCGGTTTCACGAGCCTTCTTGCGCATCGCGGTCATCTGACTGACCGTGGTGCCCGCGTACTCGACAGCAATCAAGGAGTGGGCCTTGGCGGCGACTTCTGCCAGCTCGGCTACTACTTCTTGCTTCTGGGACAGATTGAGAGCCATTGCACTCCTCCAAATGAACTCCGCTTACGGCTCCTGCCGCTTGCGGTCCTGGGCGATACCGTCCCTGGCATCGGGGATGCGCGAACATCCCGGTGGTGGCCACTCCAGAAAGATTTCCAGAAGGCACCATCTACGCAGGCTGACCCGAACGAGTCCGGATTAAGCAGCCCCGCTTCCACCGACGGCGATTCCTTGCCATGTCGAGCATCCATGCCCGTCGCCGGTAGGCGCTGACCGCACCTGCGGTCTTTGACGGCTATCGCTTCGAACCCGGAGGTCTTGGCGATGCCCTCAAAATTTCGCCTCGTCATTCCCGCGCAGGCGGGAATCCAAGGACTTTGTTCTTGCTTCCGAGGAGTGAGGCCGAAGCCTCACGTCCCTGGATCCCGGCTTTCGCCGGGATGACATTACTTAAGGGTCAGCGTGCCCTGGTCCACGGCGACGCCGGGGCCCATGGTGGTGCTGATCGAGATCTTCTGCAGGTACTGGCCCTTCGCGGACGACGGCTTGGCCTTGATCAGGTCAAGCAGCAGCGCGGTCAGGTTTTCCTTCAGCGAGGCGTCTTCGAACGAAGCCTTGCCGATGGTGCAGTGGATGATGCCGGCCTTGTCGGTGCGGTAACGCACCTGGCCGCCCTTGGCGTTCTTCACAGCTTCGGCCGGGTTCGGCGAAACGGTGCCGACCTTCGGGTTCGGCATCAGGCCACGCGGGCCGAGCACCTGGCCCAGCTTGCCGACGACGCGCATGGCGTCCGGGGTGGCGATCACGACGTCGTAGTTCAGGTCGCCGGCCATCATCTTCTCGGCCAGGTCGTCCATGCCCACGGCTTCGGCGCCAGCGGCGATGGCTTCGTCAGCCTTCGCACCGGCGGGGGCGAACACCGCCACGCGCACCGACTTGCCGGTACCTGCCGGCAGCACGGTCGAACCGCGAACCTGCTGGTCGGACTTCTTCGCGTCCACGCCCAGGCGCACAGCGACGTCGACGGACTCGACGAACTTGGCCTTGGTGGCGGTCTTCACGATCTTGAGTGCGTCGTCGATGGCGTAGGTCTTGCCCGGGACAACTGCGGCCTGGATGGCCTTTTCGCGCTTGGTCATTGCCATGTCTTAACCCTCCACCACCAGACCCATGCTGCGGGCCGAACCCGCAATCGTCTTCACCGCTGCATCCAGGTCGGCTGCCGTGAGGTCAGCTTCCTTCTGCTTGGCAATCGCTTCGAGCTGGGCGCGGGTGACCTTGCCCACCTTCTCGGTGTTCGGGCGCTTGGAGCCCGAGGCGACGCCGGCGGCCTTCTTCAGCAGCACCGAAGCCGGGGTCGACTTGGTGATGAAGGTGAAGGTACGGTCCGAGTACGCGGTGATGATGACCGGGGTCGGCAGACCCGGCTCGAGCTTGGAGGTCGCGGCGTTGAAGGCCTTGCAGAACTCCATGATGTTCAGGCCGCGCTGGCCCAGGGCCGGGCCGACGGGCGGCGACGGGTTGGCCTGGCCGGCCTTGACCTGCAACTTGATGTAACCGACTACTTTCTTAGCCATTTCTCTCTCTCCGGGTGCAAACGCCTGGACTTCAGGCTCCCCATCGCGCCGGGAAAATCACGTGTCCCGACATCACGTTGTAAGTGGATTCTTCAGCACGCCAACGGCCGCCATGCGGCGGCCGGGGCTTCTGGATCGCGCTGAAAGCGGCGAGCCAGCAAGTATATCAGCAATTTAGCGCCGGAAGCCAGGCTCCGGCGCCGAGCCGGGTCAGGCCTTCTCGACCTGCCCGAATTCCAGCTCGACCGGGGTCGAGCGGCCGAAGATGAGCACGGCCACGCGCAGGCGGCTCTTCTCGTAGTTGATCTCTTCGACCACACCGTTGAAGTCGTTGAACGGGCCATCGATGACCCGGACCATCTCGCCCGGCTCGAACAGCACCTTGGGCTTGGGCTTCTCGACGCCTTCCTGCACGCGCTGCAGGATCATGTCGGCCTCGTGGTCGGCGATCGGCAGCGGGCGGTCGGCGGTACCGCCGATGAAGCCCATCACCTTCGGGGTTTCCTTGACCAGGTGCCAGCTCTCGTTGTCCATGCGCGGGATGCCCGCTTCGTCATGGGTCGCGATCTGGACCAGGACATAGCCCGGGAAGAACTTGCGCTCGGAACGGCGCTTCTGGCCGGAGCGCATTTCCACGACTTCTTCGGTCGGGACCAGCACTTCGCCGAAACGCTCCTGCATGCCGTCGCGCACGATACGGTCACGCAGCGCCTGTGCCACGGACTTCTCGAAGCCCGAGTAGGCATGTACCACGTACCAACGCTTATGCACTTCGCTCATTTCTTCAGCGCCCCAGCAGGAACTTGACTGCGGCCTGGATCACCACGTCGAAACCGGCCAGGATCAGGCTCAGCACGGCGACGGCAATCATGACCACCCAGGTGGTGCGCATGGCTTCCTGGCGGGTCGGCCAGACAACCTTGCGCAGCTCGAAGCGCGATTCAGACAGGAATTCGCGGGTTTGCAGGCCCTTGGAGCTGGTCAGGAACACACCGGCACCCAGGACCAGGCCGCCAGCGACGGCCAGGGCGCGCAGCGCGCCGGCCCACTGGTCGAAGTAGATGTAGGCGGCCACGCCCGCGGCGACCAGCAGCACGGCAAGTGCGTACTTGACGATATCGCCGGCGGAGGAGGATCCGTGTTGTTCGACCTTGCTGTTCATCCGATCCATCGCGCGGCGGTGAGGCCACGTCTGTAGGTGGTACGACCCGACCACGGATGACCGGGGCTGTGCGGAAGCGCCCGCATGTAGTGGCACGCCAGGAGGGACTCGAACCCCCAACCTGCGGTTTTGGAGACCGCTGCTCTGCCAATTGAGCTACTGGCGTACATCGATGAAGCTTAACGTTTTTACCGTAAGCGGGTTGGACCCGGATTCAGGCCCGAAGTTCAGACCCCTTAGACGGCGACGGCGAGCCGTTGCCGACTCGCCGGGAAGTCCAACAACATCTACGGCAAAACTGACGTCCCTGGATCCCCGCCTTCGCGGGGATGACGGATTGACAAAGCCGGGCGCGCTTGCGCGCGCCCGGGTCAATTCGTCACTTGATGATCTTCGCCACCACGCCGGCGCCGACGGTACGGCCGCCTTCGCGGATTGCGAAGCGCAGGCCTTCGTCCATCGCGACCGGGTTGATCAGCGAGACGACCATCTTGATGTTGTCGCCCGGCATGACCATCTCGACGCC
>NZ_JBDGKK010000016.1:0-24493 GCF_057656415.1 Lysobacter sp. Soil_C_59 | reverse complement strand
CTCGCCGCGACTGTCTCGCAAATTCAGTCTGGCACCCACCGGGTGCCAAGGTGAGGAGGAGTCCATCCCATTGCTATGGGTCGGAAGCGGCCATTGGCACTGAGTCCCCGCTGCTCCTTCCCAACGCCTGTTTCGGCTGTATGCCTTCGTTCAATTCCGGATGTCCTCGACGCGCTATTGCACGGGTACGTCGATGTCGTAGTCGATGCGCAGCAGGCCACCATCGGGGCCTACCCGGGTGCTGCTGACAAAGCGAACTTCCTTGCCAAGTTTGCGCCGCAGGTACTCGCGTGGCGAGATCGCCTTCTTCGGGCACGTTCCGCTCACGTCGGTGATGTTCACGGTGTCGGTTGTGGCGCTGTCGTAGCAGACAACCTTACCCTGGCGCCCGTCCCACCACTGCCCGGCGGGTACTTCCAGCTGGCGGCGCTCGGTGTCCTTCAGTCCGGGCGGGATCGCGGTTGCGGCCAGCGTCAGAGCGCCGTCATCCCCATCCAAGACCTCAACGCGACGCAACGTGGCCGAGGCGCCGTATTCCTCGGCGACGAGTTGTGCCGGAGTGATGAACTCGCCGTCGCACGGACGCGGCTCTCCGGGCACTGCCGTTGCACCTTCGGGCAGCGGCAACAGCCGCCGGCAGACGATCGGCTGGCCGTCTTCGCCGCGCTTCCAGCGCGGCTTGCCAATCTGCATGGTCACCTGCATCTGCCGCGAGTTTGGCGATGGCATCGCGCCAATCGGCACTATCGGGCCCAGGCTTTTGTCTGTGACGAACTCGTAGCCTGCCAACCATGCATGCTCGGGCTTGGCGAGGCGCTCGCGCATCTGCGGCTCGTGGTTGAGCAAGGTCAGCACGCGACCCATCACGCGCATCTGTGTTTCGTCGTCGAGTGGCTCGGAGATCGGGCCGCCGGCATAGAGGTCGCCAACGTAGTTGAGCTTTCCTGCCTCGATGCTGAAGTGCGGCGACTTGTCGGGCGGCACCGGGCTATTGTCCGTGGCGCTGTAAAGCTGGCCCACGTAGTAGCGACCGGACTTCAATCGGATCGTCCTGAAGCCACCGGCGCAGTGGAGGCTGCCATCCGCCTTCAGCGGACCGAAGAAGCCAGCGCTCGACGTGCCTTCGGCAAAGACCTGCACGCCACCCACCGGGCCCCCGCAGGTCATGTTCGTTAGTAGGATGCCTTCCCCGGGGTTGAGGGTGTCCTTCGCATCAAACGACCCGCTCCAGGCTGGCGCTGCTACGCACGCCGCCAGCACCGCAATCCACGCGATCTGCTTCATCCTTGCCCCCTGGCTTCCCCGGGCCGAGTCTGCGGTCGGGCATGAGGCATTTCAAGTGGGGCGAGTCGCACCCATTTCCGGATCGCGGGAGACTGGCTTGACGACCGCTTCGGGTCGGAAGCGGACGTTAGCACCGGTCCCGGTCCCGGCGCCCAGGTAGCTCCGGTGTCCGCTTTCGGCCGAAGCGGTCATTCGCGATCGACTCAATCAAGCGAGCCGCGAAGCGGCATCGGCTTGAAGGAACTGCTGGGCGCGGCGTGCCTCACAGTCCACACAAGCTGCCTTTAATCCCCCAATACAAAAGCCAGCGAAACGAACGAAGCCCATCGCAAAACGGCGGTACCGAGGTCAAGGTCTGCATCCGCGCCCCTGGGCCTATCCAGATCCTTAAGGATCCCGCCACCCCGCTTGCGGGGAGCTGGCACGATGGGCGGCGGGTTCCCGGGAAGCATGCAATCAATGCCGACCATCCACGCTCAGGTCTCCGGGGCCGAACGCGGCCACCTGGAGAAGGCCGCCCGCGATGGCGAGATTCTTCAGGAAATGGATGAACTGGCCCTGGACTTCGATCTGGAAGTGGAATGCAGCCGCCGTGACGATCGAGAAGATCGCCAGCAGCACGGCGACCAGGCGAGTCTTGTAGCCAACGATCAGCAGGATCGCACCCAGTATCTCGATGAGCACGGCCATGCCGAAGCAGAACTCGGGGAAAGGAAGTCCGGCCGATGCGATATACGCCAGGGTGCCCTCGGGGTTGGTGAACTTGGACACCCCGGAAATCAGGAACACAGCGCTCAGGAGAAGGCGTGCGCAGAGGGCTGCGGCCGCCATCGAGGCACTTGGGGTCGTCGCCTGGGCATGCGGGGAAAGCGTGAACTGGGTGGTCATGGCTCTATTCCTGGTGAATGGGTGCCCCTACCAGCGGGGCATGGGGTACGGATTGAGTGGATGGGTGAGCATCCGTTTAAACACGGGCCCTGATCCACGTGATGATGTCGTCCATAGGTTCATCGCGGCCGACGTCATTGAGCAGATCGTGCATATGGCCGTCGTACAGCTTCAGCGCCTTGTCCTGCGAGCCCGCCTCCAGGAAGAAGCGGTGGCTGCCGTTGGGCAGGGTCACGGTGTCGGCGCTGCCATGCATGATCAACAACGGCAGTGTCAGAGTCTCAAACCCTCGCTCGATCAGTTCATTGCCGTAGTTCATCTGGGTCACGGCGCCGGCCGTGCTGCGCTCCCCTCGGATGGCCGGGTCCCGGTCCATGTCCCGGACAAATCTCCGGTCACGTGAAAAGCCGGCATTGGGCAGCTTGAGAACCGGCAGTCGCGGAAATACCGTGCTGATCCACTTCACCAAGGAGAGGACCGGCGCAGGTGCGGGAACGCGGAAGGCGAAGCTTTCGCAAATCAAACCGGCCAGTTGCGCCTGGTGTCCCATTGCATACGCGGTCGCGATTACGCCACCGGCACTGTGGCCCATCAAGAAGATCTCCAGGCCTGCGTCGCGTCTGGACGCGATGCGGATCATGTTGTCAACATCGTCGAGATAGTCGGCAAATCGATCGACGTGGAAACGAACTCCGGACGACCGGCCCCGGCCGCGAAGGTCGATGGCGTACACCGCGAAGCCACGGGCGGCCAGCCGCTCAGCAGCCCAGCTGAAATGGCCGCCGTGGGAATTGAAGCCCGGAACGAACGCCAGCACCGCCAGGGGCTTGCCCGTGGGGCGCCAGATCCGCAGATAGAGGTCCTCATCTCCGCTCTTGATGATTTCTCCCATTTCCTTGGGCACGCCCGCAGGGGCAACGACGTTGAGCGATGGAGCAATGGCATTCATCGTGCTGTCTCACAAGGAGGCACCGCTTGCGGTGCGACGGGATAACGAAGTGCCGACGCTGTCGGCCGAGTCTCCTGGCAGCGAACCTCGGGCGTCAGCGCCTGCTCACGGCAAGTCAAACTGCACCAGGTTCCAGCGCGAGACGCTCTCTTCCCACTCGTCGCCTTTTTGCGGCGTCAGCGGGAGCGCCAGGTTGGCCACGACCATGCGCTCTCCCGAAACCACGCTCGACGCCGGGAACAAAAGCCCCTGGGGACTGCCATCGACGCCGATGCCATCGAAGCGACCGGCGAGTGCGCGCACGCGCCCCTGAAGATCGATCGCCACCACCGTGTCGATCTGGTTGGCCGAAACCCATAGCAAGCCATCGTGCATGATCAAACCGTCCGCCCCCAACAGGCCATCGGCGAGCACCGAGGCCTTGCCAGACGCCAGGTCCATGCGCAGCACCCGGCCATCACCGGCGTTGTTGACGAACAAGACTTTCTGGTCGGCATCGAGCGCCATGCCGTTGGCACCGAACGGCAGCGGGCCAGTCGTGCCCAGGAGTGGATCACGCGACACAACTTGCACCTCGCAGGGCCGACACTGCGTCGCGTTATCGATCCGGTAGATGGCCCCTTGGAACGAGTCACTGACGTAAAGATTGCCCTCCCGATCGAACACGGTGCCGTTCGGCGCAGGAAATCCCTTCGACCCGTACTGGATGGAGTCGCGACTCCCGTCAGGGTTGTCAATGGTGCGCGTGGTGGGCGATGGCGGCGACAACGCACCGAAGCGAGCGATGTCCTCGACCGGGGTGTTGGCATCAAAGTCGGCGGCAATGCGTTGCAAGCTGGATGCGCCGAAATTCACTACGTAAACGTGGCCGTCCCGAAACTCGATGCCGGTCAGCGGGGTGGCGCCAAAACTCCGTCGCGCCAGCAGTTTCCCGTCCGCCGACAATCGCAACAGCGCGTTGCGGCGGGTCTCTGCCGGTTCGCGTGCATCAAAGGTTGCGACAAAGATCTCGCCCGTCGCCGGATTTGCGGCCAGGGCCTCCGGATTCCGGACATCGGCAGGCAAGGTTGCAAACGACCGGGTCTGCAGTCGAACCGGTCCTTCCTGGGCGTCGCACGGGGCGTTCGCCAGGATCAGCAGGCAAGCAACGGCACCGGCGGCGGTATGGCGGCTCATGGAAAATCTCCGTAGCGGCGGGGGCCGTAAGGTGTAGTGCGGGGCTGCGCACGCCTCGGACAGCGAACGCGGGCTGTAGTGCCGACAGCCCCGCGACAGGCTTCGTCTCGGGTGATGGCGGTGTCGTCAGGCCTTGACGAATGCCAGCAGGTCGGCGTTGAGCCGGTCCTTGTGCGTGTCGGTGATGCCGTGTGGCGCGCCTTCATAGACGATGAGCTTGCTGTCTTTGATCAACCTGGCCGAAGCGCGACCGGCACGGTCGATGGGAACGACCTGGTCATCGTCGCCGTGGATGATGAGCGTGGGAACATCGAACTTCGCGAGGTCGCCGGTGAAGTCGGTTTCAGAGAAGGCCTTGATGCACTGGTAGGTGTTCTTGTGCCCGCCCATCATCCCTTGCAGCCACCAGAAATCGATGACGCCCTGCGAGGGCTTCGCGCCGGGACGGTTGTAGCCGAAGAACGGTCCACTCGCGACGTCGCGGAAGAACTGCGACCGGTCGGTCAGGAACGCCTGGCGGAAACCATCGAACACCGACAGTGGGACGCCATCAGGATTCTGATCCGTCTTGACCATCAGCGGAGGAACCGCCGAGATCAGCCCGGCCTTCCTGACGCGCTTGGTGCCGTGTCGGCCAATGTACCTGGCGACTTCACCGCCGCCGGTCGAGAAGCCGATCAGTGTGGCGTCTCGAACGTCCAGATGCTCCAGCAGTTCGGCCAGGTCATCGGCGTACTGATCCATATGGTTGCCTTCCGATGGCTGGCTCGATCGGCCGTGGCCGCGTCGGTCATGCGCAATGACGCGGCAACCATGGGTGGCCAGGTGGAACATCTGCGACTCCCAGCTGTCGGAGCTGAGGGGCCATCCGTGGCATAGCACCACGATCGGGCCTTTCCCCCAGTCCTTGAAGAAGATCTGCGTTCCGTCCTTAACGGTGAGAGTGCTCATCACAATGGCCTCGACAATGGGAGGGTGGGAGGGGGTGCCCGGCTTCGCGCCGGTCTCGGGATCGGGATTGGAACAGGCCACCAAGGGCAGCTGGAGGGCAACCGCAAGCGTCGTGCCACCGACCAGGAGAGCCCGTCGCGTCGAATCAACCGCGGGCTTGGTCTCATCAGGATTCACGCTTCGCTCCCTTGTGCGGTTGCAGCGACCAGTGGCGATCGAAGGCACGGGACTTGGAGTCCCAGTTCCCGTGCGACGCCGCGACCGTAATCTGCATCGGCGCGGGCGCAATGCTGGATGTGCCGGTTCTTGATCTCGAGTGACACGCCAGCCATGGATCGGGCCGTATTGCGAAACAGTCGCTGCCGCTCGTGCGGACTCATCTGCCTGAAGAGATTTCCAGGTTGTTCGAAGTGATCCTCTTCGTTGCGATGATCCCAATGCCGTGCCACACCGTCGATCTCAACAGCCGGATCCATCACCGCAGCGTCGGTAATCCATTCGCCGACGCTGTTGGGGTAGTAGCCGGTTGTCGCGCCCAGATTCCCATCGGTGCGCATCGCCCCGTCCCGGTGGTAGCTGTGGAATGGGCATTGCGGTGCATTGACCGGAATCTGGGCGAAGTTGACTCCCAAGCGGTAACGCTGCGCGTCGCCATAGGAGAACAGGCGTGCCTGGAGCATGCGGTCTGGCGAGAAGCCGATTCCAGGGACGACATTCGCCGGCGAGAACGCCGCCTGCTCCACTTCCGCGTGGAAATTGTCGGGATTGCGGTTGAGCTCGAGAACGCCCGCTTCAATCAGCGGGAACCGTGACTTGGGCCAGACCTTGGTGACGTCGAACGGGTTGTGCGGGTGCGACCGCGCCTGCGCTTCGTCCATGACCTGCACGTAGAGCGTCCAACGCGGGTAGTTGCCCTGCTCGATCGCATCGAACAAATCGCGTTGATGGCTCTCCCGGTCTTGCCCGACCAGGTCCGCCGCCTGCTCGTCGTCCAGGTTCATGATTCCCTGCTGGGTCTTGAGGTGGAACTTGACCCATACCCGGCGACCGCTCGCGTCGATGAGGCTGAAAGTATGGCTGCCGAAGCCGTGCATGTGGCGGTAGCTGCGCGGAATGCCACGGTCGCTCATGACGATCGTCACTTGATGGAGCGCTTCGGGAAGCAGCGTCCAGAAGTCCCAATTGTTGCTTGCACTGCGCAACCCCGTGCGCGGATCGCGCTTGACGGCGTGGTTGAGGTCGGGAAATCGCAGCGGATCGCGAAAGAAGAACACGGGCGTGTTGTTGCCCACCAGGTCCCAGTTGCCCTCCTGGGTGTAGAACTTGATCGCGAAGCCGCGGATATCGCGTTCCCCGTCGGCAGCGCCCCGCTCGCCGGCGACGGTCGAGAAGCGCGCGAACACCGGAGTCGTCGTGCCCACTTCCGAGAAGAGCTTGGCACGCGTGTAACGCGAAAGATCCTGCGTGGCCGTGAAGCTGCCGTAGGCGCCCGCGCCTTTCGCGTGCATTCGCCGCTCGGGAATCACCTCCCGATCGAAGTGCGCCAGCTTCTCGAGCAGCCAGATGTCCTCGAGCAGCGCCGGCCCCCGGGGGCCGGCGGTCAGGATGTTCAGATTGTCGTCAACGGGGCGTCCATTGGCGTGGGTGAGGCGGCGCATCGCTGGCTCCGGGAGGCTTGGTGATCCGGAGACCAGCGTGCATCGGCGCCATTTCGCCGTCTTCCATCGTTCAGAGGAGGGCCGCGCCCCCCATCCGGGGGGCTCAGTCCGGGACGCGACCCAGCATGCCCCGTCGCAGTGCGATGCGGATCGCCTCGGTCCGGTTGTGGGCACCGAGCTTGTCGAAGATTCGCGTCAAATGCGACTTGACGGTCTCGGGCGAGATCTCCAGCTTGGTTCCGATCCGCTTGTTCTCCAGCCCTTCCGCTAGCAACTCGAGAATGTGCTGCTCCCGGGTGGTCAGCGCTTCTCCGCCGAGATGCGTGGCAATGTCGGCGCACACTTCTGGAGAGACGTACCGACCTCCTGCGTTCACCTTGTGGATGCATTCCACCAGCTCACTGCGCAATGCGCTCTTGAGCAGGTAGCCCGCCGCACCCGCGGCCATGGCCTCCCGCGCGTTGGCGTCGCCTCGATAGGTCGTCAGGACGATGATCTTCGCATCCGGATACTCGCCCCTCAGCACCCGAAGGCCCTTGATTCCGCCCATGCCGGGCATCTGCAGGTCCATCAAGGTGATGCTCGGGATCATCGTGCGAAAGGCCTCGATGCCGCTTTCCGCATCACCGGCGCCGGCCACGACTTCGATGTCTGCTTCGGCAGCAAGCATCGCGGTGATGCCTTCACGCAATGCCGGATGGTCATCGATCGTCAGGATCCTAATGGTCATGGGACCTCCGCTTCTCGCCTGCCGATGCACGACCCGACGGGCGCCACGCAGACAGGGCGGTTCTGACGTTGTGCCAACTCGCAGCCGCCCTTCGTCCAAGAGGCAGCCGACCATGCTCGCTCCCCACATAGGCGCGAGCGGCGGGGACCTGCAATCTGACCTGCGTTCCGCCTTCGGGGCGGGGCTCGATGGTGAGCGTTCCGCCCATCACACGCGCCCGTTCTCGCATGCCTTGAAGTCCCCAGTGGCCGGGTTCGCGTGCATGGTCATGGGGCATGCCCACCCCATCGTCTTCCACCTGGAGCAGAACACATGGATCGTCAAACACGAGGGCGATGCTCACGCGCGTACCTTGTCCGTGGTGGAACGCGTTGCTGATCGCCTCCCGGCCAGTTTGCAGCAGCTCCTCGTATATCAGGGGATCCAGCTCCCGGGGAGGATGGGGAATGGCTACTTCGCAGAGCAGCCCCTTCTCGACCGCGAGGTCGCGAGCGTGCCGGCGCAGGCAATCTGCGAGGTCCAGGGTACTGGCCGCTGGATCGCGAAGCAGACTGACCCGGTCACGTCCTTCCCTCAAAACGTTCTCCGTCCGATCAAGCACGCTTTCGATCCTCTGCCTGATCGGATCGTGCATCCCCAACCGCGCCGCTATGCCTTGGAAGCTGAGAAGCAGTGCTTGCGTGCCCTGCAGCAGGGTGTCGTGCAGGTCACGGGCGATTCGCTCGCGTTCATTGATCCTGGCATTCATGTCCGCCTGCAGGCGCGCAGACACCTGCCGCACCCTGGCCAGATAAGCCAGTCCAACGAGCAGCGTCAGTGCCATCGTCAGAATCAGGAAGAACCACCAGGTTTGATAGAACGCCGGGAGAATGCGGAACGCGAGCTGCGTCGGCGCGCTGGACCATTCGCCATTCCGATCTGATGCAGCGATCTCCAACGCGTAGTTGCCGTAACCGATTTGTTCAAACGTGACTTGGCGGCGCTTTCCCAAGTCGGCCCACGACGACCAAGTGCCGTTTCTTGCGAGGCGGTACTGGAAGCGTGTTCGTCCCGGTATCTCAGCCCCAGGTGCAGCGAACTCGACCTCGAGCCGGTGCGAACCTTGTTCGAGCTGCAATTGCGAGTGGCGAGGCTGACGCACGCCGTCAACCATCACGTCACCGACCACCACGTGAGGTGGCGGCAAGGCGGAAGCCAACTCTGCGGGACGAAGCCTATATAGACCAGATCGCATGGCGAACCACAACGTGCCGTCGCCCGACTGGGCCGCCGTTGGAAACGGCCCCATGAGCGCTGAGGAATTTACCCCGTCGAAGCGATCCAGCCGGAGGAATCGGACCCGGTACTTGGGGTCGGTGAGCGCGCTGCGCCATTCCTTCGCCGTGATGCTGGTGATGCCGTCGGCCCCTGCCATCCAGACGTCGCCGTTGGGCAGATGCACCAATCCTGTCACTGCTTCGAAATGTTCATCTCCAATACCGGTGAGCATTACGAAGGTCGCACCTTGTTGAATGGCAAGCCCGCGAGTGCCTGCCACCCACACCCGACCATTGCCGGGAAAGATCTCGCCCGCCAGGCCAACGTCCAATCCTTCCGCGCGCCCGTACTGACGTACCTTGGATACCGTCGCGGAAAACACCCCTTCAGTGCCAGCCGCAACCCAAAGCGTGCCATCCGGGTCAAAGGCAAACCCATTGACCGCCATCTTCTTCGGGAAAACGATGCCACCGTAAGGAGTCCAGCGTGCGCCGTCTTGCCGATACAGCGGCGGCCCGGCTGTACGACCAATGCCCAACCACAGTCGTCCGTCGGGCGCGCGTTTCAGCCCCCGGAAGACCGCGCCGGTGTCCAGCGGCGGAAGCGGCACTTCGCGGCTCGTTCCGTTGACGAAATGCGTGACGGCCATGGGGACCAGACGGGAGACAAACATGCCCCCCTCGCGATCCTGATCAATACGTACTGCACCTATTGCAGCGGTCGGCCGTTCCAGCACCGCGATCTCATCGGTTTCAAGATCGCGCGCCACCCGCGTGTGCTTGCCGCGATCGGCGGCGCTCAGCGCAACATCATTCCACAGGGTTCCATCTTCCCCTTCCCACCACCTGGCACGGCTCGTTCCGGCCGGTCCGACTCGCATGACGCCTCGGGTGTAACTTACCAACCAAACCTCGCCCTTCGACCCGCCGACGAGACCGCCGGTGGGCGTATGCACCGCTGTAAGCTGGGGCGGGCGCAGGCAAATCAAGCCTTCCGTCCCCATCACCCAGACGCTTCCGTCCCGTGCCAAACCAACATGGGCGCCGAGCAAATCCAACGTGTCGGAATGCATGTCGATGGCATTGGGGTCGTTGGCGTCAAGATCACGCGTGGCCGCCATTCGAACCAGTTGTCCGGTTCGCACCCACCAAAGCGCTCCTGTCCGGTCGGATTTTGGTTCCGACATTCCCCCAACACTCCAGCAAGCGGCACGCGTGTCCCGCGCAAGTCTGCAAAGATTGTTGTCGCCGGAATTGTTGTAGTACCACACGGTCCCATTGGCCGATGCGACCAGACCGCGCATGGGTGAGTCGTTCGGCGGCAGTTCCAGCTTCTCCAACGGACTGTTGGGTTTTGGCTGAACATAGGCAGCGCCGGGAGTCAGCAGCCAAAGTTGACCAGCGCGATCAAAGACGGCAGCTTCAACGGGTTGACCCGCTAGCGCTTCGCCACTGGGCGAGCGCACCCAGCGCTCGCCTTTGCGCTCATATAGTCCTCCCAGGGTCGCCGCGAGCACACGGCCCCTGTTCTGAATCACGGCTCGGACTTGCTTGTTTTCTGGCAGGCCCTGGTCTGTGCCATAGCGGGTGAGCACCCCCCCTTTGAAAAGCGATACCCCTTCCCGTAGGTAAGCCACCCAGATCCCATCATCGTCGTCCGCAAATATCTGGGCGACCCCGTCGAACGCTCCACGATCGTCGGTGATCTCCATGTCGTCAAAAGCCACACCATCGGATCGAAAGACACTCCGCCGGCCAACGAACCACACGAATCCGTCCGAGGTTTGCACCATCGAGTAAGCGTCGTCCAGCCCGTCGGTCCCAGATGGGAACACCGTCTTCGAATAAGTCGAAAGCGGCGGCGTAGCCGGTACGACAGGTTGAGAGAGTGCAGACGCCGCCATTGCCCAGGCAACAAGGGTGATGCCAATTCGGCCCATGGCCGGACACTCCGAATCAGTCTGGACACCGTGGGAATGGCCACGGACCTTCGAAGCAGGTGCACCCGTGACACAGGTGTGACCGTGTCCCAGCGGCAGTCGAGTGTAGGGATCCCTATCCCGTTGCGCAAAGCCATAAGCCTCCCCCAAATGGGGGAGCCGGAGGGAGCGTGGATGTCCGATCCGGCGACGCGCCTGCCTCATTAGTCTGAGCTGTGGTCGACGAGCCCGAACACACGCGCAGCGGCTCACGCCTCTCCTTGGCACTGTGGAGCCGCCGATGCTCGTCAACATTCCGCTACTCGATGACCTGCTGGACCGGCATGCCGAGGTCCTGGGCGGCGACTTCGACGCCTACCGGAATCACGCTTACCGCGTGGTCAACTTCTACCGATTGCTCGACAAGAATGAATTCGAAGATGTCGACAAGGTGGCCATTGCCGCCGTCTTCCATGACATCGGAATATGGACAGCCGGCACCTTCGACTACCTGCCCCCGTCGATCGCCGCCGCGTCCGAGTACCTGCGGGAGATCGACAGGGAATCCTGGCACCAGGAAATCGCCGCGATGATCGACCATCATCACAAGCTCACCGAATGCGGAGTAGCGCTTCCCCATTCTGTCGAGCTGTTTCGCCGTGCAGACTGGATCGACGTATCGATGGGCTGGGTTAGATTCGGACTGCCACGCTGCATCGTCGCACCGGTGCGCGCCATGTTTCCGGGCTACGGATTCCATCGCTTGCTGACAAAGCTCGTGCTGAGGAGGGCCGCCCGGCACCCGCTAAGTCCGCTTCCGATGCTGCGCTGGTGAGGTACACGCTGTACCGGCGCGGTGCTCGCAGGCGCGACCGTCCTCCCCTGCTTGCGGCCTCGTTGCCCAGGGTCTCGCGGTGGCCCCATCGTGCGAGGCAGTTGCGGCCACGCGGCTTTCGACTGCCAGGGCTCGAAGAGCAGCACAAGCGCGTTACGTCACCCAATAGGGGGGCTCGGTACGGACGCAATTGGGGGTTTTCTGCTCGTGGGTTCCAGCGCAGCCTAATTCTGGGCGCGCCCTTGGACGCTGGACTTCCGACCCGATCCGCGGGCTCTGATCAACGCACTCCGCTTCGGCCGGCCGTAGGACGCGCCGGCGTTACCCCTTTGGACCTGCCGGCTGTCGTCGCCAATCAGCCCTCCCCCTCTGCATCGGAGGCGACGGCCGCGCAGGGCCACTTGCACCGCCAACCAACCAACAAAGGAGATTGTCGTGAACTCACCCTCAGCAAAGACTCGCGTGACTGGAAGATCCTTGGCTCTGGCGAGCCTGACAGCACTCGCCGCCCTGATGATCGAGCCCGCACAGGCGCAGGAGACGCGGGACACCAAGCCGGCCATGCCGGGTCTCTCCCGGCAGCCCAGCGCAGCCGCCCAAGGGGCCCTCCTTGACCCCAACGACACGGTCGTCCTCTTGCTCGATCACCAGACAGGCCTGTTCCAGACAGTCAAGGACGTTCCCATCCGGGAACTGCGGGCCAATACCGTAGCGCTCGCCAAGATCGCCGAGCAGGCCAGGATGCCGATCATCTACACGGCGTCGGAACCCGGTGGTCCCAACGGCCCGATCATGGATGAACTGGCGGCTGCTGCGCCGGGCGCGAAGTACGTTGGTCGCAAAGGGGAAGTGAGCGCTTGGGACAACGACGACTTCGTCAAGGCAGTCGAAGCGACGGGCCGCAAGACGCTGGTCATGGCAGGCGTGTGGACAAGCGTCTGCGTCGCATTCCCCGCGCTCCAGGCGAAGGCCGATGGATACAAGGTTTACGTGGTGATGGACGCCTCGGGCGACGTCAGCGAGATGGCGTCCGACGTCATGCTCGCCCGGATGACGCAGGCCGGAATCATCCCGATGACCACCAACACCATGCTCAGCGAGTCCCACCGCACCTGGA
The DNA here is from genome assembly GCF_057656415.1 of Lysobacter sp. Soil_C_59. Classification (NCBI taxonomy): domain Bacteria; kingdom Pseudomonadati; phylum Pseudomonadota; class Gammaproteobacteria; order Lysobacterales; family Lysobacteraceae; genus Lysobacter; species Lysobacter sp. Soil_C_59. Next base: position 11,730 of record NZ_JBDGKK010000016.1, on the reverse strand, counting down.
ACCGTGCGGACGCCGCGAAATGGGGCGCGCTCTACGCCGAGCTCGTGCCGAACTACCGTGCAGTCGTTGAGAGCTACCAGAAGGCTCAAGACGTCGCCAAGGGGTCCACGAAGTAACTTCGGCAAGGCTGACACGACGCCCAGATCGGTCGTAGGCGGCATCGCAGCGGCATTCATCGCATCCACGGGGCCGTCATCATGAATGTACATTTCTGTCGCGGCGCTGTGGCGCCCCTGCTCCTCCTGGTGCCAGCGGCCGTCACTGCGCAGGACCTTGCAGACCTGGTGATCTACAACGCCGAGGTCACGACTCAGGCGAGCGGCAGCCCTGAGGCCTCCGCCGTTGCAGTAAAGGGCGAGAAGATCCTGGACGTCGGATCCGACCAGAAGATGCTCGCCTTACGCGGCCCGCAGACCGAGGTGGTGGATGCGGAGGGTCGGCGTCTGATACCGGGCCTCAACGACTCGCATCTGCACCCTACTCGCCAGGCCCGTTACTACGCGGCTGAACTTCGGTGGGACGGCGTTCCTACCCTGGAGCAGGCACTTGAAATGGTGCGCCAGGTCGCGATGACCACGCCGCAGGGCCAGTGGGTTCGCGTGGTCGGTGGCTGGTCGCCGCATCAGTTCGCCGAAAAGCGCATGCCGACCCCCGATGAGCTGACAAGAGTGGCGCCGAACACGCCGGTGTTCGTTCTCCACCTTTACAGCGGCGCCATCTACAACAAGAAAGGCATCGAGGTTGCAGGCCTGAAGGCCGATACGCCTGCGCCCGAAGGCGGCACGATCGAGAAGAGCGCGGACGGGCAGCCGACCGGGCGCATTCTCGCAACACCGCGGCCGACGATCCTCTACCAGGCTGTCGGCGCACTGGGCGAGTTGCCCGCCGATGCCCAGGCATCGTCAGCGCGCCATTTCTATCGCGAGCTCAATCGCTTTGGCTTGACCTCGGCCATCGACGCGGGTGGCGGCGGCCACATGTATCCGACGCAGTACAAGGCGTCCATCGACATGGCGCGAACCGAGGGATTACCACTGCGTATCTCTTACTACCTCTTCGCCCAGAAGGCGGGACAGGAGCTCAAGGACATCCAGAGCTGGGTCGAAAGCGAGCGTATCAACGCCAACCTGGATGCGCACAACGAGAGCGGGCTCGTGCTGGAAGGCGCCGGCGAGCAACTCGTGGCGTCCGCGGGAGACTTTGAGAACTTTCGTGCCGAGCGCCCCAACCTCGACGCCAACCCGAAATGGCGCGAGGAACTCACCGCCGCTGTCCGCACGCTCGTGCAGCGTCGCTGGCCGATCCGCATCCATGCCACCTACGACGAGTCGATCGATCGGATCCTGTCGGTATTCGAGTCGGTCGACCGCGAAGAAAAGGCAGCAGGCCGTCCTGGCTTCAGTGACCTGCGCTGGGCGATCGACCACGTCGAAACGATCCAGCCTCCGCGGATTGCACGCATCAAGGCGCTTGGCGGCGGCGTGATGATCCAGAACCGGATGGCCTTCGCCGGTGAGGAGTTCATCGAGCGCTATGGCCAAGGGGCAGCCGGGCACGCACCGCCGATCCAGCAACTGCTTGCAGCCGGCATTCCGGTAGGTGCTGGCACCGATGGCACGCGCGTTTCCAGCTATAACCCGTGGTTGTCGCTGTACTGGCTGGTGTCCGGCAAGAGCGTCGGTGGAACACAACTGCTGTCGGAAGCCAATCGTCTCGATCGCGCAAAGGCGCTTGAGCTCTTCACGCTTGGCAGCGCCTGGTTCAGCGGTGATGAGGCGGTCAAGGGACGCATCGCGCCAGGGCAGTACGCCGACATGGCACTGCTGAGCGCCGACTATTTCACCGTGCCGGAAGAGAGCATTCGCCGGATCGAGTCGGTGCTCACCGTCACCGGTGGCAAACTCGTCTATGCGGCCGGCCCCTACAAGAGCCTCGTGCCGCAGCTCGAGCCGATCCTTCCGTCCTGGTCACCGGTCCGGACGTTCGGTGGCTACTACGGCACGCCGGGGAAGTGACATGACAGTCGACCAGACGATCTCGATCGTGGCCGCTTCCGGCCTTTAGGGGTCATTTGGCACCCAGGGAGGACGCAGTCGGCGCGGCCGGTGCCACGAGTGCCTCGCTGAACTTCGGGCCGTTGCTGAAGATGAAGTACACGTGCAGCGACTCGCCCTTGGCCACCACCGTTTCGTGCTCGGTCTGGGTGGACTGGCCCAGGCGGCACGTGCCGCGCCCTTGCGGGTCGGAAGCAACGCCGATCTGGACTTTGCCCGCCGGCACCTTGAATCGGGCCGTCTCGGCATCTTCCAGGCGCGCCGCCCAGCGACCGTTGATGTACACCGCCGCGTAGCAGGCGCTGGCCTCCCATGCCTTTCCGCGCGTGATCTGCAGCGTGGCGTGCGGTCCACGAATGGGTTCCTGGTATGCCAGGACATTCTCGGCCGGCGCGTCGGTTGCCGGATCAGCGGGCACGCCGGCGGCACGCAACGCGAGCATGGCGGCCTGCTTGTCCGCCGCGGCCTTCACCTCCAGTTCCGCAACCCGCGCCTTCTGTGCTTCGGAATTGCTGTCGCGATACACCGCGACGGCCTTTACTTCGCCGCTCTTCTCTTTCAGCGTCCGCGTTTCGTAACTGTCGGGACCCAGGACGCGCACCACGTTCTGGTACCCGAATGGCAGGTCGAACACCATCGTGTCGGCATCGACCACATGGCCGGTCGCGTTGGGCGACTTCGGCACATCGAAGACCACGTCGCCCGGGTTCTTGCCCGGCAGGATGCGCATCCGCGGCAGTTCCTGGCCGTTCGGGTAAACGCCGGTCTCGACCATCACCTGCCCGGGCACTTCCCACTGGATGGACCGGGTGCGACTGGCGTAGCCAGGCCAGCCACTGACGTCCTCGCCGCTGAAGGTCTTGCCCACCAGCTTGGCGTATGGACCCCACACCGCGGGGTCGGCTACCGCGCTGGCCTCCTGCGCACGCGCGTGCAATGCCAGCACCGACAACAGTGCGATCGCACCGGCTTTGATCAGTTTAGACAGCATGAATCATTCACCTCCGGCCAAGGCTTCGCCGTTCGACACGAACAGGCGGGTCATTTCGTTGCGGAAGCTCGCATCGCGCGCTTCGTTGCGTTTCAGTAGCGACTTGCGCTCGCCTGCGGTCAGGTTGCTGACCGGCTGCGCCCGCAATGCGCCCGGTTCGTGCGCGCGGTACACCATCAGTCGGCATCGGCCTGCGGTGCGGTCGATCACCGGCGACTCGATCGGATACAGCTCGCCGTCCGCGGTCTTCTCGGCCACCGGCACGGCGCCGCCCTGCTTGAGGAAGCCGCCGTAGATGCGATCGGGAAGGTTGTCCCACATGCGGATATCGGCCTTGGGCTTGGTCGCCGAGCTGACCAGGATCGCCGCGATGCCCACCACTGCCAGCGCACCGGCAGCACCGGAATCGCCGCTGCTGATCGCGACGGTCGCACCGGCGACGCCCAGTCCGGCCACCGTATCGCTGCCCTGGCGGAAACTCGCCTTGCCATCGAGGATCACGTCGATCTGGCGACCGCCCAGCGTGCTGGCCTGCCAGCCGACATCGGCCAGCACCGGCAGTTCCTTGCCGTTGGCCAGCACTGCAACAAACGGGTTGTCGCCAGTCTGCAGGGTCAGTGCTTCACCATATCCGCCCGTGGCGGTTTTCACCGGTGCCATGCCCGACTCCACCAGCACCAGCGTGTTCAGGCCCGCGCCGGGTGCCTTCAGGCCTTCCGGCTGTTGCGTGGCGGCGCGCTGGTAAAGGTCCTTGGCCATGCCGGTGTCGCCCGCGCAGGTCGACGCCCATCCGGCCATCAGCGACATCAGGCCGAAGTCGCCGGCGTACTCCTCGTTGTTCGAGATCGTGTCCTGGTACTCGGCGGCGCGGAAGCTGGCGCGCGCGTTCTCGTAGTCGCCCTCCGCCATGAACAGCAGGCCACGGTAGTAGTACGTCATGGTGCGTTCGTACGGCTCGCCCTTGAAGTCCTTGACGCCCTCCGACGACCACATCGAACGCGCCTTCTTCGCCGAGTCGGAGTTGGCGTAGATCAGTTCGATGCGCGCCAGGCTCGCATCGAATGCGCGTGCCGCCACATCCAGGTGCCCCTGGTCGATCGCCTCCAGGCCCAGGCGCTGCAGGTTCAGCACTGCGCCCCACTCGCCCTCGGCCAGCAGCGTCTCGTAGTACTTGCGAAGACTTTCGGGCACCTGTTCGGCGGGGGCGTCCTGCGCCACTGCAGGCGCGGCCAGGGCGATCGCGGAGAGCATTGATATTCGAACCGCGTGCATCAGCCGGCGGGCGATCATCGCGCCACCGGCATGTCGGCCATCCGGCGCCCGGTTTCCCGTGCCAGGACCCGCGCGGTGTCGGCGCTGGTCGGCGCCGGTGGCGCGGCGCGCTCGAACCCGCCGGCGCCGGCAACGTAAGGCAACACCCCTGCATCGTCGACATCGGCGGCCGTATCGAAGTCCAGCAGGATTTCGCCGTTGGCCACCGAGCGCAACGACACGTGATAGCGCCGCCCGGACTGGACCTGTGCATCGGCCACGCTGCTCACTTCCATCAGGTAGTCCGCGTGCCCGACCAGCGCCTGGGTTTCGATCGCATGGACGTTGGGACGATCGCCCTGGACCGACTTGCCGGCCAGGCGCGTGGCCAGGGTGCGGTCGATGAAGCGCACGCCGCCCTGGCGCAATTGCGCCATGAACTCCGACTGCATCGCCCGCTCGCCTGCGGACAGCGACGTCCGCGACGGGGCGTCGCCTTCGACGAACTTCTCGCTGCGTTGCTGCAGCTGCGCGCTGCCACCGGCGACTGCCACGCCCACCGGACCGGAAGCGCTGTCGACCACGCCGTCAACCTGTGCCGCAGCACCCTGGACGCGACGGTCCAGGGTCTCCACCTCGCGGTAGCGGGTGTTCACTTCGCTGTCGAGCTCGGCGTCCCAAAGCAGCATCACGCGGTTTCGCGTGCCCAGCTTGCCGCGCAGCACCGACCACGGCGTCACCGCCTGCGGCGCCGATCGTGGCGTCGGAGCCAGGACCTGTGGCTGGCCTGCACGCATCTGGGCGGCGGCATCAGCCGTGAACATCAGCGCCACCGACACGGCGCAGGTCATCGCAAGGCGCATGGTCGACTCCCGGATCAGTTCGGCGCCAGTTCGATGTAGTAGTGCGCGACCTTCGCCGTCGAGAACGACGACTCCTGGTACACCGCCATCCCGCCGGCCGGCAGGAAGACCGTGCGCCATGCCGACACCGGCTCTGCCGGCGCCATGGCCTGGTCCAGGAAAGCGGTGCGCGCACGCACGGTCATGCCCGCGCCGGTGCAGTTGGCGAGGCGGGCATTCACCTGCACGGTGCCGCCTTGCGTGTTCTGCGTGCTCAGTTGCTGGACGATCACGCTGCGATAGAGGCCCGCATCGCTCATCAGCACTGCGTCGGCAGGGATGTCCGCGACCGACCCGTAGGCCATGGAGGTCAGTGCCGGGCCGCCGGTCAGCGCGTTGGCCTTGAGGGCCTTGTAGTCGCACTTGAGCAGTGCCTGCGGGCGGGCGTTGGGCGTGGTGGAACAGCCACTGAGGCTCAGCGCGAGCACGGCGGCGGAGCACAGCAGGGAAGCGGTGGGTTTCATGGGATCGAGTTCCTTTGGAGGTTTGTCGAGTGCGGAACCGGCGGGCACGCAGGTGCCATGCGATGGCCGGCAATCGCCGGCGGCGCGGGCGTGATGCGTGGCGGGTCCCTTGCAGGCTTTGGTCAGCGGTAGACCACGTCGTCGGCGGCGGCACGCTCGAACTCGTACATGCCCGTCCAAACGACCGCACCGGTTTCCGCATCCACCAGTTCGAAGGCGATCTGGTTGTAGCGCTGCACCACGCCACTGCGCGGGTCGCGGGCATCCTGGGTCATGATCGCGCCGGCCAGGAAGTAGTCGACGCCAGCCTGGGCACCGGTCATGCCGGTGGTGCCCACGTCGGTGACGCCCTCGCGCTTGAGCTCGCGCTGCTTGGCCACCATGCCGGCGTAGCGCTGGCCGATGAAGGTCATGCGGCCCTGCGAGGCACGGTTGAGCTCGGTCATCAGGCGCTGGGTGATCATGCGCCGGTTGATGATCTGCGAGCCCTCGTTATGGAACTCCTGCTCGTCGACCAGGATCCGCGGCGGCTTGCTGAGTCCGTTGAGGAACCCGCTCGCGAACAGGTCGCGCGCCATCTGGTTGGTCATCGATTGGATGTCGTGGGCTTCAATGCCCACGCCGGTGACCAGCCCCTTCTGCGACGGGTCCAGCTCGCGCGTCTGGACGCCGTTGCGGTTCTCCAGCTTGCGTTCCCGCGCCGCGGCGTCCGCACCGGCCAACAACAATGCCGCAACCGCCAGCCACAGGCTGGCCCGAATGAATTTAGTGCTCAAGATTCCCCCTGATTCATGACCCGTCCGGCAGTCATTGCGATATCACGCAACTGACCGGGTGGCGCTGCCTCCCCACGCGGGCAGCGCTGAAGTGGATCACGCAAGCAGGTGGGAGTCGCTTCCGAAGTACTGAAAACTTCTGAAAAGTTGTGAACTCCGGGGTATGCGCCGCGATTATGCGACGTGCAAGTGCAAACGTTGCCGCAGAGCGTCAGGCATCGGGCTGCGATCGCGGGACTTACTCATGGCGAGCCCGCGTTACCGACACAGGATCGTCATTCCGATTCAGTGCCCGGGAGCACGCGCGACGACCACCTGCCGGCGCCGAGGCTCGAGGATGATGCGTTCGCGAGCGTAGTCGAAAACCACGTTGAATCGCGCCAGGAAACGGGCGCCGAGGCGGCCGTTCTGCCCGGCGGCGATTACCTCCCGGCCGGTGGCGTACTCGACCGGCGTGGTGATGGCGGCGCCGGCAAGACCGAGGTGAACGGGTGCACCTGTCGTGTAGGTGGCGCGACCGCCCACGAAGCACGCCTCACGCCCGCGTCCGTCGGGCGGCGCTTTGATGGCCGGGCTCGACCCCGGAAACAGCGTCATATCGATGCCCGCGCCACTGTCGACATGCAGGCGGGCTCGATAGGGGGCGCCCGTTGACGGAGCAACCCTGGCGTCGATGAAAGGCTGGCGGCCGGCGATTTCCGCGGACACGATCCGGCCGCTGCCGGTGTAGTGATAGGTGTCCGGATCGTGAAGCGTGACTGTTCCCTTGTCGCGGTTCACCTCCACCGTGAAGCGGCGGAACAGGTCGTGGCCGATCACACCGTTGAACGGCGCCATTCTCCGCTGTTCGCCCTTGCAGTCGAGGCTCTCGGCCGGGATGGCAAGCGCTGTCTGGTTCTCCAGCACCACGCCGCCAAAGTCGATAGCCAGCCCGTCCTGCCTGGCGCCGACGGGTGCAGCAAGGTCGTCGGGCGCGCCCAGGCGGCGCACGCCACGCATGTCGAGATCGAGATGCGTCGTGCGCTGATCCGCGATAAGCGCCACGACCGAGGCGCCGGTGTCGAGGACGAAGTCGATGGAAGCGCGGCCGTTGACGCGCGCCGGTAACAGCACCCAGCCGTCGACGTCCTTGTAAGGCAAGGTGAGGGGCAACGGCTTCGTCACTTCAGCCGCCGTGCCGTTGTTGGCGAGGTAGAGGCGCGCAAGCTCCACCTGGGTGCAACCGGCAAGCGAGAGCGAGGTGGCGAGCGCGAGGATACCGATCATCGGGCGGTGCATTGTTGGGTGCTCCTGGTTGGTCGATGCCGGACTGCACGGCCGGTCCCAGAACCGCCTGCCTACGGTGTCGGCACGCAGGCGCGGTCTGCGCCGGTTCAATCGTTATCGCTACCTGCCGGGCAGTTCGCAGCGATGCGGCGGCTGGACATGGTCATCTGCATGCTCACCGGCTCGGCGCCTGGCACGGGCGCCAGGGTCATGCTCATGTCCATCGTCATGGCGGTGGGCGAGTACGTGCCCGACTGCTTGAGATTCGACCTGAACCCCTCGTTGTTGCAGGTGCCTGAGATTGCGAATCGCCCACCGCCGATGTTCCGTTGCGTGAACTTGCAACTCGCATCGTTGAGGACTTCGCCCAGCTGCCGTTCGAGTGATTCCTCCTTCGCCTCGGCCGACGTGAGGCATTCGCGCGTCGTCTCAACGCCCGAGCCGTCGCCCGGGTAGCTCACCCGAACCTCGTACAGTCCGGGCAGGAACATTGCGTCGGCGAAGGCCGCGCCCGCGGCGCCAAGGGTGATTGCGCCGACCAGGCCGGCGGCAAGCGTCTTCGCGTTCATCGCGTGCCCCCCTGCTGGACGGGTGCGGCAGCCCGGCTCGGCACCGCCATCCGTTGTGCGCGCACTGCGCGGAACCGCCAAGCATCGGCCTGGCGCAAGGCAAGGGTCTGGTTGTGGAACTCGGCCAGCACTTCCCGGCTTCCCTGCGCACCATCCCTTTCGATGCTCGCGCGCGTATCCACCAGCGCAAGGTCCGGCGTGAGCATGTCGATGTTCTCGACCCGCGTGACATGCCGCGCCCCGGCGGGCCGCCGGCCCATCGTTTCCACGAAGTAGCGCTGCACGGCGTCACGCCCCTGGACGACCGGAAGGCTGCCCATGCGCAGGCTGCCGTCAGCGGCGTAGAGCGCGGACACCGCCGCGGGGTCGCCGCTGTCCCAGACGGCATCCAGGTCGGCGGCGAGCTTCTCGAGCGCGACCCGGTCGGCGTCGTTGGGCTGGGCCGCGCAGGCGGCCTGGGCCATGAGGGCCGCCGCGGCGGCCAGGAGCAGTTTGCGCATCATCGGTTGGGTCCTCGGGCGATTCGGATGGCGACACGGCTGTGTCGATGAGAGGATGCTAGGAGCCATCGCAGGACCTCGCGAGCGCGCTTCGACGGGAACACGCAGCCTGTCGACAAAGCCCGGGCGCGTCGACGAAAGTCCGGAATGGCGAGACGAAAACCGGGCCCCGTCGACGCCGTTTCGCTAAGGTCCAACCGTTGGGAAACGAGGGGCAGTGATGGAAAGGTTCAGCGCGGACACGCGACAAGCTGCATGGTTGGGCTTCAGTGTCTGGACGGTGTCATGCGGGCTGTTCGTCCTGCCGACGTACTTTGGCGCGGGCGAGTTGCCGGCACGGGTGCTCGAACACGTCGGCGCGCTCTACGTCGTCGGAATCGCGCTCACCACGCTGATACACCTCGCCGCCGTGCGTGTCCGGGATCGCTCGATCGCGAGCAAGCTGATCACCATGTTCCTCGCCGTAGCCGTCGCTGCGATTCTTCTCGGAGTCGCGGATTTCATGGCCACGTGGTGGCTTCGCCTGGCCGCGCGGGATGACCCGTTCGCGACGATCGCCAGGACGCTCAACAACGTCGTGGGGTATTTCTGGCTCTACGGGCTGATCGCGGCCATCCTCGTCGTCATCCAGGTCAACCGGACGGTGCGCGAACGCGAGCGCGAACTCGCCGATGCGCGTGCAGCCGAGATCGAAGCTCGAGCGCTCGCGGCGAAGGCCGAGGCCGCGGCGAGCGCCGCGCGGCTGGCGGCACTCACATACCAGCTCAATCCGCATTTGCTCTTCAACGCACTGAACGCCGCCTCTTCGCTGGTCGTCAACCACCGCAACGAACAAGCCGAAGCGCTCCTCGCGAAACTGTCCGCGTTCCTGCGCAGCACGCTTGTCACCGACCCGCAGAGCACGGTGACGATCGGGCAGGAGCTCACGACCGTCGAGACCTATCTCGACGTCGAGGCGGTCCGTTTTGGCGAACGGCTGCGCGTCGTACTCGACTGTCCGCCCGAGCTCGAGGACTCGCTTGTGCCAAGCTTCCTCCTGCAGCCACTGGTAGAGAACGCGGTGAAGTATGCGGTGGCGCCGACCCGGTACGCCGTGACGCTGCGCATCGCCGTGACGCAGGACGGCGACGATCTCGTCGTCACCGTCGAGGACGATGGCGATCCGGCCAAGGTCACGGATGTGCGCAAGGGGACCGGCGTTGGCCTCGCCAACGTGCGTCAGCGCCTGGACGTACTCTACGGTGAGCGCGGCACGCTGCGAGCGGAGCCGCTGCCGCATGGGTTCCGTGCCAGTGTGCGTTTCCCGCTCGCGCCCGCGGAAGCCCTGACAGCGGAGGCAGGATGAGCCGGTTGCGCGTACTCCTCGTGGACGACGAACCACTGGCGCTCGACCGGTTGGTCGCCCTGTTTCGCCAGCTTCCGGACGTCGAGGTCGTCGGCACCGCGGGCGACGGGAAGGAGGCAGCCGAGGCGATCGCGACGCTCCGGCCCGACCTGGTGATGCTCGACGTCCAGATGCCGGAGAAGAGTGGGCTTGCCGTGGCCGCCGACATGGCAATGGAGGAGCGACCGGAGATCGTGTTCGTCACCGCCTTCGAGCAGTTTGCACCGGACGCCTTCGAGGTCGATGCGACGGACTACCTCCTCAAGCCGGTGCGCTTTGACCGGTTACGCCAAGCCGTCGAACGTGCCAAGCGCCGCCGCGCACTTCGCGAAGCAGCGGCTACGACCGCAACCAGCAGCGCGGGCGCCTATGACGACGTGATCTGGGTGCAGGTGAGGAACGGATCGCGGCGGGTTCCCATCGAGACGATCGACTGGATCGAGGCGGCACGCGACTACGTAATGCTGCATACCTCCACCCGCAGCCACATCCACCGCACGACGATGAGTGCACTCCAGCGCACCCTCGATCCCGCCGGGCTGATACGCGTCCATCGTTCCGCCTTTGTCCGCCCCAGCCTCGTCACCGGAGTCCAGCGGCACGCCAACGGCAGCACTACGCTCACCCTGCGCGACGGCGCCAACGTGCCAGTCGGACCGAACTACCTCGACGCGGTGATCGACCGGCTGAAACTCACCAAAGTTTAGAGAATCCCCGCATCCCGGGACTGCCCGCTCTCGGCCAGGAGCGGACATCGCGACAACGCCCGAATCAAGTCGAGCTGCGAAGCGCTTTGGTTTGCAGCGACAGTGTCCTTGACTACGCTACAGGTGGATGGTGCGGTCGCATTGGATGGCCAGGTCCGGGGCTCTGATCGTCCCATCAGAAACCGGCAATGCGGTCGAGCGTCCAGTAGGACGCGACCATGCCTATCGCGTACACCGGCAACTTCCAGCTCCAGTCGCCTTGCGGCAAACGAATCCGTCGCGCGCCGGCCATCAATACCAGCACCGCGGCGACAAACAGAAGTTGTCCGATCTCGACGCCGACGTTGAACAACGCAAGCGCGACCGGAATCGCGTTGGCCGGAAGTCCGACTTCGCTAAGAGCGCCGGCGAACCCGAGCCCGTGCAGCAAGCCAAAGAGGAATGCCACGATCCACGGCTGCCGGTACGTCAGTCCGGGGCGGCCGGCGCGCGTGTGCACGATCTCGCTGGCCAGGAACACGATGCTCAAGGCGATGCTGGCCTCCACCGGAGGCGGTGGTACATGCACCCACCCTAGTGTGGCTGCAGCCAGAGTGAGGCTGTGGGCGGCCGTGAATGCGGTGATCGTCCAGAACAGACGGCATGCGGGCGCTGTTCAACCTTGGCTATGAGCAGGCATCGAAGGGCTATCAATGGGCGAAGCAACCGCCCGGAATGTGATCGGGCGGGATGTCGGTTCGCGGCCGGAGGCAGACCCCGGAATCTGCTCGCCAGACCATCCTGCCCCAGTGTCCGTATATGGACTCCTCCTCTTGCTGCAAGCATCCTGCATCCGGCGCCCTAGTCGACTGCGCACGTATATCCGG
>NZ_JBDGKK010000015.1:0-45453 GCF_057656415.1 Lysobacter sp. Soil_C_59 | reverse complement strand
CTTGCCGTGGTCGACGTGACCGATCGTGCCCACGTTCACGTGCGGCTTGGTGCGCTCAAACTTACCCTTGGCCATGACAGTCGACTCTCGCTTGTAGGACGGAATTACGTTGGTGGATCGCTTGTAGTGGTGCTCACGAAAGGAATCGAACCTTCGACCTCCTCCTTACCAAGGAGGTGCTCTACCGACTGAGCTACGTGAGCAGATTGTGCCTAGCAGGTGGGACGTCGCGGCGTTCAATGGAGCGGGAGACGGGAATCGAACCCGCACCATCAGCTTGGAAGGCTGAGGTTCTACCGTTGAACTACTCCCGCGCCGGAACCTACCTGCTTGGGTACTGCGCCGATGGTTGGTAACGCCACCGGTTTGTTGCTGGTACTGCCTGAAACTACTGGCCTTGCGACCGGATGAATCTGGTGGAGGGAGGTGGATTCGAACCACCGAAGGCGTAAGCCAGCAGATTTACAGTCTGCCCCCGTTGGCCGCTTGGGTATCCCTCCAAAAGAGCCCGCAATTTTGGGACCGACCGACGAGGTTGTCAACGATGTTTACACATCTATTTTCACCTTAGCGGCAAAATCTCATCAAAACGCTGTCTGCGAGCCGGAAGGCACGCAGACGGGCGATCAGACGTTGAAGCGGAAATGCAGCACGTCGCCTTCCTGGACGCGGTATTCCTTGCCTTCCAGGCGCAGGCGACCGGCGTCGCGGGCACCGGACTCGCCTTTGTACTTGATGTAGTCGTCATACGCGATGGTTTCGGCGCGGATGAAGCCCTTTTCGAAGTCGGTGTGGATCACCGCGGCCGCCTGCGGCGCGGTCGAGCCGGACTTCACCGTCCAGGCGCGGACCTCCTTCACGCCGGCGGTGAAGTAGGTCTGCAGGCCCAGCAGCTTGTAAGCGGCGCGGATGACCCGGTTCAGGCCGGGCTCGTCGAGACCCAGGTCGGTCAGGAAGGCGTCGCGGTCGGCGTCCTCGAGCTGGCTGAGCTCCTCCTCGATGGCCGCGCACACCGGCACCACCTCGGCGCCCTCGCCCACTGCGCGCTCGCGCACGGCGTCCAGGTGCGGGTTGTCGTGGAAGCCGTCCTCGAGGACGTTGGCGACGTACATGACCGGCTTGAGGGTCAGCAGGAACAGATCGCGCACCTGCAGGCGGTCGTCCTCCGACAGGCCCAGCGCGCGCGCCGGCTTGCCCGAATCCAGCCCGGCGCGGACACGGCCCAGCACCTCGACGCGGATCTTGGCGTCCTTGTCGCCGGTCTTGGCGGTGCGCTCGGCGCGCTGCAGGGCCTTTTCGACCGATTCCAGGTCGGCCAGGGCCAGCTCGGTATCGATCGTCTCGATGTCGGCGATCGGGTCGACCTTGTTGTTGACGTGGATGACGTCCGGGTTCTCGAAGCAGCGCACCACGTGGGTGATCGCGTCGACCTCGCGGATGTGGGCCAGGAACTTGTTGCCCAGGCCCTCGCCGCTGGCGGCGCCGGCGACGAGGCCGGCGATGTCGACGAACTCGACCGCCGTGGGGATGCACTTCTGCGGCTTGACGATCTCCGACAGCGCGATCAGGCGCGGATCGGGCACCGGCACCACGCCGACGTTGGGTTCGATCGTGCAGAACGGGAAGTTGGCCGCCGCGATGCCGGCCTTGGTCAGGGCGTTGAAGAGGGTCGACTTGCCGACGTTAGGCAGGCCGACGATGCCGCATTTGATGCCCATGACGCTTTCTCGCTCTGTTGCAGTGCCGGCAGCGCCGGCACCAGGAATGGGGGTGGAACTCAGGCCCGCGGCGTGTGCAGCCGCTTCATGGCCTCGTTGAAGTCGCCAGTGACTGCCAGGGGCAGTACGTCCTGGGCGTCGTCGATGGCGCGCAGGATCATCGCCTCGTCTGCGCTGCCGGGACGGCCCAGCACCCACGAGGTGACGCGATCCTTGTGGCCGGGATGGCCGATGCCGATGCGCAGGCGGTGGTACTTGCCGTGGCCGAGCAGCTGGCTGATGTCGCGCAGACCGTTCTGGCCGCCGTGGCCGCCATCGAACTTGATGCGGGCGACGCCGGCATCCAGGTCGAGCTCATCGTGACAGACCAGCATCTGCTCCGGCTCGATCTTCCAGTAGCGCAGGGCCGCGGTGACCGACTTGCCGGACAGGTTCATGAAAGTGGCCGGCTTGAGCAGCCAGACCGGCTGGCCGGCGATGTCGACCTTGCAGGTCTCGCCGAACAGCTTGGATTCCAGACCAAAGCGGCCGCCCAGGCGTGAAGCCAGGGCGTCCACAAACCAGAACCCGGCGTTGTGCCGGGTCCGGAGGTGTTCGGCCCCGGGATTTCCCAGGCCGACAATGAGGCGCAGACCAGCAGCCATCAGAGAATCTCACGCAGTGGCCTGCCCGCGATCGCGGGCAGGCACACGGGACGTGATTACTTCTCGTCCTTCTTGGCGGCCTTGGTCGCCGGCACTTCGGCCGGGGTCTCGGCCGAGGCTTCCTCGGTTTCGACGCGACCGTGCTTGGCCATCACGACGGCGACGTCGTGTTCCTTGCCCAGCTTCAGTTCCGGCAGCTCGACGCCCTTGGGCAGCTTGATGTCCGACAGGTGCACCACGTCGCCGACGGCCAGCTTGGCCAGGTCGACTTCGATGAACTCCGGCAGGTCCTTCGGCAGGCAGCTGACGGTGACTTCGTTGAGCTCGTGGGTGATGACCACGTCGGCGGCCTTGCCGGCCGGCGAGCTGTCCTGGTTGAGGAAGTGCAGCGGCACGGCAGCCTTCAGCGCCTGGTTCAGGTCAACGCGCTGGAAGTCCAGGTGCATGATGATCTGCTTGAACGGATGGCGCTGCATGTCACGCAGCAGGACCGGCTCGGCCTTGCCATCGATCTCGAGGGTCAGGATCGAGGAGTAGAACCACTCGTTCTGCTGGGCCAGCCAGGTCTTCTCGTGATCGAGCTGGATGGGCTGCGGCGCGGACTTGCCGCCGTAGACGATGGCCGGGATGCTGGCGGCATGACGAAGACGGCGGCTCGCACCCTTCCCTTCGACGCTGCGGCCAGTGGCCTTGAGGATGTGTTCAGACATTTGGATTACTCACTATTTACTGCGTTGGGTCGCCTCGCGGCGATTGGAGACTCTTCCGCGACCAGAAGAGCCGATGAAGGCGGGAATGGGGAATAGGGAATGGGGAACGCGAAGTTGTCGCGGCCCGCCCCACATCACCCATGCCACACCTTTTGAAACGTCAGGAAGGCGGGGCCGGAACAGTTCACGACAGATCATCGTTCCCTGCTCCCCACTCGCTCTTCCCGCTTTACGCCTTAATCGACGTACAACGAGCTGACCGATTCGCCGAAAGCAACGCGGCGGATCGTTTCAGCCAGCAGCTCGGCAACGCTGAGCTGGCGGATCTTGTTGCAGGCCTTGGCCGCGTCGGACAGGCGGATGGTGTCGGTCACCACCAGCTCGTCGAGCTGCGACTTGGTCACGTTGTCGATCGCCGCGCCCGACAGCACCGGGTGGGTGCAGTAGGCGGCGACCTTGAGCGCGCCGCGCTGCTTGAGGGCAGCGGCGGCGGCGCACAACGTACCGGCGGTGTCGACGATGTCGTCGACGAGAACGCAGGTCTTGCCTTCGACGTCACCGATGATGTTCATCACCGTCGACACGTTGGCGCGCGGGCGGCGCTTGTCGATGATCGCCAGGTCGGCGTCGTCGAGGCGCTTGGCGATCGCGCGGGCGCGGACCACGCCGCCCACGTCAGGCGAGACCACCACCATGTTGTCGGTGCCGTGCGCGCGCCAGATGTCGGCGAGCAGCAGCGGCGAGGCATACACGTTGTCGACCGGGATATCGAAGAAACCCTGGATCTGGTCGGCGTGCAGGTCCACCGTCAACACGCGATCGGTACCGACCGCGCTGAACATCTTTGCAGCCACCTTGGCGGTGATCGGCACGCGCGAGGAACGCGGGCGGCGATCCTGGCGGGCGTAACCGAAGTACGGCACCACCGCGGTCACGCTGGCCACCGAGGCGCGCTTGAGCGCGTCCACCAGCACCAGCAGTTCCATGAAATTCTCGGCCGTGGGAGCGTTCGTCGGCTGGATCACGAACACTTCCTGCCGGCGCACGTTCTCCTCGATCTCGACCTGCACCTCGCCGTCCGAGAAACGGCTGACGAGTGCCTTGCCCAGGCGGATGCCGAGCTCCTTGCACACCGCGTCGGCCAGCGGGCGGTTGGCATTGCCGCTGAAAATCAGCAGGTTCCGATCGTTTTGCACAGTGCTCTCCGCTTCGCTCTGACCGTGGCGGTTATCCGGGGGCGTCCGCACCGGAAAGGCCGCTGCGGTCCGCTATGAATTGGCAGGGGCGGTAGGATTCGAACCTACGGATGCCAGGATCAAAACCTGGTGCCTTGGGCCTCTTGGCGACGCCCCTGCATGAGGTACCAGCGGATTGCAGCCGGGAATGAGCCGGAGCCTGGTGCGGCTACTACTCTCTCCCCGCTCCTTCCCACCTGCTTCGCGCCTCCAGCAGCGGCGAGCGCGAGGCTCCCGTTGCCAGCCAGGCCCGAAGACCCTGGGGTAATGCCACCAGTGCCGCTTCGGCGTCCTCGCGTGATGCGAATTCGACGAAACAGCCGCTGCCCGACCCGGTCAGGCGCGGCGAACCGATCTGCGAAAGTGCTGCAAACACCGCCTCTACGGCGGGTTCGCGCACGCGCAATACCGGCTCGAACGCATTCCCGAGCGGCACACCCGAAACGAAGTCCGCTATTGTCGCGGGCGCGGCATCACGCGTCAATTCAGGCGCACGGAACAACGCTGCGGTCGGCGCATGAACGCCGGGGTCGGCGAGGACGTACGAGGCCGGCGGCAGATCGATCGGGGTGAGCTTCTCCCCCACCCCTTCGGCCCAGGCATCGTGGCCGCGGACGAACACGGGCACGTCGGCACCAAGCTGCAGCCCCAGGGCGGCCAGCCGGTCCTCGCCGAGCGCGGTGCCCCACAGTGCGTCCAGGGCGACCAGCACGGTCGCCGCATCTGACGAACCGCCACCGAACCCGCCACCCGACGGGATGCGCTTTTCGACGACGATGTCGGCACCATACGGACTGTTCGACTCGGATTGCAGCATTTTGGCGGCGCGGACCGTGAGGTCGTCGGCCTCGGCCACGCCCGGCGCGCTAGCACCATGGCGGCGGATCTGGCCGTCATCGCGGACCCGCAACCGGATCGAGTCACCCCAGTCGAGCAGCCGGAACACGGTCTGCAACAGGTGGTAGCCGTCGTCTCGACGACCGGTGATACGCAGGAACAGGTTCAGCTTGGCCGGGGCCGGCCACAGCGACCAGGCCGTCTCGCCATCCACTCCAGAAATCGCCGGACTCATTGCCCCGCGCCGAGCGACCACTGATCGACGATCAGGCGGACCTTCGCCTGGCCACGCGTGGCCACCAGACGGGCCGGCATGACCGGGCCATCGGCGGCCGGCTGCCAGTCCTGGTATTCGATCAGCCAACCCGCCTGCTGCAGGCGCGACGGCAGGTTGCCGGCGCCGTATTCGACTTTCGCCGGGCCGAATTCGGGCGAGGTCGCGCCGATGCCGCGCACCCAGTCCGAGAGCGCGCGCACAGGGATGTCCCAACCGGTCGTCGACTGCAGCAGGGATTCGACATCGGCGCCCTCGCGCGGCCCGCCTTCGACACCCTCCAGGCGCGCACCGTCGGCGTCGCCGCTGAGGCGCCAGCTCTGGCGGGTAACCGGGGCGCTCAGCGAGATCGTGTAGCTGTCGAGCTTCTGTTTCCAGTCGATGCGGCCACTGCCGCCCTGCTTGCCGTTGGCGACGGCAATGCGGCCCGACAGTGACCACTCGCCGACGTCCGTGCGGCGCTGGTCGTTGGCCTGTGCCTGGACCGGATCGACGGGCACGGCCGGCGCACGGGTCGGGCTCGAAACGCAGCCCGACAGCAGCGCCACGAACAACGTCGCCAGCAATAGCGAATGGCTGCCCTTCATGCGCCGGTCTTCTCCAGCGCGCGCTTGAGCGAGCGGTTGTCCGGATCGATCTTGCGCGACTGATCGAAGTATTTGCGCGCCTCGTCCTTGCGCCCTGTCACCCACAACACTTCCGCAAGATGCGCGGCGATCTCGGCGTCCTTCTGCAAAGTCAGGGCACGGCGCAGTTCGACCAGCGCCTCCTCGTTGCGACCGAGGCGATAGAGCACCCAGCCGTAACTGTCGATGATCGCGGGATTGTCAGGTTCGGCGGTGCGCGCGCGCTCGATCAGCTGCAGCGCTTCCTGGTATCGCGTGGTGCGGTCGGCAAGGGTGTAGCCCAGCGCGTTGAGCGCGGCGACGTTGTCCGGCTCGGTCACCAGGATCTTGCGCAGGTCGGCTTCGGCACGCGGAACATCGTCGTTACGCTCCCAGCTCAGGGCGCGCGCATAGAGCACTTCCGGATCGTCCGGGAACGCCGCCAGGCCGCGCGCGTAGGCGTCGAGTACGCCGGGCTGGTCCTTGTCCTTCTCGCGCAGCGCCGCTTCCAGCAGGTAGGCATCGCGACGGGATTCATCGTCGGCGGCCGCGTCTGCCTGCAGTTCGCGCAGCAGTTTGTAGGCCTCGGCGTCGCGGTTGAGTTCGTGCAGCACGTTGGCGCTGCGCAGGCGCGCCGTCCAGCGCTGTTCGCCACCGGGCACACCGCCGTACCAGTCCAGCGCTTCGTCGAAGCGATCGAGGAACTCGGCCATCTGGCCCAGCAGCAGCCGTCGCTGCGGATCGGGCTTGGAGGCGCTGGTGCGCAGCTCTTCGTACAACCGCGTCAGCGACTGCTTGTCCTCGCTCTGGGCCAGCAATGCGGCCCGAAGTGCGTAGGTCTGGTCGTCCTGCGGCCCCTTGGCGAGCACCGCTTCGGCCGCCGGGTAATCGCCCAGGCGGTGGTATTCGTCGGCCAGGGCCCGGCGCAGGTCGCGGTCGTCACCGGCCTGTTCCGACAGCGATGCCAGCAGCTTGCGGGCTTCGTCGTCCTTGCCTGCCTCGCGCAGCTGGCTGGCGCGCAGCAAGCCGACACGGGCTTCGCCCGGGAAGCGCTCGACCACTTCGGCGACGATGCGCTCGACCAGCTCGGGTTGTTCCAGCCCCTGTGCCAGGCCGCCAAAGGCCAGCCAGGCCGGCAGCTTGTTGGGGATGCTGCCGTCCTTGACCAGTCGCTCGAGCAGGCGCGCCGACTGCTTGGGGTCGCGCGCACCGCCGCTGAGCACGCCCAGTGCCTGGCGCCAGCCGCTGTCGCCGGGTGCCTGCAGCAACTGCTTGAGGTACTTGCGGGCGGCGCGTTCGTCGCCGCGGCGGATCGCCAGGACGGCTTCGGCCGCCGCCAGGTTCAGGCCTTCGCCGCCCTGCTGGCGCCACAGCGCCAGAGCCTCGGCGGCACGCTTGTCGTCCTTGGCGAGCAGGGCGATGCGGGTCGCGCGCTCGGCCAGGGCGACATCGTCGGCGGCGCGGGCGGCATCCAGGTAGGACTTGGCGGCCTCGTCCAGACGCCCCGACTGCAGGGCGAACTCACCGGCCAGCAGCGGCTCGAGCGAGGCCTCGGTGGGGTCGGTGACGGGGCCGGACTTCGCCACTTTCTCCGCGGCCGCCAGCGGTCCGGCGGCCAGCAGGGCGACAAGAATGAAACAGTACGTGCGCAAGGCAACGGGCATCGATCAAGCCTGCAGGTCAACCTGGAGGGGACGGGGCCGGTAGAATGTCGGCCTCCGCGGTAGCCAGCAGCTTATCGCAAGCACCTGAACGGAAGAGGCCCCAGTCGGCGAAGTCCGGCGCGTTGAAATGAGTTTGTTCGTACTAGGCATCAATCACCAGACCGCGCCGGTCAGCCTGCGCGAGCGTGTCGCGTTCTCGGCCGATACCGTGCCGGCCGCGCTCGATGCGCTGCGCGCATTGCCGCAGGTCAGCGAAGTCGCCCTGCTCTCGACCTGCAACCGCACCGAGCTGTACGCCGTGGCCGACGACGACGGCCAGGCACTGGCCGACTGGCTGGCCACGCACCCGGACGAAGTCGGCGACCTGCACGCCTACCTCTATCGCCATCGCGACGCTGATGCGGTCCGGCACCTGTTCCGCGTCGCCACCGGGCTGGATTCGCTGGTGCTGGGCGAGCCGCAGATCCTCGGCCAGGTGAAGGACGCCTGGGCGAGCGCGCGCCATGCCGGCAGCCTGGGCAACCAGCTCGACCGCCTGTTCCAGCACGCCTTCACCACCGCCAAGCGCGCGCGCACCGACACCCGCATCGGCGCCAATCCGGTGTCGGTGGCGTCGGCCGCCGTTCGCCTGGCGCAGGAATCCTTCGCCCGCCTCGAGGACTCGACCGTGCTGCTGATCGGCGCCGGCGAAACCATCGAGCTGGCCGCACGCCACCTGGTGCAGGCGAAAGCGAAACGCCTGCTTGTGGCCAACCGCACGCTGGCCCACGCGCAGGAGCTGGCCACCCGCCACGGCGGCGTCGCCCTGCCCCTGAGCGAGCTCGACAAGCACCTGGGCGAGGCCGACGTGGTTATTTCGGCCACGGCCAGCCGCGATCCGATCCTGCGCAAGGCCAATGTCGCCGCGGCGCTGGCGACGCGCCGGCACCGGCCGATGCTGCTGCTGGACCTGGCCGTGCCGCGCGACATCGGCGCCGACGTCGCCGAACTCAAGGACGTGTTCCTGTACACCGTCGACGACCTGGAACGGGCGATCGAGGACAACCGCCGCAGCCGCCGCGAAGCGGCAACCGAGGCCGAGGCCATCGTCGAGATGCAAGTGGCGCGCTTCACCGAGACCATCGCCGCCAGCACCCGCACCGCGCCGCTCAAGCGCCTGCGCGCGCACGGCGAATCGGCCAAGGCCGATGTGCTGGCCCGTGCGCAGCAGCAACTGGCCGCCGGCCAGGACCCGCAGGAAGTGCTGAACTTCCTCGCCCACACGCTCACCAACCGCCTGCTGCATGCGCCGACAGTGGCCTTGCGCGAGGCGGCGCTGACCGGAAACATCGAACTGGCCCGCGCTGCCGAAAAGCTGTTCCCCGAGAACGAAGAACCAGGTGCCGAGAAGAACGAGCAGCGCGAAGGCTAGCGACGGTCACGGCCGCCGCATTGCCTGCTCATTTCCTCCACACCCGGTTCGCCCATGACTCCCACCCTGCGCCGCAAGCTCGAAGCCCTCGTCGAACGTCGCGAAGAACTCGAGCGGCTGTTGTCCGACCCGGGCGTCATCGGCGATGCCGACCGCTTCCGCAAGTTCTCGCGCGAGTTCTCCCAGCTCGAGCCGGTGGCGCATGCACTGTCCGCCGAAGCCCAGGCCAAGCGCGACCTGGCCGCGGCCGAGGGCATGCGCGGCGACCCGGAACTGGCCGAGCTGGCGGAAGAGGAAATCGCCGCCGCCCACGCGCGCCTGCAACAGCTCGAGATCGAACTGCTCGCCCACCTCGTGCCGAAGGACCCGCGCGACGACGGCGACATCTACCTGGAAGTGCGCGCCGGCACCGGTGGCGACGAAGCGGCGATCTTCGCCGGCGACCTGTTCCGCATGTACGCGCGCTACGCCGAGCGCCAGGGCTGGAAGGTGGAGATCGAATCCAGCAGTCCCGGCGAGCACGGTGGCTTCAAGGAAGTCATCGCGCGCGTGGAAGGACGCGGCGCGTATTCGCGCCTGAAATTCGAATCAGGCACGCACCGCGTGCAACGCGTGCCGGCGACCGAGTCGCAGGGCCGCATCCACACCTCGGCGGCGACGGTGGCGATCATCCCGGTCGAGGCCGAAGGCGAGCCGATCGAGATCAATCCGGCCGACCTGAAGGTCGATACCTTCCGCTCCAGCGGTGCCGGCGGCCAGCACGTCAACAAGACCGAATCGGCGATCCGCATCACCCACGTGCCCAGCGGCGTGGTCGTGGAAAGCCAGACCGAACGCAGCCAGCACGCCAACCGCGACAAGGCGATGAAGCGACTGGCGGCGATCCTGGCCGAAGCGCAGGCGGCCAAGGCCGCCGCCGCGCAGGCCTCGATCCGCAAGCTGCAGGTCGGCAGCGGCGACCGCAGCCAGCGCATCCGCACCTACAACTTTCCGCAGGGCCGCATCACCGACCACCGCGTCGAAGGGCTCACGCTGTACGACCTGCCCAACGTGATCGAGGGCGACCTGCAGGAACTGGTCGATCGCCTGCAGCACGAGCACCAGGCCGATGAGCTGGCGCGGCTGACGCACGACGCCTGAGCCGGCGCCGCACCGGGGAAGGGTTGTCTACAATCGGCCACACCCCATGAGCACGGAACCGCCATGCCCATTGAGATCAGGCGCGCCACGCTGAGCGACCTCGACCAGCTTGCACCGCTGTTCGATGCCTACCGCATGTTCTACGAGCAACCGCAGGATGCGGCACTGGCGCGCGAGTTCCTGCACGAGCGCATCGAGCGCGACCAGTCCGTCGTGCTGCTGGCCGAGATCGACGGTGCAGCCGTCGGCTTCACCCAGCTCTATCCGACGTTCTCGTCGGTGCGTGCCGCACGCGTGTGGGTACTCAACGATTTGTATGTCGATAGGAGCGCGCGCCGGCAGGGCGTGGCGCAGGCGTTGCTGACGGCCGCCGCGATGTTCGCGCGCGACGACGGCGCGATCCGCCTCGAACTTGAAACCACGCCGGACAACCGCAACGCCCAGGCCTTGTACGAATCCGGTGGCTGGCAGCTGTACGACGGCACGCTTCGCTACCACCTGGCGCTGGTCTGATCCGTGCACAACGATCCGCGCATCGAGTTGCGTCGCGCGCTCGAGCAAAACCCCGGCGATGCCTATGCCTGGATCCTGCTGGCCGAGCATGAACTCGACCGTGGCGATGCCGCCGCCGGCGAGAAGGCCGCGCAGCGCGCACTCGCGCTGAGGCCCGGGCATCCCGAAGCGCTGGCGCGACTGGGTCGCGCGCAGTGGATGCAGGGCCGGCGCAGCGATGCCGTCGCCAGCCTGCGCGCGGCCGCGGCCAATGCCCCCGACCATCCCGGCATCGCCGTCTGGCTGGGACATGCACTGGAAGACACCGGCGAGGCCGAAGCCGCATCGCAGGCCTACGCGCGTGCACACGCGCTGGCCCCGGACGAACCGCAACTGGCCGCCTACCTGCTGGCCTGGCGGCGCAAGCTGTGTGACTGGCGCGACCTCGACGCGCTCGCGTGCCAGGTCCGCGATGCGGTCAACCGCGCAACAGCTTCGGTCGAACCATTCGCCTTCCTGAGCGAGGACGCCACCGCAGCCGAACAGCTGCGCTGCGCGCGCCTCCGCGCCGGTGTCGTGGCCGCATCCGTGCGCCCATTGCCGCCGCCGCAGACCGCAGCGACCGGACCGATCCGGGTCGGCTTCCTGTCCAATGGTTTCGGCGCGCATCCGACCGGCCTGCTGACGGCGGCGATGTTCGAACAGCTCAAGGCCCAGGCCGATATCGAGATCCACCTGTTCGCGCTCAACGGCGACGACGGCAGCCCGATCAGGCAACGCCTGCAGGCCGCCACGCACACCTTGCACGACGTATCGATGCGGGCACACGCACAGGTGGCGATGGCCATCCGTGCCGCCGGCATCGAAGTCCTGTTCGACCTGCGCGGCTGGGGCGGCGGTGG
Organism: Lysobacter sp. Soil_C_59; assembly: GCF_057656415.1. Taxonomy (NCBI): domain Bacteria; kingdom Pseudomonadati; phylum Pseudomonadota; class Gammaproteobacteria; order Lysobacterales; family Lysobacteraceae; genus Lysobacter; species Lysobacter sp. Soil_C_59. The sequence continues at coordinate 33,821 of NZ_JBDGKK010000015.1, read as the reverse complement.
CACGCCGGAGGTGCTGGCAATGCGACCGGCGCCGGTGCAGGTGAACTGGCTGGCCTATCCAGGCACATCAGGTGCCCCGTGGATCGACCACGTCCTGGCCGACCGCTTCGTGCTGCCCGAATCGATGGCGCAGGACTTCAGCGAGAACGTGGTCTGGCTGCCGCGCTGCTTCCAGCCGTCCGACACCACACGCACGCTCCCGCCGCCACCGTCGCGCGCGCAATGCGGCCTGCCCGAACGCGGCGACAACGGCGAAGGCGCGGTGTTCTGCTGCTTCAACAACAGCTACAAACTCAACCCACGCAGCGTCATGCGCGCGTTGGCTGTGCTGCGCGAAGTCCCGGGCAGCGTGCTGTGGCTGCTGTCCGGACCGGGCCACGCCGATGCGCGCCTGGCCGATGTCGCGCGCATGCAGGGAGTCGATCCCGCGCGACTGGTGTTCATGCCCAAGCAGCCGCACGCCGAGTACCTGGCGCGCCTGCAGCACGCCGACCTGTTCCTCGACACCGAGCCGTACAACGCCCACACGACCGCATCGGACGCACTGTGGGCTGGGTGCCCGGTGCTCACGCGACCTGGTGCGACGTTTGCGGCGCGCGTGGCCGGAAGCCTCAATCACCACCTGGGCATGGCGGAGATGAATGTTGCCGATGACGCGGCGTTTGTTGCGCGTGCGGTGTCGCTTGGAAAGGATGCGCGAGCGCTGGTGGAGTTGAAGGGTGAGCTGGCTCGTCGGCGCAAAGACAGCGGACTGTTCGACATGGCCGGGTTCGCGCGTGATTTTGCTGATGCGGTGCAGTCGATGGCTGGGCGTGAGCGAAGCGACGTCCATGGATCCCCGCCTTCGCGGGGATGACGGGCCAAGGGCAACGTCGCTGGGTCCCCGCCTTCGCGGGGATGACGGGGTGATGTGCCTCATCGAAGACCGTGCATTGGAATGCCGGGGCGTCGTCCGCCGGGACGGGGATTGATCCGCAGTGGGCCATGGATGGCCCACGCCCCGCATCAGACAGGATGTCTGACTAAGGGGCGGAGCAATCCCCGGCCCGGCGGACGACGCCACTCCGCAGACGACACGCCAAACCCGCAAGCACCGGCACGTAAGACAGCGCTGCACTGCCATCACACAGGCAATCGGTTAGGCTCGCCGCCATGACTGCACAACGCGACCTCATCCCCCTGAATCTTTGCGTGCTGACCGTCTCGGACACGCGCACCCTGGCCGAAGACAGCTCCGGCGACTACCTCGTGCAATCGCTGACCGCCGACGGCCATCGCCTGGCCGACCGCCAGCTGCTGCCCGACGACCGCTACCGGATGCGCGCCGTCGTATCGCAATGGATCGCCGACGACGGCGTAGACGGCATCCTCGTCACCGGCGGCACCGGCTTCACCGGACGCGACTCCACACCGGAAGCCCTGCTGCCACTGCTCGACAAACAGATGCCCGGCTTCGGCGAACTGTTCCGCGCGATCAGCTATGACGAGATCGGCACGTCCACCGTGCAATCGCGCGCGTTCGCCGGCCTGGCCAACGGCACGTTCGTCTTCGCCCTGCCCGGCTCGACATCGGCCTGCCGCACCGCCTGGGAAAAGATCATCCGCAACCAGCTCGACGCACGCACCACGCCCTGCAACCTGGCCACGCTGCGACCGCGCCTCAGGGAACGCTGACCACCAGACCCGCAAACCCGCGCAACAGGTTCAACCACCGGAGCCAGACCATGCCGTTGGACACCACCCTGCAACTGCTCGCCAGGGCCCGCGGCCTGAGCGCGGCCGACATCGCCACCGCCATTCCCCGCGCCGGCGTCGCCACCGTCAGCGCCTGGCTGCGAGGCGAGAAGATGCCCGGCAAGCAACAGCTCGACGCACTGGCGCGCGCCTTCGGCGTACCGGCTGGCGCATTGCTCGCCGAACTGGCCAGCACGCTCGACCCGGCACGCACCCAGGGCGAGCACGACCTGCTCGACGCCTATCGCGCCCTCACCACCCGCCAGCAAGGCGCGCTGCTCGAAGTCGCGCGCTCCATGACCGGCACCGGCAGCGCCAAGCGACGCCGCAGGAGCAAGTGATGGCCGACATCAAGCGCAAGGACTACGAAGCCCAGCTGGAACCGCTGCAGGTGGAACTGGCAAACATGGCCCGCTGGCTCAAGCACAACGGCCGGCGCCTGGTGGTGCTGTTCGAAGGCCGCGACACCGCCGGCAAGGGCGGCGCGATCAGCGCGATCGCCGAGCACCTCAACCCGCGCCAGTGCCAGATAGTCGCCCTGCCCAAGCCAAACGAACGCGAAAGCGGGCAGTGGTACTTCCAGCGCTACGTATCCCATCTTCCCGGGGCCGGCGAAATCGCCCTGTTCGACCGCAGCTGGTACAACCGCGCCGGCGTCGAGCAGGTGATGGGATTTGCCAGGGATGCACAGGTCAAGGCGTTCCTGCGCCAGACGCCAACCTTCGAGAAGCTCCTGGTCGACGACGGCATCCTGCTGTTCAAGTACTGGCTGTGCTGCGACCAGGACGAACAGGAACAACGCTTCCTCGAACGGCTCGACGACCCACTCAAGCGCTGGAAGCTGTCACCGATCGACTTCGAAGCGCGCAAGCACTACGACGATTACACGCGTGCGCGCGAGGCCATGCTCAAGGCCACCCATACGAAGCATGCACCTTGGACACTGGTCGACTTCAATGACCAGAAGCGCGGCCGACTCACCCTGATCCGCGACCTGCTCGACCGCCTGCCGGACACGCATGTGGGCGAGGAGCCGATCGTGTTCGAGCCGCTGGCGGGCAAGCCGAAGAAGGAGCGCTACGACGTGGTCAAGCCGATCAGGAACGTGAAGCGCTAGCCGCCTTCAGGTAACCGAAAAGCCCTCGCCCGCTTCCTCGTCGAGCGCGGCCAGACGCTCGAGGTCGTCGACCCGCGCCATCTCGGGCCCCTGCCTTAACCAGGCGGCCAGCCGATCGAGTGCCACCTCGTCGCCGGCGGCGAGCACTTCCACCCGTCCATCGGGCAGGTTGCGGGCGAACCCGCGCAAGCCCAGCGCCAGTGCCTGGTCGCGGGCGGATGCGCGGAAGAACACGCCCTGCACGCGACCGCTGACGATGAAGCGCGCGGCGCTCATGACTTCTTCGCGGCGTCCGCGGGCTGCGCCTGCGGACCGCCGGCCTTGGCGATGGCCGACTCGATGTCGTGCGCGGTGACCGGACCCAGGAACTTGTCGGCGACCTTGCCGTCGGGGCCGATCAGGTAGGTCATCGGCAGCCCGCGCGGAGTTTCAAACGCCGCCGGCGGGTCGAAGGTGTCGACGATCGCGATCGGATACGACACCGGGTGCTTGGTCAGGAAGGCGCGCATGTCGGCCGGCTCGATTTCCTCGTAGGCCAGGCCGAGCACTTCGATGTGCTCGCGCATCGCGTCGAGCGCGGACAGCTCAGGCATTTCCTTCAGACACGGCTTGCACCAGGTCGCCCAGAAGTTGACTACGACCCATTTGCCGCGATGCGCCGACAGGTCGTAGGCCTTGCCGTCGACAGTGGCGATCTTCAGCTCGGGAGTGTCGGAAGGGGCCGCCGGCTTGGCCGGTTCGGCCGGAGTCGCCGGAGCGGCGGGGGCGGCTTCGGGCTTTGCCGGTGCCTGCGCTTCCGGCGCCGGTGCAGGCTTCTGGCAGCCGGCCAGCAGCAACACGGCCAGTGCCGTCGCCGCGCACGCCTTTGCACGGATGGAGACATGATTCGACATCGGACTAGCCCTCTTCGGAATGAATGGTGGACGCGCGGCGCTTGAGCAGCTCGCGCAACGGGATGCGCAGCTCATCGAGCACCGATATGGCGGAACGACCCAGCGCGTCATCGCGGCATGGCAGCACGGCTTCGGCGATCGGGATGCGCAGGTTGCAGGCTTCGTACAGCTCGGCCAGGGTCAGCTCGTCCAGGTCGCGGGTCAGCAGCCATTCGCCGTCTTCGGCGCGGCGCACCACGTTGATCTCGTCGAGTTGGGCGAGCATCTGCTGCACGAGCGCGTCGGTCAGCATCGGCTCGAGCTGCTCGATGTCGATGATGTGCAGGCCGTTGCCCTTCCTGCGCGCCTCGTTGAAGCGCCCGAGCAGGCGCAGCAGGCCGTAGATCTCGTGCCCCAGGGGCAGGCGCATGCTCGCCGGCTGGTAGCGGAACGCCGACATCGACGAGGCCAGCGACGCACCGAGCAGGATCGCGACCCAGCTCAGGTAGATCCACAGCAGGAAAATAGGAACGAAGGCGAGCGTGCCGTAGATCTTCGAGTACGAACCGAAGTTGCCCAGGTACAGGCCGATGCCCCACTTCACGAACTCGAAGCCGAACGTCGCCAGCATCGCGCCGGCAATGGCGTGGCGCCACTGGATCGTGCGGTGCGGCACCACGCGGTAGATCGCGGCGAAGGCCAGCAATTCGATGGCGATCGGCGCCAGGCGCAGCATCAGCTTCTGCAGGATGTGGCCGGCCTCGGTTTCGAACATCGACATGGCGAAGAATCGCGCCGAGATCGCCAGGCTCGCCGCGGCCATCAGCGCGCCCAGGGTCAGCACGGTCCAGTAGACGAGGAAGCGACCGACCTTCGGCCGCCCGGTCTTCACCCGCCAGATCCGGTTGAACGTCGCTTCCACGCCGTTGAGGGTGATCAGCAGCGACACCACCAGGGCGATCACGCCGGCCGCGGTGAGCTGGCCGGCATTGGCCGAGAACTGCTTGAGGTAGGACTCGACCGACCGTGCCGCGCTCGGAACGAAGTTGGAGAAGATGTAATCGCTGAGGCGATCACTCCATTCGCCGAAGACCGGGAATGCCGACAGCACGCCGAACACCACCATTGACAGCGGCACCAGCGCGAACACGGTCGTGTACGACAGCGCGCCGGCGGCCTGGAACAGGTTGTCGTCGAGGAAGCGTTTGGCGAGGAAGCGGAAGAAGGTGCCCGCACGTGCACGGTCACGCGCGCGCTCGCTCCAGCGGTTCAAGGTGTTCAGTGGCTCCATCGGCCGGAGGGTAACCGATGCGCGGGGAGCGCGGGGTCATGGGCCAGCTGCGGTGAAGGGCGCTGCCACCGTAGTGTGCGCACATCCACTATCCTTGCCGCCTTACGGGATGCCCGCCTGACGAAGCAATGCGATGACCGAGATTCTGGTGCTCTATTACAGCCGCGGCGGTTCGGTGGCGCGCCTGGCCCGGCACATCGCGCGCGGCATCGGCGAGGTCGAGGGCGTCGGCGCGCGCATCCGCACGGTTCCGCCGGTGGCGGCGGTGACGCAGACCGCGGCGCCACCAGTACCCGAGGACGGCGCGCCGTACGTGGAGGCGCGCGACCTGGTCGAGTGCGCAGGCATCGCACTGGGCAGCCCCACCCGATTCGGCAACATGGCCGCCCCGGTCAAGCACTGGTTCGACGGCCTCGGTGCGGAATGGGCCAGCGGCACGCTGGTCGGCAAGCCGGCCGCGGTGTTCACCTCCACCGCCACCATGCACGGCGGCCAGGAATCGACCCTGCTGACGATGATGGTGCCGCTGCTGCACCACGGCTGCCTCCTGATGGGCATCCCCTATACCGAGCCGGCACTGACCAGCACGCGCAGCGGCGGCACGCCCTATGGCGCCAGCCACGTGGCCGGCAGCGGCGACGACCCGCAGCCCAGCGAAGAGGAAGCGCAGCTCGCGCGCGCCCTCGGCCGCCGCCTGGCGACGCTGGTCGCGAAGGTGGCCGCATGAACGCGCGGCAGGTGCTGGTCGCAGCGCTGCTGGCGCTGGCGGCGTTGTTCGTGGCCTGGTTTGCCCCGCAGCCCTCGGCCCGCGTCGCCGTGGCCGTGTTCGCGCTGCCGCCGGTGCTGCTGGCGGCGGTGGCACTGCGTGGCAGCCGCAAGGCCGCCTTCTGGGCCGGCGTGTTCGCGCTGGGCTGGTTCAGCCATGGCGTGATGGTGGCCTGGTCGCGGCCGGGCGAACGTGGCTACGCGATCGCCGAGATCGTGCTGGCGCTGGTGATCATCCTGGCCGGCAACCTGCCCGGGCTGCGGGCGCGGTTCGCGCGCAAGCGCTGACCGTATAATTGAGCCAACCCTCAAAGCGCGCGCAAATCAACGATGGATCAGCTCTGCATCGTCACCACCGGCGGCACGATCGACAAGATCTACTTCGACGACAAGTCGGACTACCAGATCGGCGAGCCGCAGATCGGCGGGATCCTGCGCGAGCTGGGCGTGGCCTTCCAGTTCAACGTGATTCCGATCCTGCGCAAGGATTCGCTGCACATCACCGCAGAAGACCGCCAGCTGATCCGCGCCACCATCGCCGCGCAACCGGCGCGGCACGTGCTGATCACCCACGGCACCGACACCATGGTGGAAACCGCCAAGGTGCTGTCGAGCCTGGGCGACAAGGTGATCGTGCTGACCGGCGCGCTGAGCCCGGCCCGCTTCCGCGGCTCCGATGCCGAGTTCAACGTCGGCTGCGCGGTCGGTGCGGTGCAGTCGCTGCCGCCGGGCGTCTACATCGCCATGAACGGCCGCATCTGGGATCCGACCAAAGTGCGCAAGAACGTCGCGGCCAATCGCTTCGAAGCGGACTGATTGCGGGACGCGGCTACAAGAATCAAGAACGCCCCGGCAAACGCCGGGGCGTTTTTCTTAGCAATGTGCAGCTAGTTCCCTGGACGCGGCGGCAATGGCGGAATGGTCGCGTCCACTGCTGCCTTGGCGTTGACGATGCCGGCACCGATCGGCTTTGACTTTGCCGCCTTCGCGGCCGAGGCCGTGGCCTTGAGCACCTCCTCGACTTCGGCCGGCGACTTCGGTGTGCGCGACACGGACTGGATCATCGCCACCACGCCTGCCACGTGCGGCGCCGCCATCGAGGTCCCGCTGGCGGTGCCGTAGCTCTCGCTTTCGGGTTTGGTCCTGCCGCTGTTGACGGTCGACAGGATGTCCGCGCCAGGCGCGGAGATGTCGATCCCGGCCCCGTAATTCGAGAAGCCCGCGCGCCGGCCCTGTCGATTGGTCGCAGCCACTGCGATCACGTTCTCGCAGTTGGCTGGTGAATGGCCGACGACGTCCTGCGAGGCGTTGCCAGCGGCGACAACCACCGTCGTACCGCGGCCGACGGCGCCGTTGATGGCCTTTTGGAATGTGGCTCCGCAGCTTCCTCCAACGCCCAGGCTCAAGTTGATGACTTCGGCCGGGTGGGCATTGGCCGGTACTCCATTGACGGTGCCACCGGCGGCCCAAACGATCGCATCTGCAATGTCGGACAGGTAACCGCCACATGTGCCCAGCACTCGCACCGGAACGATCCACGCGCTGCCTGCAACACCCGCCACGCCCTTGGCGTTGCCAGTCACCGCGGCGATGGTGCCTGCAACATGGGTGCCGTGCCAGCTGGAATCCAGCGTCGGCATCCCTTCCCCGCACTGACCTGCACTTTCCCAGTCACCCGGGTCGGAAGGATCGTTGTCGCGGCCGTTGCCGTCATTGGAGACGCGGGTGCTGCTGATGAAGTCGTACCCCGAGCGTAGGTTCTCATCGAGATCGCTGTGGCGGGTGATGCCGGTATCGATCACCGCCACCACGGTTCCGCTGCCGTCGTTGAGGCGCCAGGCTTTGTCGGCATTGATTCCGTTGCGGCCCTTCAGCCCCCACTGCATCCGATAGAGCGGGTCATCGGATCCCCAGGTTGGCCGGTAGAGTCGATCGACTTCGACGTACTCCACGTCCGGGTCGTTGGCAATCTTCCTCATGAGTGAAGCGGCTTCTGCCCGATCCAGCGGCCGGCTGGCGCTGACCAGTTCAGCGCCGGTGGCGATGCGACGTACGTGTGCGAGGGTCATGCGCTCGCCGGCCATGCGCCCTTGCGGTGGCACGGCGGACCTGAGCGAGCGCGCCATGGCCGCTGGATCGACCTGGGCGGCGCTGCCGTCCCGGTACTTGACGATGAAGCGGCCGTAGCGGCCGCTCGCCTCCATTCCGTAAAGATCGATGCGCGCCTGCTGTGCAGACGCAGGCGTTGCTACCGACAGCGCGACAACAATGGCCGCGAACAGCGATCGTACGCGGATGCAACGTGATGATTGGACAGACATGATGGAAATTCCCTGGCTCGAACGGCGAATGGACGAGCGGCCCCACACCGCTGGAGACGAATGTAGCTACGCGGGCCATTCGCCCAACACCGCGGATGCACGCGATCGGCGCCGGAGATGTCGTGCTATGTGCATCGGAAAAGAGAGCAACGTCCTTGGGTTCCCGCCTTCGCGGGAACGACGGCTTTGGGATGGAGACCGGAAATGAAAATGCAGGAGCGTCGCCCTCCCGCAGACCGAAACGCACGTAAAAAAGCGCCCCGGCAAAAACCGGGGCGCCCATGCGTGCGCGCAACTGACAGCTCGTCAACTCAGAACGTGACGCTCCAGCTGTTGATGTAGCCGGTGTCGCCGCCGGCGTTGTCGTTGACGCGCAGCTTCCACGTGCCGTTGAGCGGTTCGCTGGAGAGATTCAGCGTGACCGTCTTGTTGACGTTGTCGGCACTGCCGCCGGTGCGGTTGTGGATGTTGTAGAGCGAACCATCCGGCGCAACCAGGTCCACCTTCAGGTCACCCTGGTAGGTGTGGACGATGGCGACCGTCACCGAAGCGTTGCTCGGCGCATTGCCGCTGCGGCCCGAGACCGTGATCGGACTGTCGACGGTGGCGTTGTCGCTGATCGTGAAGTCGGCCGTGTTGCTGTAGGTCTGCGTGCCGCCGCCACCGGTGGTGTAGCTGCCGGTCAGCGACAGGCCCGAGTACGCCGCATAGCCACGCACCAGCACGTAGTACTTGCCGGTCTGGGCAGTGGCGATGTTGCAGGTCTCGGCGTTGCTGCTGCCTTCGGACTTGCAGTCGAACGAGGTCGTGGTCGGCGCGCTGCCGAACTTCACGTACAGATCGGCATCACCCGAGCCGCCGGTGGTGACGAACTTCAGGCCGCTGGCACCGGCCGGCACGTCGAGTGAATACAGCTTGTCGCTGCCGGCGGCACCGCTGACACCGGTCACGGCGACGCCGTTGGTCAGCGGCGTGGCGGTCGGCGGCGGCGTGGTGCCGTTGGTGGCGTCGACCACGGCCTTGGCATTGAGGATGCCAGGGCCGATCGGCTGCGACGGCGTCGACGGGAACGCGGTGACGTTGCCCTTGATCAGCGTCTCGACCTGCGCCGGCGTCTTCGGCGTGGTCGCCACCGACTGGATCAGCGCCACCACGCCGGCGACGTGCGGAGTCGCCATCGACGTGCCGTTGTACGACGCGTAGGTTTCGCTGCCCGGCGTGGTCGCGCCGGTGTTGAGCGTGGACAGGATGTTCGAGCCCGGCGCGGCGATGTCGATCAGCGAACCGTAGTTGGAGAAGCTCGAACGCGCACCGGTGCTGGTGATCGAAGCCACCGCGATGACGTTGCTGCAGTTCGCCGGCGAAGCGTTGGAGACATTGGTGTTGTCGTTGCCGGCGGCGATGACCAGCGTGGTGCCGCGACCGACCGCGCCATTGATCGCGGTCTGGGTGGTGCTGCCGCAGGCGCCGCTGCCGCCGAGGCTGAGGTTGATCACTTCGGCCGGATTGGCATTGGCCGGAACACCGCTGACGGTGCCGCCGGACGCCCAGGTGATGGCGTCCGCGATGTCGGAGTCGTAACCGCCGCAGGTGCCGAGCACGCGCACCGGGACGATCTTGGCGCCGTAGGCGACGCCGGCGACGCCCTTGGCGTTGTTGGTCACCGCGGCAATGGTGCCGGCGACGTGCGTGCCGTGCCAGCTGGAACCCTGCGCGGCATGGGAGCCACCGCACTGGTTGGCGCTGACCCAGTCGCCCGGATCGCTGGCATCGCTGTCGCGGCCGTTGCCATCGTTCGACACCGCGGTGTCGATGATGAAGTCGTAGCCGGGCAGGATGTTGGCGTTGAGATCGCTGTGGTTGGTGATGCCGGTGTCGAGCACCGCGACCACCGCGCCGCTGCCGTTGGTGACGTCCCAGGCCAGGTTGGCCTTGATGCCGTAGGTGCCCGAATAACCCCACTGCTCGCTGTAACGCGTGTCGTTGGGGGTCAGCAGCGGCTTGTTGAGCTTGTCGACTTCAACGTACTCGACGCTCGGATCGGCGGCGATCTGGCGCATCAGCGTCTCGGCTTCGACGCGGTCGAGCTTGCGCGCGGCGCGCACCACGTCGGCACCGGTGGCGATGCGGCGGACGTGGGTCAGGCCCACGGCCTTGCCGGCATTACCAAGCGCACTGCGCATGGTGGCGGCGTTGGTCTGGGCGGCACTGCCGTCCTTGTACTTGACGATGAAGCGGTCGTTGCCGGTGTCGGCCTGCAGGCCGGAGAGATTGACGCGGGCCTGCTGCGCCAGAGCGGGAGCGGCGAAGCCGGAGGAGATGGCCAGGACGGTTGCTACGGAGAGTGCGTGCATGCGGATGCGACGCGATTGACGATCGGACATCGGATGGAACCCCCAAAGTCATGAACTTCGTAATGGTCGGGTCCGGCCTGCCGATGCGGGTCACGTCACCGCGAGCAGCAGCTCGCTGAGGATCGCCACGCCGGGGCCGGGCTCGTTCGGCGGTCCGCCACGTCGAGGTGGCGGCCGTTGGTGCCTGGAGAGCAGCCCCCTCCGCTCTCAAACCAGCTCAACGCAGCGCTATCGCGCTCCCCTACCGCTGATCGAATGAACAGGGTCGGCACAGTGAGGGAAATGAGCAGCCCGTCGCGTTCAGGTTTGGGAGGGCCCGATTCAGGGGCGGCGCGAAAGGCAACGTCCATGGGTCCCCGCCTTCGCGGGGATGACGGATTTGGGGCGATCGGGTAACGAAATGCCGGAGCGTCGTCCGACGGGCCGGGGATTGCGAAGCACTGGGCCATGGATGGCCCACGCCAGAAAAGCGATCAGAACATCCCGGTTTCGAGACGCGCCGCTTCCGACATCATGTTGCGGTTCCACGGCGGGTCGAAGACCAGATCGACGTCGGCTTCGGCCACGGTCGGGATCATCTCCAGCTTGTCGCGCACGTCGGCCACCAGGATGTCGCCCATGCCGCAGGCCGGCGCGGTGAGGGTCATGCGCACCTCGACACGACGCTTGCCCGGCTGCTCCGGATGCGGCTGGATGCTGGCCTCGTAGACCAGCCCCAGGTCGACCACGTTGATCGGGATCTCCGGATCGAAGCAGGTGCGCAACTGGCGCCAGACCAGTTGCTCGACCGCCTCGTCGTCGGCGCCCTCGGGCAACTCCAACGGCTCTGGCGGCTCCTTGCCGATGGCGTCGGCGTCCCGCCCCGCGACGCGGAACAGGTTTCCTTCGACGAACACGGTGTAGCTGCCGCCAAGGCCCTGGGTGATATAGCCGATGCTGCCCGCGGGCAACGTCAACTGTTCTCCCTGGGGGACCATGACAACGGCGCAATCGCGCTCGAAACGGACGGGTTCGCTGTTGCGGGAATACATGCCGGAAAGATTGGGGTGCCGCGACGTGGCACAAGGCCGACAATTCTACCGGTGTGCGGACCCCGGCATGCGCACCGCCCGTGGCGGCCCGGCTATGCTGTTGCATTGACCGTCCCCCGAGTAGTCGATGACCCCACCCTCCCCGCCTGCCCGCCGCGCCTCGTGGTTTTCGTGGTTGCTATTGCTGCTGGGTGCCTGCGGGTTTGCCGCGGTGTGGGTCCTGCTGAGCCTGTACACCGGCCGCCAGAACGGCTGGATGGCGGTACTGGGCGCCCTGGACATCGCCCTGATGCTGCGCCTGGGCGGCTGGCGCCCCGGGTTCGGACGGATGCTGGCGGGCGTGCTGGGCACCGCCGCGATAGTGATCGCCGCCAACTGGTTCATCACGGCGACCCAGCTCGGCGCCATGCTCGGCCTGCCGCCGTGGGAGTCGGCCGTGCGCCTGGGCGTCCACCACGCCTGGATCCTGGTGCAACTGGCCAACGGCGTCGCCGACCTGGTCTGGATCACGGTCGGCCTGGTCGCCGCGGCCCTGCTCTCGCGCTGAGAGCCTCTACGTCGACTCGTCCAGGCAGGTCTCGAACAGCGCCACCGCCTCGTTGATCTCCGCCACCGACAACGCACCGAAGCCCAGCAACAGACCGGCACGGTCGGGCGGGTCCAGGTAGTAGGGACGGATCGGATACAGCCCCAGCCCCAGGCTGCGGGCGCGGGCGATGAAGGCGTCGCCCTGCTCGGCATTGCGCCCCTTGAGCCACACCACCAGGTGCATGCCGGCGCGCGAGTCGTTGATCTGCAGACGACCGTTGCTGCAGCGCTTGAGCCCGTTGAGCAGGGCCGCGCGGCGTTCCTTCAGTGTTTTCCAGGTGCGGCGCAGGTGCCGCTCGAACCCGCCGTCGCCGATGAAACGCGCCAGCGCCGCCTGCTCGATGCCGCACGAACCGAAGTCGTCCTGCCACTTGGCGTTGACGAAATCGCCGCGCAGGCCCGGCGGCACCACCGCATAGCCCAGCCGCAAGGACGGAAACATCACCTTCGAAAACGTGCCGACGTAGATCACCCGCGCGCTGTCGTCGAGCGAGCGCAGCGCCGCCAACGGCCGCGCGTCGTAGCGGAATTCGCCGTCGTAATCGTCTTCCAGGATCCAGCTGCCGTTGCGCCGCGCGTAGTCGATCAACGCCAGGCGGCGCTGCAGCGACAGCACCGCGCCGCTGGGGAACTGGTGCGACGGCGTCACGCAGACCAGCTTCGGCGCCGGCAGCGGCAGGTCGTCGCAGATCAGTCCCTGTGCATCGACGCCGACGGTGCGCACGTTGGCGCCGTGGATCTGCAGCGCTTCGCGCATCGCCGAGTAATGCGGCTCTTCGAGCACGACCTCGTCGCCCGGGTCGAGCAGGACACGTGCGGTCAGTGCCACGGCCTGCTGCGTGCCGTGCACGATCACCACATCCTCAGGCTGGGCCTGCACACCGCGGCGCCGGCCCAGGTAGTCGCAGACCGCTTCGCGCAGTGCCAGCAGCCCCTGCGAAGGTGGATAGGTCGGCGACGTATAGGCCGCGGCGTGCGCCAGTTCGCGCGACCAGGCGCTGGTCAGCGCCGGATTGGTCAGCGGCACGCCGTACTGGAAGGCATAGCGGATGCCCGGAATGCTGCGGCCCGGGATGCGCAGGTGGTCGTGGATGACGCGCGCACGCCGCGCGAACTGCGACTGCGCCGGCAGGGGCGCGTCGACGCCGTGGATCGGCCTGGCCGACTGCACCGGTGGCGTGACGTAACTGCCGGATCCGACGCGCCCGTCGACGAAACCCTCCGCGCGCAGCTGGTCGTAGGCGGCCAGAACCGTATTGCGCGAGACGCCCAGTTCACGCGCCAGCTGCCGGGTGGCCGGCAGGCGCGCACCCTGGCTCACGCGCCCGGCGAAGACGGCACTCTTGAGGGCGCGAGTGAGCTGCGCGTGCAGCGGACCGCGTCCGTCGAGTTGCAGGTGCATGGCCGGCCTCCTGGAGGGGCGTGGCGGATTGGCCCCATTCAAGCGTGCGGAATTGGACCTTGCCAGTGCCACTTTGCCACGGCTCCATAGGGCCAATCCCGTGCGAATGGACCCCAGCCATGAAAGTGCCCGCCCGTGACCCCGCCTCCGCCACCTCGGTTGCGTGGGAGCGCCCCGCCGCCTGGGCCTGGATCCTGATCGGCGGCCTCACCGTCGGCGCCTTCGACCTGATGTTCGCGATGATCTGGTGGGCGCCGCTGGGCACCTCGCCGATCCGCATTCCGCAATCGGTCGCCGCGTGGGTGATCGGCCGCGATGCCGCCTTCGCCGGCGGCGCGGCGACGGCACTGTTCGGTGCGGCGCTGCACTTCTACCTGATGACCGCGATCGTGGCGATCTACCACGTCGCCAGCCGCGGGCGCCCCTGGCTGCTCGAGCATCCGCTGCGCAACGGCGCGATCTACGGCGCGCTGTGCTACGTGCTGATCCACGTCATCGCCGTGCCGATGTTCTCGGCCGCGCCGCCGCGTCGCTTCCTGCTGGACTGGTCGATCGCCTGCCTGCTCGCGCACATGCTGCTGGTCGGCGTTCCCTGCGCGTTGTTCGCGCGCAGGTGGCACGGCGCCCGGTAGCCACGCCTCACTAAGACGACGGTTCGTCCGTTGCCGCATCGCCGTCGAGCGCCGGGGCGGGTCGACTGGCAGTCGGCCCCGCCAGCATCGCGCCAACTTCCGCCGACATGCTGCGCACATGCACATCCTGCTGCGGGAACGGCATCTCGATGCCCGCCCCGCGCAGCGCCGCGTGCACGCGCGTCATCAGTTCGCTGCGGATGCCGGTCCAGTTTTCGAAGTCGTAGGTCCAGGCGCGGATCGCGAAGTTGAGCGAGCTGGCGCCCAGGCCGGTGAACAGCACCACGGGCGCCGGCGTGCGCGCCACGTGTGGCGTGTCGGTGGTGACCTTCGTCAGCAGCGCGATCACCTGTGAAGGCTCCGAGCCGTAGCCCACGCCCAGGTCGATGTCGATGCGCCGGCTCATGTCGAGCAGGGTCCAGTTGGTCAGCTTCTCCGACAGCAGCGTGCCGTTGGGCACGACCACGTCGGCGCCGTCGAAGGTCTTGATGGTGGTGGCGCGCATGCCGATCTCGCGCACGCGGCCGGCGGTGCCTGTGATCTCGACCACGTCACCGGGCTGGATCGGCCGCTCGAACATGAGGATCAGGCCGGAGACGAAGTTGTTGACCACGTTCTGCAGGCCAAAGCCGATGCCGACGCCGAGCGCGCCGAACAGGAACGCCAGTTGCCCGATCTTGAAGCCGGCCGCGGCCAGTGCCACGACCAGGCCGATCAGCAGCAGCGCGTAGTAGCTCAGCGAAGCCACCGAGTTGCCGACGCCGCGCGGCAGCGACATCTTCGACAGCACCTGCTCCTGCAGCACGAACCGGACGATGCGGGCGGTCCAGAAGGCGATGAACACCGACACCGCGAACACCAGGATGTGGCCCAGGCTGATGGAGATCTCGCCGAACTTGACCGCATACGTCAGCACCGATTCGACCACCGCGTACACCGGCCGGAAGATGCGGAAGCGGCTCATCGCGAAGGCGATCCAACCCAGCACCGCGGCGATCTTGAGCAGCTTGTTGAATCCCTGCAGGATCGGCGCGGCGTGCTCCCTGGCGATGCGGAAGCGCGAGGCGCTTCGGCGCGCGATCAGCAGTTGCAGCAGCGTGTTGAACACGTTGATGCCGGCATACAGCACCAGGCCGAGGTAGCCGCTGTCTACCACGCCGGCGGTCAGCATCTCCGCCAGCGAGACGTTGCCGACGATGTTTGATATCGCCGACGCGGCCAGCAGCACCGTGGCACCCCAGGCGATCGCATGGATGATCCGGCTGATCCGCGCCGCCGGATCGTCGGCCGACAGCGGCTTGCGTGAACGCCACAGCAGCCAGAGCATCAGCGCCATCGCCAGCAGCGTCAGGCCGAGGTAGTACCAGCGGTACATCAGCTCGCTGGCGAGGAAGACGAAGCCCAGGCGCTCGAGCAGGTACAGGCCGGTGGCGACGAACGGCCAGAATCCCAATAGCCGCTTGCTCTCGGGCGGCAGCAGGCGCAGCACCGGCACCAGCGCGATCAGCATCGCGACCTGGTGCGCCAGCAGCGGCGCATCGGGTTCGAACACCAGCACGCCCATCATCGACAGCAGGATCCACGACGAGATCGGCCGGCGCAGAACCCGGTTGGAGGCTTCGCTCTCAAGTCCGGTCGGCGCCTGCCTGCGCGTGCGGAAGCTGATCCAGACCAGCAGCGGCAGCAACAGGATCTGCAACCAGTGCAAGGCGCGCTGGTTGCCCAGGTCGGCCGCGCTGTACTGCGTGACGAACCGGCTCTCGATCTCCAGGCCGGTGAGGATCGAAGCGAGGGTCGACTCGCCGCTCGCGTCAGCGCGCTGCGCCGCCCATAGCGGTGGTGCATCCAGCCGTATTAGTCGACTGTCGATGTAATCGATGGCCAGGTTGACGGCCTTCTGGCCGGCCACTATCCGCGCCTCCACCGCATTGCCGCGGCGGCCCAGCGCGATCTGTTTTTCCAGCGGCGCCGACAGTGCCTGCTCGGCCTGCTTGAGTTTGGCCACGACCGACTCGATGCGGTTGTCGAGGGCGTTGGCGAGGCTGCCAGCCTGCGCGGCGACCTTGGTCGCGTCCCAGTCGGCACGGCGACGTGCCAGCTCGGCGGCATCGTCGCCCGATGGCGCGCTGGCCTGGCGCAGGTCGGACTGCCAGCGCGCGTACTGGCGGGCATCGAACTTCCAGTGCCGGTCCAGGCTTTCCAGGCGCATCACCGGAAGCGTGCGCAGGTCCTTGGAGACGAACAGCTTGGCCTTCTCGTTCACCGAGCGCTCGATGGCGGCCAGGCGCGGAGCCAGGTCTTTCGTCAGGTCCGAAGCGGACGCCCTCAACATCACGTCCTGGGCAAAACGCTCGTCGTCGTCGGCGCGGTTGGGAATATCGGCAATGGGTATCGCCGTGGGCCCCTTGTCCTTCGCCTCGACCAGCGCCGGTGCGGTCTGCGCCGATGCGGCCGGAATGGCGAGCAGGCCCGACAGGCACAGGACGCAGGCAAGCAGGGTGGAAATGCGCGACATCGTGACTCCAGGGCGTCTGACGAGTCCGCTGCCCTGCACCTTCCGGGGCAGTTGCGACACGGATACTGCGGCAGAGCAAACCCCAGTGGCGCGGCAGCGTCAACGCTTCATGCCAACGCCGCGCTTTCACGCCGCCATCACGACGGTCGCTGCGGCCAGTCGAAGCGACTGGCCGCAGCAGGCACTTACATCGTCGATGCCTTCACCGACACGCCAGTGAAGGTGCTCACGCCCAGCACCTTCACGTAGTACGCCCCGGCAGCCGGTGCGTTGATGGTGATGGTCTGGTTATTGCCCGGGCGCTGCGAGATTGCGTCGTAGCCGGTCGTGGTGGGCTCGCTGCCGTTCTTCACCAGCAGCTTTACCTGGCCGATGCCGCCATAGGTGATCACGTTGAGGCGAGACCGTCCCGCCGCCACCGGGAACACATACGTGTAGCCCTCGTTGGCGTTACCGCGCAGGCCTGGCTTGGCGACGCCGTCGGACAGCGGCTGGCCGCCAGTCCTGGCCACCACTACCGCGGCACCGGCATCGACGATGCCTGAACCCAGCGGCCGGTCCGGGGCGGTCGGGAACGGACGCGCGGTCTGCTTCAGCAATGCAGCCAGCTCGGCCGGCGTCTTCGGCGTGGTCAATGCGCTCTGCACGATCGCCGCGACGCCGGCGACATGCGGCGCCGCCATGGACGTGCCCACCATCGCGCCGTAGCCGGCAACCGTCGGCACGGTCGCACCCATGTTCACCGTCGACCAGATATAGCCTTCGATCTGCGTGGCGCCGTCGTTGACGCCACCACCCGGAGCGGCGATGTCGATCCGCGTGCCGAAGTTGGAGTAGCTGGCGCGACGACCGCTGATGCCCGTGGAGCCGACGGTGATCACGTTCTGGCAGTTGGCGGGCGAGTGTGACGAGACGTCGCCGTTGTCGTTGCCGGCAGCCACCACGATCGTGGTTCCGCGCGAGACCGCACTGTCGATCGCCGCCTGCGTCGGTGCACTGCAGGCACCGTCGCCGCCCAGGCTCATGTTGATCACTTCGGCCGGGTACGCGTTATCCGGCACACCGTCGACGTGGCCGCCGGAGGCCCACACGATCGCGTCGTTGATGTCGGAGTCGTAGCCGCCGCAGTGGCCCAGCACGCGCACCGGCACGATCTTCGCATCGCGGGCGACGCCGGCCATGCCAATGCCGTTGTCGGTGACTTCGGCAATCGTGCCGCTGACGTGGCTGCCATGCCACGAACTGCCGCGCTGCGGACTGCCGCTGTAGCACTGGTTGGCCTCGATCCAGTCTCCGGTGTCGGCGCCGCCGGCGACGCGGCCGTCAGCCTGACGGCCCGATACTTCGTGATCGACGATGAAGTCGTAGCCGGGAAGCAGGTTGCCGGCCAGGTCGGGATGCTCGGTGACGCCGGTGTCGAGTACGGCAACCACCACGCCCGCTCCGGTGGCGCCGGCATCCCAGGCCGCCTGTACGCCGGCACCGCCCACCGGATGGTTGAAGTGCCACTGATGCGTGGCGAAGTTCGGATCGTTCGGCGCCGAGGTGGCCTGGCGCAGGCGATCGGGCACGACATACTCGACCGCGGGATCGGCGGCGAGCGTACGCATCATGTTTTCGGCATCGACAACATCAAGCTTGCGCGACATCCGCACCAGGTGGGCGCCGCTGCCGGCCAGACGGCGAAGGTGGCGTGCGCGCGGAGCAGCGATGCCTGCGCGCGCGGTGACCGAGCGTGCAGCAACGGCATCGACGGCGCGCGTGAGTTGCGCGGCATCGGCCTGGGGCACTCTGCCGTCACGGTACTTGATGATGAAACGGTCATAACCGGCGCTGTTGCCGGTCTTCGCACCGGTATCGGCGCGCACGATGGTGGGCTTGCCGGCGGCGGCGGAGAGGGCGGTGCCGGTAGCACCGGCGACGAGGATGGCGGCAAGCGCCACCGAAAGATTCTTGCGCTGCATGATCAGGTTCCAGAAGTGATGTAGGTCGGTCACGGAACGGGCGTCGGATGACGGCGCCCGTGCGGGTTACCAGCTGAAGCCGGCACCGGCGCCGACACTGGAGTCGTCGCTGGTGAAGGCGGTGCCGGCGGACACGCTGGCGCGGTTGTTGTTGAACGCACGCTGGTAGCCGACCGAAATCGCCGCTTCGCTGCCATAGGTGCCCACGCCGACACCGACGCGATTGACGCCGGACAGGCCCGAGGTGTTGGCCGACATCTGCGCCATCGCCGCGCTCATCGCACCCACGCGCTGGATCCGCTCGTCCTGCTTGACGAAGCGGCCATTGACGGTGTCTTGCCAGTCGTCCAATGCCTGGAAACGCGAGTCGGTATAGGCGTTGGCCTGTGCCAGCGTCTGCGTGGCCTGGCTGCGCACCTGGGCGACGTTGGCCGCGTCGGTGTCAGCGCTGCCGGCAGCGACGTTGGCGATCTGGCGTTCGCCGCCGACGGTGCCAACCGACACCGTGTTGGCGCGATCGGCGAGCGAACCCTGACCGAGGGCGACAGCGCCGGTTGCGACCGCATCTACCGTGGCGCCCTGGCCCAGCGCCGTTCCACCGGCCGCCTGCACCGACGCGCTTTCGCCTACTGCCACGGCGTTGGTTGCCGCTACGGCGGTCGTTGCGTTGGCGCCGACCGCCGTGCTGCCATCGGCCTCGACGCGGGCGTTGCCGCCCAGCGCGGTGTCGTTCGGACCGGCGGCAAACGCGCTGTTGCCGATCGCAATGCCATTGCTGCCATTGGCACTGGCGGCCGAGCCCATCGCCACGGCCTTGCTGCCGGCGGCAACGGAGGCCTTGTCGGTGGCGTCGCCGTTGCCGTCGACGGAGATCATTTCGTACTCGCCCACGGCGCCCCGCAGGCTGTCGATGTCGCTCTCGACACTGCCCAGGCGGCCGTCGACATCGTCGATGCGGGCATTGGCGTCGGACAGCCCCTGCGTGACCCCATCGACGCGACCGTTGGTATCGGCCAGGCCCTGTTCGACGGCATCGACGCGAACGCCTGCATCGCTCACGCCCTGGGCGATCTGGTCGACCCGGTCCTGCATGCCGTCAATGCGCGAACCTGCATCGACCAGCCCCTGGGCGAGGCCATCGACACGCGTGCTCACGTTGGCCACGCCCTGGCGAAGGTCCGCGGTGGCGGCGTTGAGCTGGTTGACGTTGACCGCGTCGGTGCCGTTCTTGCCGGCGGCGACGTTGGTGACCTGGCGCGCGCCGGCGGTGCTGCCAACCGAGACTTCGCCAACCGAGTTCTGCCCGACCAGATAGCCGGTGCCATCGGTGTAGTTGCTCATCGCCCCGACGCTGGTCCGCGAACCGGCACCCAGCGCAACAGAGTTACGGAAACTGACCGTGCTGCCCGCACCCAGTGCCATCGCATCAGCTGTCGCCGCGGTGACCATGGCGTTGGCGCCCAGCGCGATCGATCGGTCGCTGCCGATGCCCGTCGATGCGCCGGCCACGCTGGCGTTGGGTCCAAGTGCCATCGCATCGGCGGCGTACAGAACCTGGGCGCGGTATCCCATGGCGACTGAGTTGAATGATTTCATCGCACTGAAGTCGAGGGAGTCCGCAACGTAGCCCGGTGCGGTCGGATCGCCACCTGTGCCGCCCTTGGGCGAAGGCGGCACATCCAGCACGACTGCGCTGGCGCCAAGGGCCAGGCTCTGCACGCCGACGGCGGTGGCGGATGCACCCACTGCGGTAGCCGCCTGGCTCGCCCCTGACGCCGAACCGATTGCGGTGCCGTTGGCCGTGTAAAGGTACTCGCCGAAGATCGTCGCCGGTGCCTTGGTCTGGACGTAGAAGGCCGTTATGGCCCTCTGGCCCATCACCGTATTGTTGCTGCCTGGTGCAACGGCGCTGTAGCCAATGGCAATGGAGTTGGCGCCAATGCCTGGCGACAGACGCGCGTTCTGGTGGTATCCGGCCCAGTTTCCGATCGCGATTGCGTTGTCGTTGTAGGCCTGGGAGTTGGCGCCCAGTGCCACCGAGTTGTACCCCTGCGCGACCGAGGCGAAGCCAATGGCCACCTGGCCGAATGCGTCGACTCGCGTGTTGCTGCGCACGACGTTGGTGTTTGCGTACAGCGGCAGGTAGCTGGCAGTGGTGGATATCGGTCCAATGGCGACACTGTTGCCGCCGCCAGCCAGCGCCAACGTGCCGATGGCGGTGGTGTTGGGAGCCGTTGCCACCGATGACAGGCCAAATGCGATGGAGTTGTTACCGGAGGCCGCCGCGGAGTTGCCAGCGGCGATCGCATTGGCGGCATTTGCCGTCGCAGCGTTGCCAATGGCCGTTGCGTTGTCGGCACTGGCACTGCCGCCGGCCAGGGCGAGCGAACCGGCGCCAGTGGCGGTACTGCCGGCACCGAACGCCGAACTGGCGTTTCCGGCGGCATTGGCATTGCTGCCGATCGCGGTGCTGTCGTCGCCTTCGGCAATGGAGCCGGAGCCAAACACGCTGGCATTGGTGCCGGCGGCAGACGCGTTGAATCCCGCGGCAGTGCTGTTTTCGCCCAGCGCGAACGTGCCCGTGCCCAATGCGGTGCTGTTGAGCCCGCCGGCCCAGCTGTAGGCGCCGAACGCCGCAGCGTTGTCGGCGTCGGCCACTGCGTAGGCGCCGCTGGCGGTACTGGCGTTGCCCGAGGCCTGGCTCAGGGTGCCCAGCGCAGTCGAAGCCGAACCGCTCGCACTGGACTGGGTGCCGACGGCGGTGGCTTCCTCGCCGCTGGCCTGCGCTTCGGTGCCGATCGCGGTGGACCGTGCACCGGAGGCCAGGGCATTGACGCCGCAGGCGACGGCTTCGGGATCGGTGGCAGAGCCGACCGGATTGCCCGAGGAGTCGACGCAGAACGACTGCGCGCTGGCGATCGCGGGCACGAGACCCAGGGCGAGGAAAATGGCGTGCGCCAGGAGCGCCGGGCGCGGGCGACTGGCAGCGGAAAGCAGCTTCATGAGATCTCCAGCGACGGGACTGGCCACGTCGGTTCGGTTGCATGGTTTGTCGGGCATGCGTCGCAGGTCCCCCGGAACGCATGCTTTCAGCCTATGCAGCGAAGATCGGCGTGGATTTGATCGCCGGTCCCATCGTTTGACCGTGCGTACCACCCGCACGCCTGAACAGGCGATCAGTTCGTTTGCGAATCCCTGACCTGTCCTGGCGTAACGCCGAAGCGCCGCTTGAACAGTCGGGTGAAGGCGTGCAGGTCGATGAAGCCGTGCTGATAAGCGATCCGGCCGATGTTCGCCTGCGCCGGCGATGCGGCCAGCGCGGCACGGCAACGCTGCAGGCGGGTCTCGCGCAGATAGCCCATGACGGTCAGTGAGCTCGCGGCGAACAACCGGTACAGCGTCGTTCGTGAACAGGCCATCGCCGTTGCCACTTCGTCGACCGAAAGGTCCGTGCGATGAAAATTGGACCTCAGATAACGCTGGGCCTTGACCAGCGGACTGTCGCGGTCGTCGTGAGTCGGGCCGACCCGTAAAGGGGGACTGGACAGCCCCAGCATGGTCATGTCTACCAGCGACTGCAGGGTGCGTTCGCGGGTGGTCGCGTCGAGATCGCCGCCACGCGCTGCCAGCAACCGCAACATTGCCTTCAGCGGCTTGGCGATCACCGCATCATTGATCGGAATTACCGCGCGGGTACCTGCCGCCAGGTCCGGACGCATCCTCCTGCATTTCTCGGGCAACTGCAGGCACAGGTCGCTGTGGGCACTCCACTGAACTTCCCTGACCGCGGCGGTGTCGAGCAAAAACAGATCGCCACGCCCCACCTCCACAGTGGCGTTGCCTGCGCACGCTTGAATGCGTGCCCGACCCGACAACAGGAACACCAGCCGCAACCGGGCCCGGGCCGCGTCGAACGGGCGGACAACGGCCGCCATCGCCCGACTGTGAAGGAAGCGGGCATCGCCTTCGCCCAGGGCACTGTACTCACAGACGAACTGGCGCGGCCCCGGTTTGCTGGAAACCGGTTGCAGGTCCCAGTTGTAGCGCTCGCGCGCCACGATGCGCCATTCCTCCAGCCAGGTCGGCGACGAACTTCCACACGAGCCATCAATGGCTCCCAGCAACGATGCGGGTGTGCGTTGCGCGGTCGAACCGCTCCATCGGATCACCGATCCTGGCTTGTCTGGCTCCATAACGTAGGTCGCGGCGCCTGGCTGCTCGGCACGGCAGTTCCGGCACTTCAAGGTGGCGGGCCAATGGCCCGGACACCTAAAGAGTCAGCGCACCGGGGCGGACCTTCCATGGGGTTTTTTCTCTTGGTGATGCGTCCCATGGAATAACCGGACAATCATCATTGGCCCTGTGACGCCCTCGCCTGACCCGGGGTCATTCCGAATCGACGCTTGAACAAACGCGTGAAAGCATGCAGGTCGACGAAGCCGTGGTGGAACGCGATCTGGCCGATGTTCGCCAGCGGCGGCGCTGCGGCCAGCGCGGTACGACAGCGCTGCAAGCGGGTCTCGCGCAGGTAGCCCAGAACGGTCAGCGACTGCGCGCAGAACAAGCGGTAAAGCGACGTGCGCGAGCATCCGACTGCTGCGGCCACTTCATCGACCGACAAGTCGTGACGACGGAAATGCGTTTGCAGGTACATCTGCGCCTTGGCCAGCAGAAGGTTCTGGCCGCTACCGCTGTCGTCGCGGTCAGCGGCCGGTGCGCGCAGCGCCATCACCGTCAGGTCGACCATGGTCGACAACATTCGCGCACGCGCATCCTCTGCCAGTTCACCGCCACGCGCTGCCAGCAATCGCAGTTGTGCCTTGAGCACGTTGGACAGGACCGGATCGTCGACGGGGATCACCGCACGACCGGACCGGCAATCTCCGTCTTCCGGCAATGGCAACCCCTCACGCACCGGCAATTGCAGGCACAGATCGGAATGCGCAGTCCATTCGGCGTCCCTGACCGCACTGGTATCGAGAAGGAACAGGTCGCCCTGACCGACTTCCGCCTGCTCGTCATGGGCGCTGATTCTTGCCTTTCCAGACAGCAGGAAAACCAGGCGGAGGCGCCCTTGAGCCGCGTTGAATGGCCGCACGCGGGCCGCCATCGCGCGGCTGTGGAGGAAGCGCGTGTCACCATCGCCCCAGGCGCTGTACTCGCCAACGAAATCATTGGCACCGGCGCCGTCGGCCTGCGGTTGCAGTTCCCAGTTGTAGCGCTCGCGGGAAACCTGGCGCCACTGATCGAAGGTGAAACGCCTGGCCCCATCGCCGGCAGGCAGCTCGCTGCCGGCCGATGCCCCACGATGGGATCGCCCCGGGGCTTTGCCGTGGCTGCGTGTTGCTTCAGATTTCCGGACCCCTGGTGCCATCGAACTGCCGCGGCCTGCCTCTTCGTCAGCGACAAGGAG
This sequence comes from Lysobacter sp. Soil_C_59, assembly GCF_057656415.1. Taxonomy (NCBI): domain Bacteria; kingdom Pseudomonadati; phylum Pseudomonadota; class Gammaproteobacteria; order Lysobacterales; family Lysobacteraceae; genus Lysobacter; species Lysobacter sp. Soil_C_59. The sequence goes on along the minus strand of NZ_JBDGKK010000015.1, from coordinate 9,822 downwards.
GACCGGCGCGCGGATCAACCACGTCTTCGAGCCACGGGCTCGCCAGCGCTGATTAGCGCAGTACCGGGCAGCGGCGGCTTGTCCTGACGCGCCATCGGCTTGCCATCACGCGACAATCATCGGCGGATGCGTATTTGCCACGCTGTTGCAGCTGCAATCGGTTCCCGTCGTGGCCGGACCGCTGATCCGCATTACTGCCCTGACCCGGTTCCGCGAGCTCGTTCACGAGCTCGGCGGCGACCCGGAGGCGCTGCTGCGCCGTTTCAGTATCGCGCCCGAACTGCTCGACGTGCATTACGCGATGGTGCCGATGCTGTCGCTGGTGCAGTTGCTCGAACACACGGCGTCGGAACTGGACTGCCCGGATTTCGGCCTGCGCCTGTCGCAGCAGCAGGACTGGAACATCGTCGGCCCGGTGGCGCTGATCGCGCGCAACTCCCCCGATGTCGGCGCGGCGCTGGACGATTTCGCGCGCTTCATCGGCTTCTACAGTGCCGGCACCGTGTTCGGGCTCGACCGCACCAGCGAGCCGGACGCGCCGCGGCTGACCTACCACTTCGAGCTGGGCAGGCCGACAGGACCGAGCCGGCACGCGGTGGAACGCGCCCTCGGGCTGATGCATCACGTCGTGGGGATGTTGCTGGATGATCGCGCCTTCCACGCCCGTACGGTGCTGTGTCGCCATGAACCCGCGCTGCCCCAAGTGCTCTACCGAAAGTACTTTGGAACCCGGGTGCTGTTCGGCCAGGAGATAAACGCCCTGGTCCTGACCCCGGAGCAGATCGCCCGACCCATCGATCGTCACAACCGGATGATGCGGGCGTTCCTCGTCGACTTCGTCAGCCGCGAAATCGACCAGCAACCGCGCAACGTGCGCGAGCATGCCACCGCATCGATCGATCGCCTGCTGCCGACCGGGCGATGCTCGCTGATCAGCGTGGCCGAGCAACTGGCCATGCACTCGCGCACGCTGCAACGGCAACTCGCCGACGACGGCCTGACCTTCGAGGCATTGCTGGACTCAGTGCGCCGCGACCGCGCCCTGAGTTACCTGGCCGAACCGGCCATGCCAATGACGCAGATTGCCGGCCTGTTGGGATTCCGGGAACAGAGCTCGTTCAATCGGGCCTGCCGCCGCTGGTTCGGTCAGACGCCGCAAGCGCGGCGGCAAGCGCTGCGCGCGGCGACGACTTGACCTGGAGGCACTCCGGGCATCTCATCGGCGGCACCCGGGAACCTTTTTCTCCCTGCCGCGTCTGCGCAGTCGAAGCGAACCCCTATCAGGAGAACCACCCACCATGGCGCCGGCCGGCACGCTCAGATCCATCGACTACGGTTTGCTGGCCGACGTCGAGCTGGCGACGCTGGTCCAGCGCGGTGATCGCGAGGCCTTCCGCCAGGTCATGCAGCGCTGCAACCAGCGCGTGTTCCGCATGGCCCGCAGCGTGGTGGGCAGCGATGCCGAAGCCGAGGACGTCGTCCAGGAAGCGTATCTGCACGCGTTCGAGCACATCGCGACCTTTCGCGGCGAGTCCTCCCTGACCACGTGGTTGACCCGGATCGTCCTCAATGGCGCCCACAGCCGGCTCCGTCAACGCCGCAGGACGGTCGAACTCGACCAGCTCGACGCCATGCACAACGCCGGAGACCGTGTCGTGCCCTTTCCTTCCAGGTTCGGCAACGAGGATCCCGCAGCGGCTGCATCGCGCGAACAGGTGCGTCGCCTGCTCGAACAGGCGGTGGACGGCTTGCCCGAATCCTTCCGCATCGTATTCATCCTGCGCGACATCGAAGGCTGCTCGGTCGAGGAGACCGCGAGCACGCTTGCACTGCGCGCCGAAACCGTGAAGACGCGCCTGCATCGCGCCCGGCGCCTGTTGCGCACGGCATTGAACGACACGTTGGCGGCCACGCTGTCGGATGCCTTCCCGTTCCTGGGATCGCGTTGCGAACAGATGACCGCCAGGGTGATGGCCAGACTCGAGGGCGTTGATGCGCCCGACCACCGTTCCACCGACTGAAGAGGATCGCGCCATGTTGAAAGCAGCCCTGATCGTGTTCGCAATCGCCGCCATGGGCGGACTGTTCCTGGCATCGCATGTCCTGCGCGGCCGACTGGCGCCCTGGGTGGTCTCGGTCATGCACGCATTGCTCGGTGCCACCGGACTGGTGCTGGTGATCATGGGCGTCGGGCAAGGCGGCGCGCCGGCGCTGGCTACCGGGGCGTTGGCGATACTTGGCCTGGCCGCGCTGGGTGGTTTCTATCTTGCTTCGATCCACCTGCGCGGCAAGGTCGCGCCCAAGGCGGTCGTGTTCGTGCACGCCGGCGTGGCCGTGACTGGCTTCCTGGTGCTGCTCAGCGCGGTGATTGCGAGGTAAGGCATCGGCGCCGCCCCCTCCGCCCGTTCACGGGAATTGGCTCCGTTGATCCACGCAGGAGTGGCTCTCCAAACAACTGTTTCAGACCGATAGCGTGGTGCCATTGGCGCGTGACCGAGCGCGCCGCACCAGCGAGACCGTCATGGCCCTGCGCTATCACGCACTTTCCGCTTCCTCGCCGTTGCCGGTCGCCGGCGACGAACAATGGCTCCAGCTGACCGCGGCCAGCGACGAGGGCCTGCGTTTGCCGCGCGACTGGATCTCACTGCTGCTGCCATTGCGTGGTGATCTGCAACTGCAGGGAAGCGATTGCCAGTGGCAGCTCCGCAACGGGCAGGCGCAGCTGTGGTGCGGGGGGCCACTTTCGGCGCAGGGTACGCATGGCTCGCTGTGGCTGTGCCTGGGCGGCCATGCCGCCGCCTGGGCGCAGCACTTCGGCAACGCCCAGGCGCTGCATGAACAGCTTCCGTGGCAGCACACGGCACCGCGACTGCTGCGCCGGCAACTGCTGCGCCTTGCTCGCGGCGTTCGTGACGGCCAAGCCCCCGCCGACGAGGTACTGGCCATGCTGCTGGGTGATCAGCAACTGGCCATCGCCGCGCGCCTGCCGCGCTGTCGCGGTCGCAACAGGTCGCACCGGCGCCAGACCCTGCTGCGCCTGCTGCACGTGCGCCACCTGGTGCGCTGCCATGTCGATGCCGACGACGAATCGGAAGCGGCGATCGACCTGGCCTGGCTGGCCGATCGCGCCCACTACTCGTCCGGCCACCTGATCCGCATCCACCGCGAGGTCTTCGGCGAAACGCCATCGGAGTACCTGGCGCGGCTGCGCAGCGCGCGCGCCTGGCGACTGGTACGCGAAACGGCGATGCCCGTGGGCGAGATCACGCAGGCGCTCGGGTTCGAGAGCCAGAGCGCGTTCTGCCGCGCGTTCAAGCACACCTTCGGCATGACCGCGACGCAGGCACGCCGGATTCAGACCGCGTCAATTCCCTCAAGCCACGACATTGCCGCGGAGGCGACACCATGCGCGGCCTGAGCATCACCATCGAACCTTCGGTGCAGCGGGCGCTGACCTGGATGCTACTGGGCGGCCTGTGCGCGGGAACGCTCGACATCCTTTTCGCCACGGGTTTCTGGGCACTGCGCGGCGTTCCCCCGCAGCGGATCCTGCAGAGCGTGGCCGCAGGCGTGCTCGGCAAGGCCAGCTTCGGTGGCGGCAGTGCGAGCGCGATGCTGGGTCTTTTCCTGCATTACCTGATCGCCATCGCCATGGCCGCTGCCTACGCCATGGCCGCGCGCGATGTCACCGCGCTGCTGCAGCGCCCATGGCTTTACGGCGCCTTGTACGGGCTTGCCCTGTTCGCGCTGATGAGTTTCGTCGTCGTGCCGCTGTCGGCCGCGCCACGCAGCGGTGCGCCGCAGCCGCTGTGGATCGCATCCAGTGTCGTCGCCCACATCGTCCTGGTCGGCTGGCCGTGTGCCTGGTTCGCGCGGCGCGCCTGGCTGGGCGCATGGGGATCGCCGCCGTTGGCGACGATGCTCGAACGCCCCGGCTGATCCGCTTCGCTTCACGCCCGGCGCGCATTGATGCTGACGTCGGCGGAGACCGGACGCGCCCCGGCCCCGCCCCAAACGCAACGGAGACTGCAATGAACCCCATCGCTCCCGGCCTGCTCGTCCTGCTCACCCTGGCCACCGCACCGGCTTACGCGCACGGCAACAGGTGCAAGAAGGTCCACGCCGACCTCGTCGAGGTTTCGTCAACGCAAGGCTGTAATCCTGGCCTGGCCACGTGCTTCCTTGGCGAAGTGGACGGCAATCACGGCCTGCGCGGCGTCACCCACTTCAACGGCGACAGCGGTGCCGCCGGCCCGGCGACGTCGCCCGGTTTCATTTCCTATAGCGGCCCGTTCGAGTACCGCCTCGAGAAGGGCTCGCTGACCATGCGCGAAACCGGCGTCACCACCTCGGGCCCGGCCGCGGGCGTGGTCACCGCGTACCAGAAGATCGTCGCCGGTACCGGCGAGTTCGCAGGCGCCACCGGCTACTTCTTTGTCAGTGGCCTGAAAGATGGCCACGGCATGATCGACACCTTCATCAACGGCGAGATCTGCTTCCAGAAGTGATCCGTCCAGCAAGGGCCTTCCCTCACCCCACCCTCTCCCGTGCACGGGAGGGGGTCTTTTTTTGCCGGCATGCCCGGCTCAGTGCCCGCCGCCGTCCAGCGCCTTCAACTCGCTCACCAGCGCGCTGGCCATCTCGGCACCATCGCCATAAAGCATGCGCGTGTTGTCCTGGTAGAACAGCGCATTCTCGATGCCGGCGAAACCGGTGCCCTTGCCGCGCTTGATGACGATCGTGTTCTTCGAGTTGGTCACGTCGAGGATCGGCATGCCGTAGATCGGCGAGGCCGGATCGGTCTTGGCCACCGGGTTGACCACGTCATTGGCACCAATCACCAGCGACACATCGGTGTTGGCGAACTCCGGATTGATGTCGTCCATGTCGGCGATCAGATCGTAGGGCACGCCGGCCTCGGCCAGCAGCACGTTCATGTGCCCCGGCATGCGCCCGGCGACCGGATGGATCGCGAACTTCACCTTGACCCCGCGCTCCATCAGCTTCTGGCTGAGTTCCCAGATCTTGTGCTGCGCCTGCGCCACGGCCATGCCGTAACCGGGCACGATCACCACGCGCTCGGCATAGGCCATCATCGCCGCGACATCGCCGGCCTCGATCGGCTTCTGCGTACCGCTGATTTCCTGCGCCTGCCCGCCGCCACCGAAGCTGGAGAACAGCACCCCGTGGATCGGTCGGTTCATCGCCTTGGCCATCAACTGCGTCAGCAACGTACCGGCCGCACCGACCATGGTGCCGGCGATGATCAGCGCCTCGTTGCCGAGCACATAACCTTCAAACGCCACCGCCAGACCGGTCAGCGCGTTGTACAGCGAGATCACCACCGGCATGTCGGCGCCACCGATCGGCAGCGTCATCAGCACGCCCAGCGAAAGCGCCAGCACGAAGAAAGCGATGATGGCCGACGTGCTCAGCGTATGAACGGCGATGCCGCCCATGACGATCATCGCCACAAAGACGGCCAGGTTGAACAGTTGCTGCCCGGGGAACACCACACGCTTGTCCAGGCGCCCATCCAGCTTGGCCCAGGCGATCACCGAACCCGACAACGACACCGCACCGATCGCCGCACCGACGACCGCCAGCACCAGCGACGTCATCGACGGCGCCTTGCCCTCGCCGGAGAAACGCAGCAACTCGACCGCACCGATCGCCGCTGCCGAACCACCGCCCATGCCGTTGTAGAGCGCGACCATCTGCGGCATGTCGGTGATGGCGACCTTCTTGCCCGACACCCACGCCAAGCCCGTGCCGATGCCGAGCGCCAGCACGATCAGCGCCAGGTTGTGCAGGCCCGGCAGCAGGAACGTCGCCACCGTGGCGATGACCATGCCCAGGCCGGCCCAGCGGATGCCACTGCGAGCGGTGACCGGCGAGGCCATGCGCTGCAGGCCCAGCAGGAACAGCGTGGCAGCGACGAAATAACTGGCGGCGGCGATCCAGGCGAAGGTGTTCTGCATCGCGCCGCTCATGCCTTGCCTCCGCTCTTGGCGGAGCCGGGCTTGCGACTGGCCTTGAACATTTCCAGCATGCGCTCGGTGACGACGTAGCCGCCGGCGGCATTGCCGGCGCCCAGCAGCACGGCGACGAAGCCGATCGCCTTCTCCAGCGTCGTGTCGGCATGGCCGAGCACGACCATGGCGCCGATCAGGACGATGCCGTGGATGAAGTTGGACCCGGACATCAGCGGCGTGTGCAGGATCACCGGCACCCGCGAGATGATCACGTGGCCGGCGATCGCCGCCAGCATGAAGATGTACAGCGCTACCAAACCGTCGCCCATCATCCCTACCCCATCTCGATGTCTCCCGCATCATAACCGTGGATGAACGCGGCGCCAGCGTCGTTTGCCGACGGCTGTCAACCGGAGCGGCCGCCGGGCGTTGTCTCCCCCGAAGGACGGGCCAAGACGGGTCCGCCAGACCGGGAGAGACCGCAATGAGGCATGCAGCACTGAAACGCACGCTGTCGGCTGGACTCGCTATCACCCTGCTGCTCGCCACCGCCGCGGCATTCGCCGGCGACCGGGGTGACCGGGTCGAACGGCGCCTGGACCGCAAGGGCGACCGCATCGATGCCCGCCTGGACGCCCGCGGCAACCGCATCGACCAGCGCCTGGACCGCCGGGCCGCCTGGCAGGACGCGCTGGGCCATGACCGTCGCGCCGCCCGCCTCGACCGCAAGGGCGATCGCATCGAGCAGCGCCTGGACCGTCGCGGCGACCTCGCCGATGCGCGCTGGGACCGCCGTGGCAACCGCTTCGACGCACGCTGGGATCGTTGGCATTAAGCCGGGCCCCGTATGCTGCGACGCGTGAGCCGCGAACCCGACGACGACGTGCTGGCCGACACCCCGGCGCAGGCACATGTGCGCGCCGCCTCCAGCGAGGAGGCGGTCGCGCGCTTGCCGGCGTCACTGGAGGAATTCCTGGCGGGCGTCGGCACCCGCGCGTTCCGCTTCGCCGAAATGGGCCTGCGCCAGCGCGACGACGCCCTCGATGCCGTGCAGGACGCGATGATGAAGATGCTCTCCTACCGCGAGCGTCCGGCCGAGGAATGGACGCCGCTGTTCTGGAGCATCCTGCGCAGCCGGATAGTGGATGTGCAGCGCCGTCGCACGTTTCGCCTGCGCTGGCTGATGCCAACGCCGGCTTTCGACAAGGATGGGCGTGACGACAGCACGCTGGACTGGGCCGACGACGGCCCCGATCCGTCGCGCATGTTCGACGGCCGCGAAGCCTACGCAAAGTTGTCCGAGGCGATGGCAAAGCTGCCGCGCCGGCAGCGCGAGGCCTTCAGCCTGCGCATCCTGGAAGAACTCGACGTCGCCACGACCGCGCGGGCGATGGGTTGCAGCGAAGGCGCGGTCAAGACACACCTGTCGCGCGCACGCGAAGCGCTGCAGCGGCAACTGGAGGACTGGCGATGAGCCACCACGAGCAAGACGAACACTCTTTCGACCAGGCCATGCGCCGGCTGCACATCCAGGCCGTTGACCAGGTCTCGCCGGCGACGCGCGCGCGCTTGCGTGTCGCCCGTCAGGCGGCGACCACCCCGGCGGCGGCGCGCGAGCATCGCCGCGGATCGGGCTGGATGCTGGCAACGGGCTTCGCCGCGGTGTCCGCGCTGGCGATCGGCATGCTGCTGCGGCCGTCACCGCAGGCACCTGCCATCAACTCGCCTGCGCCCGCCGTGGCGGCGGCGACCAGCGCGACGTATGACGCCGACACGGCCCTGGCCACGCTCGACGAGAACCCCGACCTCTACCTCTGGCTGGCTTCGAACGACGATGCCATGCCTGCATTGGACCAGTGACATGCGGAGCACCGACATGCGTAGCGTTTTTCCCGTTTCTCCACCCACACGTCCCCGACTGACGCGCGTGGCCGCGGTGCTTGCGCTGCTGGTCGCCGCCGCGCCGGTGTTCGCCGCGCCCGTGCTTGCCGAGAACCCGTCGAAGGACGTGGCCGCCGTGCCGGCCAAGCCGCTACCCACCTGGGAGCAGCTCACCCCGGCCCAGCGCGAACAGCTGATCGCCCCCGTGCGCGAGCGCTGGAACGGCCAGCCCGAGGAGCGCCAGCGCATGCTCGATCGCGCCGAACGCTGGCAGCAGATGACACCCGAGCAGCGCAAGCAGGCCCGCCACGGCATGAAGCGCTGGGAGCACATGAGCCCGGAGCAGCGCGAGCAGATGCGGGCCCTGTACGCCAAGATGCGCGGCATGGACGAGACGCAGCGCGCCGCGCTCAAGGCGCAATTCCGGGCGATGACGCCCGAGCAGCGTCGCGCCTGGGTGCAGGCCAACCCTGCCCCGCCCGAGAAGGACGGACCGCCGCAGCGCTGAGCAAACCGGGCCCCTACACGCTCCGTCGGGCCGAGGCCCCTCCCACAGTCGCCAACGGGCGCGCTCGTGCTCTAGGATGCAGCGATCAGGTTCTGGAGCGGAGCATGGCGGGCATCACCATTGGCGTTGCAAGCGAAACCGCAACCGGCGAACGCCGTGTCGCAGTGACCCCGGAAACCTGCAAGAAACTCGTCGCCCGCGGCGCGCGCGTGCGCGTGCAGCGCGGTGCCGGTCGCGCGGCCAGTTTCGACGACCAGGCCTACGCCGATGCGGGCGCCGAACTCGCCGACGATGCGGCTTCGGCCTGGAACGATGCCGATGTCGTGCTGTGCGTGCAGCCGCCGGCTGCGCAATCACTCAGCGCATTGAGCCAGGGCACCGTCCTGGTCGGACTGCTCGCACCGCAGGGCGATGCCGCTCGCGGCGAAGCGATCACTGCACGTGGGCTGCTCGCCTTCCCGCTAGAGCGACTGCCGCGCACCACGCGTGCGCAGGCCATGGACGTGCTCAGTTCGCAGGCCGGCATGGCCGGTTACAAGGCCGTGCTGATCTCCGCGCAGCTGGCGCCGCGCTTCTTCCCGATGCTGACCACCGCCGCGGGCACGATCCGTCCGTCGAAGGTGCTGATCGTCGGCGCCGGTGTGGCCGGCCTGCAGGCGGTGGCAACGGCCAAGCGCCTTGGCGCGCAGGTCGAAGGTTTCGACGTGCGCCCGGAGACGCGTGAACAGATCGAGTCGCTGGGCGGCAAGTTCCTCGACCTGGGCGTGAGTGCCGCCGGCGAAGGCGGTTACGCACGCGCCCTCACCGACGAAGAGCGCGCCGAACAGCAGCGTCGCCTCGGCGAGCACCTCAAGGGCATCGACGTGATCGTCTGCACGGCCGCGGTACCGGGCCGTCCCGCACCGAAGATCATCACCGCGGCGATGGTGGCCGGAATGAAGCCTGGCAGCGTGATCGTCGACCTGGCTGCGGAGACTGGCGGCAACTGCGAACTGACCCGCCCGGGCGAAACCATCGAGAGCAATGGCGTGACCGTCGCCGGCCCGCTCAACCTCGCCAGCAGCGGCGCGGTGCACGCCAGCGAGATGTATGCGCGCAACGTGCTCAACTTCGTCAGCCTGTTCGTGACCGAAGAGGCCTCCCGCGAAGGCCGCCTGGCGATCGACTGGAACGACGAGCTGCTGGCGCGCACGGTGTGGCCGGAGCGCGCAGCACCGCAGGCGTAATCGAGGCATCGGCTCGGACCTGGCGAGGCCCACGCGCCCTGACATCGTCATCCCGGCGAACGCCGGCCTCAACGCATCCACTCCATCACGTCATCCCGGCGAACGCCGGGATCCAGACTGTCACGCGTCCAGTCCTGTCACCGTCATCCCGGCGCACGCCGGGATCCATCTTGACGTTGCTGTGGCCTCCCCAGGCTTCCGCCTTCGGAGCGGCGTCGTCCGCAGGGGCGGG
>NZ_JBDGKK010000014.1:0-57993 GCF_057656415.1 Lysobacter sp. Soil_C_59 | reverse complement strand
GATATACGTGCGCAGTCGACTAGGGCGCCGGATGCAGGATGCTTGCAGCAAGAGGAGGAGTCCATATACGGACATTGTGCAGGGTGGACGCCAGGACCGGTGCTAATGTCCGCTTTCGACCCATAGCGGTCATTGCCAGGCCATTCGACCACACCCGCTGGGTCTGGTTAGCGGAGCGTCGATCGGCGCTCCGAGCGCCAGCAGACGCTCCATTGCTTGGTCGTCGCCGGTACGGCGCGAACCAGCATCCGATCGGCAAGGGCCCGGACGGGGCGATGCCGCCCGGGCAGTGGCGTTACCTGCCGGTCGGCGAGAAGTTCTGAGCTCCGCGCGTCTTTCGCCACTGGATCCACGCGATCGCGGCGACGAAGAAGACGCTGCACAGGTAACTGCCTTCCGGCCCTTCCGCGCCACCGGTCAGGGTGTCGAGGCCTTGCGGGCGCAACGCCACCAGCAGCGCCGGCAAGTGCGCATCGATGCCGGTGACGGGCAGTTCGAAGCCGGTCGCGAGCAACCAGTTCCACCCCGCGTGCCAGCCCATCACGCCCCAGATATTGCCGGTCCGCAGCGCCCAGGCGCAGGCGAACAGCGAGAACAGGAACGTGCCGAGGATGACCCGGGGCGGCTGGTGCGGACTGAAATGCAGGAAGCAGAAAACGAGCGACACCAGCAGCACTGCCACCGCGACGTTGGTCTTGCGCGCCACCACCGACAGCATCCAGCCGCGGAAGATGACTTCCTCCACGCTCGCCTGGAACATGAAACTCAATAGCAGAAGACCGATGTGCAGCAGACTGACGGGCGACCGCCAGGCCTGCCCCAGGCCCGCCGCCTGCATGCCGCCGGCCATCCAGATCGCGACAACGACCAGCGCGATCGTGCCGAATCCAACGGCCAGTCCGCGCAGGAAGGTTTTCAGCGGCGCCGGACCGGTCAGCCCGATACTCGCCAGCGAGCGCCCTTCGACGAAGCGTACCCAGGCGAGCACGGCCGCCAGCGTCGGCGCGAAGCCGACCCACAGCAGCGCATACAAGCCAGCGAGGCCGATCGGATCGCCGCGCGGCGTCGACCAATGCTGCGACTGCATCCACCCGTCCAGCGCGATCACCGGCACCGCGTTGAACAGGATCATCAGGATCGGCGTCAGCCAGGCCCAGGGCAGCCAGCCGCGGGCCGGATCGGGCGAATACAGGGCAACGGGGGTCATGCGTGGCTCCAGGTCGACGTGATCGCCGCTGCAAGTTGCCGTCCGCGCGGGGGCGTGGCAACCCGTTTGCGACCAAGCCACGGAAGCCGCCGATGAATCACCCGGATCGCCGACGAACTGGCGCTGAGTCGTCGCCCGTGGTGTCCGCTTTGGGTGGCGGTTTCTTGTGGCCAGGGCTGCCCGCGCGCAAGGAAGGAATTCGATCATCTATGGCATATGCGCGATCCTTCCGCCCGGAGCGCTTTGGGCGTTCTGGCGACTGCGGGAAAGGGGATGTATGGGGATCATCCTAGGCAAGCGTCCGCTTATGGCCGATAGCGGCCGTCGGGGCTACCTGAGCGTCTGGACCGGTGATAACGTCCGCTTCCGACCCAAAGCAGACATTCAAGGGCTTCGCATGATCGCCTCGCGGGTATCGAAGGGTATGGTCATCCTTCTTGGTGCGTCGATGGCTACGCATGACGTGCAAGCGAAGAAGTGTGGTCCTGGACTCTATGCTGTCGAAGGTAGCGTCGTGGATGCCGGGGGCAAGCCGGCGCCGTACGTGCTGGTCGGCGTTTCCTGGGCCGAAGGCAAACTTCCGGCAGGGCCCGCACTGGGGCGGACGGATGCTGAAGGACGGTACTCGATCACGTTCTGGCTGACGTCACTCTGTGGAAAGGCGCCAAGCCGCCTGTCAATCAGCAGTTCCACTGATACGCATCGATCCTCGGCGGCGCTGGTTGAAGTGGGTCAGTCCCCGAATGTCGCCGCGCCGCCGCTTCGCCTGACCGAACCGGCGGGCTCATGGCGCTGAAACGGCGGCGGTGGATGCCGAGGTGGCTCGCGTGACCAATCGCCAGGAATCCCCTCGAGGGAAGGGTAAGCTGCGATTGCAGTACCTCGCGCTTCCAATTGCTGTGTTGCCGCCTGCAATCGTTGCCTGGCTCTTGCTCAGGATCTGGCTGGAAGGACCTACACCTGAGCTGAACGAGAGCACGGCAATATGGCCCGTCGTTGCCCTGCAGTTGGGCGCACTTGTCTTCTACGTCATTCAGGTGCTGCATAACCCGCGGCTCGAAAGACAAGCGCGCGCGCAGTGGATCCGGGAGCTCATCATCCTCCAGTCCGTATCGATGCTGCACTACTGGTACAGGCACATCTGGACTCAGGAGCGACGCTAGTGTCCGATTTCTACCCAAAGGAGCCATTCGCCAGGGCATCGCAACGGCGTGGCGACCGGCCCTGTTCGGCCTTCCTTGCTCACCCGTCCTCAAGCGGTGAAGCCATGGAGTCTGTGGCGGCTGCATTGCGGGCAGTCGCGTAAGGGATCGAGAAGGCGAAAGTAGATCCCCCTCCCTCGTTGGAGGTCGCCCAGAGCTTGCCCTCGTGCCTGTCCAGGATTGTCTTGCTCACCGACAGGCCCATGCCCATGCCATGCGGCTTGGTGGTGAAGAAGGCTTCGAATATCCTCCCGAGGTTTTCGGCAGCGATGCCAGACCCGGTGTCCCGGACTGCGAACTTCAGGATGCCGGCTGACATCGCGGAGGACTCAGCGAAGATCATGCGCGCGCCCTTTTCGGTGTGCGCAAGTGCGTCCGCGGCGTTGAGCACGAGATTGAGGATTACCTGCTGCAACTGGATGCGGTCGCCCATGAGCGGTGGCAGGCGCTCGTCGAAACTGGACCTCAGCACAATGCCGCGCCGTTGCAGGTCGTGCGCGCAGATGGAAAGCACCTCTTGTGCAGCTTCGTTGAAGTTGAACAGTTCGGGAGCGAAGTCGTGCTTCCGGTAAAGCCCGCGAAGACGGCTGATCACCTCGGAAGCCCGGTTCGCGTCCCGGATACTGCGCTGGGCTGTCCGGACAGCGCCTTCGATATCCGGCTCATCGGCCGCAAGCATGCGCAGGCAGGTACTGGCATTGGCAAGGATCCCGGAAAGCGGCTGGTTGACCTCGTGCGCGATGGAGGCAGCCAGTTCGCCAAGGGTCATTACACGAGTCGCATGGGCCAGCTCGGATCGAAGTTTCTCGACCGCGTCCTCCGCCCGGCGGCGGCGCGTGATGTCCTGCGAAACCCCGATGCACTCCCGGCGTCCGTCGTCATAGTTGAACAAGACCGTGGATTGGCTCAGATACTTGATCCGGCCGTCCGGCATGATGATTCGCTCGATGTTTTCGGCGTTTTCCTCACCCCTGAAGATGCGCGCGATCTTTTCCTCGACGATGGGGCGATCGTCAGGGTGGACGATCGGCAGGAGCGCCGGCGGGCCGAGATCCGTGGTCGGTTCTACTTCCCAGATCCGGAACATCTGCTCAGACCAGACGAGCTTGTTGTTGCCCAGGTCCCACGAGAAGGAACCCGTTTCGCTGATCCGTTCAGAGGTGCGCAGAAGATACTCGCGTCGCCTGAGCTCGTCCTCGGCTCGGGATCGCTCGATCGCGATGCTCGCGATGTGGACAGCGCGCTCGATGACTTCCTGCTCGTGCGTTTGCATGGCAGCGGGATGGCGATGGTAGATGCACAGCGTTCCCAGGATGCCGCCTGCTCTTGAGCGGATCGGCGTGCTCCATACGGCTCGCAAGCCGTGCTCAAGCAGCTGCGCGCAATGCGGTGAGTCCAGCCAGCGTTGATCGGTTTCCAGGTCGTCCACGATCACCTGGATGCTGCCCGCCACGGCCAGCGCGCAGGGTGCCAAGGCAGCATCGACTTGTCGCCCGGTAATCAGGTCATCAAGCGAGGCCGGGCGCGAAGGAAACACGCTGAACTCGAAAACCGTGCCAGTTCCTTCCAGCAGGTGCGCCTCGCATACGCACCCGGGCAAGGCACTTTCGGTCACGCTACACAGTGTCCCGAGTATGTCGTGGAGGAGCCTGCCGGAAGCGATCAGCTCAAGCAGCTGGCGCTCGTCCGCCAGCATCATGGTGGCGCGCTTCTCCTCGTCAATGTCGACGTTCGCGCCGTACCATTTGATGACATCGCCCTGGTCATTGCGCAAAGGATGGGCGCGGAAACTGAACCAGCGATACGCGCCGTCGTGCCGCCGCATGCGCGCTTCCAGCTCGCCGCCCGTCCCGCTGGCGCCGAGTTGCTCCCAGGTGGCCGAGATCGCAGCGAGATCGTCGGGGTGGATCACGCGCATCCATTGCCAGTCGCACAACTCCTCCTCGTGGAGGCCAACGTACTCCAGGTAATGGCGGTTGAAGAAGTCCGCGCCGCCATCCGCGCGCGCCGACCAGGCGAGCGTGGGGATCGTGTCGATGGTCAACCGTAGATTGCGTTCGCTGGCCAGGAGCGCATCTTCGGCAAGCGTGCGGTCGTGGATGTCGTTGACGACGCCGTGCCAGGCGATGATCGCTCCCTCGGCGTCGCGAAGCGGTCGCGCCTGGTTATCGCACCAACGGTATTCCCCGCTGTTGTGAAGGAAGCGGACCTTTCGACGATACGGCGTTCCCGCTGCGATAGTGTCCATCCAGGCCATGACCGTTCCGTCACGATCGTCGGGATGGGTCAGGTGCACCCATTCCGATGCCATGATCTTCTCGTCTGCGCGCCCGAACCACTCGCGCAGTCGTGCGTTCAGGTAATTGACGGACCCGTCCGTTCCCGCCGAGAACACATTCGCGGGAATGGTGTCGATCGTCTGGGCGAGGCGACGTTCGCTCGCCCGCAGTGCTTCCTCGGCAAGCTTGCGATCGTGGATGTCGACGCACGAGCCGTACCACTTGACGATCTGCCCCTCGCCGTCGCGCAAGGGAAGCGCCAGCGTCAGGATCCAGCGATACGTCTGGTCGGCGACATGGAAGTGGCGCACTTCTACCGAATAGGGTGCGCCGGTCGCAATGCAGCCGCGCCAGATCTCGGCGGTGGGTGCGCGATCGTCCGGATGGAGCAGGTTCACCCACTTTTCGTTCATCACCGTCTCGGCGGTGAGGCCGCTGTAGGCCAGCAGGCGTTCGTTGCAATAGTCGATATTGCCCTCCGCCGTGGCGCTCCACAGCATCTGCGGGAACGTCTCGACCTGATGATGCAGGTTCCGCTCGTTCGCGCGAACGGCCTGCTCGGCGTGCTTGCGGTCGTCGATATCGATCAACAGCACGTACCAGGCGAGGATCGCGCCGCTCCCGTCGAGCAGCGGTTGTCCGCGATTGTCGAACCAGCGGTACTCCCCGTCGAAGCGCCGCAAGCGCTGCTCGATCACGTAGGGCTTGCCCGACGCGATGGACCCGCCGAAGGCCTCGGCGACATGGGGCATGTCCTCGGGGTGGACCGTGCCGTTGGTGCCCCAGTCGCGCAGTTCCTCGATCGTCTTTCCGCAGTATTCCAGGATCTTCGCGTTCACCTGTTCGACGCGCCCGTCGGGCCCGAGGATCGCTACGAGTCCAGGCAGCCCTTCGATCAGCGAGACGGCGCCGAGCTGCATGGCCTGAAGGCGCTCCTCGCTTCGAAGCCTTGAATCCCGCAATGCGACCAGCGCCTGATTGCAGGCAACCGTGAGAACGAGAAGCTCTGTCTCGGTAGGAAAACCATCCCGCGAGGAGGCCGCTATGAGCATTCCGGATCCATTCGGAAGGTCGATGGGAAACGTGGCTATCGAAACCGGCTTGCCGAAGAGGCTGGCACGGGTGGCCGCTGGCCTTCGGCGCGGATCATCCCCGAGCGATCGGCGGAGTTCTTCGTTCACCGCTGTCGGATCGGAGAATCCTTTGGTCTTGTCGCCGGCACCATGGAGTTCGTCGTCCAACTCGACTAATGCGAAGTCGAGCTGGAGTAGGGACAGGAGGGTTTCGGCCAGCGAGCCGCCGATCTCCGGTGCCTGGCGTCCCGACCATGGAGCGGAGCGTGCAAGCAGACCCAGCAGGTCACCGATACAGGCGCGTAGCCCAGCGATCTCCAGCTCCCGTTCATCGCAGCCGACGGTATCGCTCACGACGCACTGCCGGCATTGCGCTGCCGGCCCGCGCAGGGAACGAATCGCCCCGGTGACGCGTTAAGGAATGTGCGCATGCAACACGCGGCGACGGGATACAGGCAGCCGTCCCGGATCGAATTCACCTGACTCATGAAGTACCTCCCATCCCTTCCGAGCCGACACTAGCATGAGGCCGCACCACCGAAACGGTGCCCGGGGCCGCCCCGGCGAACCCGTACATCCAAGGCCATCAGCGAGAGCGTCCAGCGCAAGCCAGCAGCCGCTGGTCGCGACGGATGACGGCCGCAGGCTCTATGAAAGATCGGGCTGGACCGCGGTGACACCGTTGGCGACGGCGCTCATTCCGGAATGTTGAGGTCGCAGCCCGCCCAACGGGCGCGAACCTGCCCACCGGATTGCAACCGCGCTGGACGGATCACGTTTCGTGGGCGTCCAGAGGCAGGGCGACGTGCCTGCCCAGGTCGAACTCGGCCTCGGACCTTGTCTGAAGACCCGCAGCCAAGAGCCTGGTCATTCGCGCTTTCGTTCCCGGTCGCGCGACGGAACGGAAGAACTCGTCGAGGGCAGGGGGGAACAACGCATCGCCTGGAAGCGAGACCTCATCGACGAAACGTTTCGCGGCTGCCAGCGCTTCCTTCTCGAATCCCGAGATGCGCCGTGCGAGCGCGTCGACGAACTCGTCCAGCTCGCCGTCCGGTAGCGCACGATTGACGTAGCCGTAGCGCTCGGCCAGGTCGCCGCGGAAATCGTCGGCTGCGAGGATCACTTCCAACGTGCGCCCGCGCCCAATGAGGCCGGCGAGCCGGGCCATCGGATTGCCGCCCGGGACCGCACCGACGCCCACTTCGAACTGTCCAAGGAAGGCCTTCTCCGCGCTGGCGAACCGCATGTCGCACGCGAGCACGAACTCGCTGCCGGCGCCGCGGGCACGGCCACGGATAGAGGCGATCGTGACGACCGGGACGCGGCTCAGGCGCACCAGCACGTCGAGCCATGGGTGCATGCCGGTCGGGCCCTGCGGCATCGCGGCCGTGCGCGCCTTGTCGATGAGCACGTCATAGTGGGCCAGGAAGAAGTCGGGATCCGCGCTCGCGAATACGACCACCTTGACCGAAGGATCCTGCTCCAGCGACGAGATGAGGTCGGACAGCTGCGCGATGGTATCCAGATCGATCAGGTTGATCGGGGGGTTGGAGAACTCCGCACGCAAGTAGCCCGGTGCAGGCTGCGTGATTCGAATCTGCTCGCGCATGGGAAACCTCACTCTGCCGTCGTGAAGCGGCGGATGCACACAGCGTACGGAGCCTGGCGCTCGACGGAAGCGCACGAAGGTATCGGTTCGCGCATGAATGCGGCGCATTGCACGATGGTATCGGTCGACACCTTGGTGCAATCGACGGTTGCCCGCCTCACTGTTCAGATGGCCATACCTTCCGTACACGACGGGATGCCGGACCATGAAGAACCCTGCCAGAGCGCATGCGGTCGCCGTGATCGCGTTGATGTTTGCGATGGATGCGCTCGCGCAACCAGCGCGATCGCTGGTCGTGCCTTACGAAAGCGAACCGCCACCGAAGCTCACCATCGATCCGCCGCTTCCAGGGCCGCTTGCCAAGGGCGTCGCGTTCATTCCGTACCGCGTCGAGAACCTTCGCATCCTGCCCGTTGGTGGCGCGCCCGCACGCGAACTGTCGCCGCGCGTCGGGCACCTGCACATCACGGTGGACGACCTTCCGTGGCAATGGGCCGATTACGGCGCCAGCGACACGATCATCCTGGTCAACCTGCCGCGAGGCCGGCACAAGGTCCTGATCGAAGCAGTTGATCCGGAAGGCGGACTGCTCACATCGCAAAGCATCACCTTCGACGCTCCCGGAAAGTAGCCATCTACTGAGGATCAGCCATGAAACGCACGAAGAGGATCTCCATAGCAGTTGCCACAGGAATGCTCGCGATCCTGGGCGGCGCGGCATTCTCCGCGCAGGACAAGTACTCACTGAAATCGCCAGGCGGCATCGCGTTCGCCGACTTCAAGGGGTACGAGGATTGGGCCGTCGTGTCTTCGGCCCGCACCGACGAAGTGCTGAAGGTGATCGTGGCCAATCCCACGATGATCAAGGCCTACAAGGCCGGTGTTCCGAAGAACGGACAGCATTTCCCGGAAGGCTCGAAGATCGTGAAGCTCCAGTGGAAGCCGAAGAAGAGCACCGACGCCCCGTTCGCCGTGGATGTTCCGGACGTGTTTACCCAGGCCTTCGTGATGGAGAAGGACAGCAAGCGGTTCCCGAAGACCGGTGGTTGGGGGTACGCGCTGTTCAATTACGACGCGCCATCGGACACGTTCGTCGCCGATCCGGCGCCGGCCGATTGCGGTCAGGCGTGCCACGTGAAGGTCAGCTCGAAGGACTACATCTTCCATCCGTACCAGAAGCGTTGAGGAGCACTGCCATGCCCACCGTTCGCGTGTTGCCGCTGATGCTGGTCTCGATGCTCGCCGCCTGCGGCCGCCACGAGTCCGTTCCGCCCGCCGTCACGTCCGCCTCGGCGCCGCAGGCACCTGCGGCGGAGACTTCCGCGCCGGGCACGCCCGCCGTGGTTCCGTACGCCAACATGCCGAAGATCGCGCCGATCGGCGTCCGTATCGACAAGCATCTGGACGTCCCCGAATCCGCGCGCGGTCCCGCGATCGACGCAGCGAAGGGCTATCGATTGCAGGACCTCGGCGATGGCCTGTACATGGTCACCGAAGGCGCCTACCAGTCGATGTTCCTGGTCTACGACAAGGGCGTGGTCGTCGTCGATGCGCCGCCGACCTACGCAGCAAAGTTGCCCGCCGCGATCGCGGAGGTCACGAAGAACCCGATCACCCACGTCGTGTACAGCCATTCACACACGGACCACATCGGGGGAATGAACGCCCTGGGTGGCAAGCCGGTCATAATCGCGCAGGAGGAAACCCTGCGGCTGCTCAAGCGTGACAACGATCCGAATCGACCGTTGCCAACAGTGACGTTCAAAGATGCCTACACGCTGGACGTGGGTGGGAAGAAGCTCGAGCTGTCATACCACGGCAACGGGCATGAGCCAGGCAACATTTTCATCAGCGCCCCGAAGCAGAAAGTGCTGATGGTGGTGGACGTGGTGTTCCCGGGATGGATGCCGTGGCGCAGGTTCGCCGTCGCGCAGGACGTGTTCGGATCGATTGCGCAGGTCGACACGATCGGCTCAATGGAATGGGACACGTTCGTCGGCGGACACGTCACGCGTACGGGTACGCATGCCGACGTAGCCGCGCAGGCTGAGTTCTACCGCGACCTGAAGGCCGCCGCCGGCAAGGCGCTGTCCACGACGAAGCCGGGAGAGGGCGTCAACCCGCAGGACCTTGGCAATCCCTGGGCAGTCTTCGACGACTACATCGATCGCGTCGTGGTGCAGTGCGTCGATACGCTGACACCGAAGTGGCAATCCCGCCTCGCCGGCTACGACGTCTACATATGGGACCAGTGCTACTCAATGGAGCAGGCGCTGCGCATCGATTGAAGATTCACACGTCCGCGCGCGGCGAGGGCCGAAGACAGACCGGTGCATACCGGTGGCGCGCCACGCCGGACGTTCCACCAGGCAGCCTGGTCGTGATCAGCGGCCCGCAGGCTGAGCGCCCGGGTCCAGTACCGCCGCCATCTTCACCAGGTCAGGCACCGACCTCGCACGCATCTTCTGCATGACCCGCCCGCGATGCGCCTTCACAGTGATCTCGCTGATGCCAAGGTGGCCGCCGATCTGCTTGTTGAGCAGGCCCGACACCACCAGCGCCATCACCTCGCGCTCACGGCGGGTGAGCGACGCGTGAGCTTGCTGCAGCGACTGGATTCGTCTCAGATCGTCCAGCGACGCGGCGCTGCGTTCGATGGCTCCGCGGATGCCGTCGAGCAGTTTGTCGTCGTCGATAGGCTTGGTCAGAAACTCGATGGCACCGGCTCGCATCGCGCGCACGGTCATGGGAATGTCGCCATAGCCAGAGATGAATATGATCGGCATGTCCGCGCGGTCCGCGGCGATCAGCGCCTGCAGGTCCAGGCCGTTGATGTCGGGCAGGGTCACGTCCAGCACCAGGCATGACGGCACCAGTTCCCTGGGATTCGCCAGGAACTCCTCGGCGCTGGCGAAAGTCCTGGGCGTCCAGCCGGCGAATCGCACCAGCGATTCCAGTGACTCCCGGACCGAGATGTCGTCGTCCACGATGAACACGATGGGGAAGGCACCGTTCACGAAAGCCACCTCTTTGGAGTCATGCGTCTCGTACCGGTTGAATAATCCTTCCGGCAAACCGATGCAACAGCCAGACGGTTCATCGCCCCTGTATAGCCAGTTCCACCGCCTCCAGCAGTGCCTCGCCACCGAACGGCTTGAACAGGCAGTCGACGGCACCGCGCGCGATCAGTTCGCGGCGAATGTCGGCGTCGATCTGCGCGCTCATGAACACGATGGGGATGGGGATGCGGCGGCGGGACAGTTCTTCCTGCAGCGCCGGCCCCGACATGCCGGGCATGTAGACGTCGAGCACAAGGCAGTCAATCCGACTGGAGGCGGCGATCGCGAGGAACGCCTCGGCGCTCGCGAACACGTCTGTGTCGTATCCGCCGGTCCGCAGCAGATCCGGAAGGGATTCGCGGACCGATTGGTCATCGTCCACGACCGAGACAAGCGGCCGGACGGTCATCAAAGGCCAACCGCGTCGTGCACGAGGCCCCCGCGGGTCTGACCGATCTTCATGCCGGATCCTCCGGAATGTGCTCCTGGGCGCAAGCATGCACCACTCCGATGGCGGATTCACATGGTACTTAGGTGTCGGTTCCCGGGGTCGGGCCGGCCACGGCGGGGTCCCGGCAGCTCCCGATACCAAGGTGCTATCGCCTGCGTCGCGCGCCTGCTGTTTCATCAAGGCCCCCCACGCCCCCATGGTGAGCGACGTGAACGAGCAGGAGAGGAAGCTTCTTTACACCGGCCGCACCCACACGGTCGGCGGCCGCGACGGTGGGCACGCGAAGAGTTCCGATGGCGCCCTCGAGGTCGGTTTCTCCACGCCGGGCGCCCACGGCACGGGCACCAACCCCGAACAGCTGCTCGCGGCCGGCTGGTCCGCGTGCTTCATCGGCGCGATGGGCATTGCGGCCCGCAAAATGCGGGTCACCTTGCCCTCCGACACTGCGATCGACGCCGAAGTGGACCTTCGGCAGGGCGACGACGGCTATTCGCTCGCAGCGCGCCTGAACATCACGCTGCCAGGGCTGGATCGGGACGTGGCGCAGGCGCTGGCTGACGCGGGTCATGAGACGTGTCCGTACTCGAAGGCGCTCAAGGGCAGTATCGACGTGACCATCCACGTCGTGTGATCGCCACCGCGCGCGGTCACTCCGCGGTGGCATGACTATTGCGAGCTGTCGGGAACGCATCGAACGCGAACGATCGGGTGCGATGCGTGGATTGCCATCGATACGAGGCGACGGGTAAGGTCCAGTGGCACGTCGCCCACTCCCGTGGATGCGGCGATTCGGTGGCCGGAGGTCCTTGATGACCCAGACGACCCTGCTCGACGCTGACCACGAGGACGCCGATGGCGACCTGCTGTGGGACGACGGGGAGCGGGGTTTCCATCGTCGCCGCCACGAGGCCGAGGACGGCAGCGTGCGGCATTGCATCGCGGTGATTCCGCTCAATGAGCGGCCGTCCGCCTCGGTCATCGAGCGGCTCAACAACGAACATGCGTTGAAGGCGAAGCTCGATGGCGAGTGGGCGCTACGTCCGCTCGACCTGGTGCGGGAAGGCGGGCGCATGGTGCTCCTGCTGGAGCACCAGGAAGGCGTGCCCCTGGAACGCCTGCTGGATGGCCGGCCGATGCCGCTGCCGCGCTTCCTCGCGATTGCGGTCTGGCTGGCTGACGCCATCAGTCGCCTGCACGCGACCGGCCTGGTCCATCGCGACATCAAACCCTCGAACATCCTGGTGTCCGAAAGGGAAGGGCGCGTGCGGCTGATCGGATTCGGCATTGCCTCCCTTCTGCCGCGCGAGCGCCAGTCGCCGGCTCCTCCGGAGCTCATCGCCGGAACGCTCGCCTACATGGCGCCCGAACAGACCGGCCGCATGAACCGGTCCGTCGACTCGCGCAGCGACCTCTACTCGCTGGGAGTGGTGCTCTACCGGATGGTGACGGGCGTGTTGCCGTTCACGGCGTCCGATCCGATGGAATGGGTGCACAGCCACATCGCACGCGCACCTGTGCCGCCGTGCGATCGCGTGGCGGAAGTGCCGTCCTCGATCTCCGATATCGTGATGCGCCTGCTGGCCAAGACGCCGGAGAGCCGGTACCGCACGGCCAAGGGCGTAGCGCACGACCTGCGGCACTGCCTCGACCTGCTCGAGCGCGGCGAAGAAGCGGACGCGATCCCGCTAGGCCAACACGACCATCCTGACTACCTGCTGATTCCGGAGAAACTCTACGGTCGCGAACACGAGATCGACCGGCTGGTCCACGCATTCAACGATGTCGTGTGCGATGGCACGCCGGCGCTGGTGCTGGTCGCAGGCTACTCCGGTATCGGAAAGTCTTCGGTGGTGAACGAACTGCACAAGGTGCTGGTACCGCCGCGCGGTCTGTTCGCCTCGGGCAAGTTCGACCAGTACAAGGCCGACATTCCGTACGCGACGTTCGCGCAGGCGTTCCAGCAGCTGGTCAGGCCGCTACTCGGCAAGCCGGAGGAGGAGCTGGTGCGCTGGCGCGACGCATTCGCCGAGGCGCTGGGCGACAACGGTGCGCTGGTGCTCGAGCTGGTGCCCGAGCTCGCGCCGATCATCGGGGCGCAGCCGCCCGTCGTCGAGCTGCCGGCGCAGGAGGCACAGCGCAGGTTCCAGACGATAGTGCGGCGCTTCATCTCGGTGTTCGCACGACCCGAACATCCGCTGGCCCTGTTCCTCGATGACCTGCAATGGCTCGACTCGGCGACGCTCGACCTGCTCGGCGACCTGCTCACCGCGGGCGACCTTCGCCATGTGCTGCTCATCGGCGCCTACCGCGACAACGAAGTGACGGCGTTGCATCCGCTGGCGCGCAAGCTCGAAGCCCTGGTGCAGGAGGGCGCGAAGGTCACTACTGTGACTCTGCCGCCCCTGGGGCAGCGCCATCTGCAACAGCTGGTCGCGGAGTCGCTACACGAGGACCCGGCACACGCCGGGCCGCTGGCCGGGCTCGTGCATGCGAAGACCGCGGGCAACCCGTTCTTCGCGATCCAGTTCCTCCAAGCCCTGGCAGAAGAGGGCCTGCTCGCGTTCGACCACGCGACGAGCCACTGGTCGTGGAACCGCGAGCTGACGCTCGCCAAGGGCTACTCGGACAACATCGTCGATCTGATGGTGCGCAAGCTGTCGCGACTTCCACCGCGAACGCGCAGGGCATTGCAGGGTTTCGCCTGCCTCGGCAACGCGACCCGTCTCGAAACGCTCTGCGTGATCAACGAGGCCGCCGCACAAGAGGTCGAAGCGGACCTCTGGGAGGCGCTTCGTCAGGAACTCGTCTTCCGCCACGACGGGACGTACCGCTTCGCACATGACCGGGTGCAGGAAGCCGCGTACTCCCAGGTGCCGCCGCACGAGCGTGCCGCGGCGCACTTGCGCATCGGTCGGCTCCTGACGAAGCACACGCCGCCGGAGCGTCTGGACGACGCGATTTTCGAGATCGTGAACCAGCTCAATCGCGCGACGCACCTGCTCGATTCGCATGGCGAACGCGTCCAGCTGGCCCGCTTCAACCTCATCGCGGCGCGGCGTGCGCGAGCGTCGACCGCGTACGCGTCCGCGCTGAACCATCTGCGCGCCGGGCGCGCGTTGCTCGAGGAGGAAGATTGGCAGCGGGAGTACTCATTGGTCTTCTCGCTCGAATCGCTGATGGCCGAATGCGAGCTGATGACGGCCGAGCTCGCTGCGGCCGAGGGCCGCCTGGAGACGCTTGCAGGCCACGCACGGACGCGCCACGACTTCGCGGTGGTGACGCGGCTGCGGCTGACGCTGTTCACGACGCGCTCGCGCGGCGACCTGTGCGTGGAAGTGTTCCTCGACTACTTGCGCCGCAACGGTACCGATTGGCCGGCACGACCCTCGCGCGAAGATGTGATGCGCGAGTACGACCGCATCTGGGCGCTGCTCGGCGACCGGTCGATCGAGGAGCTGGCGGACCTTCCGCTGGCGACGGACCCGGACGTGCTGGACATGCTGGACGTGTTCACAGAAATCGTGACGCCGGCGTTCTTCTTCGACGAGAACCTGTCGTCGCTCGTGCTGTGCAGGATGGTCAACCTCAGCCTGGAGCACGGTCCGTGCGATGGCTCGTGCTTCGGATTCGTGTTCTTCGCGACGTTCGCCGGGCCGAGGTTCGGCAACTACCGCGATGGATACCGTTTCGGCCGCCTCGGGTACGACCTGGTGGAGAAGCGCGGCCTGAAGCGTTACCAGGCGCGCACGTACATCGTGTTCGGCAACATGGTCGTGCCGTGGTTCAAGCCGTTTGCCAGCGGGCGCGACCTTATCCGTCGGGCGTTCGACACGGCGTTCAACATGGGCGACCTGACATTCGCCGCCTACAGCTGGGACGCGCTGATCACCAACTGCCTGTCCGCCGGCGACGAGCTCTCAGGCATCCAGACCGATGCCGAGAACGGACTGGCCTTCGCGCAGAAGATCGGCTTCGGCATGGTGGTCGACCTCTGCGCCGCGCAGGTGGGCCTTATCCGCATGCTCCGCGGGATCACGCCGACATTCGGAAGCTTCGACGATGCGGACTACGACGAGGCGCAAGCCGAAGCGCATCTCACTGGCAGTCCCGTGCTGGCCCTGGCGACGTTCTTCTACTGGACGCGGAAACTCCAGGGTCGCTGGTTCAGCGGCGATATCGATGAAGCGGTCCTTGCTTGCGAGAACGCCGATCGCCTGCTGTGGACGTCGCCCTCGCAGCTGGAAACGGCGGATTTCTTCTTCTACGGGGCGCTCGCGCATGCCGCGCAGTGGCATCGCGCTCCTGTCGAACAGCGGCAGCGGCACCTGGACATCGTCGTGCGCTATCACCGGCAACTGGAAATCTGGCGCGACGACTGCTCGGCGCAGAACTTCGAGAACCGTGCCGCGTTGATCGCGGCGGAGATCGCACGGATCGAGGGAAGATGGCCGCAGGCAGAAGAACTGTACGAACTGGCCGTCCGCTCGGCGAGCGTGAACGGCTACGTACACAACGAAGCGGTCGCCTGCGAATGCGCGGGTCGTGCATTCCTCGCGCGGGGGCAGGAGCGCGCCGCGCGCGGCTGGCTGCGCGATGCGCAGGACTGCTACCGTCGTTGGGGTGCGGACGGCAAGGTGCGCCAGCTGGCGCGCTTGCATCCTTGGCTGGAGGCTGCTGGCAGCGGCCCTGATGCGGCGAACACGCTGCTCGCCCCCGTAGACCAGCTGGACCTGGCAACGGTCATGCGGATCTCGCAGGCCGTTTCGTCGGAAATCGAACTCGATCGACTCATCGACATGGTCATGCGCGTCGCCATCGAGCACGCCGGCGCGGAACGTGGCGTGCTGATCCTGCCGGCGGGCGCGGGCTTCCGCATCGAGGCCGAGGCGATCACCCATAGTGACGCGGTCGAGGTTTCGCTGCAGCGGGCCGAGCTGTCGCCACAGCGGCTTCCGATGTCGGTGTTCCAGTACGTCGTGCGGACCAGGGAATCGTTGCTGTTGAACGATGCGGGCGCCCAGGGCACGCCCGACGCGGAGCCGTACTTCGCCGATAACGCCAGCCGGTCGGTCCTTTGTCTACCATTGCTCAAGCAGGCACGCCTGACCGGCGTGCTGTACCTGGAGAACCATCTTGTTGCCAATGTCTTCACGCCATCGCGCCTGGCCGTCTTGACGCTGCTGGCGTCGGAGGCCGCCATCTCGCTGGAGAACGCGCGCCTCTACGAGGAGCTCCAGGAGCGCGAAGCGAGGGTGCGGCGTCTGTTCAACTCGAACATCATTGGCATCTTCACCTGGAACCTCGACGGCCGGATACTGGACGGCAACGAAGCGTTCCTGCGGATCGTCGGTTACGACGCGACAGACCTGGCCGAGGGTCGCATGGGCTGGAAGGCGCTGCTTCCGCCGGAATGGGATCCTGAGGACGACAGCATCATGGAGGCCATGTTGGCCACTGGCGTGGCGCCGCCGTTCGAAGGCGCCTACATGCGCAAGGACGGCGGTCGCGTCCCGGTACTCATTGGCGCCGCGTTGTTCGAAGGTACGCCAACGGAGGGCGTCTCCTTCGTGCTGGACTTGTCCGATCGCGTCGCCGCCGAAGCCTCCGCCAAGGAGAGCCTTCGCCGCTACCATGACGCGCAGCTGCGCCTGGCCGATGCCAACCGCGTCGCGAGCATTGGCCAGCTGTCGGCATCGATTGCCCACGAGTTGAACCAGCCCCTGTCCGGGATCATGACCAACGCCTCGACGTGCCTTCGCATGCTGGCCGTCGATCCGCCGGCGGTGGACGGTGCCGTCGAGACCGCGCGCCGCACCATTCGCGATGCAAACCGCGCTTCGGAGGTCATCAAGCGCCTGCGTTCGCTGTTCAGCCGGAAGCAGGCCAGCAACGAACGCGTCGATCTGAACGAAGCGGCGGGCGAGGTCGTGGCACTGGCCACCAACGCGCTGGTGCGCAATCGCGTGACGCTGCAGTGCGACTTCGCGACCGACCTGCCGCAGGTGATGGGTGACCGCGTGCAGTTGCAGCAGGTCATCCTCAATCTGCTGACCAATGCGTCCGACGCGATGGGCGCACTCGAACCCGGGCGCCCAAGGCATCTGCTCATCCGCACGTGGCACGGGGGCGGCAACGTCTGCCTGAGCGTACGCGACACCGGCATAGGCCTGGACCCGGAGATGCTGGAGCGCTACTTCGAGGCGTTCTACACCACCAAGGCCGAGGGGATGGGGGTCGGCTTGTCCGTCAGCCGCTCCATCGTCGAACGCCACCACGGCCGTCTCCATGCGGAGTCGAACGAGGACGGTGGCGCCACGTTCTCCCTGGTGATTCCGCTCGACATCCAGGAAACGACCTGACGTTCAGCGGGGAAGTGCATCGAGCAGCGCGGCCGTGTCGAGGATCGCGTGCGCGTACGTCGGTCCGTTGAGCTCGTGTGCTGCGTGCATCAACTCGTGCGAGTACGCAGCGGTCGCGTCCCGCACGAGTGTGACGTGGTAGCCAAGCTCCATCGCGAAGCGCCCGGTGGACTCGATGCAGGAGTTCGCCAGCAACCCGACGATGACCACGTGGCTGATCCCGTGCTGCTTGAGCCGCATGTCCAGGTCGGTATTCGCGAAGCCGCTCTGTCCCCAGTGCTGCTGGATGACGAGGTCGCCATCGCGCGGCACGAAGTCCGGATGGAACTCGCCGCCCCACGTGCCCTTGGCAAAGCTGTGGCGCTTCATGATCGCCTGCTGCGTCGGGTTGACGTGGCGCCAGCCGTCGTAGTCGCCCGGTTCCCACTGATGGTGCGGCACGATGAAGATGCGGATCCCGCCCGCGCGAGCGGCGGCGTGGATCGCACGCAGGTTGTCCAGCAAGCCCACGGCCTCGGCGACGTCCTTGAGCCGCGGCCAGGCGATGCCTCCGTCGGACAGGAAATCGTTGTAGGGATCCACGAGCAGCAATGCCGTGGTGGCCTGTTCGTATCGGGTAGTTGACATGATCCGGCTCCGGGCGCACGCGTTCGGCTCAGCTGCTCTTCTTCCCGCGCAATGCGAAGCGCTCGATGCTGGCGGCGAAGAACGGCGTCTCCTGCTTGTTGTGCGCCGTACTCACCGGCTTGCGCTGTTCGCGGAACAGTTCGAATGGAATGCCCTGGCGCGCGAGGTAGTCGACGAACGCCTCGGTGGGGCGGGTACGCACGTGGTTGGTGAACGTACAGCGACCATCATCCAGCGGCTCCACCTTCAGCTCCCACATGACCTTCATGCTCGTGCGGCCCGACGTCGTGAACAGGTCGGACACCGAGTCCAGGACGAGGTGGTGGGGTTCGGCGACCTGCTCGACGTAGTGCTGCACCATGGGTACGCCGCCGATCACTTCCACGTTGATCGACATGCGGCGGCCGTCCTCGGACGTGGTCGCGCCCGCGGCGAAGTGGCACGGCGAGCAGCCCTGGTACTCCTTGTCGGGCAGGCTGAACGCCCACGCAGGAATGTCGATGGAATCGATTGGCGCGTTGATGATCGCCGTGAAGCTCGAGTCGACGATGATTTGCTCGTCCATCTTGGTCACCTCGTTGTGGGGAGTGGCGGTGTGGTCACGCTACGCCGGCCGGTGCGCGCCGAAAATCGTACGATGGTGTCGATTTGCCCAACCCATGTCGTCGCCGGGACGAACGCGCAGCAGCGAAGTGTCGGCCGCGACGCAGTAGGCGAGAATCGCCGATGCGAGCACCAGCATCCACATGGAAACGGACGTCATGGCTCGCGGTGACTGTTGATACCGGTGCGTCTGCCGACATGACCTGCGCAGACGTCACGTGCGCGTACCAACGCCGGCCATCATACGAAGGTGTCGGGACGCGGCGGCCGGGTCGGCGTACGATTGCCATGTGCCCGCGCAGCCGTGCCGGGCTACGCCGTCCTCCTTCAAGAGGTGCGTCATGGCCGAGAGCGAGCCGCGCGGCATTCGCCGCTATTCATATCCCGCCGGTGGCTGGGGCGCGTTGCGCGCGACGGCCAGGACGGTACGCGAGCAGATGGACGCGCCAGATGCGGCTGCGACGCTCCTGCGTACGAACAAGCCCGACGGTTTCGATTGCCCCGGCTGCGCCTGGCCCGACAGTCGGCACCATTCTAGCTTCCAGTTCTGCGAGAACGGCGCGAAGGCCGTTACCTGGGAGGCGACGAAGAAGCGGGTGCCGGCGTCATTCTTCGCCGAGCACACGGTTCAGTCGTTGCTGGAGTGGAACGACCACGCGTTGGAGGACCTCGGCCGACTTACCGAGCCGATGGCTTACAACCCGGACAAGGACATCTACGAAGCAGTCGGTTGGGAGGAGGCCTTCTCGCGCATAGGCACGTTGCTGCGCGGGTTCGAGCCAGATGCGGTCGAGTTCTACACGTCCGGACGCACTTCGAACGAAGCGGCATTCCTGTACCAGATCTTCGCGCGCGAGTACGGGAGCAACAACTTCCCGGACTGCTCGAACATGTGCCACGAAGCAACCAGTGTCGGCCTGCCGATGTCCATCGGAATTGGCAAGGGGACGGTATCGCTGGAGGATTTCGACCACTGCGAGCTGATCATCGCGATGGGCCACAACCCTGGCACGAACCATCCGCGCATGATGGGCACGCTGCATGAAGTGGCACGTCGCGGTGCGCCGATCATCGCGATCAACCCATTGCGGGAGCTGGCGCTGGAGCGCTTCGCTGACCCGCAGGATCCGCTGGAGATGGCGACGCTGGGCGCGACGGATATCGCGTCAAGCTACTTGCAGCCGAAAGTCGGCGGCGACGCGGCCGCGCTTCAGGGGATCATGAAGGCGTTGATCGAAATGGACGACGAGGCTGGCCCGCAGGCTGGCGTGCTCGATCATGTGTTCATCGCTGCGCATACCAACGGTTTCGAAGCGTTGGCGTCGGATCTTCGCGTGAGACGCTGGGTCGATATAGAAACCGCGTCGGGTCTCACCGAGGCTCGATTGCGCGACGTCGCGCGTGCGTACGCCGCATCCGACGCGACGATCGTCACCTACGGGATGGGGTTGACCCAGCACAGCACCGGAACGCACAACGTCCAGCAGGTCGCGAACCTGCTGCTCCTGCGCGGGAACTTCGGCAAGCCGGGCGCCGGGATTTGTCCGCTGCGCGGTCATTCGAATGTCCAGGGAGATCGCACGGTCGGGATCACGGAGAAGCCGGGCGCGGAAATGCTTGCAGGGATCGAGCGGCGGTTCGGGTTTGTTCCGCCTGCGACCCACGGGCATGACGCAGTCGCC
Source organism: Lysobacter sp. Soil_C_59 (assembly GCF_057656415.1). Classification (NCBI taxonomy): domain Bacteria; kingdom Pseudomonadati; phylum Pseudomonadota; class Gammaproteobacteria; order Lysobacterales; family Lysobacteraceae; genus Lysobacter; species Lysobacter sp. Soil_C_59. The sequence continues at coordinate 37,842 of NZ_JBDGKK010000014.1, read as the reverse complement.
GCGATGAAGGCCATCGTCGACGGACGATCGAAGGCGCTGGTGTGCATGGGCGGCAACCTCGCGGTCGCATTGCCGGATCCCGAAGTCTGCCTCCCGGCGATGCGTCGTCTTGAACTCGCCGTGCACGTCGCCACGAAGCTGAATCGCACGCACCTGCTGGTCGGTCGCCATGCGTTCTTGCTGCCGTGCCTCGGGCGTACCGAGCTGGACGAGCAGTCGAGCGGGCCGCAGGCCGTCACGGTCGAGGACTCGATGTCGATGGTGCATGCCTCTCGTGGGCGCCTGTCGCCCGCGTCTGGCCTGCTGAAGTCGGAGCCTGCGATCGTCGCCGGCATCGCCTCGGCGACGCTGCCACGCAGCCAGGTGCCCTGGGCCGAGCTGGTGGCCGATTACGACCGCATCCGTGACGCGATCGAAGCGGTGATCCCGGGGTTCGACCATTACAATGCAAGGATCCGCGAGCCGGGCGGATTCAGGCTTCCGCTGCCACCGACGCAGCGGATCTGGAAGACGCCTTCGGGACGCGCGGAGTTCCTGGTCTTCGCAGGACTGCTGGAAGACTCTGCCGCCGGCGATGCCTCCGTCCTCACGCTGACGACCGTCCGTAGCCACGACCAGTACAACACCACGATCTATGGGTTCGACGACCGCTATCGCGGCGTCTTCGGGCGACGCGACGTGGTGTTCATGAACGAGGACGACCTCGCGTCGCATGACATCGCGCATGGCGACCGCATCGTCGTCGAGACGGCGTTCGGCGGGCCCGGAGAGCGCGTCCTGCGCGACGTGATCGCGGTGGCGTACCCCATCGCGCGCGGCTCGGTGGCCACCTATTACCCCGAAGGCAATTGCCTGGTTCCGCTGGACCATATCGACCGGGCGAGCGGCACGCCGTCGTACAAGTCCGTTCCCGTGCGTATCCGCCGCGATTCGAACGACGGCTGACAGCTTCGGCACCCTTCGCGTTCGTCCCGGCGTTGCGAACGTTGCCACGCGTGCGATCGCGCGCGAAGGGATGACACCTTGCGTGTCGCATACAAAGGTATTGGACGACACCTTCGTGTAATCGACCCCGCGTCCCCTCTCTGGTGTGATCTTCCACGCGCATTGTGCATGGAAGACCTTGGCGCCGGCTTCGGCCGGCGCACCTCTCCCCACCGAGGAATCGCCATGATCGCCAGACCCTTCACGCACGCGTTGCGACGCGGCGCGATGTCCGCGCCGCGGTTGCAGAGCTCCTCGACCAGCGTCCGGGACTTGTCGACCCGTTTTTGCCTGTTGGCGTTTCCGATCGCGGCGTTGCTTGCCTGCCGCGTTGCAGTCGCCTCTCCCTCAGAAGAGTCCGCCATGAACACCACGACCGCAGCAACCGCGACCGCGTCAGCCGCCACGAGCGCCGTCTCCCAGGACCAGTCCATCCGCCCGTTCAAGTTTCATGCGACGCAAGAGCAGCTCGACGATCTTCGCCGGCGAGTCAAGGCAACGAAGTGGCCGGACAAGGAAACCGTCGGCGACCAGTCGCAGGGCGTACAGCTGGCGACACTGCGCAAGCTCGCCGACTACTGGGGCAATGAGTATGACTGGCGTCCATTCGAAGCGAGGCTCCAGGCGCTGCCACAGTTCGTCACCAACATCGACGGCGTCGATATCCACTTCATCCATGTGCGTTCCAAGGATGCGGGGGCATTGCCGGTGATCGTCACGCACGGCTGGCCGGGGTCGATCGCCGAGCAGATGAAGATCATCGGACCACTGACCGATCCGACGGCGCATGGCGGCAAGGCAAGTGATGCGTTCGACGTGGTGATTCCCTCGCTTCCCGGTTACGGTTTCTCCGGCAAGCCGACGGAAACCGGATGGGATCCTATCCGGATTGCCCGGGCCTGGGTCGTGCTGATGAAGCGGCTGGGCTACAACCGGTTCGTGGCGCAGGGCGGCGACTGGGGCAATGCCGTCACCGAACAGATGGCCCTGCTGAAGGCGCCGGAACTGATCGGCATCCACACGAACATGCCTGCAACCGTGCCGGCGGACATCGAGGCGGCGCTACAGGCGCGCCAGCCCGCGCCGGCGGGATTGTCCGCTGATGAGAAGCGCGCCTACGACCAGCTCGACTATTTCTATCGCCATGGCCTTGGCTACGCGCAGGAAATGGCGGGGCGCCCGCAGACCCTGTACGCCATCGCCGATTCCCCGGTCGGCCTGGCGGCGTGGATGCTCGACCACGATGCGACGAGCCTGGCGCTCATCACGCGTGTGTTCGACGGACAGCCCGAGGGCTTGTCGCGCGACGACGTGCTCGACAACGTGACGCTCTACTGGCTGAGCAATACCGCGGTCTCTTCCGCGCGGCTGTACTGGGAAAGCAAGCTCGCGTTCTTCGCGCCGAAGGGCGTGTCGATTCCGGTGGGCGTGAGCGCCTTCCCCGACGAGCTGTACCAGGCTCCGAAGAGCTGGACCGAGCGCGCCTATCCGAAGCTCATCCACTACAACCGGCTCGCAAAGGGCGGGCATTTCGCCGCCTGGGAACAACCGGTCGCGTTCGTGGATGAACTGCGCGCGACCTTCCGCCCGCTGCGCTGACACCAGGTCCGTCCCAACAGGAGCCATGACATGAATCTACACCCACTCGTCGCAGCGATCCTTGCCGCCAGCATCGCGCTCGCCGCACCCGCCTGGGCACAGAAGGCATCCGGATCGGGTGTCGCTGCCAAGTCGGCCACCGACGCAAAGGACCAGGTCCGGCTAACTCGCGTCACGCCCGAGTACTGGCGAGTCACGTTCCACAACCCGCCATACAACATCTACGGCCCGAAGACGATGCCGCAGTTGAACGAGGTTGTCACTGCGCTGGAGACCGACCCACGCGTTCGCGTGGTGGTGTTCGACAGCGACGTGCCGGACTTCTTCCTGACGCATTACGACTTCGTGCCGCCCCTGACCGACACCACCGGTTTGCCCAACGGCACCACCGGACTGCCGCCCCTCCCCGACATGCTGGTGCGTATCAGCAAGGCGCCGGTGGTGTCGATCGCTTCCATCCGCGGCCGCGCGACCGGTGTGGGCAGCGAGCTGGCACTGGCAAGTGACATGCGCTTCGCCAGTCGCGAGAAGGCGGTGCTCTCGCAATGGGAGGTCGCGGCCGGGCTGGTGCCGGGCGGTGGTCCGATGGCGCGGCTGCCGCGCCTGGTCGGGCGCGGCCGTGCGCTCGAGGTCCTGCTTACCGGCAACGACATCGACGGCCCAACCGCGGAACGCTATGGATACGTCAACCGCGCACTGCCCGACGCCGAACTCGACGCGTTCGTCGACACGATGGCGCGCCGCATCTCCCGTTTCGACAAGCAGGCCATCGCAGACATCAAGCGGATCGTGGACGACAGCAGCCTGCCATCCAACGAACAGATCGGCGCCGAATGGGCTGGCTTCATCCAGTCGGTCCAGCGACCCGCCGCACAGCAGCGCATCAAGGAGTTGATGGAGCTGGGCCTCCAGCAGAAGCCGGACGTCGAGAAGCGTCTGCCCGAGTACACGGGCAAGCTCGGCGGCACCGCGGATTGAACCGGCGGGGCAGGGCGGAGATGGACACCTCGACCAAGCCGCTCCTGCCGATGGTCCTCGCGGCGGCGCTGTCATGGACGAACAGCGTAGCCGCGGAAGGCCTCATGGACGCCAGGTTCGATAACCGCATCAGCGGCGACTGGGGCGGCTCCCGGACGCAGCTGTCGCAACGAGGACTGGACGTGTCGCTGACCTACATCAACGAATGGCTGCACAACACGTCAGGTGGAGAACGCGACGCGACGGCGTATGCGGACCAGTTCGCGCTGGCGCTCGATGCCGACCTGGACACCATGCTCGGATGGCGCGGCGCGTCATTCCACGTCCTGGTCACCAACCGCAATGGCCCGCAACTGGACGCCAGGGCGGGGCTTGGCACGCTGCTGGAGACGCATGAGATCTACGGCCGCGGTCACTACACGCGACTGACGCGGTTCTACCTGCAGCAGGCGCTGTTCGACGACCGCTTTGTGCTGAAGCTTGGCCGAAGCGACGTCGACTTCTTCCCGCTGTCGTGCGACTTCATCAACATCAGCTTCTGCGGCGCCTTGCCCGGCTACCACAGCAACGGCTGGTACACATGGCCGATCGGCCAGTACTTCGCCAATGCGACCCTCCGGCCGACGGCACGGACCTACCTGAAGGTCGGCGCCAATGATGTGAATCCACGCAACCTCGACGGCGACCAGGGGCTACGCCTGCGTACCCCGCGCGACGACAACGATGGCGTGCTGGCCAACGTCGAGGCGGGGTGGCTTCCGGTACTCGCGAGCCGACTGGACGGCGCGTATCGCGTCGGTCTCTGGCGCAACAGCACGAACCAGCCAGACCTCTTGCTCGACGCGCAACGGCAACCGATGCCGCGAACTGGCGGCGACCCGCTGGTACGCACGAGCTCCCACGGCTGGTATGTCATGGCGCAGCAGACGGTATGGGCGAACGACACGGGCCGCTCGCTGACCTTGTTCGCCAACCTTTCGAGGTCCGACCCCGACGTGGATCGTGTGGACCAGGTCGCGTCACTCGGGCTCTGGCTGCACGGTCCGTTCGCCGGCCGCCCCGGCGATCGCCTCGGCTTCGCCGTTGGCCATAACCGTGTGGGCGCGCAGGCACGCGAGTCCGAGCGCCTGTCGAACTCCGCGAACGGCACCAACGGCGCGCTGCCGCGCGAGGAAACACCGGTGGAAGTGAACTACCAGTTTGCCGTCGCGCGCGGGCTCTGGCTGATGCCGAGCGTCCAGCGCGTAGGCAACCCGGGCGGGCGCGACGACAACGACGACGCGCTCGTCTGGGGCCTGAAGTTGAGTGCGATGTTCTAGACAGCGACGCCGGGCGTCGCATGAAGCCATTCGAACCTGCTACGGAGATCGTCATGGACAGTCACAGAAACAGCAATGCCGGCAGCATCGATGAGGACCGCCGCCTGATCGTGGGCGTTGCCGCCCTCGGCGCGATCACCGCGCCCTTCGTCATGGTGTCGAGCGCAAGTGCGCGTGCCCAGGCGGCATCGCCGAAAGCTGGCAGCCAGAGCGTGGCCGCCGACTCGCTGGGCCCGCTCAAGCACGTGCGTGCCGGCGTCCTGGACGTGGCGTATGTCGACCGCGGTCCGCCTGACGGCCCGCCGGTACTCCTGCTCCACGGGTGGCCGTACGACATCCACAGTTACGAGGAGGTGGTTCCGCTGCTGGTGGCGGCGGGGCACCGCGTGATCGTTCCGCACCTTCGCGGTTACGGGGAAACACGGTTCACCTCCGCCGACGCGACACGCAACGGACAGCCGGCGGCGCTCGCCGACGACGTGGTCCAGCTGATGGACGCATTGCATATCCGCAAGGCCCTGCTGGCCGGTTTCGATTGGGGCGCACGCTCGGCTGCCATCGTCGCGGCGCTGTGGCCCGATCGCGTGAGCGCGCTGGTGTCCGTCAGCGGATACCTGATCGGAAGCCAGCAGGCCGCACTGACACCTCTGCCACCGAGCGCGGAGCTGCAGTGGTGGTACCAGTTCTACTTCGCGACGGAACGCGGTCGTGCGGGTTATGAACAGAACCGCCGGGACTTCGCGCGTCTCATCTGGAAGCTCGCCTCGCCGCAGTGGGCGTTCGACGACACCACCTTCGAGCGCACCGCAGCCTCACTGGAGAACCCGGACCACGTCGCGATCGTCATCCACAACTACCGCTGGCGGCTCGCGCTGGCGCAGGGCGAGGCGCGATACGACGACATCGAGCGGAAGCTGGCGGCGGCGCCGTCGATCTCCGTGCCGACGATCACCATAGAGGGCGACGCCAACGGCGCACCCCATCCGGCGCCTGAAAGCTACGCAAAGCGCTTCACCGGTCCGTACGAGCATCGCCTGTTCACCGGTGGCATCGGCCACAACCCGCCGCAGGAGTCGCCGAAGGAGTTCGCGAAGGCGGTGATCGACGCGGCCCGCACGTGAGAACACAGGAGGCGACCCCATGACCACTCAGGACAAAGGCACCGCGCTGATTACCGGCGCTTCGTCGGGCATCGGCGCCATCTACGCCGACCGGCTCGCCCGTGAAGGCTACGACCTCGTGCTCGTTGCACGCAGCGCAGACAGGCTCGAGCAGCTCGCGAAGCGGATATCGGATGCGACTGGCTGCGCGGTCCGTACCATCGCCGCCGACCTCACCCACACACAGGATCTGGAGTGGGTCGAGGAAGCCCTGGCCACGGATGCGCGAATCACGATGCTGGTGAACAACGCCGGCGCGGGGTCCACGGCACACCTGCAGGACCTCGATTACGCGAGCATCGAGCGAATGATCGCCCTGAACGTGACCGCGCTCACGCGCCTGGCGCGAGCAGCTGCCAGCGCGTTCGTGGCGAGGGGAGGGGGCACGATCGTCAACATGGGCTCGATCCTCGCAGTGGCGCCGGAGGTGCTGAGCGGCGGCGTCTACGGTGGCACCAAGGCGTACGTGCTGGCGTTCTCGCAATCGCTGCTGCACGAGTTCGGCGACAAGGGCGTCCGCGTGCAGGTCGTGCTGCCAGGCGCGACGGCGACCGATTTCTGGGAGCTTTCCGGCACACCCGTCGAGGCGCTGCCATCCAGCATCGTCATGAGCGCCGATGACGCGGTCGATGCCGCGCTGGCCGGGCTGAAGCTGGGCGAGTTCGCCACGTTCCCGTCGCTGCCCGACATCGACGACTGGAACGCATTTGACCGGACGCGTCGAGCATTGCTGCCAGGCCTCTCGCGGACGACGCCCGCACCACGTTACGGCGCCGGCGGCTGAGCGGACGCATGGTCCTGGGCTCTGGCAGGCCCGGCTCCTCACCAGGCGATCTGGCGCGCCACTCGATCGTCACGATGCGATCGCAAGAGGCGATTCCATCGTTTTGCGGAAGAATGTCTGCCGGAATGCGTGGATTCGCACCACTGGGTTACGCCCTTAGATTGAGCTTCGTCGGAAACACGTCGCGTCACGCGGCCGAACCGAACCCCCACCAATCCGGAGCAATACCATGAGCAGTTCCCGCAAGACCGTCATCATCACCGGTGCCTCGCAGGGCATCGGTGCAGGCCTGGTACAGGCGTTCCGCGATCGCGATTTCCGTGTGATCGCCAATTCCCGTTCAATCAGGCCGTCCACCGATCCCGACGTGCTCGCCGTCGCCGGCGATATTTCCGACCGAGCCGTTGCGCAGCGTATCGTCGAGGAAGGTCTCGCGCGTTTCGGCCGCATCGACACGCTGGTGAACAACGCCGGCATCTTCACCGCCAAACCTTTCACCCAGTTCGACGCCGACGACTACGCGAACAACGTCGCGATCAACCTGACGGGCTTCTTCCACATCACACAGCTCGCCATTGAGCAGATGGAGAAGCAGGGCGCCGGCCACGTGGTCACCATCACCACGAGCCTGACCGACCACGCGATCGACGGTGTGCCGTCCGTCCTGGCCTCGTTGACCAAGGGTGGACTCAATGCAGCGACGAAGTCGCTGGCCATCGAGTACGCCAAGCGCGGAATCCGCGTGAACGCGGTATCGCCAGGCGTGATCCGCACGCCGATGCACGCGCCGGAAACGCATGAATGGCTGGCCGCACTGCACCCGGTCGCCCGTCTGGGCGAGATCTCCGACGTCACGCAGGCCGTGCTCTTCCTGGAATCGGCGGGCTTCGTCACAGGCGAGATCCTGCACGTCGACGGCGGCCAGAGCGCCGGTCACTGATTTCTACCAGCGGGGCGAGGAAACCCTCGCCCCCTTCTTCAACAGGAGCAAGGCAATGCCTATCGTCAACATACAGATCACCCGCGAGGGGTCTGGCCCGGGACGCGACGCCGCGACGGCCGAGGAGAAGGCCGCGCTGATACGTGGTGTAAGCCAGCTGCTGCTCGACGTGCTCAACAAGCCGCTGGATTCGACTTTCGTCGTAATCGAGGAGGTGCCGCTGGAGAACTGGGGCTGGTATGGCATGCCGGTGCCCGAACTGCGCAGGCGTCGCGCCGAAGTGAAATGACTGCTGGGAGCGGGCGCGGCGCCGGCTGCATCCACGAGGGCGGGGTGGGGCGCGCATCGGCACTCGAGGGTGCTAATGTCCCAGCCGGTTGTCGTCGGTTGGGGATGCGTGGTGAAGATCGTCAAAACCGAGGCCGCGATCCTGGCCGGCGGCTGTTTCTGGGGAATGCAGGATCTGCTTTGCCGCATACCCGCGGTCGTGTCTACGCGCGTTGGGTATACAGGCGGAGATGTTTCCCATCCCACCTACCACAGCCACGGCACGCATGCCGAGGCGATCGAGATCGTCTTCGTCCCGGAGCTGCTCTCCTACAGGCAGATCCTGGAGTTCTTCTTCCGTATCCACGACCCGACCACGCCCAATCGCCAGGGTGCCGATATCGGCACCCGCTACAGGTCGGCGATCTTCTATGCGAGCCAGACGCAGCGGCGCATCGCAGAAGCCACGATCCGCGAGCTTGATGGTTCTGGCCTGATGCCCGGCCGGATTGTTACTTCGGTTGAGCCTGCGCGCACGTTCTGGGAAGCCGAGGCGGAACATCAGGCGTACTTCGAACGACACCCCGAACAGCGCGCATGCAATCACATCCGTCCGTCGACGAGGCCCGCAGGCGATTGCGCTGTCGCGGTAGAGCCAGAACCGCTCGGACTCGCGACTCGAGCCTAGCTCCTGCCTCCGGGTGCTGCGAGCTTTGCGACAGAATGGCATGCGTGCGATCGAAACCGATACCAAAGCTGGATAGACGCCGGCCTGTCGTCGGTGCACGCTGCACTCGTCGAATCAAGTCACGGAAACTCGTGATCAAGAAGGCGATTCTGCTACTGCGCTGATTGCAGCAGGCGACATCACCGAAACCACCTCCAATGGTGGAGATTCGAGCAAAGAGCGCGGTGCAGATGCGTTGTGATAACCCAGCCGCATTCTGCCCTTGCCCAGCCCATCCACCCGTGGCGCCTAGCCTGCGGAGAGAAAACATGCGCATCCTCATGGTGCTGACATCGCACGACACTCTTGGAAACACCGGACGCAAGACAGGGTTCTGGCTGGAAGAGTTCGCGTCCCCCTATTACGTCTTCACCGATGCGGGAGTATCGGTAACGGTGGTGTCGCCGAAGGGAGGGCAACCTCCCATCGACCCCAAGAGCGACGACCCCGACAACCAGACGGAGGCGCAAACGCGCTTCAAGGCCGATCGCAATGCGATGGGTGTACTGGCAAGCACGCTACGCCTGGACTCCGTGTCGGCAGACGACTTCGACACCGTGTTCTATCCGGGCGGGCACGGCCCCATGTGGGACCTTGCGGAAGATGCGCACTCCATCAGGTTGATCGAGTCGTTCTACGACAGCGGCAAGCCGGTAGCGGCGGTCTGCCATGCGCCCGGCGTGCTGCGTCATGTCAGGCACAAGGGAGAGCCGATAGTGAAGGGCAAGCGCGTCTCCGGGTTCACCAACACGGAAGAAGCCGAGGTCCAGCTGACGAACGTGGTGCCCTTCCTCGTGGAGGACGAGCTCAAGCGCCTGGGCGGCGTATACCAGAAGACCGACAACTGGTATCCATTCTGCGTCGTCGATGGTCGCCTGATCACGGGCCAGAATCCGGCCTCTTCCACGATCACGGCGCAGACGCTGCTCAGTTTGATGAAGTAGCTCGCGCCAGTCGCGGCACGCAGGGTTTGTCTCGAGGTCTCACCAGAGGAGTGCGTACTCATGGATCTACTCATGGCAGCCAAGTCGCTCGCCGACCGTGTAGAAGCGGAGGCAGCGAAGGCGCAGGTTCCTGTCGCTGTCACCATCGTGGACGTTCACGGCAATCTCGTGCTGCAGCATCGGATGAACGAGGCGCCCGCCTTCTCGATGGAGATCTCGGAGCGCAAGGCGTATACCTCCGCGATCGTCGGCGTGCGTACTGCCGAGCTGGGCCCCCTCGTGCAGCCGGGCCAGTCCCTGTATGCGTTACTGGCCATGGCAGGCGGTCGCTACACGGCCATGGCGGGAGGTGTCCCGCTGAAACATGAAGGCAGGGTGTTCGCCGGTGTTGGCGTGAGTGGCGGCACGACCGATCAGGACGTCGCGATCGTCGATGCCGCGATCGAATCGCATGGCGTCAGGTGATTCGCAGGACACCAACCAGGGGCCTTTGCCATGATCTCTCCCATGACCTTCCTGCGCGCCACCGTCGGGCTCATCGCCTGCACGGCGTGCGTGGCACAGGGCGCTGGATTGCCGACCAAGGCGTTTGGCTCCATCCTGCAGGAAGATATCCAGTGGGCGCCGTTTCCTGCGTTTCCCGAGCAGGCACGGCTCGCGGTACTTGTAGGCGAACCGGCGAAGCCCGGCCCCTATCTGGTGCGGGTGAAAGTTCCTGCGGGCGTGACGCTGATGCCGCACACCCATCCGGAAGACCGGATCTATACGGTCATTTCCGGGGTGTTCTATATCGGCCTGGGCCGGAAGTTCGACGAATCGAAGCTCGTTGCCTACGCGCCTGGAAGCGTCGTGGTGCTACCCGCCAATACACCGCACTTCCATCGAGCCCGATCCGGCGAGTACGTCACGCAAGTGACCGGCGTGGGACCGCTAGGCATCGACTACGTAGATCCCCGCGACGATCCGCGCTCGCATTAGCCAGGCCGCGATGCATCCGGTTGTGAGCGAGCATGCGTTCTCGATTGCGATGCGGCAAACCCCTCTTCGATGAGCAGGGACACATGCCGATGCTTCCCATATCGAACTCCGGGACCACTACGTACAAGCGCGTCACCGTGGATGGCGTCGGCATCTTCTACCGCGAGGCGGGTCCACGCGATGCACCGACACTGGTGCTCCTGCACGGGTTCCCGTCGTCATCGCGTCAGTACGACGCCTTGATCCCGCTGCTGGCGCCTTACTACCATGTGATCGCGCCGGACTATCCAGGCTTCGGACACAGCGACGCTCCATCGCCATCCCGCTACGAGTACACGTTCGACCGGCTTTCGCAGACCATGCATCGCTTCCTGGATAAGGTCGGGATCGAGCGATGCAGTTTCTATCTGCATGACTACGGCGGCCCGATTGGCTTGCGCGTGATCCTCGCTCAACCCGATCGACTGCAGGCACTGATCGTCCAGAACGCCAACGCCTACGAGGAAGGGCTTGGGGAGAAATGGGCGGGAATCGGCAAGTTCTGGGAGGCCCCTGCGGTGCACCAGGAGGTGGTCGACGCCTTCCTCTGACGAGAGCACGCAACAGCGCCATACGCTCGGCGCCGCCCATCCCGAGCGTTACAACCCGGACGCGTGGACAGACGAGTCTGTGCACCTGTCCAAGCCCGGCCAGCGGGAGATCCAGAGCCTGCTTCTTTGGGATTACCGGACAAACGTTGCTTCCTACCCTGTATGGCAGGCCTGGTTACGTGAACGCCAACCACCTGCCCTGGTGATATGGGGGAAGAACGATCCGTCGTTCGTTGCCGCAGGCGCGCAGGCGTACAGGCGCGACTTGCCAGGCGGGGAGGTTCATTTGCTCGACGCAGGGCACTTCGTCCTCGACGAAAAAGTGGACGAGGTCGCCTTGCTGGTGCTGTCCTTCCTGAGCAGGCACTTGAAGTAGCCGATCACGTGGGGCCGATGGTGTGTTGCGATGTCGCGTCTTGCCGATCCTGGATCACCCTCCTTGAGGCGGGGCCCGGGAGCGCAGTCGTCATTGCGTTGGGAGCCAGGCCCGGCTGGCCGTTGTCCCCCAGGGGGGCGGGTCGTCATGCTTTCGCTCGATAGTTGACTGAGGCAGAGTAGCCAAGACCGCGCTGGTCGGAGGCGACCTTGCGATTGCGGCGATCTTCCTGATGCGATGTAACCGGGCATGCGGCCCCGCCGCACCAGCGAGTCTGGTTCGATGGGCTGATCGGTGTGGCAATGGTACGGTTTCAGTCCAGCGAGGTGGTCCTGTGCGTTCACGCGTATTCGTGGCCCTTTTCCACGGCATCGTTGTATTGATTGCCACGGCAGCAGCGCCGGCTTGGGCGCTTGATCCCGAGCTCACGATCTCGAACTACGGACACCGCTCGTGGCGCGGCTTCGAGGGTCTGGGCGCCGGTCCCATCACCGCCATAGCGCAGACCACGGACGGCTACCTATGGCTGGCCACGCCCAATGGTTTGCAACGCTTCGATGGAGTCAGCAGCGTCCCTTGGCCGCCGCAGGCCAGGGCCGTTCTCGCGGCCGACAGCATCCGTGCGTTGCTTGGTTCGCGTGACGGAACGTTGTGGATCGGCACGACGAAAGGGCTTGTGAGCCTCGCGAACGACAGGCTCGTCGTCCATCCGGCTTTCGTGGGACGGACCATCAATGACATCGAAGAGAACGTGGACGGAACCATCTGGGTCGGCGGATCGGAGGGAAAGCACGCCTTGCTTTGCTCGATACGTGGCACGGATATCGAATGTCATGGTCGTGACGGATCGCTCGGGGAGGAGATCAGCGCGCTTCATCGCGACAGCCTGAACGCACTGTGGGTCAACGGCGGCAATCGCGTGTGGAATTGGATGAACGCGCCGGAGGAGCCTTTTACCGTCAGCCCTCCCTCCGTCTCGCAGGCGCGTCGTGCCATGACCGAGATAACACCCGGAACTGTAGTGGTGGGCAGGGGCTACCTGCGCGGGGTGGCGAAGGTCGGCCAGGGCAAGGTGGAAGCCGTCGAGCTGCCGGCGTGGGCGAAGGACCTCGTTTACATCAAGGCGATGCAGGATCGCGACGGCGCTGTCTGGCTGGGTGCGGCCGACGCCGGGCTGATTCGACTCTTCAAAGGGCGCGTGGATGCATTCACTGCGTCGGATGGACTTTCCGGCAACCACATCCTCGATTTGTTCGAGGATCACGAGGGAAACGTCTGGGTTGCGACATCCCGCGGGCTGGATCAGTTCCGATCGGTGGCGGTTGCACGCCATGCCAATGCCAACGGCCTCACCGGTCGCGGCCGCTCGCTGCTCGCCGCACATGACGGCTCGCTTTGGGCGGGTACTACTACCGGCGTGTTCCAACTGGACGCGGCACGGCAACGATGGGAACTTCGATGGCCGCGGATGGGTGGTCTGTTCGAGGACAGCCGGGGCACGCTGTGGTCGGCGTCACCCAGTGCCGCAGGGCTGCAGTCGCTCTCGAAGGGACGCATCGGAACGGCGCCTGGCGTGCCCCCAGGCCCGGTCGAAGCCGTGACCGAGGACGCGATGGGCAACTTGTGGATCGCACATCGTTCCGCCGGGCTGATGCGCCTGCGTCCGCACGGAGCTGCTGCCGAAGTCGTGACGGACCGTTACAGGTTCTCGGCCGATCGAATCTCGACGATGGCCACCGACCCCTCCGATGGTTCGCTGTGGCTGGGCCTGTGGACGGGCGAAGTCGAGAATGTGCTCGACGGCCAGCGCCGCGCGCGCTTCGATCTCATCGCGCCACGCCAGCCCCGTGCACGCATCAACCATGTCCGCGTCGATGCAGACGGCTCGGTATGGGCATCTACGCGGCATGCGTTCAGCCGAATCAAGGACGGCCATGTAGTTCATCTGGTTACAGGACTGGGACCTCCATGCGACGGGCCGCTGTGGTCGGTCGCCGATGCGCGGCGCGTCTGGATCTCAACGCGCTGTGGCGTGGCCTGGAGCGACCGCGTAGACCTCGATGCGCGAGTTTCGGCGGCACCGAGAGGAAGCAAGCAAAGCGCGCAATTTCGGCTGCTCGAGCCGTGGGATGGCGTCTCGCGGGAACTTGGCCCCGGGATGATCGGTTACACGACCATTCCATATGTGTTTGCGCCCAAGATGGCGCAGACCGCGGACGGTCGGGTATGGGCAGCGAGCGGCGACGATATCGTCACCATCGATCCGCAGCGCATCCCGGTCAACCTGGTGCCTCCGCCCGTCGACATCCAGAAGGTGACCAGCGATGGCCGCACATTTGCTCCGGCAGCCGAGATGCGCATTCCACCGCGTCCGCGGAACCTCAGGGTCGATTACACCGGGCTCAGCTTCAGGGCATTGGACAGGACCCGGTTCCGTTACAAGCTCGATGGATGGGACGCCGATTGGCAGGATGCGGGCAACCGACGCCAGGCCTTCTATACGGATCTTTCGCCAGGGCGATACCGCTTCCATGTCACGGCAGCAAACGATAGCGGCGTATGGAACCCGGTGGGTGACGCGCTGGAGATCACGATCGAACCTGCATGGTGGCAAAGGACGGATCTGCAGATCGCCGCAGCGGTGCTGTTCGCACTTGCACTGTTCGCCTTCTACCGGCGTCGCGTTGATCACCTCTCTCGGATGCTTGCGTCGGAAACAGCTTCGCGTCGCGAGATCGGTCGCCTTTACAGCGACCTGCAGGAGCGTGAGTCCAGGGTGCGCCGGTTGTTCAATGCGAACATCATCGGGATCTTCACCTGGAACCTGGACGGTCGCATTCTCGAAGCGAACGAGGCCTTCGCAACGATCGTCGGCTATGACAGCGCCGAGCTCGTTTCCGGCCTGCGAAAGTGGAAAGACCTGATGCCGCCGGAGTGGGATCCGTCGGACGACAGGATCATGAGCGACATGCTGGCTACCGGAGTTGCGACGCCGTTCGAGGCGGATTACATCCGCAAAGACGGCTCTCGCGTTCCGGTTCTCATTGGCGCCGCACTGTTTGACGTCAGACCGGGGGAAGGCGTGGCGTTTGTCCTCGACCTTACCGATCGCAGGCGGGCGGAGCAGGCGGCTCGGGACAGCGATCGCCGATACCACGACATGGAGAGACGACTGGCCGATGCGAACCGTGTGGCGAGTGTTGGCTACCTGTCCGCCATGATCGCTCACGAGGTCAATCAACCGCTGTCGGGTGTGATCACGAATGCCACCACGGCTCTGCGCATGCTCGATGTCGAACCGCCGAACATTGCAGGTGTTCATGATGCGGCGCAGCGCATCATCCGGGACGGCAACCGTGCGGCAGAGGTGATCAGGCGGTTGCGATCAATGTTCAGCAGGAAGGATCACGTGCTGGAGGTGATTGATCTCAACGAAGCCGCGCGCGAGGTCGTGGCCATGGCACGCAGCGACCTGGAAAAGCACGGCGTCCAGATTCGCCAGGAATTCGCCGACGACCTTCCATGCATAAAGGGAGATCGCATCCAGCTCCAGCAGGTGATCCTCAATCTGCTGCGCAATGCATCCGACGCGATGGCGAGCGTCCAAGACCGCCCTCGTCGACTTCGGATCCGAACCGAGCGCGAGGCAAGCGGGGGCATCCGCGTCGCGGTACGGGATGCCGGCGTCGGGCTGCCCGCGGAGGATCTCGAGAGGCTCTTCGACGCGTTCTACTCCACCAAGGGAAGCGGGATGGGCATTGGCCTGTTCATCAGCCGGTCCGTCATCGAGCGTCACCAAGGGCGCCTCTGGGCAGATTCGAACGACGATCATGGCCTCACTTTCTCGTTCTCCCTTCCACTGGAGCCCAGCGCCTTACCCGCCACGAGCCAGTAGTTCGGCATACGTTTCAGAGGAACACGGATAGTCGTGCGCCTGGCGCTTTTGAATACCTAGGTCCAATCGACGGATCCGCGCTCCGAGCCGATCATGGATACGACGCCACCAACGAGTGGCGCGGTCCTGGTCCCGATGGAGCACAGTTCCATGGCGTTGCTCGACGGCAAAGTTGCACTGATCACCGGAACAGCCCGAGGCCAGGGCAGGGCCGCTTGCGGTGTTTTCGCGCGTGAGGGCGCAAAGGTCATCGGCTGCGACATCCGCGTGGCCGAGAATGAGGAAACGGTGCGTGGCGTGCTCGACGCCGGAGGCGAGATGACCGGCTTCGCGCCTGTCGACCTGACTGCTCCCGAGCAGGTCGAACGCTTTGTCGCCGCTGCAGTGCAGGTCTATGGTGGCATAGACGTGGTTTACAACAATGCCGGGGCGGCGCGCTTCGGCCCGGTCGCAGCGATGTCGATCGGTGACTGGCGTGCGACGATCGCTGGCGAACTCGACTCGACCTATTTCGTTACTCGTTATGCCTGGCCGCATCTCGTTGCGCGTGGTGGTGGTGCAATCATCAACGTTGCGTCCATGGCAGGCATGATCGGATTTGCTGCCCCGCCGATGGCGGCGCACGCTGCCGCAAACGCTGGGTTGATCGGCTTGACGCGCCAACTGGCCGTCGAGGGCGCGCCGGTCGGCATCCGTGTGGTCAACATCAGCCCAGGCGCGATCGTGACGCGCGAAGCAGACCTTGACCCTGCTCAGCGGGAGGCCATTGCCAATCGCACTCTCCTCAAACGCTGGGGCAACCCCGCCGAGATCGTAGAGGTCGCCGCGTTCCTTGCCTCCGACCGGGCCTCGTACATCACTGGCGCGAACATTCCGGTGGATGGCGGCACGACAAGTTGGTAACCCCGAAGGAGTTTGAGATCATGTCCATACCCAGAATTGCTGTCGTCATGAGCACGACGCGCGCCTCGCGGTTCGCCGATGTACCTGCCGCCTGGATCTCAGGGCTGGCCCTCGCTCGCGGCGACATGGAGGTCGAGCTGGTCGATCTGCGCGATTTCCCGATGCCGTTCTTCGACGAGCCGGCATCCAATGCCTGGGTGCCGTCCAGCAACGGCATGGCGCAGATCTGGCAGAGCAGGGTGGCCAGCTTCGATGGCTACATTTTCGTCACGGCCGAGTACAACCGTGGTATCCCGGCCGTTCTCAAGAATGCACTCGACTATGCCTATCCCGAATGGAACCGGAAGCCGTGCGCGTGCGTCGGCTATGGCAGCGTCGGCGGCGCCCGCGCGATTGAGCAGCTGCGGTTGAACTGCATCGAGTTGCAGATGGCGCCGACGCGAAGCGGAGTGCACATCCAGGGGCGCGACTTCTTCGAGGCGCTTCGCGATGGCAAGCCGCTATCCGACATTCCCTATATCGAGCAGAACGCGGTGACCATGCTGGACGAGCTGCTCTGGTGGACGCTCGCCCTAAAGGACGCCCGCGCAGCGCGGAGCGGAACTTAGCTTCGCTGAGCACCTGGGAGTATCCGCGATGGCTTCTCAGGAGTAGCTGATATCGCTCAGGTCAATCCAGACCATCAACATGTCAAGGTTCGGGCGACCATCCGGTCCGCGCGTGTAGGCGCGACGTCGCGTCGGCAGTGAGATTCCATCGCGACTTACGTGCCCCGAGGTCAGCTGTGCGGCCGCAAAGCCGCCGGCGATGTTCACCTGGTAGTCGTGGCGACGCAGCATCAATGACTCATCGAAGAAGAAGTCCTGGGTAGAGCTGTGGGTCTCGATCGAGCCGGGGAAGCGCGCGCGCAGTACGCGCCAGTGCTCCTCGCCCTCTTGCCATGGTTCGATCTCCTCGACCGTCACTCCCTGCATGGCAAGCAGGAACGGAGTCGCGAGGTATGTCCATAGCGCTTCGCCATTGAAGTAGGCGCGGTGCAGCGGGTCCCAGGGCGTGTTCATCTGATGCCCGGCGAAAGAATCCCTGGGTGCAAGTCGCTCTGCGAGGACGCTGCCGTCCAGCCTTTCGACCGCCACACGGTCTGCCGTGAATACCGAGCGCTGGTCAGGGGCGCCGTAAGGTAGCAGCGACATATCCTGTTCATGAAGCCAGGCCGTCACTTGCCTCGGGTCCGCGTCCTGGATGATGCCCTTCAGTCCAAAGAAGCCGCCCCCACTGACGATCGTGGCATCGACCCGCTTCAGACTGCGCCAACGGTCGATGCCACCATGTGCATTCAGAACGTTCTGGAGCAGGGCGTCCACTTCGGTCTCCTCGAATCGTGCACAGGAATAGCGCAGCCACAAGTCTGGATTCGTCCGATGCGCCACGCCATTGACCATTGGTGTTGGTAGTCAAGCACGGGCCGTAGCACCGGGTTAGACACCATCGTCTGATTCCGCTGGGCTGGTGCGATAGGGCATCCTGCGAGCAGGCCAGCACCTTGCGTGGTAGCGGGCACCCGAACCGGAGGAGAAGCGCCATGTCTCGCACTGTCCAACTCAACAGCAAGGGCGCCGGGGCAGGTGCGTACCGCGGCGCATCCCGATCGAAGGACCGCTACGTGTCGGACTCGGGTTGTGGTTCGGGAGGTTGCGCCGGACGAGGGCGGTGTGGCGGGCGCGCGGTCGATGATCCCATTGTCGAACCCGTGAGCTCCGGACTGGTAGCACGGTAGCCCGACGGCACTATCATGCAGCGCTCCAGGCTACTCGACTTGCTTGGCATCGAACTGCCCATTGTGCAGGCACCGATGGCCGGCGTCTCGTCGCCCTCGATGGCGGCGGCGGCAAGCAATGCCGGTGCGCTGGGTTCAATTGGCGTCGGTGCGCTCGACGCGCGGGGTGCGCGCACGATGGTTGAAGCGGTGCGTGCGGCGACCTCTGCCTCGTTCAACGTCAACCTGTTCTGCCACACGCCGGCCCGGTCCAGGCCGGATGCGGAGCGCGAGTGGGTCCATCGGCTGCAGCCAGAGTTTGCTGCCCTTGGCGCGAAGGCGCCCGAGCGCCTGACCGAGATCTACCGAAGCTTCGTCGTCGATGAAGACATGCTTTCAATGCTGCTCGAAGAACGGCCGCCCGTCGTGAGCTTCCATTTCGGCTTGCCCTCGCTTGCTTCCATCCGCGCGCTCAGGGAGGCTGGTATCACGCTGATCGCCACAGCGACCAATCTGGCCGAGGCTCGCGCGATTGAAGCGATCGAGCTCGACGCAATCGTCGCCCAGGGATGGGAGGCGGGCGGGCATCGCGGCTGCTTCGACCCGGAAGCTCCCGACGAAGCACTCGGCACCATGGCGCTCACTCGACTACTCGCACAGAAGACACGCTTACCGATCATAGCTGCCGGCGGCATCATGGACGGCGCCGGTATCGCCGCAGCCCTCAAACTGGGAGCCGTCGCTGCGCAACTGGGCACGGCCTTCGTCGGCTGCGACGAGAGTCTTGCAGACGGCGGGTATCGAGAAGCGCTCTTCGCGCCTGCCGGTACGGTGATGACGCGCGTCATCTCGGGGCGACCTGCGCGGTGCCTGGCCAATCGATTCACAGCGATGGGTTCGCACATCCCCGACGAGGCGGTCCCGGATTACCCGGTCGCGTATGACTTGGGGAAGGCGCTCAACGCTGCCGCCAAGGCACGCGGGATCCATGGGTTCGGCGCGCAATGGGCAGGGCAGGGGGCGCCACTCGCGCGGTCGCTCCCCACCGCGGGTTTGGTGCAGACGCTGGCACGGGAGCTTGCGGAGGCTCAGGCATGACCGGCGTGATGCCCCTGCGTTCTCGACCGCTGTTCACCATGGAGCTTGCGGTCGGTGCATTCCTGAATGTCGGTGGCCCGCAGGGAGGCGCCCGTCGGATCGCCAACGTTTCCGGCGGCACGTTTGACGGCGAACGGATGCGCGGAGTCGTACTTTCCGAGGGATCCGATTGGCAGACGCTTCGTGGTGATGGTGCAGTGCTGCTTGACGCACGAGTGGTGTTGAAGACCCATGATGACGTGCTGATCGCGGTGACCTATACCGGGATTCGTCATGGACCACCTGACGTGATGGCGCGACTCACGCGTGGCGAGCATGTCGACATTGGAAGCTACTACTTCCGCATCGCGCCCATCTTCGCCACCTCGGACCCGCGCTACGAATGGCTCAACCGTATTGTCGCCGTGGGAACCGGGCAGCGTCTTCCCGATGGACCGCGTTATGACGTCCACGAGGTCCTGTAAACATGGACCCGCAAACGGCATCGCGTCAGGCGCCATCGCCTGCCGTGGGCAGCGGATCCAACAGCCTTGCCTCGACCATCCGGGTCATCACGAAATCGATGAAGGCTGTCACGGCTTTGGGGGATTGACGGCGACTGGCATAGACCACGTAGACCCCGACGCCAGGAGTGCCGTGGTGCGGCAATACTTCGAGCAATTGCCCTGCACGCAAGTGCTCGGCGGTCACAAGGGTGGGGAGCAGGGCAATGCCGAGCCCTGCAAGTGCCGCATCCAGCTGCACACGAAGCGCGTTGGCATGGAAGCGTCCGGCCACTGTCACTGCCACAGTGCCGTCGGGACCGATGAGACGCCACTCGGTATGGCCGGACGGGGTGGGCGCGGCAATGCAATCGTGGCCTGCCAACGCCAGCAGGGAGTCGGGTCGGCCGTGTGATGCAATATAGGCTGGGCTTGCAACCAAGGTCGCGCGGGTGGTCCCGACCTGCCTGGCGACCAGGCTCGAGTCGCGATCGACGCCACTGCGGATCGCCACGTCGATGCCCTGTTCGATGATGTCCACCTTCTCGTCGCCGAGCACGAATTCCAGGCGAACTCTGGGGTGTGCGGCCAGGAAGTCGCCAACCCAGGCCACGTCGAACCAGCGGAAAAAATCCGCAGCAGCGGCCACCCGCACCTTGCCGACGGCGTGTTCGCCGCCGTCCGCGGTTTCGCGCGCGACCGCTTCGACCGCGTCGATCTGCTCGGCACTCCCCTGAAACAGCGTCGTGCCGGCTGGTGTCAACGTGAGCTGGCGGGTACTGCGCTGTAGCAAGCGCACGCCGATCTGCGCCTCAAGCGTTTGAATCCGGCGGCTGACGGTATTCGGCGGCATCCCCAGCCGGCGACCGGCAGCAGCAAAGCTGCCGGCGCGCACCACCTGCACGAACAGGGATATGTCGTTCAAGTCGGCCATCACAGGGCTATTGCTTCGAATTGTGGACGAATGAAATCTAGCAGGCTCGGCTAATCGTTGCGCGTCCTTGCCCTTAGATTCGAGCCCAATCACTCGGTGACCGAATTGGAGGATGCCCCATGAATGCTCAGACTCAACCTGTCCGCGCTACCGCGGACGTTCTCACGCGTCGCGTGATACACACAACGCGCGGCCGGGGCGGCGGACCGATCGTGCGGCTGATGAGCCCCGGCGACCTGGGTGAGCTATTGAAGCCATTCGTGTTCCTGGACTTCATCGACACCCGGGACCAGCCCAAGCCACGCGCGAGCGATTACGGCTTGCATCCACACTCCGGTATCGCGACGCTGACGTGGCTCTACGAAGGCGATGTGAACTACCAGGACACCACTGGTCGGCGCGGGCAGATCTCGGGCGGACACGTCGAATGGATGCGGGCGGGGGGTGGCGCGTGGCATGGGGGCAACTTCGGCGACGGCGATGGCCGGGTCCGCGGCTTCCAGCTGTGGATCGCGCTGCCACCGGAACTGGAGCTGTCGGAGGCGATCAGCACTTACCTGGCGCCGCATGAGATCCCGACGTCAGGGCCGGTGACCGTCCTGCTGGGCCAGCAAGGAGCTGGCAGGAGCGTGATCATCCCGCCGTCACCGATCAATTACCTCTCAGTCCGCCTGCGTGCGGGCGAGCGCTGGACGTACACGCCACCCTCAGGCCACACGGTCGCATGGGCCGCCGTCAGCGCAGGAGAACTCGAGCTGCCCGTGACAGCGCGGGCAGGCGAAATGATCGTGTTTGCGCCTGGAAATGAGGACATCGGGTTCGTTGCCAAGTCAGACGTCGAGTTCGTGCTCGGATCGGCTGTTCCGCACCCGCATCGACTGGTGTTGGGTAATTACTCGGTGCACACCACGGACGCGGCATTGCGCGAAGGCGAGGCGCGCATCGAAGAGGTCGGTCGGGCGCAAGGCAGCATTGTTGCACAGGGCGGAAGAGTGTCTGCCGGAGCGTAGGGATTCGCAAACCGGCTTTGCGCTCCTAGATTGAGTCCACCTGCGAATCACCGACCCACTGTGTCAGCACTGCCATTGGGTACGGGCGTTTCGCAAAAACGACACACTCAAAGGTTACCCATGAACACGCAATTGGATAAACACCTGCACGTGCAAGTCGTCGCTGACCTGATCTGTCCGTGGTGCTTCATTGGCAAGCGCGGCCTGGATCGCGCGCTCGCGGTGCTTGCGAGGGACGGTATCGCGGTTGAGGTCGAATGGCTGCCCTACCAGCTCAATCCCTCCATGCCGCCGGGCGGCATGGACCGCAAGCAGTTCCGTACCCAACGCTTCGGCTGGGAAAACGCCCTGGCGATGGACGCCCGCGCCGTAGAGGCCGGCGGTCGAGTTGGCGCGGAGTTCCGCTATGATCGCCAATCGCGGACTCCGAACACCTTTGTGGCTCATAGCCTGTCCCGGCTGGCGTGGCACGAAGGAGGGGCTTCGCTCCAGGATCGCCTCGTCGATCTGCTTTTCACCGCCTATTTCACCCACGGCGAAGACATCGGCGACAGCGAGCTGCTCGAGCGCGTCGCCGTCGACGCCGGCATGCCGCCTGGCGCCGTCGCACGGGCCCGATCGTACGCGGCCGAAGTGTCTCGGCTGGAGAGCAACTCGCGCGCCCTGGACATCAGCGGCGTGCCGAGCTACCTCGTGAATGGGCATCTCGTGCTCAGCGGTTCGACGTCGGTCGATGGGTATGTCAGTGCAATCACCGATGCGGCGACGCGTGTGGTCTAGCTCGGGTTGCCATCATTCGCACTGCGCCGCCAGAGGCATCTTCAACGCTACTTCGTAGGCGCTCGTGGACGAATCAGCGAGTTGCGGGGCTTTCGGGAAATCTATACGCACCTTCAGCGGAGCGCCGTTGGGTCCCCGTATCGTCCCGATGCCCTCAAACGTGCGGAGGCGTCGCGTGCTGGCGTCGTAGGTGATCTGCATGCTGGGCGCGACGAAGTCGAGCCAGCTATCGAGGCTGAGCCGGAAACGTACGAGGCCGGCCGAAGGTGCATCCACGCGCTGCACGCGTATGGGCACCGGCGCGCCGCGGCTGGGTACGACAAACTGCGCTCGCGACGTCGAACCACCTGCGAGTGCGTTCCAGCGCTCGCGCACCCAATCGTCGAAGCCCGCGTCGATCACCGTGTCGGGTCCGACGACCACTGTCCGCTCGCGCAGGGGCGAGAACGCCGACGCACGCCAGTACGCGCGACGCGTGCCCGACGCGCCTTCCACGCCTTCCCGGTAGCCGTCGCGGGCATCGTCGAACTGAAAGACCGGCGCGCCCGGTAACGCGGTGTCGATCACGCGCTTGCGCGCGAACGCGCGTCCATCGGGGCATCTGTACACGACCAGGCGACTGCGTTCGCTCCCGCTGGTCCGGATCCAATGATGCTCCTCGTACAGCAGGTGGCCGGTGCGCAGGTCCGTCGCGCGCCCTGTCGACCGTTCGATGGTGGCTCCGCCGGCCTGGCCGCTGGCCAACAGCAGGATCGTGAGCAAGCATGCGTCATACACGGTCGCGGCCGGCTGCAACGGGGTGTTGGCGGCTGGCCAGGGGTGCGTTCGTGGCCTGCCACTGAGTCGTTCATTTTCACCAGCCAAGTGAGGATCTGCACGCACGGATCATTGTCCGATGTCGCCGCCGCCGGTGGATTCCGGCCAGCGTTGCGGCACCTTGCGCAGTTCGTCAATCCGGTAGCCCATGTCACGCAATCGCTGTACGGCATCGGTGTACGCCGCATCGGAGATCGTGGGTGTGCGCGCCATGATCCAGGCGTAATCGCGCTTGCTGCGGGCGACGATGGTGAGCATGTAATCCGGGTCCAGGTGGGAGATGACATACTCGGCCTGGATTGGCCAGACGAACTGCATGCCCCATACCGCGTTGCCCGTGCCCGCGCGGACGGTGCCGATGGGTTCCATCGTGCGTACCGGCGCATCGAAGCTTCCACGCCGGTAGCGGAAATGCGTCTGTATGCGGCCGTCTTCGCGCATCGAGTACGACTCGATTGCGTTGTATGCCTCGCGCTCGGGGAACGAAGGGATGTGGGCGATCACGTACCAGTCGCCCATGAAGCGCCGGATGTCGACCTCCGTGGCCGTGGGCACGGTCGGCGCCGTATGGGCGCAACCGCACAATGCGAGCACGCCGGCGACGACTGCGGATGGAAGTTTCATGTCAATCCTCACGCAGGAAACGGTAGTGTGCTACCTGCCATTCTTCGCCGTCGCGGTAACCGAACAATTCCGCACAGGCCATCCAGAACATGCGCCAGCGCTGGTTCCACAGTCCCGCGGCATCGCCATACGCCTGGCGCAGATGGACCATGATCGCATCGCGTCGCGCATCGTGGTTGGCCAGCCAGTGGTTGGCGGTGCGTGCATAGTGCTCGCCGCCCATCATCCAGCGTTCGTCCAGCCGCAACGACTGCTGGAAATGCAGCAGCGTGTCGGCGGCGGGCATGAGCCCGCCGGTGAAGAAATGGCGGCTCATCCAGTCGTCCTTGCCGTCGACCTCGAACGGGTAGAGCAGGGTCCGGTGGCAGAAGACGTGGACGAACAGGCTGCCGCCGGGACGCAACCACTGTGAGATACGCCGCATCAGCACGTCGTAGTTGCGCATGTGCTCGAACATCTCCACGGACACGCAGCGATCGAACGAGGTGCGGTCGAGCTCGAGCTGATTGACGTCGCAGGTGATGACACGAACGTTGTCCAGGCCCAGCTCGCGGCATCGGGCCAGGATGTGCTCGCGCTGCCCATGCGAGTTCGACACGGCCGTGATGCGCGAGCGACGGTACCTCTGCGCCATCCACAGCGTGAGCGAACCCCAGCCGCACCCGAGTTCGAGGATGTCCAGGCCGTCGGCCAGTCGCGCGCGCTCGCAGTAGAGCTCGAGCATGGCCTCTTCGGCTTCATCGAGCGTCTCGCGGCCGGTCGGGTAATAACAGCACGAGTACTTGAGCCGTGCGCCCAGGCAGGCCTGGAAGAAAGCAGCCGGCAGCTCGTAGTGCTGGCGGTTCGCCGCATCGGTATGCAGTGCGAGCGGGCTGTGGCGCAGCATCGACAACCGCTGCGTCGTGCGTTGCGACTGTACCTCGGTCCCACCGGCACGCTCTTCCTGCAGACGGTGCGCGCACAGGCGGCGGATGCCGAAACGGACGACTGCATCGGGCAGCAAACCGCGCTCGGCCAGGCCGAGCAGGCCAGGGCTGGGCAGATCGGAGTTGGTCAGGTCAGGGGCCGCACGCATCACGGTGCTCATCGATCTTCCTTCGGAAACCAGGGGAACAGCATCGGGGTGGATCGCTGGTAACGGCGGTAGTCGTCGCCGCGCGTGCGCAGCGCCTGGCGCTCGGTATGCGGAACGCCGCTGAGCCAGCGGAGGAACACGTACATCGTCAGTGGGCCGGACCAGGCCAGCCAGGCGATCGGCGATCCCACGGCGAGCAGAACGTAGGCGAGCCAGTGCAGCCACTCGAAGAAGTAGTTGGGATGCCGGCTGTAGCGCCACAGGCCGGTGCGCATCGTCCTGCCGCGGCTGTCGGGACGTGAGCGGAAGCGGGCGAGCTGCGCGTCGGCGACCGATTCGCCCGTGACGCACAGCGTCCACACAAGCACGGCGGCCCACTGGAATCCGGTGGATTCCATCGGATTGCGAGCCACCGCCGCAAAGGGCAGCGCAAAAAGCACCACCAGCAGCGCCTGCGCCTGGAAAAGCGCAAACCATAGCAGCGGTGCATCGCCCCAGCCTCCGCGCAAGGCAGCGTAGCGGCCATCCTCGTGTTCGCCGCCCACGCGCCGCCAGAGGTGCCACGCGAGGCGAAGGCCCCAGAGTCCGCCGAGCAACGCGAGCAGCAGGCGCGGCGTCGTGGCGCCATCTCCGAGCGCCGCCAGCAACACGGCTGCCGCTGCGACGCCGCCCGCCCACACAACATCGACCAGCCCCGCGTTGCGGTGGCGTTGCTGCCACCACCACGCAAGTGTCTGCGCGAGCGCCGCGAGCCCCCAGACGAGCAGCAGCGAACTGCCGGTGCTCATTGCGAGCCACCTATGGAGAGGGGGCGGGGCACGCCACCGCCACGCCCATGTCGCGCGACGAGCGTGAGCGCGCACGTCGCGATCGCCCACCCGATAGCAAGTGCGATCGTCGCCTGCGCGGAGGCGATCAACTCAACGGCCCCCAGCCGTTCGGCACCGAGATAGGCCATCGGTCCGCCCACGGCACCAAGCACGATTGCCATCCCAGGACGCAGCCATCTGAGCGAGTGGTTGATCGTCATCGCGAACGCGGCCCACAGCGCGACGATCCACGCGGGCGCGGGAAGAGCGCTGGCGCTGCCGCGGTATTCGATCCAGCCAAGTTGCGCGAGAAGCCCGTCGAGCGCCAGGCCCGTCAATGCTGCACAGACCACCAGCCACGCGTCCACCCGTCGGCACGACGAGGCGAGCCACTGCAGCGCGACGAACGCCAGGCACGCGACGACACCCAGCCACGGCGCGCCATGGGCCGCACCGAGCACGCACGCCCACCACGCGATCTGGAAACCGGCGAAGTTCGCCAACGAGTGCATCATGCCTCCGGAGTCCCTGCAGTCTGCGCGTTCGGTCGGTACCCCGGCCGCGCGAAGAGCATCTGTGCGACACCGATCGAACGCTCGCGAAAGCCGCCTTCGCAGTAGGCGAGGTAGAACTCCCACATGCGGATGAACCGTTCGTCGAAACCCAGTGCCCGCACCTGCGGCAGGCGGTCCAGGAAGCGCTCCCGCCACGCCTGCAATGTCCGCGCGTACGAGAGCCCCATGTCTTCCAGGTCCAGCAGCGAAAGATCGCTGGCCGCGGTCTTCGCCGAGATCATCGCCGCGATGGACGGAATGAACGAGCCTGGAAACACGTGACGCTTGATGAAATCGACCGATCGCACTGCCTGCTCGTAGCGGTGGTCCTCGATGGTGATGGCCTGGACCAGCGCCAGCCCCTGCGGCGTGAGCCGCTCGCCGATGCAGGCGAAGTAGCGGCGAAGGTTCTCTGGCCCGATGGCTTCCACCATCTCGATCGAGGCGAGCTTGTCGTAAGTGCCGTCGAGCTCGCGGAAGTCGCGCATGAGGACGGTGACGCGGTCCTGCAATCCGGCCTGGGCGACGCGTTCTCGCGCGAGTTCGTACTGCTCGCGCGAAAGCGTGGTGGTGGTGACATGGCACCGGTGCTCGCGGGCGACGTGCAGCGCGAACCCACCCCAGCCCGTGCCGATCTCCAGCACGCGATCGCCTTCGCGCAGTTGCAGCTTGCGGCAGATCGCCTCGAGCTTGCGCGTGGAGGCCGCCTCCAGCGTGTCGTCTTCGCGTTCAAACAACGCCGACGAGTACATCAGGTCTTCGGAGAGGAACAGCCGGAAGAAGGTATTGCCCAGGTCGTAGTGCGCCGCGATGTTGCGGCGAGCGCCAGAGGCAGTGTTCCTGCGCAGCGCATGGGCCAGCCAGAGTGCCCAGCCGGCCACGCGCGCCGGACCGCGCTCGACGTCGTCCAGCAGGTCGCGGTTGCGCACGAGCAGTCGCACCAGCCCGACCAGGTCATCGCACGTCCAGGCGCCGTCCATGTACGCCTCGGCGGCCCCGACGCTGCCCCCAAGCGCTATGGCGCGATAGAAGCGGGCGTCGTCCACGCGCAATGTCGGTACCGGGACGTGGCCGGTGGTCTCGCCCAGCGTGATCGACTCCCACGGGTCGTGCAGCGTGACGGCGCCGGACCGCAACGCGCGAAGCTGTGCGACCACCCGATCGCGCAGGAGCCGATCGATGGCACTGGCGCAAGGCAGCGGGAGGGTGCGCTGTGCGGTGTTGCTCATGGTGCGGAACCCTTCGCGGGATGGTCATGGACCGGCGTGCGCTTGAGCCACAGCTGGAGTGCCTGCCAGTGGATGCCGCCGACGACCTGCAGCGTCATCGCGGGATATCGCCACAGCACGCGCGACAGCGCCGACGCGTCGAGCGGGCGGCGCTGGAGCGAAAGCGTGGCGTCGAACTCGCGCCGCTGGTCGTCGCAAACGCTCATGTGCACGTGCAATGTGTCGCCGGGTGGCGTGAACGTCCATGCGTAGCGGCGTTGCATCGGCATGAACGGCGAGACATGGAAGGCCTTGTCGAACTGCCAGTGGAACGCGCGTCCGCGTGGTTCCGCGTCCGCGACCGGCAACACGTACGCGTGCCGT
This sequence comes from Lysobacter sp. Soil_C_59, assembly GCF_057656415.1. Taxonomy (NCBI): domain Bacteria; kingdom Pseudomonadati; phylum Pseudomonadota; class Gammaproteobacteria; order Lysobacterales; family Lysobacteraceae; genus Lysobacter; species Lysobacter sp. Soil_C_59. Next base: position 9,868 of record NZ_JBDGKK010000014.1, on the reverse strand, counting down.
TCGCCCCATGGCGTGTTCGTGATCTCGGCCACGACGTGCTCGAGCGTGCTGTGGTCGGGCCCGTAGCAGTAGTAGAAGGTCACCGGATTGAACACGTAGCCGAAGTAGCGGGCGTGCGTGAGCAGGCGGATGGGCCCGATGGACCTGGCACCGGTGGCCGTCGCGATCCGCTGACGCACGGCCTGTGCCAAGGGCACATCGGGCGGGCCCAGGTAATCGCTGCGGCGGAACTCGCCAAGATTGCGGCTGCGCGTTGACCAGAGCGGATGCCCGTCAAGGATCGCATCCACTTCGTCCAGGTCGAGGAACAGCTGCGCCATCCGGTAGTCGAAGGCGTGTCGACGCGGCGCGAAGCGGCGGTGCCGCACCGTGCCTTCGTACAGTGCGCTGCTGCGTGGTCGCATGCGTTCGCCGCCGTCACTCATGCGCGGCCCCATGCGAGTTCTCCGGGCGCAGCCTCATCCACTGCGCGCGGCTCCGGCGCGATCCCGGGCCACGCGACCCCGAACGATCGTGCGACCTCGACGGCGCTGCGAAGCCCGTCCTCGTGGAATCCCCAGCCCCAGTACGCGCCTGCGAACCAGGTTCCGCGACGGCCTTGTATCTCGTGCCGGCGCGCCTGCGCGGCGACCGCCTCGCGCGTGAATACCGGATGGTGGTAGCGCACGCGCTTGAGGATGTGGACCGGATCGATCGCGTCGCTGCGATTGAGCGTTACCACGACTGGCGTCGAGACCGGCAGTCCTTGCAGCAGGTTCATGCAGTAACTCACCGTGCACGCCTGCGCCGCATCGGCGCCGATGTGCGCGTTCCAGGCCGCCCACGCCTTGCGGTTGCGCGGCAGCAGACGGCCGTCGGTGTGGAGGACGACGTCATTGGGCTGGTAGGTGATCGCACCGAGCACGTCGCGTTCGCGATCGTCCGCGTCGGACAGGAGGGAAAGCGCCTGGTCGCTGTGGCAGGCCAGCACGACCTGGTCGAAGGTTTCCTCCCCGTCGGCGGTCGTCAGTGCGACGCCTTGCTCCAGCCTTCGGACGGCATGCACCGGCGTGGAGAGGCGCAGGGACGCCGAGCACCGTTGCCGAAGCGCTTCCACGTAGCGCCACGAGCCCCCGCGCACGACCTTCCACTGGGATCGCCCGGCGAGCTGCAGCATCTGATGGTTGGCCATGAACTGCACCAGGTGCCGGGCAGGAAAGTGCAGGATCCGATCGGGTGGCGCGGACCACAGGGCGGAGGCCATCGGGACCAGGTGATCGTCTCGAAACGCGGCCCCGAAGCCTTGTTCCCGCAGGTAATCGCCCAGCGCCGGGCCGGGCTCGCTGCCTGCGAGCAGTCGTGGCGCGATGCGGTAGAAGCGCAGCAGGTCGGCAACCATGCGAAGAAAGCGCGGCGACAGCAGGTTCCGCCGCTGGCAGAACAGCGCCCCGAGCGAGGTCGCGTTGTACTCCAGCCCGGTACGTTCGTTGTGCACCGAGAAACTCATCGTAGTGTCCTGGGTGGTCACGCCCAGTTCGCCGAACAGCTGCGTGAGCAGGGGATAGTGGACGGGGTTGTGGACGATGAAGCCGGTGTCGACGGCGAGGGTGACACCATCCACGCTCACCTCATGCGTGTGGGTGTGCCCGCCGAGGTAGTCGTTGGCCTCGAACAGCACGACTTCGTGTTGGCGCGACAGCAGCCACGCGGCGCCAAGCCCCGCGATGCCCGAGCCGATGATCGCGATGCGCATCTGTCAGTGCCTCGCCCGCGCCAGGACCCAGGCCGGCACGGGCTTGAGGTCGCGCACGAGACCGACGGACGCCAGCAACTTCAGGCCGTACCAGGTCAGGTCGATCTCCCACCAGCGGAAGCCCTGGCGCGCCGTTCCCGGGAAGAAGTGATGGTTGTTGTGCCAGCCCTCGCCGAAGGTGAGCAGGGCGAGCAGGGCATTGTTGCGGCTGTCGTCGCGCGTCTCGAAGCGCCGGCTGCCGAAGCGATGCGCCAGCGAGTTGATCGTCACCGTGACGTGGAACAGCACGATGGTGGAAACGAAGAATCCCCAGACGACCAGTTGCATTCCGCTGGTTCCAAGCGAGGGTTCGACGTGTTGCAGGAAGGCGCCCAGGCCGTACAGCGCCAGGGCCAGCGCGACGGGAACGGCGATGTCGTACCGGTCCAGCCAGCGAAGTTCCGGGTACCGCGCGAGATCCGGCACGCGCGACAGGTCAGTGTCGAAGGCGCGGCGCGTGAGGAACCAGCCGATGTGGCTGCGCCAGAATCCGTGGACGCCGGGTGAGTGGAGGTCCAATGGCGAATCGGCGTTCGCGTGGTGGTGGCGATGATGCGCCGCCCACCACAGCGGCCCCCGCTGCACGCAAGAGGCGCCGATCAAGGCGAAGGCGAACTGCACCTGGCGCGACGCGCGGAACGTGCGATGCGAGAAATAGCGATGGTAGAACGCGGTGATCGCAAACAATCGCACCGCGTAGAGGGCCGCGGCGACCACGATCGCCGTGGCCGACACGCCGACCCACAACACGCCGAGGCACGCCAGGTGCATCGCGACGAAGGGCACGACGCGGACGAGGTCGAGTCTGTCGCCGTGGTCGATATCGCCGGGCGCGTGGGTGGCGCCGGCGTCGAACCACCGACGGACCGAGGCGAGCGCGTGCAAGCGCGAGGGTAGGGGGGCAGGAGCGGACATTGGGTCGGGAGGAAGGATCCAGGACGTGTTATGGCATGCAGTGTCCAGCCGCCACATCCGTAGATTTGCGTAGACCGGCGGTCCTTTCGGGAAATGCCGGCGCACGTCGCACGAAGTTGCGTAGTTGTACCGAAGGCAAGCGATCGCAGCGGCGCTAACGTCGAGTTCGCGCAGCGATGCGTGCTCTGCGGGCGCGCTGCGCCCACGACCATTCCTTCCCTCGATGGAGATGCTCATGAAAGCGATGACGATCGCGACTATCGCGTTCCTGGCCTGCACGTCGGCGCACGCCGCAGGGCCCGAACCCGGGCGGCTCTCACTGACCCTGCTGGGCGGTGGCGATGTTCCCGTCAACGGCGACGTGCACGACAGCGCGACGGTCGACGTTCCTGATCTTGGGCCGCTCAACCCGGCGCTGGCCGGCGTCGGTGCGCAGCTGCGCATCGGTTCACGCACCCACGACCGCGTCTACGACATGGCCTCCACGTACGGGCTGCGCATGGCGTGGGGCATGAGCGACCGCATGGAGGTATTCGGCGAACTCCGGGAGACGCACGCCTCGGCGGGGAGTGTGCAGGTCGGCGAGGCCTACGTGCCCGCGCTCGATGTCGCGCTACCGGTGTATGGTCGGTTCTCGCCCTATGAGGCGTGGAGCGCGGAAGTGGGTGTGCGCTGGTACTTCATGGAGCCCGGCTTTGCCCGTCCGTACGTGGCCGCGCGCCTCGGAGGTACGGAGACGGACGACATAGACGCGACCTTCGGGATCCCCGACGCCGACATCCTCATCCCCAACGCGCCGTTCTACGAGAAGAAATGGGCGCTCAGCGCGGGTCTGGACGTGGGCGTGAACGTGCCGCTGTCCGAACGCGCCAGTTTCGTCGCCGAGACCGGCGTGCGTTATGTCGACGACCTGGAAGGCGACGACAGCGCGATCGGGCCGCTGGGTCTGTCGCGGATCAACGACACGGGCCGGCGCATTTCCGTCCCGGTAACGCTGGCGTTGCGGTGGGACTTCTAGGGCACTGGGGGGATCACGTGAAGCCCGGGCGTGAGGCCGTACTCATCGGCCTTGCGCACCAGTTCCAGCGTGCTGTGCACGTTGAGCGCCTGCATGATCGCGTACTTGTGCGACTCGACCGTGCGCACGGACACCCCCAGTTCGGCGGCGATCTGCTTCGACCTAAGGCCTGCCGACACCAGTTTGAGCACCTGCATCTGCTTGTCGGTGAGCTCCTGCTTCTGCCCACGGCCGGGCGCGGCGATGACGCGCGCGCCCAGCGTGGGCGTGATGTACGTGCGGCCGCCGCGGACCACATGGATCGCCCTGAGCAGCTCCTCGCCAGCGGAGCTCTTCAGCACGTACGCCGATGCTCCGGCGCGCAGCGCCTGCTCGGCGAGCGCGGGGTCGGCATGCATGGTCAGGAAGAGGAATGGAACCTGCACGCCGGCCGCGCGCAGCTCGCGCATGACGCTCAGGCCGTTGCGATCGGGCATGCTCAGGTCGGTCACGACGAGGTCGGGCTCGTACTGCCTTACGGCCTCGAGCAGCGCGGTTCCGCTGGACACGCACGCCACCAGTTCGCATTCGTCCTCCAGCAGGCGCTGCAAGCCTTCGGCCACCAGGCGGTGGTCGTCGGCGAGCACGACGCGTGGTCGATCGGCGGGGATCTCAGGCATCATCGTTACCGTGGTATAGGGCGGCGGAGCAGGGTGGCTCCGTTACGAGGGTACTCCACCACCCCCAGGCAGGTCTGTCGCAGGAGGATTTCATGAACACGCGCCGCGCGATGGGCCATCCGCTTGCGGTTGCCAGCATCGTGGCGGTGTCGGTGGCGTGTTCGCAGTGGGCGTCGATGCTGCTGTGGATGCCGAACCCGCGCAGCCACATGGTGTGGTTCCCCGGCGCAGTTCTGCTGGGCGCGCTGCTGTTGCAGCCACGCCGGCACTGGTGGGCCTGCATGCTCGGCACCGCCGTCGGCGAGGCCGCCGCATTCGGCGTCCTCGGCGTTCCGCCGCTGCCGGTCACGGTCGCAATGCTGGGGTCGCTGGTGCTCACGCCGGCGGTCGCGATGGCGCTGGAGTCGCTGCGCAGCCGCCTGCAATCGCCTCTGGAGGACTTCCGCCTGCTCACCGCCTTCGTGGTACTGGGGGGACTGGCGCTTCCCATGCTTAGTGCCGCCTGGATCGCCTTCGCGATCCGTGGCACCGTGCTGGAACCGTATCTGTCGGACTGGCCCAACGTCGCGCTCGCGCAGAGCCTGGGCAACCTGATGCTGGTGCCGGCCGTCGTATGGACGGCGATGCGTCGACGCAACGCAGTGCCGCTGGAAACAGATGTCGCCAGCATTGCCGTCGGCGTCGGATTGCTGGTGACCTTGTGCCTGTTGTGGACCTGGCACCTGCCGATGCAACGCCTCCAGCCCGCCCTGGTGGTCGCACCGGTGCCGTTCCTGATCTGGGCAATGGTGAGCTTCCGCGCCGTCGGCGCCTCGCTGGCGATGCTGGCCACAGGGTTGCTCGCGATGCATTTCAGCATCGCCGGCGTGGGGCCATTCATCCGCGACGACCTGGCGACGACGACCATCGCCGTACAGCTGTGGACCGCCTCGCTCACCGTGGCTCTGCTCTACATGACGGTGGTCGTCGAGCAACGCGCCACGCGCACGCAGGCGCTGCAACACGCACACCAACGATTGCAGACGATGACCGTGCAACTGATGCGTGCGCAGGAGGACGAACGCAGCCGCATCGCGCGCGACCTGCACGACGGCATCAACCAATCCATCGCCTCGATCGCAATCCGCCTGAGCATCGCCAGGCAGCATGCGCAGGGGGCCGAACGCGAGTTGCTTGGCGAACTGCAGGCTGCCGTGACCGATGTGTCCGAGGACGTGCGCAGGCTCTCGCACGAGCTGCACCCCAGCCTTCTGCACTACACGGGCCTGACGATGGCACTGCGTTCGCTCTGCCAGGCGCAGCCCGACAGCCTCCACGTGCACGCGGAACTGGAGGAGTTGCCCGAGCTTCCGCTCAACGTCGCCACCGCGCTGTACCGCATCGCGCAGGAATCGCTGCGCAACGTCGAGAAGCACGCCAACGCCAGTCAGGTCGTCGTGCGTCTCAACCGCGTGGGCGCCGACATCCAGCTGGAGATCGGGGACGACGGCATCGGCCTCGACGATCATCGGCACGATGCACCGCGCGGACTGGGCCTGCTCAGCATGCGCGAACGGGCGCGCGAGATCGGCGGCGAGCTTCGACTGGTCAGCGGCCTGCACGGTGGAACCCGTGTCATTGCGCGTGTGGCCGGCATCGCGTCGCAGGCGGACAAGCAAGACGACGCCTGGGGATAGCGAGCGTATCGTGCCCGTGGCAATGCGGGTGGCTCTGGAATCGCGATGCGCCGCAGATCGGCGCGACGGCATGAGCGGCCAGCAAGGCGAGGTTTCGCATGTCCGTGCTCCATTCCAGGACGTGAAGATGGAACCGCATTGTTGGCATCGCGCGCCTGCGTCGCAGCACTGAAGGCGGATCAGTAGAACTACGCAGGCCGGGATGCCGATGCGTCGCTGCCACCGCCGAAGAAGGAACTGACGCTGTCGCGGTGCCTGCGGATCTTCTGCGATACTCGCCGCCTGCCCTCATGCCGTGCCCGACCATGCCAGCGAGCGCCAACCTTGAGTTCCTTGACGCACCGGGAAAGGTCGCTGCGATGATGCGCAGCCATGACTGGAGCGGCTCGCCTTTGGGCCCGCCGGCACAGTGGCCGCAATCGCTGCGAAGTGTCGTGAGCCTTTTGCTGTGGTCAAAGTTCCCGATGTTCGTCGCCTGGGGACCGCAGCTGGGCTTCGTGTACAACGACCCTTACGCGGAGATCCTCGGCGCGAAGCATCCGTCCTCACTGGGGCGGCCGTTCGAGGAGATCTGGTCCGAGATCTGGAGCGAGGTGGGGCCATTGGCGCACCGTGCGCTCCAGGGCGAGGCCAGCTACGTCGAGAACATGCCGTTGCTGATGAGTCGCAAGGGCTACGACGAGCAGACCTGGTTCACGTTCTCCTATTCGCCCGTCACCGGCGACGAAGGCCGGATCGCGGGCATGTACTGCGTATGCACCGAGACCACGCCCGGTGTGCTGCTGGAGGCCGCGCGCGAAGCGCAGACGCAGCGGCTCGCATCCCTGGCCGAGCAGCGCCAGCTTGCGCTCGACGCCGCCCAGCTGGGATGGTGGCAGTACGACACCGCGACCGGCACGGTCACGCACGACGAGCGTTATGGGCAGATCTACGGACTGGGCGGATCGTCGCCGCGCCACGTCGATGAGATCCGTCGCCTTGTGTACGAGGAAGATGCCCCCCGACTACGGGCCGCAGCCGAGGCCGTGATCAAGCCGTCCAAACCGGAACCTTATGCGATCGAGTACCGCATCCATCGTCCCGACGGTGCCACCCGTTGGCTGGAGGCGCGCGGCATTCCGAATTTCGAGGGCAGCGGCGCATCCCGCGTGTTGACTAGTTACGCTGGCACCGTCGCCGACATCACCGAGCGACGCATGGCGGAGGAAGTTCTGCGCGAGGACGAGGCGCGCTTCCGGCTGATGGCGAACGCCTCGCCGGCCGCGCTCTGGCTGACTGATCCCGACGGTTACTGCACCTTCCTGTCCAGCCAGTGGTATGAGCTGACCGGTCAGACGGAAGCCCAGGCGCTTGGCCTGGGGTGGACCACTGCGACGCATCCGGACGATCAGGAGCAGGTGCGCAACGCGTTCCTTGATGCGAACGAAAAGCGCCAGCGGTTCCAGACCGAGTACCGCCTCCGAACCGCAGATGGGTCCTATCGATGGGCGGTTGACCTGGGCCGTCCGTGGTACTCCGAAACCGGTGAGTACGCGGGCATGGTGGGCGTGGTGTTCGATATCGACGCGCGCCGCCGCGCGGAAGAGGCAGTCGAAGAAGCCAGCCGTCGCAAGGACCAGTTCCTCGCGACTCTCGCGCATGAGCTGCGCAATCCGCTGACGCCGATTTCCAATGCACTGCAGGTTTGGCCGCACATCGAAGGCAAACCCGAGGAATCCAGCCGGCTGCGCGGGGTGATGGAACGGCAGGTTCGGCAGATGGCGCGGCTCATCGACGACCTGCTTGATGTATCGCGTATCACACGCGGTCGCATCGACTTGCGGCGATCGCGCCTTGACCTGTCGCTTGCGGTCCAGGAGGCCGTCGAGGCACTCAAACCCTTCATCGATTCCAATGCACACCGACTCGTCGTCGAACTGCCCGAGGAGTCGGTGTACATCCAGGCTGACATCGGCCGCCTTGTACAAGTCTTCGGAAACCTGCTGCACAACGCGGCCAAGTACACCGCGCCGGGTGGAGAGATCCGCATTGTCGCAAGGCAGGAACGCGATGCGGCAATCGTGATGATCCGCGACAACGGATTGGGCATTCCGGTGGGCATGCTCACGGAAGTGTTCGAGATGTTCGCGCAGGTGGATCAGTCACTGGGGCGTGCGCATGGTGGGATGGGTATCGGCCTGACGCTGGCAAAGAGTCTCGTCGAACTGCACGGCGGCAGCATAGAGGCGCGCAGTGAGGGCCTGGGCCACGGCAGCGAGTTCGAGGTGCGCCTGCCCGCGATTCCCAGCGAGACATCGCATGCTGCAGTGGCGCAGCCGCTTGCAGGAGCACTTCTGCTCCCGTCGCATCGCATCCTGGTCGTCGACGATCTGACATCGTCCGCCGACACCCTCGCGCTGATGCTCGAATCGCTTGGACAGCGCCCGCATGTCGCCTACGACGGCGCAGCAGCGTTGGAAGCGTACGATGCCTTCGAGCCAGAGATCGCTTTCATCGACATCGCGATGCCCGGCATGGATGGTTACGAAGTCGCGCGTCGTCTACGCACCGGCGCAAGTCGCAGGCCGTTGCTGATCGCGTTGACCGGATACGGCCAGGAAGAGGATCGCAACCGCGCCCTGGAGGCTGGATTCGACCATCACCTGGTCAAACCGGCAACGATTCAGGCACTGCGCGAGATCCTGCGCTTCCAGGCCGCATCAAGTCGGCCAAAGCACCTCTAACCCGCCGACGCTTCGTCGCTGTTCTGGCGCTGCTGGAGAATCTTGGCCACCTGTGCGTCGGCGGCAGCCCGATGCTGCAGGGACTTGCACATCTCAATCCCGGCCGAAGTCAATGCCAGTCCTTCTTCGTCCTCAACCACCAACCCACTCTCGATCATTCGGTCTCGAACGACGGAGTCATCATCGGTCAGAGCGGAGTGCTGGGAGATCCTTGTTAACACCTCCAATAATGCGAGGTCTTCGAGCGAAATAGGATCCATGGTCGTCCGCAGATGTGGGCATGCGACGTGTTGCCGCAACCGGGACTATACCAAGGGAAATTCTGGCAAGGATGTGGGGTCCGCATTCAGGCTCAGAACGGCTGTGCGTGGGAGCCTGCCGTACTCGTCCTGACCCAGCGCAGCGAGGCGGGACGCCCTTCATTGCATCCGCCGAAGGCTGCAGTCTAGGCGGACGATCTGGTGCCAAAGCGCGGCTGGCACGTGCAGGCCAGTTACTCCCAGAACTCGTTCTTGGCGCCGCGGCCAATGTTAACGTCCGCTTTCGACCCAAAGCGGACGCTGGGAAACCTCGTTCTGACCATCAGCATGGAGAGCCGATATGCCCGCAAGTAGAACTGTCGTCGCTATTGCATTCTTAGCCGCCACTGGTTCTGCCCAGGCAACAGGGATGAAGGCGCCGACGCACTCTCAACTCACGTACTCGTTTACGTGTCCATCTGGGGCAAGCGGCCACGTTAGCTACATGAAGGACTTCGGGTCCAAGCAGACGTCTGAGTTGAAGCTTTGGGTCAATGGAAACTATCTGCAGGACGATCCGCGGATCGCTGACGGGATCAAGGGTAGGAACATTGAGCAGCTTGACGTTGGCTGTGAGGGTGATCGCACGATCATTCTTCTGCGAACGTTTGACTTGTCCGACCCGAATCAACCCATGGATTCTCGGGTGCGCTGGTTCACGATCTACGTTGACCGTGCCGGTAAGGTCGTGTCGGCCGATTAGCAGCCAGTGCTAAGGTCCGCTTCTCGGCGATAGCAATGGGATGGACTCCTCCTCACCTTGGCACCCGGTGGGTGCCAGACTGAATTTGCGAGACAGTCGCGGCG
>NZ_JBDGKK010000013.1:0-62172 GCF_057656415.1 Lysobacter sp. Soil_C_59 | reverse complement strand
TTGGTTACTTCTTCTTTGGGCCAGCAAAGAAGAAGTGACCCGCCGCTTCAGTGGCGGAAGCTGTTGATGTTGCTTCGGCTAAGGCCAAGGGCAAATGCAACGGCAAAGTCAAAATGGATCCCGGCGTTCGCCGGGATGACGTGACATTGCTGATGGACTGCGGGCCTGGGTCCCGGCGTTCGCCGGGATGACGGCGTGGGCGACTCAACCCACCCCACTGCCCCTGCGAATCGGCACCGGCGCCGTCGCGATGCGTCCCTTCAGATCGGTCATCGTCCCCGGCAACACAACAAGGTACGAGATCAGCTGCTCCGCCAACTCCAGCAGCAAGTCCGCACTGACCTTGTCGATGGTCGCCTCGTCCTCGAACTGACGGCCAAAGGTTCCACTGGGCGCCAGCAACTGCGCGATGTCCTGCAACGGCCGCGACAGATCCATCTCCTTCGGCAGCGCCTCCAGATTCTGCGTCAGCGACTGGTCGCGCTTGTCCTCGCTGAGCAGGCGCGCTGCCAGGCCGGCCAGCAGGTGCCGAACCGTCAGCGCGGTCGCACCCCACTCGGCACGGTTGTAGAGCTTGAGCGCGGACTCGTAACTGCGCGCCAGCGGCGCCGACAGGTTCTGCAGATGCTCCACTCCGGACATCGGCTCGCGACCGGCGGGTCCCGGATAGCAGAACAGCCCGCCTTCCTTGCGCGTGCTGTCGGCTTCCAGCAACTGCACGAAGAGGATCTCCTGCTCGCAGCGCGCACAGGTCAGTTCGCTGGCGGCCAGTTGCCGCCCGTGCTCCTGCCATGTTTTCGCCTCGAAAACCGCCTCTTTCAGGCAGTTCGGGCAGATCATTTCCACCGTACGCGGGAACGTGTTCGAAAACCGGGATTGAACGAGGTTGTCCTGGACGAGTTGCATCGCCGCCTCCTGCCCGTTGGCCTGCTCCCGTTGATGTGAGTCCCCTGGGATGCCTCCCCAAAGGCCTTGAAGCCCACCGCTCACCACACGACCACTGAATACCGGTTCGTTTGTGAATAAAACGTTGTGATCGCGCCATCGAGGACAGCGCGAAGCAGGAATTTTTGAAGATGAATCGAAGCGGGCCGATCAGTGGCGTCGCGGGTAGCGACGAGCGTCACAATCCCTTGGCTGCTTCGGCCACGGCGCGGAACAATGCACGCCCCTTGTTCATCGTCTCCTCCCACTCCTTGGCGGGGTCGGAGTCGTAGACGATGCCGGCACCCGCCTGCACGTGCAGGCGACCGTCCTGGATGACGGCGGTGCGGATGGCGATCGCCGTATCGGCATCGCCGTTCCAGCCCAGGTAGCCGATCGAACCGGCGTAGACGTTGCGCTTGATCGGTTCCAGTTCGCGGATGACTTCCAGCGCGCGGATCTTCGGTGCACCGCTGACGGTGCCGGCCGGGAACGTCGCGCGCAGCACGTCGGAATAACTCAGGCCAGGTTTCAGCGTGCCGGTGACTTCACTGACGATGTGCATGACGTGGCTGTAGCGCTCGATCACGAACTGCTCGCCAACCTGCACCGTGCCCGGTTCGGACACGCGTCCGGCGTCGTTGCGGCCGAGGTCGATCAGCATCAGGTGCTCGGCGCGCTCCTTCGGGTCGGCCAACAGCTCGGCTTCGAGCGCGGCATCTTCTTCCGGCGTGGCGCCGCGCGGGCGCGTGCCGGCAATCGGGCGCACGGTGATCTGACCGTCCTGCAGGCGCACCAGGATCTCCGGCGAGCTGCCGACCACCTGGGTGCCGCCGACGTCGAGGAAGTACATGTACGGCGAAGGATTAAGTGCGCGCAGCGCGCGGTACACGTCGACCGGTCGCGCCAGGAACGGCACGGACAGGCGCTGGCTCAGCACCACCTGGAAGATGTCGCCGGCGCGGATGTATTCCTTCGACTTCTCGACCGCGGTGATGAAGCCCTCGCGGGTGAAGCCGGACACGAAATCGGCCTCGTCCAGCGCACGGCCTTCCAGCGTCTCCGGGTAGCCCGGGCCGCCCTGGCGCAGGCGATGCACCAGCTCATCGAGGCGGCGGTTGGCGCGGGCCAGCGCGCGCGGTTCCTGCGGGTCGGCGTGGACGATCAGGTACAGCCGGCCCTTGAGGTTGTCGAACACCGCCAGCTCGTCGCTCTGCATCAGTAGGATGTCGGGCGTGCCAAGTTCGTCGGGCTTGTGCGTGCCGTCCTTCTCGGGGCCTGCCAGGCGCGGCTCGATGTACTGGATGCATTCGAAGCCGAACCAGCCGACCAGGCCACCGGTGAAACCGGGCAGCCCGGGAATCTTCGGCACGCTGTGCGCCGCGCGCAGGCGTTCGACTTCGGCGAAGGGATCGTCGACGACGCGGCTTTCGACCAGCTCGCCGTCCTCGGTGACGAACAGCATGTGCCCGGCGAAGGCATACACGCGCTGCGCCGGCAGGCCGATGATCGAATAGCGACCGAAACGCTCGCCGCCCTCGACCGATTCGAACAGGTAGGTGTGCGGGCCGTCGGCCAGCTTGAGGTAGACCGACAGCGGTGTATCGAGGTCGCTCAGGACCTCGCGTACGACCGGGATGCGGGTGTGGCCGTCAGCGGCCTGCTGCTGGAACTGTTCGGGAGACGTCACGCAGGGATTCCTTGGAAGGCGAGGGGGCGATCGCTACCGCAAGCGGCCGCCATCGCCAGCCCGTGCAGGCGGAATACCTGCCGGCAGCAAGGAGCCCGACAGCAAGGAACATGGGGTTCGCCCGGGGTGTCGTCGGCGCGCGGTTCATGCGGCTACTTTAACGGCTTCACGCAAGCGGCGCGACGCACGGGTCACTCCGCTGCAAAGGCGCCGACGGGCAAATGCATCAACAGCTTGCCTGGAACGCAGCGGATGTCGAAGCGCCTGGCCTGTACCGGTTCGCCATCGAGATTGAGCGTGAGCGGTTGCTCGCCCTGGATCTCCAGGCGGTCCAGGCGGGCCTGGACGGCATGGCGCGCGAGCGCGGCATCCCGGCCTTCGCTCACCATCGTGGTCATGGTCGCCATCACCTCACCCGACAGCGGCGGAATCACTGTCAAGTCGAGCAGGCCGTCATCGACTCGCGCTTCGGGGCACAGCACATGGCCACCACCGGCCTGGCGTCCATTGCCGACGCCAAGGGCGATGAACTCGCCGTCCCACGCAAAGCCAGGCCCACGCACCCGCGCGCTTACCGGGTCGAACCGGCCAAGGCGAGCGATGCCTGTCACCAGGTAGGCCAGGCTTCCAAGCACCTGCTTGAGGCCGTCATGCGTCTCGACGGTGACATCGGTGCCAAAGCCGCCACTGGCCATGTTTGCGCACCAGCGCAGGTCGCCGTCGGCATCGACCTGCATCATGTCGAACGGCCGCGGTTGCGTCTGTGCGACCAGCAGCAAGGCATCCAGCGGCTGCGTCGGTATGCCGGCGGCTGTGGCGAAATCGTTGGCAGTGCCCAGCGGAACCAGGCCCAGCGATGGTGCACCCACCGCTCCGGTGCAGTGCTCCGCGAGCGCTCCTGCGACCTCTCCCAGCGTGCCGTCGCCACCGCCGGCAAGGAGGCAGTCCACGCCGGTTTCGATGGCCTCTTCGACGTAACGGCTGGCGTCACCGTGTTCCCAGGTCACCCGGACATCGAGCGTGATTCCGCGATCGCGCATGGCGGTGACCGCATCACGCAGGTCATCGTCGCCCGCGGATTTTCCATTGACTATCAATCGCCAGCGAGGTTGTGCCATGGCCCGGTTCGCAACAGGGGAACCCGGAGCCTAACAACGCCGGTGCAAGTGACGGTGAACTGCGGGCACATGAACGCCGCATCACGTTCGTCATCAGTTCGTCATCGTCGATCCGGAATATGGGAGTCCATATCAGGGACGACGGGCGGAGGCTGGATTGCCTCCAATCTTCCGCGGCAAGCCAGCGATGGCTTGCCGCTTTTCATTGGACCGCAGAAAACGCTCAGCGCAGGTCGGTATCGGCCACGACTACCCCATCCTCGTCCGCGCACAGCCAGTCGCCCGGGCGGATCCGGATGCCGCCGAACTCGACGTCGACATCGCGTTCGCCCTCGCCCAGCTTGTCGGTCTTGCGCGGGCATACGCCCAGCGCCTTGACGCCCAGGTTGAGCCCGCCGATCGCGCCGCTGTCGCGGATCACGCCGAACACCACCACGCCGGCCCAGCCGTTCTCGGCAGCCTTGGCGGCGAGCAGGTCGCCAAGCATCGCGCGCCGGGTCGAGCCGCCGGCGTCGACCACCAGCACCCTGCCCTGCCCCGGCTCGGCCACCGCTTCGCGCACGCGCGAGTTGTCCTCGTCGGCCCGGATCGTGCTGACCAGGCCATTGAAGGCCAGGCGGCCGCCGAAATCGCGCAGCGGCAGGTCGAGCACGCGCACCTGCGCGTCATGGAGATCGCACAGGTCGCAGGTGTTCATTTTGCCCTCACTCCGTTGACGGCTGATTTCATCTTGCCGATCACGTCGGCGTAGTCGGGTGCATTGAAGATCGCCGAGCCGGCGACAAACGTGTCGGCGCCCGCGGCCGCGATCTCGGCGATGTTGTCGGCTTTGACGCCGCCGTCGATCTCCAGCCGGATCGGCTTGCCCGTGCGGTCGATCATCGCGCGCACGCGGCGCAGCTTGTCGAGTGCCGACGGAATGAAGCTCTGCCCGCCGAAGCCGGGGTTGACCGACATCAGCAGCACCATGTCGAGGTCCTCGAGCACCCAGTCGAGCACGTCGATGGGCGTGGCCGGATTCAGCACCAGTCCGGCCTGGCAGCCATGCGACTTGATCAGCTGCACGGTGCGGTGCACGTGCGCGCTGGCTTCGGGGTGGAAGCTGATCAGGCTGGCGCCGGCCTTGGCGAAATCCGGAACGATGCGGTCGACCGGCTCGACCATCAGGTGCACGTCGATCGGCGCGGTGACGCCGTGCTTGCGCAGCGCCTCGCAGACCAGCGGGCCGATGGTGAGGTTGGGCACGTAATGGTTGTCCATCACGTCGAAATGGACCCAGTCGGCGCCGGCGGCGAGCACGTTGTCGACCTCCTCGCCGAGTCGGGCGAAGTTGGCCGAAAGGATGGACGGGGCGATGACGGTCGATTGCATGGAAGTTCCTGTTGCCTTGAGTCTGCCTGCTCCCAGGCGCTCGGGGGAAGGCGTGGGGGGATCTCGAACGGGGGCGGCGAGCGGGAGAAGAGTGCTTACCTGCGCTGGCGCAGGGTCTTGATGCGGTCGTAGGCCTGGTTGATCTCGCGGGCCCGGGTCTCGGCCTGCTGGCGCAGCTCGGCGGCGGCGCCGGCCATGCGGTCGGGGTGGTATTGCGAGATCAGCCGGCGGTAGGCCTGGTCGACCTCGGCGTCGGAGGCGTCGGAGGTCAGGCCCAGGGCGGCATAGGGGTTGTCCCGGCGCAGCCTGAACCAGTCGATGTCAAAGGCATGCCCGATCAGCAGCCCCACCAGGGCGCCGAACAGGGGGTTGGTGCGGAACAGGGCGGCTCCGGCGAAGAAGCCCAACAGCTTGCCGTACCAGCGTTTCATCGTCCTCCCCGCGACCCCGGCGGCCGCCTTCCCGGACACCTGTCCAGACCGGGCGCCAGTGTACCTGCACGCCGCGCCAAGCCGGCGTACACTGGCCGGCCCTGTCGCGCGCATGCGCGGGCTCCTGGCAGAGTTCCAGACTGTGGTGTGCGGCGGGGCTTGCGTGCATATCCAGAGGGTTTTGCGTTGTCAACGACACTGCTGCAATCCGACCTCCCGGGCCTGAACCTGCGCCACCGCGGCAAGGTCCGCGACGTGTTCGACCTGCCTGCCGAGCGGCTCCCCGCCGGCGCCGGCGAGTGCCTGCTGATGGTCGCCACCGATCGTCTGTCCGCCTTCGACGTGGTCCTCCCCGACCCGATCCCGGGCAAGGGCGAGATGCTCTGCCAGATCAGCAACTTCTGGTTCGGCAAGACCGAGCACATCATCCGCAACCACCTCACCGGCATTGACGTTGCCTCGGTGCTGCCGGCTGGTGTCGACACCGCGCTGTATGCAAAGCGCGCCGTCGTGACCCGTCGCCTGAAACCGGTGCCGATCGAATGCATCGCGCGCGGCTACCTCATCGGCAGCGGCTGGAAGGACTACCAGCGCACCGGTCGCGTCAGCGGCATCGCCCTGCCCGACGGCCTGCGCCAGGCGGAGATGCTGCCCGAGCCGATCTTCACCCCGTCGACCAAGGCCGCCGTCGGCGACCACGACGAGAACATCGACTTCGACACGGCCGTGCGCACCGTCGGCGCCGACCTGGCCGAACAAGTGCGCGACGCAACCCTGCGCCTGTACAAGTACGCGCGTGACCACGCCGCGCAGCGCGGCATCATCCTGGCCGACACCAAGTTCGAGTTCGGCCTGGATGCCGATGGCCGCCTGTACGTGATGGACGAGATGCTCACGCCGGACTCGTCGCGCTACTGGCCCGCCGACCTGTACGAAGTCGGCACCAGCCCGCCGAGCTACGACAAGCAGTTCGTGCGCGACTACCTGGAGACGCTCGGCTGGGACAAGACCCCGCCCGGCCCGGCGCTGCCGGCGTCGGTGATCGAGCGCACCCGCGCCAAGTACGCCGAGGCGCTGCAGAAGCTGGCCGGCATCAGCATCGACGCTGCCGAGCCGGCTGACACCGTCGGCTGAGCGGGCGGTCGGCTGACACATGGCCTCCAAAGGTCTGCTGTACCTTGCGGGCGCGATCGCTGCCGAAGTGGTCGCGACCAGCGCGTTGAAGGCCTCGGAGGGGTTCACCCGTACGGGGCCGTCGATCGTGGTGGCCGTCGGCTACGGCATCGCCTTCTACCTGCTGTCGCTGACGCTCAAGACCGTCCCGGTCGGACTGGCGTACGCGATCTGGTCGGGAGTGGGCGTGGTGCTGATCGCCCTGATCGGCTGGCTGGTGCTGAAACAGCCGCTGGATGCCGCCGGCATGATCGGCATTGGCCTGATCGTGGCCGGCGTGCTCGTGATCCAGCTATTCTCCCATTCGGCCCCGCATTGAGCGCCGGCCGAGCGCGCCTGGGAGGGACGCCATGAACACCGCAACCGACTCGACGACCGGGTCATCGCAACGACAGATCGACCAGTGGTTCGCCAACTACTCCGGCGACCATCGCAATGCCACCAACCAGCTCATCCACGTGATCTGCGTACCGGCGATCCTGTGGAGCGTGATCGCGCTGCTGTGGTGCATCCCCGCGCCGGGCACGCTGTTCCGCCCCGGCTTCTGGGCCGGGCTGGCGATGCTGGCCAGCGTGCTTTTCTACTACAAGGCCTCGCGCGCCCTCGGCCTTGGCATGGCCGCGGTCTACGTGGTGATGGGCCTGGCGACGCGCTGGATCCACGACAGCTATGGCACCACGACGCTGCTGTGGCTGGGCGTGGGCGTGTTCGTGGTCGCCTGGATCGGCCAGTTCATCGGCCACAGCAAGCTGTACGAAGGCAAGCGCCCGAGCTTCTTCACCGACCTGCGCTATCTGCTGATCGGTCCGGCATGGGTGCTGGCGAAGCTGTATCGGAAGCTGGGCTGGTCGTACTGAAACGCTCGCTGGACCATCCGTCATCCCCGCGAAGGCGGGGATGACCAACCAAGTTCATGACCCCGCGCGATCTCGTCCTCGTCCTGCTCGTCGTCGTCGCCTGGGCGGTCAACTTCCTGACTTCCGCGCTGGCGATGCGCGAGATTCCGCCGTTCCTGTTCACCGCGTTGCGCTTCGCCCTGCTGGCGATGCCGCTGGTGTGGATGCTCAAGCGACCCGCACCGGGCCAGTGGCCGCGCCTGGTCGCGGTGTGCCTGTGCATCGGCGTGCTGCATTTCGGCCTGAGCTTCACCGCGCTGAAGCTCGCCGGCGACCTGTCTTCACCGGCGATCGTGATGCAGAGCTACGTGCCGATGACCACGCTGCTGGCGTGGTGGTGGCTGGGCGAGCGCTTCGCCTGGCGCACCGGCCTGGCCATCGCGGTGAGCTTTGCCGGCGTGCTGGTGCTGGGCTTCGACCCGATCGTGCTCGACCGGCCGATGGCGCTGGTGCTGATGCTGATCTCGGCCGCCTTCCTGGCCGTGGGCACGGTGCTGATGAAGGGTCTGCGCGGACTCGACGTGGTCAGCCAGCAGGGCTGGACGGCAGTGTTCAGCGTGGTGCCGCTGGTGGCGATCAGCGCCTGGCTGGAGCCCGGTGCAATTGCGCAGTTGCCCAATGTCAGCTGGGTCGGCTGGGCAGGCGCGGCCTACGCCGCCTTCGTGTCATCGCTGCTCGGCCACGGCCTGTACTACGTGCTCGTGCAGCGTTACCCGGTCGCGCAGGTGACACCGTGGCTGCTGCTGGTGCCGGTGCTCGCGATCGGCCTGGGCGTCGCGTACTGGGGCGATCGTCCGGGGCCGCGCCTGCTGTTCGGCGGTGCGATGGTGCTGGGCGGCGTGTTGCTGATCGCGCTGCGTGCGCTGAGCAAAGCGCGCCCGGTCGCGAGGGCCGAAGAGTTGTAGGAGCGAGCTTGCTCGCGATAGCCGTCGACCGAGCCGGCGCGATGTTCGCGTGCAAGCTCGCTCCTACCCGTTCAAGCCTCGTCGTCGCGCGGCTCGAACATGTCGGCACGCGGACGGAACAACCGCGGCGAATAACCAAAGTCGCGCTGGGCCGGCGCCACGTCGAACACCAGGTCGCTGCGCATGCGGCGCACCGCCGCCTCGCCCAGTCCGGTCGCGCGACCGGTCATCTGCGCCAGCAGCAGCGCCAGGCTGAACATCGGCGATGGCAGCTCGACCAGGGTCGGCGGCGGCTGCAGGCAGGCCAGCACGCGCGCGACCATGTCGCGGTAGCTCAGCGTTTCGCCGCCCGGCAATGCATAGGCGCGACCATGTGCAGCGGCCACGCCGTGGCATGCGAATGCGGCCGCGGCAAGGTCATCGACATGTACCGGCTGGCGCAGGCCATTGGCGCCGCGTGGCAGCGGAAACCGCCCCCAGCGCCGCGCGAGGTGGGCGATGCGCGTCAGCGTCGCATCGCGACCGACGCCGTACATCAGCGTCGGCCGCAACACGGTCGCGGCGGCGCCGCGCGTATCGGCCGCCGCAAACAGGCGATCCTCGCCCTCGCGCAGGCGCTGGGCGACATCACGCTCGCCGGCATCGGCCGAACCGCGCTTGACCTCGATGCTGGTCGAGCCGAAGGCAATCACCCGTGCAGCCTCGATCGACGATGCGCCGTACCACTGCGCGAATGCATCGAGGGGACCGCAGCTGAAAATCGCGTCGACACGGCCGGGAAGACCGTCGACATGGCCAAGATGACCGCGCAGCCAGTGCAGACCGGGCTGGTCCGACTGCGGCGCACGCGAGACCGCGATCACGCGCCAGCCATCGCCGTGCAGGCGTCCAAGCAGTGGGAAGCCGATCTGCCCGCTCGCGCCGAATACCAGTGCATGGCGCATCGGTCAGCTGCCCGCCTGCGTGCGCGCCGGCAGCGTGAAGCGCAGCCAGAAGTATCCGATCAGCGCCGACACCAGCGAGGCGAGCAGCACGCCGAGCACGGCCTCTTCGTAGAGCACCGGGTCGCGATAGGCCAGCGAACCGATGAAAAGGCTCATGGTGAAGCCGATGCCGCACATCACGCCCAGGCCGAGCATCGCGCGCAGGTCCATGCCGTCCGGGAAACGCGCCCAGCCCAGCGCGCGCATCAGCAGAGCCGCAGCGACGATGCCGACCGGCTTGCCGACGAACAGGCCGATCACCACGCCCATCGGCAGCGGCGAGAGCATGTCGTCCATGCTCAGCCCACCCAGGACCAGGCCGGCGTTCACGAAGGCGAACAGCGGCAGGATCGCGTACGCCACCCACGGATGCAGCGCGTGTTCGAGCGACTCCAGCGGTGAATGCTCGACCTCGTCGTCGATGCCGTTGCCGCGGTCGACGTGCGGGATCATCAGGCCGGTGACGACGCCGGCGAGCGTGGCGTGCACGCCGGACTTGAGCACGCACACCCACAGCACCACGCCCAGCAGCAGGTACGGCGCAAGGCGGCGCACGCCACGACGGTTGAGCAGGAACATGCCGGCGATGGCCGCGCCGGCCCAGGCCAACGCCACCATCGACAGGCCGTGCGAATAGAACAGCGCGATGATGATGATCGCGATCAGGTCGTCGACCACCGCTATGGTCGACAGCAGCAGCTTCATGCCGCTGGGCACGCGTGAGCCAAGCAGGGCCAGCACGCCCAGGGCGAAGGCGATGTCGGTCGCCGTGGGCACGGCCCAGCCGCGCATGGCTTCGGCGTTGTCGTGGTTGAAGGCGGTGAACAGCAGCGCCGGCACGGCCACGCCGGCGAAGGCGCAGACCATCGGCAGGATCAGCTGCTCGCGGCTGGCGAGCTGGCCGCTCAGCGATTCGCGCTTGATCTCCAGCGCGACCAGCAGGAAGAAGATCGCCATCAGGCCGTCGTTGATCCACAGCAGCAACGGCTTGGCGATGTCGAGCTCGCCCACGCGCACCTGCACCGGCATATCGCGGAAAGCGTCATAGGCCGGGGACAGTGGCGAATTGGCCGCGATCATCGCCAGTACCGCGGCACCGATCAGCATGATGCCGCCGGCCGCTTCGAGGCGGAAGAATTCGCTCAGGGCGCGCAGCCCGCGAGGCGAATTCGCGGGGCGGGCGTGGGCGTGGGCGTTTTCGTTCATCGCGGCAGTATAGCGACCGGCGGTTTGTGCCCCGTCAGCGCCGCTCCGTGAGGATCAGCCGCGCATCACCAGCAGCTCGAAGGCCACCCAGGCCAGGAAGGCGATCATCAGCGCCGCGCCTTCGTTCTTGCTCACGCGCAGGTCGCCGCGCAGCATCGGGTAGAGCATCAGCGCGAACACGCCGGCAGCCGGCAGCTCGAAGCGGACGAACGATTCCGGCAATGCCAGTGAGCCGTCGATGACAGCCATGCCGCCAATCACGACCAACAGATTGAAAAGGCTGGCGCCGATGACGTGACCGGCAACGATGTCGCCCTGGCCGCGTCGTGCCGCGGCGATCGCGGCGGCGACTTCAGGCAGTGCCGTACCGATGGCCACCGGCAGCAGACCGGTCAGCAGCGCTGCCATGCCCAGTCCCTCGCCGATCGTCGGCGCGCTGTCCACGACCAGCTTGGAACCGAAGTACAGCAGCACGGCCGCAATCGCGAAGCGCAGCAGGTTCAGCCACAGGTCGCTGCTAGTGCGCGCGAACGCGGCGATGGCATCCTGCAACTCGGGCGCTTCGCGGCGCGTGCGCGCTGCGGCGAACGCAATCACCGCGACGAAGGCAAGGATCAGGATCAGGCCATCGACTCGCGACAGCACGCCATCCAGGCCCATCAGCACGACGGCCAGCGTACCGGCGAGCAACATCAACAGCAGCGGCGCCAGCGCGCGCCAGCGAAGCACCACCGGCGCGACCAGTGCAGCGGCGCCGAGCGTCAGACCGAAGTTAGCGACGTTGCTGCCGACGGCATTGCCCAGCGCCAGCGCCGGTTGTCCGCGCAGGATCGCCTGCAGGTTGACGGCCAGCTCCGGCAAGGAGGTACCGAATGCCACCAGCACCAGGCCGGCGACGAATGGCGAAGCCCCGATGCGCTGCGCCAGGCCAGAAGCACCCTTGACGATCGAGTCGCCTCCCAGTGCCAGCAGCACCAGCCCCAGTACAAACCAGCCCATGGCCTCAAACATCGCGTCATCCCCCCGGTGTCAACACGACTCGACCGGCGATTCTATGCCTATACGGCCTGCTCGCGTCCAGCAACGCGTCTCAGGAACAGCCTTCCACGTAATCCACCTGCGGCGGCACACCGATACGCCACGAGCTGACCACGCCTTTTGCATCGGTTTCGAAGAGCAGCACACCCGGCCCACCGCCAGCATCGGCAATGCGCAGGTAGTGGCCGCCGTCGACGTACTTGTGCGGCTGCCTGTTGATGCGACCGGCATAGAGCCGGTCGATGTCCTGGGCGCTCATGCCGACCTTGCCTCCGCCCGGCGCCTCGATGTCGACAGCGTCGACATCCACGCGCGCGAAGCGATCGTTCTCGATCATGAAACCCAATCGGTAACCGTTTGCACTGCGCGCTTGCGGCAACAGGTAGTAACAGCCGCCCGGCTCTGCGGGTTTCTCGTCACCCAGGTCAGAGCCCCACGCCATCCGCACCTGCTCGTCGCTGGCGCCGAACTGCGCCGGGCCGAATCCGGCGAAACCAATCGTGCCTGGCGCCGGCATGGCGCCCCGCACCGGGGCGACGGGATCGGGCCTGGGCGCCGCAGCGACTGTTGCCTGCGGTGCAACAGTCGCCGATGAAGCCGGCGCTGCAACGGCAGGCGCCTGCGTGGTGCGTTCGCCACACGCCGCAAGGCCGAGCACCGCCAGGGACAACCACCACTTCACCGTCACTGCTCCACAACCAAACAAGGCAAGTGGGGCAGCCTACGCGTCGGCCGTGAACGTGGCGCATAGGCGCGGCGCATCGAAGCACCGCGCACCACGCGGGATCAGTCCGCGCTGAAGTGCTTCTTCAAGCCAGCCCAGCAGGCCTGGTAATCGCGCTGGCGATGCGCGGCCTGCATGGCCTGCACGGTCGGTCGGATCACTGCACGGGTTTCGAACATGAACGCCATGGTGTCGGCGATCACATCCGGCTTGGCCAGGTCGGCGGCGCTGGCCTTCTCGAACGTCGCCGCGTCCGGGCCGTGCCCGCTCATCGAGTTGTGCAGCGAGGCGCCGCCCGGCGAGAAGCCTTCGGCCTTGGCGTCATAGGCACCGTGCACCAGGCCCATGAACTCGCTGGCGATGTTGCGGTGGAACCACGGCGGGCGAAACGTGTCCTGTGCCACCAGCCAGCGCGGCGGGAAGATCACGAAGTCCAGGTTGCTGGTCCCCGGCGTGTCGCTGGGCGAATGCAGCACCAGGAAGATGCTCGGATCCGGGTGGTCGTAGCTGATCGAACCGATGGTGTTGAAGCGGCGCAAGTCGTATTGGCACGGTGCGTAGTTGCCGTGCCATGCCACCACGTCCAGCGGCGAATGGCCGATGTCGGCGCGCCACAGGTGCCCTTGGAACTTGGCGATCAGCTCGAACTCGCCGTCGACGTCTTCATAGGCGGCGTTGGGCGTAAGGAAGTCGCGCGAATTGGCCAGGCCGTTGCTGCCGATAGGGCCCAGGTCCGGCAACTGCAGCATCGCGCCGAAGTTCTCGCAGACATAGCCGCGCGCTTCTCCGTCGGGCAGCGACACCGCGAAGCGCACACCGCGCGGAATAACCGCGATCTGCTGCGGTTCGATCTCCAGCACGCCCATCTCGGTGGCGATATGCAGGCGCCCCTGCTGCGGCACGATCAACAGCTCGCCGTCGGCGTCGTAGAAGTAGCGGCCCTGCATGTCGCGGTTGGCGGCGAACAGATGGATGCCGACGCCATTCTGCCCGGCCGGCGAGCCGTTGCCGGCCATGGTGAACAGACCGTCGATGAAGTCGACCGGCTGCTGCGGCATCGGCAGCGGACTCCAGCGCAGCTGGTCCGGCGGCACCGGGCCATCGCCGAAGTCGTTGTGGAAGCGTGGCTGCTCGTAGGCCGCAAACGTGCCGTGCATGGCCGCCGGGCGGATCCGGTACAGCCAGCTACGCCTGTTGGCATGGCGCGGCGCGGTGAATGCCGTACCCGACAACTGCTCGGCATAGAGACCGTGCGCGACGCGCTGGGGGGAGTTGCGCCCCTGCGGCAGCGAGCCGGCGACGGCCTCGCTGGCGAACTCGTTGCCGAAACCGGATTGGTAGCCGTTGCTGCGGATGGTCATGCAGGCATCGCTTGGTTGAAGCCCTTCTCCCGCTGGCGGGAGAAGGGTCGGGTTGAGGGCGTGGTCAGCCGAACCTTACAGCACGCCGCGGCGCATCTGGTCGCGTTCGATGCTCTCGAACAGCGCCTGGAAGTTGCCTTCGCCGAAGCCTTCGTTGCCCTTGCGTTGGATGATCTCGAAGAAGATCGGTCCGATCGCGTTCTGGGTGAAGATCTGCAGCAGCTTGCGCTGGTGGGTTTCCGGGTCGGCGTCGATCAGGATCTTGTTGCGCGCCAGACGCGCAACGTCCTCACCGTGGTTGGGCACGCGCTGGTCGATCACGTCGAAGTAGGTGTCGGGCGTGTCGAGGAACTGCACGCCCTGCGCGCGCATCGCTTCGACCGTGTCGTAGATGTTGTCGGTGAAGCAGGCGATGTGCTGGATGCCCTCGCCCTTGTAGGCGTCGAGGTATTCGTTGATCTGCGACTTCGGATCCGACGACTCGTTGAGCGGGATGCGGACGATGCCGTCCGGCGCCGTCATCGCCTTCGACACCAGGCCGGTCTTGGCGCCCTTGATGTCGAAGTAGCGGATCTCGCGGAAGTTGAACAGCCGCTCGTAGTAGTCCGACCACTGCTGCATGTTGCCGAAGTACAGGTTGTGGGTCAGGTGGTCGATGAAGGTCAGGCCAAAGCCCTTCGGGTCCTGGTCGGCGCCCTGCACCGGCAGGTAGTCGTCTGCATACATCGAACCGGCGCTGCCGTAGCGGTCGACCAGGTACAGCATGCAGTCGCCGATGCCCTTGACCACCGGCGCGTCGACGGCGCGGCTGTCAGCCTTGTCTGTGATCGCTTCGCCGCCGTTGCCGACGACCGCGTTGAACACATCGGCGCTGGGCTTCTTGAAGCGGATCGCGAAACCGCAGGCGCTGGGGCCGTGCTTGGCGGCGAAGTCGGCCGCGAAACTGTCCGGGTCTTCATTGACCAGGAAGTTCACCCCGCCCTGGCGGTACACGGTGATCGGACGGGTCTTGTGGTGCAGCACGGCGGTGAAGCCGAGCTTGCGGAAATAGTCGTGCAGCAGCTCGCCCTGGCCGGCCGGGGCGGCGAACTCGACGAACTCGAAGCCGTCGATGCCGAGCGGATTTTCGAACGTGGTGACTTGCATGCCGAGGTTGGGCTGCACATTCATGGCATTGTTCTCAGGTAGCGGCGACGCCCGCTTGGGGACGGCCTGGATCAGAAGAGGCCGTTATAGTTTCAATTGAAACCATAATCAAGGCCCATCGCAACAAATGAACGACCCCACGCAGAATGACCGCTGGCCCGTTCAGCGCCCGACCCGCCCCCAGGTGGGCCCGGACCATGCCCAGCTCGACCTGGAGCATTTCCTGCCGTATCGCCTGTCGGTACTGAGCAACCGCGTCAGCGGCACGATCGCGCGCATCTACACCGAGCGTTTCGCCCTGAGCATTACCGAGTGGCGGGTGATGGCCGTGCTCGGGCGCTATCCGGACCTGTCGGCCAACGAGGTCGCCCAGCGCACGGCGATGGACAAGGTCGCCGTCAGCCGCGCGGTCGCCCGCCTGCTCGAAGCCGGACGCCTGCAGCGCGAGATCCACGGTGACGACCGTCGCCGCTCGGTGCTGCGCCTGTCGGAGGCCGGCTACGGGATCTACGACGAGGTCGCGCCGTTGGCGCTGGAGTTCGAGCGCCGCCTGCTGCAGGGCATCGACGATACCGAGCGGGCACTGCTGTTCCGCCTGCTCGACCGCCTCGACGAACTGGAACTGCGCGCGGACGCGGAGCAGCCGGCGCCTTAGCCTGTCACCCGTGCTCGATCGAAATCACCCGCCACGCCGGGAACTCGCTGCCGACGTCGGGCGTATCGATCCACCCGCACGCCAGCAGCCCGTCATCGCTGCCGGCTTCGCACAGGTACACCGCGACCGCGCCGCGCTGCTGCTCGGTGCGCACGATCGCCCAGCCGGCGGGCAAGGCCCGCTTCTCGCGCCGGTACTCCACGGCCAGGAATGGGGTTGCATCGGCTTCGAGGATCTCGCGGCCCGCCGATGACTCGTGTGCGGTCACCGTGGCGATCTCGGCGTCGAGCTGCGGCGGCACCGGTGGCCGCTCGATCACCAGGCCATGCCCCTCCAGTCGCGCGGCGACCTCGCCCGGCACCGCATACGCCAGTGGCCGGCGTACCGACTGTTCGGCCACGAAGCGGCCGATGTAAGGCACCTTCACGTTGATCGGCTCGCCTTCGAGCATGTACGGCGCGCGCGTGAGCACTTCGACCTCCAGGTCCTCGAAGGCTTCCAGGCGGTAGCGCACTGCGATCTCGTCAGGCGGCATCTCGCAGTTGTCGAGCAGCACGACGATCTGCGCGCCGTTCGCAGCGACATAGGCGAGCGTTTCGCGGACGAACGCGTACGTGGTCAGCACGCGCTGTTCGAAGCTGATGTAGGCGTAGGTTTCCAGCAGCAGGTCGAGGCGGTTGCACAGGCCGCGGTAGTTGCCGCCGAAACGCGGATGGTGGGTGTAGGTGATCCAGCCGCTGCCCTCGCCGCCTTCGTCGCGCAGGAAGTTTCCGTAGTAGAACGTGTCGCGGCCGTCGTTCTCCTTCACCGCCGCGGTCACCGCCGGCAGCAACTGGTCGCGCATGAACTCGATCGGCTCGCTGCGCCCGCTCAGCGCGGTGTGCGGAATGTCGTAAGTCAGGTCGAAACGGTGGATCGACCCGTTGGTGGCGTGGCAGTCGATGCTCAGGTGCGGATTCCACGGGTGCATCACCCGCGTCTGCAGCAGCCGCATCTCCGGCGCCTGCTGGCGCATGTAGTCGCGGTTGAGGTTGATGCCGGCGGCGTTCACGCGGGTGCCGACGCCGCTGTCGGGTCCGAGCTGACCGGTGAAGTGGGCGATGTCGAGGCGGCGGTTTTCCGGATCGATGCGCTCGTTGCCATCGGCGTTGAACAGCGGCACCAGCAGCAAGGTGATGTGCGCCAGCAGATCGCCGTGCGCGCCATCGAGCAGGTCGCGCACGAACATCAGTCCGGCTTCCTTGCCTTCGACTTCGCCGGCGTGGATGCCGCACATCACCAGCACCACGGGCAAACCCAGCTTGCGCGCCTGCTCCGGCGTGGTCACGCCGGTGGCCGAGAGCACCAGCAGCGGCAGCGTGCGCCCCTCCGGGGTCTGGCCGAAGTCGGTGACGTGCAGGCGCGGGTCGTTGCGAGCGGCAAGTTCGTCGATGAACGCCATCACGTCGGCATGGCGCGAGGTGAAGGTGTAGCCGCTGCTTTCGGCGCGGGTCAGCGGGGAGGGCTGCGGCATGTCGGTCATGTCGGGGATCTGGCGGAGCGAAGGCAGCTACCTTACGCGGGTGGGGCTCAATGGGCCGTCATGGCATGGGCCCGTCATTCCCGCGAAGGCGAGAACCCATGGACGTTGTTCCCGCCAAACGAAAACGGCGGCCCGGAGGCCGCCGTTGTGTTTCAACCGCACGCCCGCTGCGCGGGCGCCTGGATCCCGGCTTTCGCCGGGATGACGATTTGGCAAAGCCGTGGCCGCGAAGCGGCCACGGGCCAAATCGTCACTTCACGCCGTGCATCAGCTTCTGCACCAGCGGTGCGATCAGGAACAGCAGCACGCCGGCGCCGACCAGGGCCCAGAAGCCGAAGGTGTAGCCGCTCAGCGCCGATGCCGTGGTCATGCCGCCTTCGCCGCTGACGTGGCCGGCGAAGATGCCCGACAGGTTGTTGCCGATGCCGGTCGAGAGGAACCAGCCGCCCATGCCGAAGCCGACCAGGCGCAGCGGGGCCAGCTTGGTCACCATCGACAGGCCGATCGGCGACAGGCACAGCTCACCCACCGACTGGATCCAGTACACCGCGAACAGCGTCCAGAACGGGATCAGGCCAGCGGCCGTCACCAGCTTCGACAGCGCGAACATCAGCAGCAGGAACGCCAGGCCGTTGAAGATCAGGCCCAGGCCGAACTTGCGCGGGATCGACGGATTGGCGCGGCCCAGCTTGACCCAGCCCCAGGCGATCAGCGGCGCCATGGTGATGATCGCCACCGAGTTGACGCTCTGGAACCAGGCCGTCGGGAACACGCGCTCGCCGCTCAGCGAGTAGACGAGGTTGGCCAGTCCGGGACCGAAGATGTCGCGGTCGACGATCTTGTCGGCGAGGAAGGTGAAGGAACTGCCGGCCTGCTCGAAGAACATCCAGAACAGGATGTTGAAGGTGAAGATGATCAGCATCGCGATGCAGCGGTCGCGCTGGACGGCGCCTTCACGGAAGGCCTCGACCAGCAACATGCCGCACAGCGCCAGGAACATCACCGTCAGCACGCCCTGCAGCGCGCCGGCGCCCATGGCCAGCAGGAAGTACACGACCGGGATCGCGAACAGCGCGCCGATCAGCACGTACAGCACCTTGCGCTTGTCCGCGCCGTCCACCGGCGGACGGCCGATGCCTTCCAGGCCGCGGCGGCCGAACCAGAACCACACCAGGCTGATCAGCATGCCGACGCCGGCGGCCATGAACACGACCTTGTAGGCCGGCATGGTGTCGGTGCCGAAGATCTTGCGCGCCAGGTACTGGGTCAGCAGCGGTGCCAGCATCGCGCCGAGGTTGATGCCCATGTAGAAGATGGTGAAGCCCGAGTCGCGACGTTCGTCACCGACGTTGTAGAGCTTGCCCACCATCGTCGAGATGTTCGGCTTGAACAGGCCGTTGCCGACCACGATCGTTGCCAGGCCGAGCTTGAAGATGGCCTCGTTGGGCAGCGCGATCATGAAAAGGCCGGCGGCCATGATCACCGCGCCGAGCAGGATCGATCGCTGGTAGCCCAGCACCCGGTCGGCTATGTAGCCGCCGAAGATCGCCGCGGCGTAGACCAGCGCCAGGTAGGCGCCATAGACGCGGTTGGCCGGGGCCTCGCCCGCGGCATCGCCACCGTAGAACTGGGCGACGATGTACAGCACCAGTGCCCAGCGGATTCCGTAGAACGCGAAGCGTTCCCAGAACTCCGTCATGAAGAGCATCCAAAGCGGCTTGGGATGGCCCAGGGTCTGCTTGAAGTCTGGAATCGGTGCGGCCTGGCCGGGCGTAGGTATAGCGGTTCCGCTCATGCGGTATCCCCTGGAAATCGATACAAGTACTGAAAGGAAAAAACCCACGCCGGCTGGCACGGGACCGGGGAGATTTACCGGCTGAGGCCGGTCTCGTCAAACCCGCGTGAAGACCGGCCAGAATGTGCTGCGCTGCAGCATTCAAGCTGAATAGCGGTCGCACTTTATGCAGGAAGGGGCTCAGCCTGATGGGGCAATCGATTCCGCCAAATCAGGACAGGGTCGGGGACGGGGGGTTCCGGCCCGGTCGGGCTTCTGCTGCGCTGGGGCTCCCGCGTCAGTCGCCGCCCAGGGCCTGGGCCAGCAAGCGCGGGAAGTCCGGATGCGCGGCGGCCAGGCGCTGCTGCGCCAGTTCCAGGGTGCTCCAGGACAGCGCCGCATGCTCCTGCCGGTTTTGTGGCGAGCCGGTCCAGGCCTCGACGACGTACAGGCGTAACCGCCACGGCTCCGGCACCTCGCCGGCGATGGCATCGAGGTAGCGCATGCGCGTGGGGGCAATGCCCAGCTCCTCGTCGAGCTCGCGTCGCAGCGCCTCATCGGCACTCTCGCCCGGCTCGATATGGCCACCGAACACGTCCCAGGCGCCGGCCAGCCAGTCGCAATCGTCGCTGCGCAGGCCCAGCAGCACCTCGCCATCCTTCACGATGAACGCGCCGACGCAGTCGTGCACGCGCGCCGCCACGTGTTTACCCCGGCGTTGCGCCATAGCTGCCGCCGGCACCGATCACCGTGCGCACGTCGAACAGCTCGGGGAAGAAGGTCAGCTCCAGCGCCTGCTTGAGGAAACCCACGCCGCTGGATCCGCCGGTGCCGCGCTTGAAACCGATGATGCGCATGACCGTGCGCATGTGGCGGAAGCGCCACAGCTGGAACTGGCTCTCCAGGTCGACCAGGTCCTCGCATAGGTGGTAGGCCTGCCAATGCGCGTCGGTGTCTTCGTAGATGCGCTCGAACACCGGCAGCAGGTCCGGGTCGGCGACGTGCGCATGCGACCAGTCGCGTTCGATGTGCCGCTCCGGCACCGCGTGACCGTGGCGGGCCAGGTAGCGCAGGGCCTCGTCGTACAGGCTCGGCGACTCGAGCACTTCGCGCAGGCTCGCCTCGGCCTTGGCGTCATGGGCGAACACCTTGAGCATCGCCGCGTTCTTGTTGCCGAGCAGGAACTCGATGGTGCGGTACTGCAGCGACTGGAAGCCCGACGACGGTCCGAGGATCTCGCGGAACTCCATGTACTCCGACGGCGTCAGCGTCTCCAGCACCGACCACATCTCGGTCAGCTGGCGCAGGATGTTCTTGCAGCGCGCGAAGATCTTCTGGCACTCGCCCAGCCGATCCTCGCGCAGGTGCGCGATCGCCGACTTGAGCTCGTGGATCATCAGCTTCATCCACAGCTCCGAAACCTGGTGCTGGACGATGAACAGCAACTCGTCGTGGTGCGGCGGATTGGACAGGCGCTGCTGCGCCGACAGCAGGGTGTCCAGCTGCAGGTATCCCGAATAGGTCATCCGCCCGGACAGGTCGGTGTGGATGCTCGATTCCAGTTCGCGCTCGTTCTTCTCGACCGTCATTGCAGGCTCGTTGTGGCCGGCAAAGACGCCGGCTGGGGGGCCAAAAGGGTACCGCATCGGCACCCACACCCTGCTCGACCGTCGCCGCCATACCCTGCCGTCCGGCCGTTCCGGGCCGCGGCGCTTACCTGTTTTTCCGCAAAACTTCATGCCGCAGCGCGCAACGGCCCTTAACACTGCGTTGGTTATGATCGTTCGCAAAGCGCGTCGGCCAGGCCTGTGTTCGGGGCTACCAGACGCCGCGGAGCCAGGCCCGGTGCACCTTCCGGGCCCAGCCAACCGATGCGGTGATGCGCCGGCACTGGATCCGGAACGCGACCGATTCGGACTCCCAGCCACACATCATCAGGACTTCCGCGATGACGGTCGCCGCGACCTTCGAAATCGAATACCTGCAATACCTCGGCCCGGACGGCAAGCCGGTGGCGGAGCTTCCTGCCGCACTCCGTGACGCCAGGGCACTGCTGCCGCTGTTCAAGGAAATGCTGTTCGTGCGCACCTTCGACAGCAAGGCGATCGCCTTGCAGCGCACCGGCAAGCTCGGCACGTATGCCAGTTGCCTCGGCCACGAAGCCACGCACATCGGCATCGGCGCTTCGATGCAGCCCGACGACGTGTTCGCGCCGAGCTACCGCGAGTACGGCGCGCAGTTCATGCGCGGCGTGCTGCCGCGCGAGGTGCTGCTGTACTGGGGCGGCGACGAACGCGGCAACGACTTCTCCGGCCCGAAGCACGACTACGCCTGGTGCGTGCCGATCTCCACGCAGTGCCTGCATGCCGCCGGCGCCGCGCTGGCGTTCAAGCTGCGCAAGCAGAAGCAGCTGGCCGTGGCCTGCTGCGGTGACGGCGGTTCGTCCAAGACCGACTTCTATGCCGCACTCAATTCCGCCGGCGCCTACAAGCTGCCGCTGGTGCTGTGCGTGATCAACAACGGCTGGGCGATCTCGGTGCCGCGCTCGGCGCAGACCGGCGCCAAGACGCTGGCGCAGAAGGGCCTGGCCGGCGGCCTGCACTGCCTGCAGGTCGACGGCAACGACCTGATCGCCGTGCTCGAGGGCATGCGCCGCGCCAGCGAGCGCGCCCGCAGCGGTGAAGGCGGCAGCGTGATCGAGTTCATGACCTATCGCCTGCACGACCACACCACCGCCGACGATGCCCGTCGCTATCGCGAGGACGACGAAGTCAAGGCGGCCTGGACACGCGAGCCGATCACGCGCCTGCGCACGTACCTGACCGAACAGGGCGTGTGGAGCGAGGCCGAGGAGAAGGCCTGGGCCGAGGAATGCGGCAAGCGCGTCGACGTCGAGATCAACGCCTACCTGGAAACGCCGGTGCAGCCGGTCGAGGCGATGTTCGATTACCTCTATGCCGACATGCCGCCGGACGTCGCCGCCCAGCGCGCCTACGTGCTGGCGCAGGAGGGTCGCTGATGAGCGTCGAGGATCCCATCAAGACCGCAGCAACCAAGGGTGCGACTGCCATGGCCACCGCTCCGGCAACGCCGACCGCGATCACCCTGATCGAGGCGATCACCCAGGCCCTCGCCTACGAGATGCGCGCCGACGACACCGTGCTGGTGCTGGGCGAGGATGTCGGCGTCAACGGCGGCGTGTTCCGCGCCACTGCCGGCCTGCAGCAGCAGTTCGGCCCCGAGCGCGTGCTCGACACGCCGCTCGACGAAACCACCATCGCCGGCCTCACCGTCGGCCTGGCCGCGCAGGGCATGAAGCCGGTCGCCGAGTCGCAGTTCGACGGCTTCGTCTACCCGATGGTCGACCACATCATCTGCCATGCCGCGCGCTTCCGTTACCGCACCCGCGGCCGCCTGACCTGCCCGATGGTGCTGCGCGTGCCGTGGGGCGGTGGCATCCGCGCCCCTGAGCACCACAGCGAAGCCAACGAATCGATCTTCACCAACGTGCCGGGCCTGCGCGTGGTCATGCCGTCGTCGCCGGCGCGTGCCTACGGCCTGCTGCTGGCCGCGATCCGCGAACCGGATCCGGTGATCTTCATGGAGCCCAAGCGCATCTACCGCCAGTACAAGGAAGTGGTGCCCGACGACGGCGAAGCCTTGCCGCTGGACGTGTGCTACGTGCTGCGCGACGGCACCGACGTGACCCTGGTGACCTGGGGCGCGCAGGTGAAGGAAACGCTCGAGGCCGCCGAGAAGCTCGCCACGCAAGGCATCAGTGCCGAAGTCATCGACGTGGCGACGCTGCGTCCGCTCGACTTCGCCACGATCGCCGAATCGGTCAGCCGCACCGGCCGCTGCGTGATCGTGCATGAAGCGCCCAAGACCGCCGGTTTCGGCGCCGAGATCGCCGCGCGCCTGGCCGAGGAGTCGATGTTCGACCTGGTCGCACCGGTCGAGCGCGTCACCGGCTACGACACGCACATCCCGCTGTTCCGCCTGGAGATGAAGTACCTGCCCAGCGTGGAACGCATCGTCACCGCGGCCAAGCGCACCCTGGCAGCGAGCTGAGGACACAGCCAGGCATGCGCCACGCCCGCGTCGTAGTCGCCCACCGCGCACCGGATCGTCCGGCGATCCGGATCGCACGCGGCGAGGACGTGACGCTGGGCGAGCGCGACCGCGACTGGCCGCAGTTCGTCTGGACGACGATTACCGAAGGCCACGGCGGTTGGGTCCCGGCTGCCCTGTTCGACAGTGAGCAGGGCGTGGCCAAGGCGCTGTCGGACTACGACACGCGCGAGCTCGATGCCCGCGCTGACGAGATCGTCACCCTGCACTACGAACTGGCGCAGTGGTGGTGGGCGGAGAATGCGCTGGGCATGCAGGGCTGGATCCCGGCGCGTGCGCTGGAAATCCTCGACGACGACGAAGGCGAGGACGCATGAACGACGCGTCGGCGCCGGAACAAGCAAAGTCGCAGGCCATCAACCTGGCGGCCAAGCTGGCGCAGTTCGGACAGCACTGGTCGCCGCGCGTGGTCGCGCAGATGAACGATGTGCAGTTCAAGCTGGTGAAGATGCAGGGCGAGTTCGTCTGGCATTCGCACGAGGACACCGACGAGGTGTTTATTGTCGTCAAGGGGCGGATGGAAATCGGCTTCCGCGATCGCGACGTGGTGCTGGGCGAAGGCGAGATGTGCGTCATTCCGCGCGGCGTCGAGCACATCACCCGTGCCAGCGAGGAATGCCACGCGTTGATCATCGAGCCGGCCGGCGTGGTCAATACCGGCGATGCCGGCGGCGAGCTGACCGCGCGCAATGATGTGTGGATCTGAGAATTTGACACCCAAGCGACGCAACCCTAGGGACGACACCGTATGAGCAACAAGACCTTCTTCCTCCCCGACCTCGGCGAGGGCCTGCCCGACGCAACCATCGTCGAGTGGTTCGTGAAGGAAGGCGACACCATCCGCCTGGACGACAACCTGGTGTCGATGGAAACCGCCAAGGCCGTGGTCGAGGTGCCTTCGCCGGTGTCCGGCAAGGTGGTCAGGCTCGCTGGTGCACCGGGCGACGTGATCATCACCGGCAAGATGCTGGCCGAGTTCGAGATCGATCCGTCGATGCCGCAGCGCGCCGAAGGCCAGGACACCGGCCATCACCACGGCGCCGGCAGCCACTCTCCCGAGAACGGCGACAAGGTGATCGCCTCCGACGACGGCGGCACGATCAGCGCCGGCGACCAGGCCGCCGCGCCGCAAGCCGAGACCAAGCGCGACGACGCCGGCACGGTGGTCGGCGCGATGCAGAGCTCCGATGCGGTGCGCAGCGAGCAGGCTGTCGCCGTCGGCGGCGTCAAGGCGATGCCGGCCGTGCGCGCACTGGCACGCAAGCTCGGCGTCGACCTGACGCGCGTGCGCGCGACCGGCGCCGACAGCGTGGTGACGATGGACGACGTCAAGCGCGCAGCCGCCGATGGTTCGGCCAAGGCTGGCGCTGCTCCCGTGGCAACAGCCCCTGCGGCGGCGTCCGCAGCCCCGGCGCCGGCCCGTGCCAGCGCACCCGAAGCGTCCGCCGCCCGCAGCACGCTCTCGCAGGCCGGCAAGCCGGTCCGCACGCAACCGCCGGGCGTCAGCGCCAGCGGCCAGCCGGAGCAACTCAAGGGCGTGCGCCGCAACATGGCGCGGGTGATGGCCGATGCCCACGCCAAGGTCGTCCCGACGACGCTGTGCGATGACGCCGACCTGCACGCCTGGGTCGGCAAGCAGGACATCACCGCGCGCCTGGTGCGCGCGATCGTCGCCGCATGCAAGGCCGTGCCGGCGCTCAATGCCTGGTTCGACGGCGACAACCTCAGCCGGACGCTGCATCCGCAGGTCGACATCGGCATCGCGGTCGACACCGACGACGGCCTGTTCGTGCCGGCGCTGCGCAATGCCGACATGCTCGACGGCGCCGGCGTGCGAACCGCGATCCAGCGCCTGCGCGCGCAGGTCGAAGACCGGTCGATCCCGGCCAGCGAGCTCAGCGGCTACACGATCTCGTTGTCCAACTTCGGCATGTTCGCCGGCCGCTATGCGACGCCGGTGGTGGTGCCGCCGTGCGTGGCGATCATCGGCGCGGGCAAGCTCAGCCACGACGTAGTCGCGGTGATCGGTGGCATCGAGGTGCACCGCCGCATGCCGATCTCGCTGACCTTCGACCACCGCGCCTGCACGGGCGGCGAAGCGGCGCGCTTCCTGAAGGCCCTGCTGGACGACATGGCCCTGCCGGGCTGATTCCAAAGGAGCGGTCCGTGGCCCATCGCAGTCGACTTGCCGGTTTCATCATCGATTGCCAGACCGACGACCTCGCCCCCGCGGCGAGGTTCTGGAGCCAGGCGCTCGGCGCCAGCATCGCCGATCCCGATGCCGGCGATGTTCCCGGCACCTATGCCCAGTTCGGCGACACCCGCGACGGGCTGCACATCGAGGTGCAGAAGGTCGACCATCCATCGCGCGTGCACCTGGACATCGAGTCCGACGACATCGACGCCGAAGCCGCCCGGCTGGAGAAGCTCGGCGCGAAGAAGATCGCCTACGTCAAACGCTGGTGGGTCATGGAAGCGCCGACGGGTCAGCGCTTTTGCGTGGTGAAGATGCATCACCCGGAACTGGGCACACCGCCGACCACGTGGGACTGAAGCGATCTTGTAGGAGCGAGCTTGCTCGCGAAGGGATCACCCACGCGTTTCGCGAGCAAGCTCGCTCCTACACGGGATCAGCTGCCGTGCAGCGGCGTGTCGTCGGCAACCACGCAATTGCGGCCGCGCGCCTTGGCGCGGTAGAGCGCCTGGTCGGCGCGGTCGAACACCTGTTCGGACCAGTCGCGCGTCGGCTCGCCGGCGGCCAGGCCAATCGACACCGTCAGGTCGAACGGCAGCGCCGACTGCGACAGGCGCTGGCGGACACGTTCGGCGACCTGCGTGGCAACCGACAATCGCGTATCCGGGAGCAGCACCAGGAATTCCTCGCCGCCGTAGCGCACGGCGACGTCATCGGTGCGGATCGAAGCCGCCACGGCATCGGCGACTGCACGTAGTGCACGATCGCCCAGCAGGTGGCCGTGACGGTCGTTGACGTCCTTGAAGTGGTCCACGTCCAGCAGCATCAAGGTGTAAGGCGCCCGCTGCAGTTGCAGCATCGCCTCCGGGTTGTCGCGCAGCTGCACGAGCGCTGCGCGATTGAGCAGGCCGGTCAACGCGTCGTGGGTGGCGCTGTGCAGGAGCTGGTCATTGCGCCGCTGCAGATCGGCCCGTGCATCCTCGAGCCGCTGCGCGAAGGCCTCGCGCTCCGACAACAGCCGGCGCTGCTCCATCGCATAGCGGCGCAGCTCGAGCAGGTGCTGGGTCTGTCGCGCGAGCACTTCCAGGCCCTCGCGCTGCGCGCTGGTCAAGGTACGCGGGCGCGTGTCGAGCACGCACACGGTGCCGATAGCGTGACCGTCGGGACTCAGCAGCGGCGTGCCCGCATAGAAGCGCAACGGCTCCTTGCCGATGCGGATATCCGGTCGCGGAAAGAACGAAGGCTGGGTGGAGAGATCCTCGATCACCAGCGTCTGCCCGGGCGACGTGATCGCGCGATCGCAGATCGCCTGGTCACGCGGTGTCTGCCGGGTATCTAAGCCGATCTGCGCCTTGAACCACTGCCGCTCGTGATCGATCAGCGAGATCGCCGCAGCGGGCACGTCGCACAGCGTTACCGCCAGGCGCACGATGTCGTCGTAGGCCTGTTCCGGCACCGTATCCACCACTGCATACGCGTCCAACGCCGCCTGGCGTGGCGCTTCGTCTGGCAGTGGTGGAGGGAGGGGTCGGACGGCGGACATCTGGGGGTGCTGAAAGGCGGCTCAGGCTACTCTCCCGCGCTCTGCGGACCTGTGACGCAGGCCACAGCTGCGTCGATCCGACACCTTGCCTAATCCATTCAGCCAGATCCCATTAATTCTGAATGGGGATCAGGCGGCCTCGCGGTCCAGCCACACTTCCAGGCCCTGCGCGTTGAGTTCGATGTCCATGGCCAGCAACCCGGCCACTTCGGCGTCGTCGAGCGGTGCGCCGTGGGCGCGTGCCCGCGTGAGGAACAGTTGCGTCAGCGATTCCACCAAGCGTGCGTGGCGATCGTCCTTGCCATGGGCAGCGCGCGCGAGCGCGACAATCGCGTCGATCTGCACGATCAGGTCTTCGCCCAGGCGTGCGACATCGCCGACACGTGCGTAGTGCGTGAGGTGCATCGCGACGGGAGCGCGCGCCAGCAGCTTGCGGATGGATGCCTTCAACGGTTCTGGTTCGAACTGCACCGGCGTGGTGGTCGGAATCACGAACGGCGCACCGTCGGCATTGTCGAACTCGCGATACGACAACCCGAACGTGTCGCCGGTGAACCAGCTGCGACTGCGCTCATCCCACACGCACAGGTGGTGGCGCGCATGGCCGGGTGTGTCGATGCACAGCAGCGGGCGACCGGCCAGCTCGATCACGTCGCCATCGGCCAGCACGCGCACGCGCTCTGCGGCGACCGGAACGATGTCGCCGTAACTGCGCGCCATTTCCTCTTCGCCGTAGACCGCGGTCGCACCGGCCACCAGCCGCGCCGGATCGATCATGTGCGGCGCGCCGCGCGGATGCACGGCGAGCATGGCGTTGGGCAACTCGCGCATCAGCGCGCCGGCACCGCCGGCATGGTCCAAGTGCACGTGGGTCAGGATCAGCCAGTCGACCTGCGCCGGAGACAGCCCCTGCCCTGCCAGCGCCGCCAGCATCGCCGGCACCGAATGCTGCGTGCCGCAATCGATGAAGGCGCCGCGACCGTTCTCCACCATCAGGTAGGCGGCGTCGAACGAGGGCCGATGGAAGCCGGTGTCGATGGCGACGATGCCGTGGGCCGGTTTCATGCGTGCTCAGCCCCTGCGCCGCAGCCACAGCCTTCGTACGACGAACGCCACGGTCAGCACCGCCAGGAACACGCCGTACCCCAGCGCCGTGGCGAGTATCTGCTGCCACATCCGCCCGAACGCCGGGTCGGCATGGTCGTGCGACCAGTAGATGCTGAGCAGGAACGCGGTGCCCGCCAGCATCAGCGCCAGCGTGTCGTAAAGCTTGCGCGCCGCATTGCGCGGTTGCCGCGGGAACAGCCAGAACAGCGCGCCGAGGATCGCGAACCACGGCAGGAACAGGATCAGCGCCAGGTTGAGCTCGATCTCCGGGCTCATGCGTCCTCGGCCACCAGTTGCGCCAGCGCTTCGACCACTTCGGCCAGCTCGACGCCTTCGTGCAGGTGCCCCACCAGCTCATCGCCCAGGTGCACGGCCGCGTTGCCCGCGCCGTGCAGGGCGGCGCCGCCCTGCTGCTTCAGGCGTCCGATCAGCTGGCCGGCGGTGCGCGCCGACTCGTGGCCCACGCTCTGCAACAGCAGGCGGTCGCCATCGACGAACTTGAAGTAGAAGCGGCCATCGTTGTCGCGGTACTGCTTGAACAACGGCAGCGATGCCTTCGAAGCCTTCTTCACGGTGCCGGTGCTGGCGCGGGACAGGTCGCGCAGGCCGACGGCTTCGCGCAGGCGTGCCAGCGTCGGCTGTGCGTAGCGCGTGCGCAGTCGGCTGGCGCCGTCGCGCAGAACAGCTTCGATGTCGGCCGGGCGCGCGATCAGTTCCTCATAGCGGGCACGCAGCGGCGCGACCTCGCTGTCGATGCGCTCGAACAGAGCCTGCTTGGCCTCGCCCCAGGCGATGCCATCGGCGAAGGCCTGGCGCATGGCCGCGGTCTCCTGCTCCGAGGCGAAGGCCTGGTAGAGCTGGAACACGTTGGAGTTGTCGGCGTCCTTGGCTTCGCCCGGCGCGCGCGAGTCGGTGACGATGGAATAGATCAGCTTCTTCAGCGCCTCGCGCGGCACGAACAACGGGATCGTGTTGTCGTAGCTCTTGCTCATCTTGCGGCCGTCCAGGCCGGGCAGCGTCGCCACGTTCTCGTCGATCACGGCTTCGGGGAGATCGAAGAACTCTTCGCCATAGACGTGGTTGAAACGCTGGCCGAAGTCGCGCGCCATCTCGATGTGCTGGATCTGGTCGCGGCCGACCGGCACCTTGTTGGCGTTGAACAGCAGGATGTCGGCCGCCATCAGCACCGGGTACATGAACAATCCGGCGTTGATGCCGGCGTCGTCGTCTTCGCCGACTTCGCGGTTCTTGTCGACCGAGGCCTTGTAGGCGTGGGCGCGGTTGAGGATGCCCTTGCCGGCGACGCAGGTCAGGAACCAGGTCAGCTCCTGCGTTTCCGGCACGTCGCTCTGGCGGTAGAACCAGACCTTGTCCGGCTCCAGCCCGCAGGCCAGCCAGGTGGCGGCGATCTCCAGCGTCGAGCGCTGCACGCGCGCCGGGTCCTGCACCTTGATCAGGGCGTGGTAGTCGGCCAGGAAGTAGAAGCTCTCCACGCCGGCGGTGCGGCTGGCCGCCACGGCGGGGCGGATCGCGCCGACGTAGTTGCCCAGGTGCGGGGTGCCGGAGGTGGTGATGCCGGTGAGGACGCGGGTGGGGCTCATCGAACGCTGACGCCGGGGAAAACGGCCCAACAGTGTACCCAACCCCGCCGCCACGACTGATCCGTTCTCCCGGGCGTCCCATCCGGAGAATCGACCATGCGCACCCTGCCCTGCCTGCTTGCCAATCTTGCCGCTGCTGCGGCCCTCGCCTTCGCCGCGCCACTGCCGGCCAGGGAACTGGCCCGGTACCAGCCGGGCGGTCCGGTCGACCTGGCCGTGGTCGACCGCGACAGCGGCCAATGGCTGTCGCCGACGGTCCATCGCGGCCAGCGCTGGATTGCCGGAACCCCGGGGCACCGCTACTCGGTGCGCCTGGCCAACACCAGCGGCCGGCGAGTGCTGGTAGTGCTGTCGGTCGACGGCGTCAACGCGGTCAGCGGGCAGACCACCCACCCGTCGCAGACCGGTTACGTGCTCGCGCCCTGGCAGACGATGGAGGTCGACGGCTGGCGCAAGTCGCTCGACCAGGTCGCCCAGTTCGTCTTCACCGACTTGCCCGACAGCTATGCCGCGCGCACGGGGCGGCCCGACAACGTCGGCGTGATCGGCGTGGCAGTCTTCGAGGAAGCGGGTATGGCGCTGGAGGACAGGCGTCGCGGCGAGGTTCTCGACCGGGTCGAGCATGGCGACGCCGCGAAGAACGCGGCACCTGCGGCACGTGAATCGGACGCGGCAGCGCAATCGATCGGGACCGGCCACGGCCAACGCGAGTGGTCGCCGGCGAGCCACACGCAATTCGTCCGCGCGACGCGCGCGCCGACGCAGGTCAGCGAGTTGCGTTACGACGACTACGACACGCTGGTTGCGCGTGGCGTGCTGCGTCCGTATCCGCGCTACCTGCCCGGTTCGCGTCCGCGTGCGTTCCCCGAAGGCTTCGTCGCCGATCCTCCGTATTGATCAATGATTGCAGCGGGGATTACAGCGGGCGGGCAATGAAAGAACCGGCCTCGCGGCCGGTTCGGATTGATGGAGCCATTGCATCGCGCGCGTCGGTTGCGGCCTTCAGCCGCACCGCCCGACGCGCGCACCGCGTGCGTGGATCGACGGACTGCTAGTTCAGCGTCTTCTCGAAGTCACGCACTTCCTGCTGGGCGCGGTCGCGCTCCCAGCCATACCGTTCCTGCAGTTTGCCGGCGAGATATTCGGCGTTGCCTTCGGCCACGGCGAAATCGTCGTCGGTCAGGTCGCCCCAACGGGCCTGCGCCTGGCCTTTGAGCTGCGTCCACTTGCCAGCAATGATGTCTTTGTTCATCACTCATCCTCGGTTTCGGGTGATGCGACGCATCTGTCAGATGCCGCACGCACAGCATCGCAGCACGTGCATTCGAACGAAGTCGCGATTGCGTTAGTCGAGGATTGATGTCGGTGAATACGATATTCAGCATGCGTGCTTTCGCCGCGCGTTGTTGCAAGCAGTGCATGACGCAAAAGGGAAAGGCCGGATTGCTCCGGCCTTTCCCTTCACAGCTTCGCGCGATCGTCAGTAGATCAGCACTTGCCGTCCTTGCAATCCGTGGCGGCTTCTTCGACCTTCTCACCGGCTCCCTTCACGTCCTTACCGGCGCCCGCCACGGTGTTGCAGGCGGTCAAGGTACCCATCGAGAACAGGGCGAGCAGCATCAGTGCCATCAAACGCTTCATGGAAATCTCCTCAGCTAATGGGAAGCAAGGCGCACGCAAACCGGCTGCATGCGGCGGGACCATCTGACGTGAGGGGATGTGAAGCCGAGGTGGATTTGGGCGAAAAATCCGGCTTCCGATTCAGGCGGCAGCCATGGGCCCGGATAGCCCGAAGGCCGGACTGGCCGGCCTTCGGGGGGCGAACGGTGGTCTGTTCCGCGCTTAGTTGCTGGCCTTGTCCTCAACCTTCTGGCCGAGCTTTTTGACGTCTTTGCCGAGTCCTTCCATGGTGTTGCAGGCGCTGAGCAGGGCCAGCGACAGGGTGGCGAGCAGGAGCATTGCGGCAAAGCGTTTCATCGGGTCCCCGGGGACGTTGGCAGTGGTGGCATAAGGATGGCACGGCGCCGCGCGCGCCGCATCACGCGCCCGGCGGACCAGGTCGCGGCGATGTCAGCCAGAATTCAGGTGGCCGCGCCGGCGCGGACTCGCCGGCTCAGTCGCGCATCAGCGTCGACTTGCCGAACAGGCTCTCGACCAGGTCCACCGCCAGGCGGGCGGTGCGGTTGCGCTTGTCGATGATCGGGTTGAGCTCGACGATGTCGAGCGAGGCCATGCGGCCGCTGTCGGCGATCATCTCCATCACCAGCTGCGCCTCGCGGTAGTTCGGGCCGCCCGGCACGGTAGTGCCCACGCCCGGTGCGATGCTCGGGTCGAGGAAGTCGACGTCGAAGCTGACGTGCAGATGGGTGTTCTCGTCGACGCCTTCCAGCGCTTCCTCCATCACCCGCTTCATGCCGATCTCGTCGATATAGCGCATGTCGTACACGTCCAGCCCGTACTGCTGGACCAGGCGCTTCTCGCCTTCGTCGACCGAGCGGATGCCGATCTGGCGGATCTCGTCCGGACGCAGCGCCGGCGACGAACCGCCCAATTGCGTCAGCGCATCCGGGCCGAGCCCACAAAGGCACGCCACCGGCATGCCATGGACGTTGCCCGAAGGCGTGACCTGGCTGGTGTTGAAGTCGGCATGCGCATCGAGCCAGAGCACGCGCAACTGCTTGCCGGTCTGGCGGCAGTGTTGCGCCACCGCAGTGATCGAACCCAGGCCGAGGCAATGATCGCCGCCGAGCAGGATCGGCAGGCGGCCGTCGGCGAGCTCGGCAGCCACCGCGTCCATCACCGCGCGATTCCAGGCGACGACTTCGGCCAGGTGGCGATAACCCTCGACCGGTTTCTGCCACGGATTGCGCGGACCATCGAGATTGCCGCGATCGATCACATCCACACCACGCTTGACCAGCGCCTCGCCGATGCCGGCAATACGCAGGGCCTCCGGCCCCAGCCGCGCACCGCGGTGCCCTGCACCCACGTCGGTCGGTGCACCAATCAGCGAAACCCCGGGGTAGTTGCGACTCATGCTGTGACGTTCCTGTCTGGTGCCGCTGCCGGCGCAGGGGCCGGTACGAGCGGTTGATTGGGTGGGTTGCCAGCCGGACTCACGCCAGACGCTGGAACCTGGTCCAGCCGAGTTTAGACCGTTGTGATTGCGGTATCCCGCACGACCGCACTGGCGCGTGGCTTTCTTCATATTGACGCCCGCCTGCCGCCGCCAGAACATCCAGGTGCATGCCCCGCTCCGGGGCCGCGGGGGTCAGGGCACGTGGGAACGATTTCGAGTCTGATGGATCGCCTCGCCCGGAAGGCCGCGCCCAACGCACACCCCATCGTGGTCACGGCGTTCGGTTTCGCCATGGGCGAGGACTTCGTCGCCTGGCAGGCGGTCGCCGAGATCTGGGGCCACGACGTGCGGTCCGACCACGGCGACGTGTGCCTGGAATTTTCATGCCACGGCAAATCCGTCTGGGTCGCCCAGCGTCAGGAGGGCTTCGTCGGCCTTGAGCGGGTGATGGTCGCCGTCTTTCCGTCGACTGACGGCTGGCGCCAGTCGGTGATGAATTCCACCCTCGAAGGCTGCAGGACGCTGTTGTTCCGTCGCGCCTGAAGAGTCACGCCGACGTTACGAAAAAGCCCCGCATGGCGGGGCTTTCGATGGTGCCGGCAGTCAGAATCGAACTGACGACCTACCGCTTACAAGGCGGTTGCTCTACCAACTGAGCTATGCCGGCAAGGCTCGCATTCTAGCCTGCCGCGACGGCTGGCGCGCTTGCGATTTCATTCATTGCAGGCGGGCGCAGTCGAGCGGGCGCGGTGCGATCTGCACGGCGGCCTGCGCGCGGGCGGTGTCGAACGACGGGCCCGGAACCAGATCCAGCCAATAACTCGCGCGGCCATCGCCCAACGGTTCGGCACGCGCGGGGAAACCTGCCGCCACAAGCGACTGGGCGCGGCGATTGGCCGAGTCCTCGTTGCGGTAGCGGCCGAGTGCGATCGAGTTGGCTTCGGCACCGTCGCGAACGATGAAGTAGTCGTTGAAACCGGCTGCGGCAATGCGCTGCGCGGTCGCCTGCGCATCGGCCAGGCTGGCCGCTGCAGGCAGCAGCACGCGATAGCCCCGCGACGTCCCGGCGCGCGTCTCGCGCGGGACCACCCTGGTCGCAACCGCCATCAGCACTTCGTGGGCGTTCTTCGCCGCGGCAGCGTCGGCGAACGGGCCGAAGCTGTAGCACTGCGCGGGCATGGCGGCGGCCACCTTCGGCGCGGCGGATTCCTTGGGCGGCACTGCGGCGGGCGCCGGGACCACGGGTGTCGCAACCGGCGGTTTCGCGGCAGTCGATGGCGTCGCGGCAGCAGGCCTGGATGCAGGCTGCACTTCACTGGCCAGTTGCAGGCGCGCCACGCCCAGCGGTTGCTCGATAGCAACCGGTGGCGACGGCGGCGCGCGCAGCGTCCACCACGCGGCGACACCAAGATTGAGCACGATCAGCAGGACGACCAGGGCGCGTATCAGCATGAGATGGATTCTAGTCCGCTCCAGCCACGCTTTCGGCGCCGGCCCACTGCGCCAGGCCTTCGAGCACGAGGGTTGCGACCTGTGTCGCGTTCGGCAGGTGGGCGGCCAGCGCTTCGGCGCCGCCGCCGTGGAGGATCAGTTGAGGGGTGCGACCCAAGCGCTGCCGCGCCGCATCGAAGCTGCGCTCGATCAGCGCGATCGCGGCGCCGTCGCAGCCGGAAGCCAGCGCATCCTCGGTATCGCTGGCGAAGTCGATGTAGTCGCCGCCGTTTTCCGGCAGCTGCGGCGCGCGCTCGTGCAGCGCTTCGCGCATCAGCGTCGGCGAGGGCGCGATGCGTCCGCCGAGATGGCGGCCGTCGGCGTCGATGAGGTCGATCGTGAGCGCGGTGCCGACACCGCAAACGAGCGCGGCGTCGCTGATGCGCGCATGTGCGGCCAGCAGTGCCAAAAACCGGTCGACGCCGAGCTTGCGCGGGTCGGCGTAG
Source organism: Lysobacter sp. Soil_C_59 (assembly GCF_057656415.1). NCBI lineage: Bacteria > Pseudomonadati > Pseudomonadota > Gammaproteobacteria > Lysobacterales > Lysobacteraceae > Lysobacter > Lysobacter sp. Soil_C_59. The sequence goes on along the minus strand of NZ_JBDGKK010000013.1, from coordinate 27,663 downwards.
GCAATCCGCACCGCGCCCAGTCGTACCTGCGTGCGGGCGAGTGAGATGCGCTGGCAGCGCGCGGTCAATGCATCGAGCACCGCCACGCGCAGCGCCGGATTGGCAACGCTGGCGAGGTAGGCGACGTCGATTCGCCCGGGCAGCAGTTGCGCCAATGCCGCGGCGACGTCGTCCTCGCGGTGCGGCAAGGCGACGGCGTCACCGACGCTGCCATCGGCCTGCAGCGGCGCGCACTTCAGCCGCGTATTGCCCAGATCAAACAACCACGCCGTCATGCCCCGCCCCCTTGCCCTGCGCCACGGCGCACGCTGACTTCACCGGCATGGAAATGCCGTTCCTCGCCATTGTCCATGCGCACCCGCAGCGCGCCATCATCGGCCAGCCCCAGCGCAGTGCCGTGTACCGTCGCCGTGGCGCCGTGCACGCTCACGCCCTGCCCGTCCAATGCGTCGAGCGCGGCGTAGCGTGCGCTGAACGCGGCCAACCCGACCGCATCGAATTCTTCAAGCGCCGGCAGCAATCGCGCCAGCACGGCGGCGGCCAGGGCATTGCGATCCGGCGGAGTGATCGCGAGCGAGGTCAGGTCGCACCAGGGTTGATCGATCTGGGCGGCCGCGGCTGCCGGCATGCGTACGTTGATGCCCAAGCCGATTACCGCGCGAACCGGCCCCGCGTGCTCGCCACCGCCCTCGACCAGGATGCCGCCGAGCTTGCGCAGGCTGCCGTCGGGGTCGCCCACCACCAGGTCGTTGGGCCATTTCAGGCGCACGCCTGCAAAGCCCGCGTCCTGCATGGCTTCGGCCGCGGCGATGCCGGCGACCAGGCTGAGACCGCCGAGACGGGCCAGGCCACCGCCAAACTGGCGCGCGAGCGACAGGTACAGGTGCGCGGCCAGCGGCGACGCCCATTCACGGCCACGACGCCCACGCCCACCGCTCTGGCGTTCGGCCAGCAGCACCAGGGCGCCGCGCTCCGGCGTGGGCCGGCGCAGCAGTTCGGAGTTGGTCGAGTCGATCGTCCAGGCCGTCTCCAGCCCCGCCAGGGCCGAAGCGGCTGCGGCAGGCAGCCGTGAGCGGATCGCGGCCGCATCGAGCAGGTCGATCGGTTGCGCCAGCCGGTAACCGCGTCCGGCCTGGGCCTCGATCGCGACCCCGGCCTCGCGCAGCGCCTCGATCCGCTTCCAGACCGCTGCCCGGGTCTGGCCGCTGGCTTGGGCCAGGGCATCGCCCGAGGCCGGCCCGGCCATCAGCCGCAGCAACAGGGCGCGGTCATCCATCAGCCACGCCCCGGGTGGGCGCGGCGGCGGCGGTCGGGTGGCGACAACAGGAGGGGCAACCGCGGGCGCGGTTGCGGGCGAAGGGCACGCGTCATGGCGCGAATTATGCGCGAGGGTGCCAGCCCGGCGTCAGGCGCTCGCCGACTGAACCGACGCCATCGGGCCGTGGCCGGCGCCGGCAAATCGGGCCGTATCCGCAGGATGCCGGTGTCGAAGGGGCCTGGCCTGGGCAGCCGCATGGGGGGGAAGCAGGCCGCTCCCGCCCCTTCGACACTGGTGGTAGCGGTCGCAACCGGGACCGAATCGGCAGGACGACGCCCCGGCGCGCCGAGCGGTTGCAACCATCCGCCCCGGCGCTGCATCGATAGGAGAAGATAGCCATGCAGCATCACCCGGGGTGTGCCCCGGTGAAGGACCAGAAGCTGCATCCGTTTTCGCGGTACAGACAGGGAGAGTTGCTGCAATGCACCATGGCATCGGCCGCCCAACGGCCAGGAAGACCCACCGTTTTCGCGCTATATTCCAGCATTGCCTGAAGCCGTTGGCTTCAAGCCCGTCCGAGGAATCCGTCATGTTCCGGATCTGCCTGTGCCTGCTGATCGTGGTCGCCAGCTCGACCTCGGCTGCGCGCGAGATCAAGCTCAGCTCCGCCAACAGCGGCAGCTGCCCGGAATCGATCGCGCTCGAGCGCGAAGCTGCACGTCCCGAAGCTCGCGCCGCCGCTGCACCTGCGCGCACGACCAAGGCAAAGCCGGCCCTGCACAGCGACGCCGCCGGCAGCAGCAATGCCCGCATCCAGTCGCCGCGCTGGCACAGCTTCCTGCCGGGCATGTTCCGCTGATCGCGAGCATCCGCTCCACCCGCGCGCCCGACCTTGCTGAGCCTGTTCCGCCGCCTCTGGCGCGCACCTGACACAGTCCCCGACGCGCTCTGGCTGCAAACGCGCGCACGCGTTCCGTGGCTGACCAACCTGGCTCCCGAACGCGAAGCGCGCCTGCGTGAACTCACCGCGCGCTTCCTCCACGAGAAGACCATCAGCCCGATCGGCGAGCTGGTGCTGGACGAGGTCCAGTGCTGCATGCTCGCCGCGCTGTGCTGCCTGCCGCTGATCGAGTTCGGCGCCGAAGGCCTGCGCGGCTGGTCGCAACTGATCGTCTATCCCGATGCCTTCCGCGTGAATCGCAGCCACATGGATGCCGCCGGCGTGCTGCACGAGTGGCAGGACGATCTGATCGGCGAAGCCTGGGAGGCCGGCCCGGTGATCCTGTCGTGGGCCGATGTCGCTGCCGATTGCGCAGACCCGCGCGCGGGGTTCTGCGTTGCGGCGCACGAGATCGCGCACAAGATCGACGTGCTCGACGGCCTGCTCGATGGCACGCCGCCATTGCCGCGCCCCTGGCAGCGCGAATGGGCGCGCGATTTCCAGGCCGCATACGACGCCTTCGCCGCGCGCGTGGATGCCGGGGAGGAAACGGCCATCGATGGCTATGCGGCCGAAGCGCCGGAAGAGTTCTTCGCCGTCGCCACCGAGTACCACTTCAGCGATCCGCGACTGCTCGAAGCGGAGATGCCGGCAGTGGCCGCGCACATGCGCAGGTTCTACGGTCCCTCGCCGTTCGCGTAAACGCTTTGCAGGAGCGAGCTTGCTCGCGACCAGGCCGTGACCGCGGATCGCGAGCAAGCTCGCTCCTACAGACCCGGCGGCAGCACCACTTCGAAGCGGGCGCCACCCAGTTCCTGCGAGCGGCTGACGTCGAGCGTGCCGCGATAGCTGCGCACCACGTCCTGTACGGTCGCCAGGCCAATGCCGTGGCCTTGCACCCGTTCGTCGCCGCGCACGCCACGCTGCAGCACCAGGTCGATCTTGTCCTCCGGCACGCCCGGGCCGTCGTCGTCGACGGCGAGAAGCAGGCCTGGACGGCGGTTGAGCGCGATCTCGCCGCGCTTGGCGGTGAGCAGCACGCGCGTATGCGCCCACTTGAAGGCGTTCTCGATCAGGTTGCCGAGCACTTCCTGCAGGTCGCCCGGTTCGCCGTAGAACTTCACGCCTTCCTCGATATCGAACTCGCACAGCACGCCCTTGGCGGCGTAGATCTTTTCCAGGCTGCGCACGATCTGGTCGGCATACGGTTCTATTTCCAGCGGCGCGGCGAACAGCATGTGGCCCGATCGCGCCGCGCGCGCCAGCTGGTACGACACCAGGTCGCTCATGCGTCGCACCTGGATGTCGACTTCCTCGCGCAGTTCCTCGGCGGAGATGTCCTCTCCTGCGCGTGCGCGCAACACCGCCAGCGGTGTCTTCAGGCTGTGCGCGAGGTCGGCCAGCGTGTTGCGCTGGCGGTCGAGGTTTTCGCGCTCGCTCTCGATGAAGGCATTGATGCTTTCGGTCAGCGGTTCGAGCTCGCGCGGGTGGCGCCCGCTCATGCGCGATGCGACACCGCGCTGCACCTTCTTGAGTTCGTCGATCACGCGCCGCAGCGGACGCAGGCTCCAGCGCAGCACCACGGCCTGCAGCAGCATCAGGATGAAACCCGCGCCGCCGAGGTATCTCCATAGCGCCTGGCGGAACACGCTGACCTGGCGACTAAGAGCGGTGGTGTCTTCGAGGATGTAGATCGTGTACGGGAACTCCGACTTGGCATCACCGCCGGCGCTCCAGATCAGGCCGCGACCATAGCGGTAGGCCTCGCCGGGCTGGCCGTTGATCTCGGTGATCGGCAGGGGCCCTTCGAAGTCTTCCTGGTTGGCCTCCAGCATCTGCCCGGCAGGCAGGGACGGGCCCTGCGCCGAGGCCGAGTCCCAGTGCCCGTTGGGCAGGATCACCTCGGCGTACAGGCCGCTGCCGGGCCGGTCCAGGCGCGGGTCGACCGTTTCGTAGGGCGGGATGAACTCGCCGTTGCGGGCGAACTCGCCGCCGGCGACGTAGGCCAGCGCGAGGCTGCGCAGGCGCTGGCGCATGTTGCTTTCGGCCGTTTCCAGGAAGGCGCGGTCGAGTGCGTAACCGGCCAGCGCCAGGAAGGCGATCAGGCCCAGGCTGGCGCCCAGCAGCTGCCGGGCCTGCAACGAACGCGGCTGGCCCCAGCTCATGGTGGCGGGCTCATGGCTGCGGGCCCATCGTCGGTGCGGGCGGGGAGATGGCGATGGCAATCGTCGGCATGCGCCGCAAGCGTACTAACGCTACCGCGCCTTGGCGATCACTCGCCGCGGCGCGGCGCGCCCCTGTCATCAGACGCCTGTCAGCGGTTGCGTGTGCGGGGCCGATCAGTCCCCGCTGCGCGCGATGGCGAAGCGGTAGCCGCGGCCGCGCACGGTCTCGATCGGCTTGAGCGCGCCGTCGGGATCGAGCTTCTTGCGCAGGCGACCGATGAAGACCTCCAGCACGTTGGAGTCGCGGTCGAAGTCCTGCTGGTAGATGTGCTCGGTGAGGTCGGCCTTCGAGACCAGCTCGCCGGCGTGCATCATCAGGTACTCGAGCACCTTGTATTCGTAGCTGGTGAGGTCGACGTTGCTGCCGGCGACGCTGACGGTCTGCGCGGCAAGGTCGAGCACGACCGGGCCGCACTCCAGGGTCGGCTTGCTCCAGCCGGCGGCGCGACGCACGAGGGCGTTGAGGCGCGCCAGCAGTTCCTCGATATGGAAGGGCTTGACCAGGTAGTCGTCGGCGCCCTGCTTGAGGCCTTCGACCTTGTCCTGCCAGCTCGAACGCGCCGTCAGGATCAGCACCGGGAATTTCTTGCCCTCGTCGCGCAGCGCCTTGATCAGCTCCATGCCGGACATCTTGGGCAGGCCCAGATCGATGATGCCCAGGTCGAACGGCACTTCGCGACCCATGTAAAGGCCTTCCTCGCCATCCTGGGCGGCATCGACCGCGAAGCCTTCCCGCTTCAGGCGGGCTGCCAGGGTCTCGCGCAGCGGAGCTTCGTCTTCGACCAGCAGAATTCGCATGTGGACTCCAATGTCTGTCGTGTCTCGGCCGCATCCCCGGACGGGCTGGCCAGAGCGTGGCGGTTCAGTCGTCGTCGCGGCGTGTAGGTTCGTCACGGTCGCGGCCGCGGTCACGCTGCTGCGGGTCATCCATGTAGATCTTCACCCGACCGCTGGAATCGACCACCTTGACGCGATTCACATCGCGACCATCGTACGGCACCCGCTCCGCGCTCAGCACCTGGCCGCCAGTACTGCGCTCGACCCGGCGCACCGAATCGGACAGTTCCCGGCGATCTGCGCTGCGATCGTGGCCACGGTCCTGGCCACCACGGTCCTGGCCCTGACCACCACGGTCCTGGCCGCGACCGCCACCTTGACCCCGGTTCTGCGCCAACGCGTCGCCGCCTCCAACCACCAGGGTGGCGAGCAGCAGCAAGGCGAAGGGTCGGCGGATCAACGTCATCATGCTCGGGGCGGAGACTTCACTAGGCAATATCGCACGATCGTGCGACTAGAGTGCATTCTCGGAACGATGCAGTGAATCCGGTCTGAACTTTTCCATCACGCCATGGCCGGGATTCAGCCCCACCCCCGTTGCCACTGGCTCTCAGAAGATTTCGCCGACGCAACAGCGCAGCGATCCGCCACCGGCTTCGATGGCATCCAGGCCGACACTGCGCAGGCCGAAGCCGGCCGCGGCCAGGGCTTCCCGGTGGGATCCGCTGAGGGCCGTGGCCGCCTGGGCGCTCATCCACACCGCGTCATCGGACAGGGCGATGGCATTGCCGGCGAAGGCTGCGTGCTCCGCCGGGGACAGTTGCAGTGCGTGCGGCGCGTACAGATCGACGATGGCCGCGACCACCGCCGGATCGGCGAAACCACCGGCGCATACCAGCGCCGCGCGCCCGGCCAGGATCGCGAGCACGACATTGGTGTGGTACTCGCCGGGGGCCAGGTCGAACATCAGGGTCGCGCGCAGGCCGAGGGCTTCGTGCATCAGCCGGGCACCGACCTCGTCGCAGCGCTCGGACAGGCCGCAGAAACCGAGGCCGCGGGCGCGGTCGATGACCAGCGCACCGGTCAGTTCGCACGGGTGCGGCTGGGTCGACAGGTCGATCTCGGCGTAGTCGAGCACGCCGCCGAAGAAGGCACGGATGTCGCCACGCTCGGCCTCGCGCTGGCGCACCGGGTGGCGCATGCGGCCGACCACGTAGCGACCTGCGGCGGTGGCGAAGACGTTGTTGGGGAACAGTGCGTCGGGCGTGTCCGGGTCGCCGGCGAAGCACACCGTCGGCAGCACCTGCGACAGCGCGCGATGCAGCTCGCGGTGTTCGGCGCTGGCGCTGGCCGCATCGAAGGCGGTGGCCTGTGCCATGTAGCGGTTGTCGGCGGCGGACTGCTCGGCGAGGCGGAAGCCGTCCGGCGCGACCAGGAATGCGGCACGCGCCGTCGCGGGGCCGAAGTCGGCGGGCGTGGCGCGGGCGGTTGCGAGGAACGCGCCAATGTCGCGGGTGATCATGCGGCCCCTGCCTGCTCGGCGGCGAAGGATTCGGTCAACGCGAGCGCCTGCTCGATCAGCGACCAGTCCGCGCCCGGCTTGTGGGCGCCTTCGCTGAGCACCTGGCGGAACGCACGACCACCGCGCTCGCCAGCGAATAGCCCGAGCAGGTGGCGGGTGATGTGCTTGAGGTAGACCCCGCGCGCCAGCTGGTCCTCGATGTACGACCGCATAGACCGCAACAGCTCGGCACGGCTGCGCACCTCGCCGCCGAACCAGGCAACGTCGAGCTGATGCAGCAGGTACGGATCGTGGTACGCGGCACGGCCGAGCATCGCGCCGTCGGTGTGCTGCAGATGCGCGGTGGCTTCGGCCTGGCTGGCGATGCCGCCGTTGACGACGATCTGCAACTGCGTCCGCTCGCGCTTGAGCTGGTAGGCCCAGTCGTAGCGCAGCGGCGGCACTTCGCGGTTCTCCTTCGGCGACAGCCCTTTCAGCCACGCATTGCGCGCGTGGATGACGAACATGCGGCAGCCGGCATCGGCGACGGTATCGATGAAGGAAAGGAAGTGGTCCCAGTCGTGGTCATCGTCGACGCCGAGACGGCACTTCACCGTCACCGGCACATCGCAGCTTTCGACCATCGCGGCGACACTGTCGGCGACCAGCCGCGGCTCGCGCATCAGGCAGGCACCGAAGCGGCCGGCCTGGACGCGGTCGGACGGGCAACCGCAATTGAGGTTGACCTCGTCGAAGCCCCACTCGGCCCCGATCTTCGCCGCCTGCGCCAGCAGCTCCGGCTCGCTGCCACCGAGCTGCAACGCCACCGGGTGCTCGATCGGATCCATCGCCAGCAAGCGCGGGCGGTCGCCGTGGATCACCGCATTGGCGTGAACCATCTCGGTGTAGAGCCGGGCGTGCGGGGCTAGCAGGCGGTGGAACACGCGGCAGTGGCTGTCGGTCCAGTCCATCATCGGGGCGACGGAGAGGCGCAGTTGCAGCGGCGGGATGGCGGGCGTGAGAGTCATTGCCGGGCATTGTACGGCGGGGTAGCTGAGCCTCGGCTCAGGGCTTGCCTGGCTCCCACACCATGTACACATCCGCCCGCACGTAGTGCGAGCCCGGTCGCGGTGCCGGGTAATGACGGAAGCCAACGCTTTCGTACAGCGCCAACGCCGGAGCGAGCTTGCTGCTCGACTCCAGGAACAGCTCGTGGCCGCCGCGCGCCTGGAAGGCCTTGATCGCGCCCTGCATCAGCAGGCGGCCGACGCCGGCGCCTCGCATCTCCGGCGTGACAACCATCTTCGTCAACTCGTACACGCCTTGGGATTCGCGCTTGAGCGCGACGGTGCCGACGGCGCGGTCGTCCCCATCGACTGCGAACAGGACGTGGCCGCCGCCAGCGAGGATGTGGGTCTCGGGGTCGCCGAGCACTTCACGGTCGATGGGTTCGACCGTGAACCAGCGCTCCAGCCATTCGATGTTGAGCCGGGCGAAGTCTTCGCGCCAGCGCGCTGCGTAATCGACGATACGGATCGGGGATGGCTCGCTCATGCACCAATGATAGTGCCGTCCATGGCGACCGATCAGTGCTTGTCGTTACCCTTGTCGCTGCTCTTGCCCTTGCCGTTGTCCTTGGCTCCCTGTCCCTTGCCTTGGCTCTGTCCCTGGCTTTGACCTTGACTCTTGCCCTGGTTCTGGCTCTTGCCCTGGCTCGCACCCTTGGACTTGCCGTTGCCCGCAGACGCCTGCGCCGGCTGGGCCTTGCCCGACTTGCCCTGCGCACCCTTGCCGCGGCCCGGGAAGTCACGCTCGAGATCGGAATCGATGGTGATCGTGCGACCCCAGCGATCGTAGCTGGGCACGAAACCCTTCTTCAGGCGATGGAACTCCGCCGAACCGGGCTTGATGCCCAAGCCCTGGGCGACGTTGCCCCAACCCTGGCCATGGTCGCGCTCCCAGATGTCGACGACATAACGACAGGGGCGACCGATGATCGATGCGAGCGAACAGGCGAGATAGACATCGCCCGGCGCCCAGCGCTGATCGACCAGCAGGTTGGTCACCAGGTCACGCGGAGCGCCGTAGTAGCGCACCATCTCGTCGACGAACGGGTCGCGGTAGCGGCTGCCGTAACGGTTCACGTCTCCCGCCCAGGTGTCGACCCAGACGTCGCCGCTGCGTGGATTCCAACCGTAGGTGTAGTCCTGGGCCGAAGCGGCCCCGGCCCCGGACATGCCAACCAGGGCGACGAACAATCCGGCGAATCTGGACTTCCAGGGGGAAGACATGGCGGTGTGCTCTCATCTGCGGATGGCGGCAATGCTGGGGGCGCGGCGGTGAATCGGTTCTGAAACCGCGCCGCCGGCCCGAAAGCTGTTGGCCCGGCATTTATACGAGTTTCCGGAGGGTGGCGTCAGGGGTGGCCCCGGCGCCACATACGCCAACGGCACCGATTCGGTGCCGTTGGCGGGTGCAGCGCGACGATCAATCGTCGTCGTGATGGCGGTAACGACGGTCGTCGCGGTAGCGGTCGTCCTCGTAGCGGACGTAACGGTTGCCGTCGTAGCGGCGATCGTAACGGTCGCGGTCGGAGTAGTAGTAAACGTGGTCACGGCGATGGTCGTAGCGACCGTCGTAGTAGTGCGTCGAGCACTTGCCGTGCTTGTTGCACTTGCCGTGTTTGTAGTGGCCGTTGTTGTAGTAGCCGTAAGCATTGCCATAAGGCGGACCGGCGCGATGGACGCGACGGTAGTACCTCGGGCGGCCGTAGTCGTGGACTACGATCAGGCGGTCGCGGTAACCGCGGTCGTAGCGGGAATAGGGATAACCGCCGTGGTAGATCACGTCGGCAACATCCACCACCACGCGAACCCAGTCGTCGCCATCGCCGGCACGTGCCGGCGTCGGCGCCATCGCGACCGTACCCAGGCCGGCGGCCAACACCACGGTAGCCATCCAACGGGACAGGACGGTAGCCATCTTGATTCTCCTTGTTGCCCACCCCCCGGCGGGCACGACACCAAGATGAGGCGACGCGGGTGAACCGGTTTTTAATGAAACCGGGGCGGCCAGGGAACACTTAACTGGCGTTGGGGTTGGGGCGCGCCCGGGCGATCAGTCCGCGGCCGCCAGTTGCCTGACCATCGCCGGCAGCTGCGCGGCATGCTCGACGCGGCGCAGGCGCGGGGCGTCATCGGCCACGTCGGCTTCGTTCTCGTGCACCCAGTTGGTGTGATACGGCACGTGGATGCCCCACCCGCCCAGTTCCAGCACCGGGGCGATATCCGAACGCAGGGAATTGCCGACCATGACGAAGCGCTCGGCCGGCAGGTCGAATTCCTCGAGCAGGCGCGCGTAGGTGGCGGTGTCCTTCTCGCTGACGATCTCGATGCGGCGGAACAGATCGGCGAAGCCGCACTGCTTTACTTTCGCTTCCTGGTGGAACAGGTCGCCCTTGGTGATCAACACGACGTCGAACTCGGCCGCGATGGCTTCGACCGCTTCGCGGATGCCCGGCAGCAGTTCCACCGGATGGCGCAGCAGATCCTTGCCGAGGGTGACCACGCGATGCAGGTCGTGGGCGCTGATGCGCGCCCCGGTGATGTCGACGGCGGCCTCGATCATCGACAGCACCATGCCTTTGACGCCATAGCCGAAGAGGGCGATGTTGCCCTTCTCGACTTCGTAGAGGCGTTCGTGCACGCGGGCGTCGTGCAGGTCGACGTAGGCGCCGACGATGCGCTCGAAATCGAGCTGGGCCTGGTCGAAGTAGTCCTGGCTGCGCCAGAGGGTGTCGTCGGCGTCGAAGCCGATCAGCTGGATGTCACTCATGTGCGCATTATGAAGGAGGTCGTCATCCCGGCGAATGCCGGGATCCAGTTCGAGCCATCAGGGGCGCAGGGGCGGAAAGCGTGATGGCCTGGATCCCGGCGTTCGCCGGGATGACGGTGCACATGATGACGGTGCCCATAAAGAACAAGGGCGGCCGAAGCCGCCCTTGCAGGGGGAGAGAGCAACGCTGTCGCTTAGCCGCCGCTGGCGTTCTTGCCCGGGGCGGACTGCACCTTGGCGACGTACGCCTTGTACTCGTCGGTGGTCAGCGCGCCATCGGCGTTGGCATCGGCCTTGTCGAACACCTGGCCCAGCGCCGGCACGGTGGCCGCTTCGGTCTTGCTCAGGGCGCCGTCCTTGTTGGAATCGACATCGGCCCAGCTCTTCTTCTGCGGCGCTGCGGTCGGCGCAGCCGCAGCCGGAGCAGCCGAGCTAGCCGGTTCTGCCTGGGCAGCAGCGGCGTCCTGGGCCGGCGCCGGGGACGCCGACTGTTGTGCGAAGGCGAGCGGTGCGGACAGGGCAGCGACGAGGGCGGCAGCGGCGAGCAGCGGCTTGCGGGAATGGTTGGTCATGCGTGTCTCCTGAAGTGGGCGGCCGTGAAGCCTGATCTCTGCGCGGGAGGGGCAACGTTGCCCCCGACGTGCCGCACGACCCCACCTTGCCGGCGCACGCATGAACGCTTCTGCGGCGGCGTTCGTTAAAGCAGCGTTTTCTTAACCACGCTGCAGGCGAATGCCGTTAGCGCGACCCCGTTTGGGTGACCGGTTTTGCGAATGAATGTGACGGGGCCCGAAGTTTCCGCACGCTCGCGCCTGACCGATTCGCTGAACGCAACACAACCTTCACGTATCGCGGCGTCAACCGCTGGGATGGATCAAGTGCGAGGCAAGCGATGCAATGTCGAGACGAGAACATGAAAACGGTACAGCCGCGCTCAGCTGCCAGCGGCTGACTGTCAGGCTTCGTCCTCACCGCGGACATCGGCGTACGGCACGCCCTCTTCGTCGAACTCGACGATCACGGTGATCGGGCGGCAGCAGACCTGGCAGTCCTCGATGTAGTTTTGCGACCCGGCCGAGTCGTCGATCACCAGGGTGATCGTTTCGCCGCAGTACGGGCATTGCACGTCGACGGTGGGAAGCATGGCTTGGCTCCCGCGTGAGAGGGGCTGCAGCCCCTTCCACGTTTCAGGGTTTGGGCAGCGGCTGATCAGGCGCCGGCACCAGTTCGATGTCGACCGGCTCGCCCGGATTGTGGCTGCGGATGTGGAACTGCGAAGCGTCGATCGCGATGATCTCGGTCGGATAGCTGATGCCTTCCTCCACCATTACCAGCGCGCCCTTCTCGTACGACCAGCGGCCGTGCATCGGCGTGCCGTTGGGCGAATCGATGACCAGCGTGCCGTCGGACAGGAAGGTGTAGGTCGTGCCGGCTTCCACCTTGCCCGATGGCTTGACCTTCCAGACCTTGTCGACGAACGCCGTGGGCAGTTCCGCGGTAGCTGACAGAGACAGTGATGCATCTTCCGAAGGCAGCGGCGCGTCGGTCGAGCGCGCGGGCTGCGCGGAGGTGTCGGCGGTGACCTGCGGTGCCGGCGCCGGTGTCGGGGTAGGTTCTGTCGTCGGCGCCTGCGCCTTGCACGCGGCAAGAGCGAGTGTCATCGCGACAAGCAGTGCAGCCCTGGATGTGAAAGCCATCGTTCGATCTCTTCGTGGTTGCCGATGCGTGAAACCTTAGCACCGTCGTCAGCGTGGTCGTCAGCATGGGCTTCGCTTTCCGCCACGCTCATCACGCGCCACTAACCTTGGCACGGCAAAGCTGGCGACCACAGCTGCGAGATGGGCGCCGGTCCGGCCACGCAAGCCTGACCCGCGCGCTCCCGTGACCTTCCGGAGGGAGGGCGACAATGAAGATCCGCCATGTATTCAGCACGCCCGATCTGGGCACCGCGCAAAGGGTGATGGACACCGCGCGCAGCGCCGGCGTCGGCAACGACGACATCCTGCTGGTGGCGCGCTCGGACATCGAACTGGAAGACGTGCCGAACGAACTCAAGGAAGCCGATACCGACCTGATTCCGGCCGCGCTGCGTGGCGCCGGTTATGGCGGTGCCGCGGGACTGCTCGCCGGTCTTGCAGCGGTGGTGCTGACTCCGATCGGACTCACCCTGGCCGGCGCCGCCGCGGCGACCGTGGCGGGCGCGGCGGTTGGATGCTGGGCATCTGCGCTAGTCGGTTCGTCGATTCCCGACCCGATACGGCGCAAGTTCGACGCCGAGATCCAGGCGGGACGCATCCTGGTCGTGCTCGATGGCAAGAAGGAATTCCTCGACCCGCTCGAGCCCACATTGATTGCGGCCGGCGCGACGCCGCTGCCCTACGAGTCGACCAAGGCGATGGCCTGAGCCGTCACGGCACGGCGGCGGAAGCAGGCCGTGCCGACACCGGCTTCTTCGATCCCAACGCAGTGCGATATCGCTCGTGCAGGATCTGCACCTTGGCGACGTACGCCTGCGTTTCGGCATAGGGCGGCACGCCGCCGTAGCGGGTCACCGCGCCGATGCCGGCGTTGTAGGCAGCAGCAACCAGGGTGAGGTCGTTGTGGTAGCGGCGCATGAGCACGCGCAGATGGCGCGCACCGCCGTCGATTGACTGCGCCGACGAGAACGGATCGGCCACGCCGTACTCGCGACTGGTTGCCGGCATCAGCTGCATCACACCCTGGGCGCCCTTGGACGAGACGGCGTTGGCATCGAAGCCGCTTTCGGCATGCGCGATTGCGCGCAGCCAGGCTTCGTCGACACCGGTCGCTCGTGCGGCTGCGCGGAACTGCTTGGGATAGCGGTCGATCTGCGCCGGTCCCACTTCGCCCAGGCCCACGTGCGCGGGCTCGCCGGGCGGCGCCGGCACCGTGAACGCCAGCACCTTCACCGAGCCGGGCAGTTTGCGCGTGCCGTAGACGATCTTGCCGTCCTGCTCGCGCTGGTAAAGCGTGCCGCTGACGGCACCGCTGCCGCCCCACAGGTTGGGCAGCGTGGCGGCGTTGTCGTCGATCTCGCGCGCCTTGCAACGTGAACCGGGCTCCGGCGCGGTCGAGAGGCTGACCGTGCCATCGCGCACGCAGCGGTAGACCTTGCGCGCCTGCGCAGGCGTGGCCACCGACAGCACCAGCACTGCCAGCACGGCAACCACCAGGGGCTGGAACCTGCTCATCCGGCGGATTCTAGGCAGGCCACCTATAGGGGAGATGAAGCCCGGGCGGCTCGCAGCAGCAACCGCTATCCCTGCGAGGTCTGAACGGCCATGGCACCCAGTTGCTGCATCGCCGCTTCTGCGCGCGCGTCGAGCGGGTGGCCGAAGTTGAGCCGCAGGCAATGGCCGAACCCGCGACGCGCGGAAAAGATCGGGCCCGGCGCGATGCTGATGCCATTGCGAACGGCCTGCCGCTGCAACGCCAGCGCATCGCTGCCGTCGGGAAGTTCGATCCAGGCGAAGTAGCCACCCAGCGGTCGCGTGACGCGCGTGCCGGCAGGGAAGTGGCGGGCGACGGCGGCGATGTATTGCTCCTGTTGCAGCGCCAGCGTGGCGCGCAGGCGACGCAGGTGGCGGTCGTAGCTGCCGCGCTGCAGGTATCGCGCGATCGCCAGCTGCGCCGGCACGTTGGTGTTGAGCGTGGTGGTGAGCTTGTTGCGCGCGATCGCCTGGCGGAAGCGTCCCGCCGCGACCCAGCCGATCCGATAGCCGGGTGCGAGGCACTTGGAAAACGACGAGCAGTGCATCACCAGTCCCTCTCGGTCGAAGGCCTTTGCCGGCAGCAACCGCTTCGGACCGAAGTGCAGCTCGGCGTAGACATCGTCCTCGATCAGCGGGATGGCGTGTTCGGCGAGCAGCGCGACCAGTTCGCGCTTGCCGGCTTCCGGCACGGTCGCGCCGAGCGGGTTGTGGAAGGTGGGCATGAGCCAGCACGCACGCGGTGAATGCCGGCGAATCGCCGCTTCCAGCGCGGCCAGGTCGATGCCGTCGCGCGGATGGGTTGGTACTTCTATCGCGCGCAGGCCGTTGCGCTCGAGCGTCTGCAGGACGGCGTAGAAGCAGGGCGATTCCACCAGCACCGCATCGCCGGGCGTTGTCACCGCGGCAATGCTGAGCGTCAATGCTTCCATCGCGCCGTTGGTGATGACGATCTCGTCGGCGGCGACGTCGATGCCGTCGATCAGGTAACGCTGGCTGATCTGCCGGCGCAGTTCGCCCAGGCCCGGGGTGAGGTCATCGACCGTGCTCCACGGGTCGAGCTCGACCGCGGTCGCAGCGACGGCGCGCCCGAGTTTCGGCAACGGGAACAGCAACGGACTGGGGAAGGCCGAACCGAACGGCACCACCTCGCGATCCATCGCCGACTGCAGGACTTCGAAGACCAGTTCGCTGACATCGACGCTGCTCGAGTCACCGTCGGGGCGGGAGGCGACTTCCGGTTCCGGCGGCAACAGGCGAGGGCGTGACGCGACGTAATAGCCCGAGCGGGCGCGCGACTCGACCAGGCCCCGCGCCTCCAGCAGGTAGTAGGCCTGGAACACCGTGGCCGGGCTGAGCTTGCGCGCGGCGCAGGTCTGCCGCACCGACGGCAGGCGCTCTCCGGGGCGGAAGACCCCGGCCTGGATGGAATGGGCGAGTTCGTCGGCGAGGGCCTGGTAGCGCTTCATCTGCGGTGGGAGCGAGCTTGCTCGCGATCGGGCCTTTCAGCGTCGGAGCGCCCTATCGCGAGCAAGCTCGCTCCTACCGGGCGGGCACGAACATCTGATACGGTTTTTTTCACCATTTCTGATTCTATGCCGACTGATACCGTCCGCCTAGACTGCGCGCATTCCCCACCATGAGCCCGACCCGCCATGTCCGCGGACGTGCAGCTGCACCTGGCCCTGATCCTGTTTGCCCCCTGGTTCGCCATCCTTTCGGTCCTGTACTGGCTGTACCCCCGCCAGCCGCGAGGACCGGCGCGGACCCTGGCCGACTCGGCCGCCCTGGCCCTGGCCACGGCCGCCGCCATGGGCGGCATGTACTGGGGCATGCGTAACGCCGACCCCGGCTTCGGCCCGATGTGGAAGCAGGTCCTGGCGACCTCGCTCGCCTACGGGCTCTACCTGGGCGTCATGACCGCGGCCCTGCTCCTGCGCCGGGCCTGGTTCTCGCGCCTGCGTGCCCGCCAACTCCCGGCATCCCCATAAGGCCCCCCGCACCATGAAAACCCTGCTGGTCGTCGCCTTCCTCGGCCTGATCGTCTACAACCTCGGCGCCGCCCTCTATTACATGCTGGTCGATCGCGGGCAGAGCAAACGCGCGGTCAACGCGCTGACCTGGCGCATCGGCTTGTCGATCGCGCTCATCGGCATGGTCGCCGCAGGCATTGCCAGCGGGGTCATCCAGCCGCACGGCGTGGGCACATGACCGTCACCAAATGAAACGGTCTTCACGCGCCGAGCACTAGGCTCGTCAGCGCTGCGCGCAAAGGGGAAACACACCCACCCGCACCGCCTGGGCGCACTTTGATCCAGGTCAAACGCGCCAGGAACGCGCATTCCTAGAATGCGCCCGATCCGCCCAAGCGGAGGGGAAGTCACTCATGCAAGCTCCTGCAGAAACCTATAACGACAAGATCGTGCGCCAGTTCGCCGCGGTGACGGTGCTCTGGGGCATCGTCGGCATGGCGGTCGGCGTGCTCATCGCCGCCCAGCTGTACTGGCCGGCGCTGAACTTCGACACCGCCTGGCTGAGCTACGGCCGCCTGCGCCCGCTGCACACCAATGCGGTGATCTTCGCCTTCGGCGGCTCGGCGCTGTTCGCCACCAGCTACTACATCGTGCAGCGCACCTGCCATGTGCGCCTGTTCTCCGACAAACTCGCCGCCTTCACCTTCTGGGGCTGGCAGGCGGTGATCGTCGCGGCCGCCATCACCCTGCCCATGGGCCTGACCCAGGGCAAGGAATACGCCGAACTGGAGTGGCCGATCGACCTGCTGATCACCGCGGTCTGGGTCGCCTACGGGGTCGTGTTCTTCGGCACCATCGTCAAGCGAAGGGTGCGCCACATCTACGTGGCCAACTGGTTCTTTGGCGCCTACATCATCACCATCGCCCTGCTCCACATCGTCAACAACATGGCGATACCGGTCGGACTGGGCAAGTCGTACTCGATGTATTCCGGCGCGGTCGATGCGATGGCGCAGTGGTGGTACGGACACAACGCCGTCGGCTTCTTCCTGACCGCGGCCTTCCTGGGAATGATGTACTACTTCGTGCCCAAGCAGGCCGGGCGGCCGGTGTACTCCTACCGGCTGTCGATCGTGCACTTCTGGGCGCTGATCGCCATCTACATGTGGGCCGGCCCGCACCACCTGCAGTACACCGCGTTGCCGGACTGGGCGCAGTCGCTGGGCATGGTGTTCTCGATCGTGCTGCTGGCACCGAGCTGGGGCGGCGCGATCAACGGCATCATGACGCTGTCGGGAGCATGGGACAAACTGCGGACCGACCCGATCCTGAAGTTCCTGATCGTCGCGATCTCGTTCTACATGATCGCCACCTTCGAGGGGCCGATGATGTCGATCAAGACGGTCAACTCGCTCTCGCATTACACCGACTGGACCGTCGGCCATGTCCACGCCGGCGCATTGGGCTGGGTGGCGATGATCACGATCGGCTCGCTCTATTCGCTGCTGCCGCGACTGCTGGGACAGAAGGAGATGTTCTCGGTCAGGGCCATCGACCTGCACTTCTGGCTGCACACCGTCGGCGTGCTGCTCTACATCGCCTCGATGTGGATTGCAGGCGTGATGCAGGGCCTGATGTGGCGCGCCACCAACCCCGACGGCACGCTGACCTACAGCTTCGTGGAGGCACTCAACGCGACCTATCCCTACTACCTTGGCCGACTGGCCGGTGGCCTGGTGGTGCTGGCCGGCATGTTCCTCATGGCCTGGAACGTGATCCGTACCTGGCAGCAGGCCGGTGAGCTCGTCGCCACTCCGGTGTTGCCGCCGGACACTGCCAGCGCCCACGCCTGAGGTCGACATGAGTCATTCCCACGAGAAAGTCGAAACCAATGTCGGCCTGATGGCAGTGCTGATCGCAGTCGCCGTGTCGTTCGGCGGCCTGGCCGAGATCGTGCCGCTGATGTTCCAGGCCGAGGCGATCAAGCCACTGCCGGGCGTCAAGCCCTACCCCGCCCTGCAACTGGCCGGTCGCGATGTCTACGTCCGCGAAGGTTGCTACAACTGCCATTCGCAGATGGTGCGCACGCTGCGGTTCGAGACCGAGCGCTACGGCCACTACTCGCTGGCCGGCGAGTCGGTCTACGACCACCCGTTCCAGTGGGGCAGCAAGCGCACAGGTCCGGACCTGGCCCGCGTCGGCGGCCGCTACTCCGACGACTGGCATCGCGTGCATCTGCTGAATCCGCGTGACGTGGTGCCGGAGTCGAACATGCCCAGCTTCCCGTGGCTGGCCGAGAACCGCATCGACGGCGCGGACGTCGAGCGTCGCATGCGCGCGCTCAAGCGCATCGGCGACCCCTACACCAACGAAGACATTGCCGGCGCACAGGCGGCGGTCAACGGCAAGACCGAACTCGAAGCCGTGGTCGCCTACCTGCAAGGCCTGGGCAAGCACGCACCGAGGGGAGGCTGACATGGTTTCCGGAATCGTGACCGCGGTGCTGCTGGTGCTGTTCGTGGCCGGCTGGATCTGGGCCTGGAGTCCCCGGCGCAGGCGGGAATTCGATGCGGCGGCACGCCTGCCGCTGGATGAGCAGGGCAAGGAGACACGGCAATGAGCGCCGGCTGGTCGTGGTATGTCATTGCAATCGTCGTGCTCAACATCGTGGGCTGCGTGTGGCTGTTGTGGTGGACGGGCAAACGCAAGCCCGGCGACCCGGGCCCGACCGAGACCAGCCACTACTGGGACGGCGACATCACCGAGTACAACAAGCCGATGCCGCGTTGGTGGATCAACATGTTCTACCTCACCATCGTCTTCGCCATCGGTTATCTCATCTACTACCCGGGCCTGGGCGCGTTCGCCGGCGTCAGCAAGTGGACATCGATCGGCGAACAGGCGGCCGACAAGGCCCGCGACGACGCCAAGCTCGAGCAGACTTTCGCCCCGTATGCGGGCAAGTCGATCGACGTGATTGCGCGCGACCCGAAGGCGGTGGCGCTGGGCCGTTCGATCTTCAGCAACACCTGTGCGACCTGCCATGGTTCGTCGGCACGCGGCGCGATCGGCTATCCCAACCTCAGTGACGACATCTGGCACTGGGGCGGCTCGCCCGATCGCATCCTGCAGACCGTGCTGGACGGGCGCGAGGGCGTGATGCCCGAGTGGGGCAAGGTGCTGACCGGCATGGGTGGCAACAACGCCGTCGATTACGTCATCGCCTACGTGCGCACCCTGTCGGATCCCGACAGCATGCAGAACAACTACATGGCCGCGCAGGGCAAGAGCCTCTACAACGGCGTGTGCGTGGCCTGCCACGGCGTCGACGGCAAGGGCAACCAGGAACTGGGCGCGCCCGACCTGACCGACGACTACTGGATGTACGGCAACACCACCGAGAGCATGCGCCAGACGATCAGCAGTGGCCGCCACGGCACCATGCCGGCGCACCGCCAGATCATCGGCGAGACCCGTGCACGCCTGGTCGCTGCCTACGTCTGGTCGCTCTCGCACGGCGGCAAGCCCGCCACGACGGCGACGCGGTGACGCGATGCCGGATTACACCGTTCCGCGCTTCGATCATCCGCCCCGACCGCTGGCACAGCGGCTCGGGGCGATCCTGTGGCCGAGTTTCTTCTCGGCCGCGGTGATGACGATGGTGTTTTTCGCCTTCGTCGATCCGCTGGCGCTGCGCGACATGACCTTCCCCGACCTGCCCCTGACACGCACGCTCGGCTACAGCATCGCCTTCTTCATGTTCTGGCTGGCCACCGCTGCCTCCAGCGCATTCACCTGGATCCTGCTTCGCCCTGCCAGTCGCTACAACCGGCCCTTGCCGCCGGAGTGAGCCGAGTACTTCGCAATGACCAAGAAGATCCCCCTCGACCTGCTGGATGACGGCAGCGCGCTGTACGTCAGCGAGCGCAAGATCTACCCGCGCGACGTCGATGGCCGCTTCCAGACCTGGCGGAAGATCGCGGTGGTGGTACTGCTGGGCATGTTCTACGTGTTCCCGTGGCTGCGCTGGGACGGCCGCCAGGCAGTACTGTTCGACCTGCCGGCGCGCAAGTTCTATGTGTTCGGGCTGAACTTCTGGCCGCAGGACTTCGTCTTCCTGGCGATGCTGCTGGTGATCGCCGGCTTCGCGCTGTTCTTCTTCACCGCCCTCGCCGGCCGCCTGTGGTGCGGCTATGCCTGCCCACAGACGGTGTGGACCGAGGTCTTCCTGTGGATGGAGCATTGGACCGAGGGCGACCGCAACGCGCGGATGAAGCTCGATGCCGGCCCGTGGGACCGCAACAAGGTCCTGCGCAAGGGCAGCAAGCACGCGCTGTGGCTGGTGTTCGCGCTGTGGACCGGTTTCACCTTCGTCGGTTTCTTCACTCCGATCACCGACCTGGCCGCGCGCACGCCATTGGTCGGCAACCCTCCGGGCTGGGGCAACTGGGAGCTGTTCTGGGTGCTGTTCTATGCACTGGCCACATGGGGCAACGCCGGCTTCCTGCGCGAGCAGGTGTGCAAGTACATGTGCCCGTACGCGCGCTTCCAGAGCGCGATGTTCGACCGCAACACGCTGATCATCGCCTACGACCCGATGCGCGGTGAACCGCGCGGTCCTCGCAAGCGCGGCATGAAGGGCGCGGTCGAGCGTCGTGGCCTGCTCGATCCGGCCACCGCCTACGACTACGCGATGCGGGCCGCGCACTACGTCATCGGTTCGGTGGTGGCGCCCGGCACGACCGCGGTCACCGACTCCGGCCTCAAGGTCGCGCCGCTGCCGAAGTTCGCGCCGGAGGAACTGGGCGACTGCATCGACTGCACCATCTGCGTGCAGGTCTGCCCGACCGGCATCGATATCCGCAACGGCCTGCAGTACGAGTGCATCGCCTGCGGCGCCTGCATCGATGCCTGCGACGATGTGATGGACAAGATGGGCTACCCGAAGGGGCTCATCCGCTACTCCACCCAGAACG
Organism: Lysobacter sp. Soil_C_59; assembly: GCF_057656415.1. Taxonomy (NCBI): domain Bacteria; kingdom Pseudomonadati; phylum Pseudomonadota; class Gammaproteobacteria; order Lysobacterales; family Lysobacteraceae; genus Lysobacter; species Lysobacter sp. Soil_C_59. Next base: position 6,949 of record NZ_JBDGKK010000013.1, on the reverse strand, counting down.
CGATCGACGGCAAGCCCACGCGCGTGCTGCGTCCCCGGGTGTTCGTCTACGGCTTGCTCCTGCTCGCGCTGTGCGCGGGCTGGGCGTGGGGCGTAAGCCACCGCAGCCCGCTGATCGCCGAGGTGCTGCGTGACCGCAATGCGCTGTACCGCGAGACCGGCGACGGCCGGATCGAGAACGGCTACACGCTCAAGCTGGTCAACAAGGACGTCAATGCGCACAAGTTCCGCCTGACGCTGCAGGCTCCGGCCGGGATCACCATGGTCGGCAACAACATCACCGCCGGCACGCAGGTCATCGACGCGCCTGCCGAGCAGGTGCTCAACCTGCCGCTGACGCTGTCCTCTCCGAAGGACGTGCGCGGCAAGCAGGAGATCGTCTTCAAGGTGCAGCGCATCGACGGCGCCGCGCAGGCGGACGTTCCCTCCACCTTCTTCGGGCCGATGTGATGGAACGCACCCGTCCCTTGCGCATGCCGATCATGTGGCTGGTCATCGGACTGCCGATCCTCTCGATCGTCGCCGGCGTCGGCCTGGTGGTGGTGGCCGTGCGCAGTGGCAGCACCGATGCGGTGATCGATCCGGTCCAGCGCACCGCGCAGATCCAGACCACCGAACTGGGCCCGGATGCGCGCGCCAAGGCACTGAAGCTGTCGGCGGTGCTGCGTGTGGGCCCCAACCTGGTCGAGCTGCTGCCGGTCGGCGGCGGCTTTGCCGAGGGCGAGGTGCGACGCGACGAACCGCTGACGCTCACCCTCTCCCACCCCAGCGAGGCGGCGCAGGACCGCACGATCACGCTGATGCCCAGCGAACTGGGCTGGCGCGCCGACGCCGAACCCGCGCCCGACCACGACTGGTTGCTGCAGCTGGCGCCGGCGGACCGCAGCTGGCGGCTCCGTGGCCGGTTGCCGGCCGGACAGCAAGCCGCGCACCTGGCACCGGCGCTGGCGGACGATTGACCACGGCGCCGAGCCATGAGCGATGCAGTGGCGATGATTGGGGGATGATGTCGGCATGAGCGTCACGCAGACCGCGCTGGCTCCAGACGATCGCCACGGCGAAGTCCGCACCGGGGCGATCGCGGGTGTCTGCCACCATTGCGGCGAGGCACTGGCGGCAACGGGCGCGATTCGCTCCGGCGACCATCAGTTCTGCTGCACCGGCTGTGCCGCGGCGGCGAACTGGATCGAGCAGGCCGCGCTGGAAGACTACTACCGCCTGCGCAGCGTTCCGGCCGGCCGCGTCGATGCCGACGCCGGCGACTTCGCCGGCTGGGACCGCGAACTCGTCCTCGCCGAGCACAGCCGCAACGTCCCCGGCGGACGCGAGATCACCGTGCTCACCGACGCGATGCGCTGCGCCGCCTGCGCGTGGCTGGTCGATCGCGCGTTGCACCGCATCCCGGGCGTGCTCGATGCCGGTGCCAACGCGGTCACCGGGCGGATAGTCGTGGCCTGGGACCCACAGACGGTTGCACTGTCGGCGCTGATGTCGCGACTCAACGCCCTGGGTTATCGCCCATGGCTGGCCACCGGCGATGCCCGCGAGCAGGCGCAGAAACACGAGCGTCGACGCTGGCTGATCCGCCTGGGCGTGGCCGGCCTCGGCGCGATCCAGGCGATGATGTTCGCCGAGGCGCTGTACCTGGACACGGCCGGGCAGATGCCGCTGGCCACGCGCGACTTCTTCCGCTGGATCACCTTCCTGGTCTCGACACCGGTGGTGTTCTACTCCGGCTGGCCGTTCCTGGAAGGCATGTGGCGCGAGCTGCGCGGCCGGCGCCTGGGCATGGACACGCTGATCGCGTCCTCGACGCTGCTGGCCTACTTCGCCAGCCTGGTCGAAACCTTTCGCGGCGGGCCCCACGTCTGGTACGACGCCGCGGTGATGTTCGTGCTGCTGTTGCTGGTGGCGCGGATGTTCGAGCAGCGCGCGCGGCGCGTCGCCAGCGCGCAGGTGGATGCACTGGCGCGGGCACGGCCGGTGCTGGCCACCCGCGAGCGCGACAATGGCAGCCGCGAGCAGGTGGCGCTGGGCGAGCTTGCTGTCGGCGATATCGTCCGTGTCGCCTCGGGCGAATCGGTCCCGGCCGACGGCGTGCTGCTCGACCACGCCTGCGGCTTCGACGAAGCGCTCATCACCGGAGAATCGGCGCCCGTGCAGCGCGCGCCTGGCGCGACGGCGCTGGCCGGCAGCATCTGCCGTGAACAGGCCGCGCGCGTCCGCGTGACCCGGGTCGGCAACGACACGCGCTTGTCGCAGCTGACGCGGCTGGTCGAACAGGCGCAGGGCGAGCGCCCGGCATTGGCCCGCGTGGCCGAACGCGTGGCCAGTGGTTTCGTGCTGGTGCTGGTGCCATGCGCACTGGCCGTGTACGCCTGGTGGCAGCAGCACGATCCGTCGCGCGCGCTCGAGGTGACGCTGGCCTTGCTGGTGGTGAGCTGCCCCTGCGCCCTGTCGCTGGCGATCCCGACCGCACTGACCGCCGCACACGGCGCGCTGGCGCGGATGGGCGTGCTGGGCCTTCGCGGGGATGCGCTGTCGGCGCTGGCCCGCGTCGATCGCGTCGTGTTCGACAAGACCGGCACGCTCAGCAACGGTCGCCCACAGCTCGATACCGTCGGCATCTTCAACGGCACCGATCCTGACGATGCGCTGGCGATAGCGGCAGCGCTCGAGCGCGACAGCGGACATCCGCTGGCGCATGCGTTCTCCGACATCCATAGCGATCATCGCGCCGGGCAGCTTCACAGCGTTCCCGGCCATGGCATCGAGGCACGCATCGGCGATGCGAGCTGGCGCCTGGGTCGCGCCGAGTTCGCTGCCGGCGGCGAGGACGACGGCGCACTCTGGCTTGGCCGCGACGGCATGGCTGTCGCGCGGTTCACCGTCAGCGAGGCCATGCGCGAGGATGCGCGCGCGGCAGTGGAAGCCTTGCAGGCGCAGGGCCTGGAAGTCGAACTATGCAGCGGTGATGCGCATGCACCGGTGCGGCGCTTCGCCGCCGCGATCGGCATCGACACGGTGCGCTCGCGGCAGACACCGGAGCAGAAGCTGGCCCACGTCCGTGACCTGCAATCGCGTGGCGATGTCGTGGCGATGGTCGGCGACGGCCTCAACGATGCGCCGGTCCTCGCCGGCGCCGACGTCTCCATCGCGATGGCCGAAGGCGCGGCACTGGCGCAGCGCGCCGCCGACTTTGTAGTCACCAGCCCGTCGCTGTTGCGCATTCCCGAGGCGATCGCCCTCGCCCGCCGCACCCGGGTGATCGTCCGCCAGAACCTGGTGTGGGCGCTGGGCTACAACCTGCTGGCGCTGCCGCTGGCCGCGACCGGCCACGTCACGCCGTGGATCGCGGCGGTCGGCATGGCCTTGTCGTCGTTGCTGGTGACGCTCAATGCGTTGCGACTGGGCCGTCGGCCGGGTGGCGAGGCGCGGCCATGACCATCCTGCTGCTGCTCGTCCCGATCAGCCTGGTCCTGCTCGGCGTGGCGATCTGGGCGTTCGTGTGGGCGGTGCGGCGCGGTCAGTTCGACGATCTCGACACGCCCGCCATCGACATCCTGCGCGAAGACCTGCCGCCTGCCGCACCGAAGACTCCACCGCAGGAAGGCGCGGATGCCGATTGACTGGCTGACCCTCGGCGCGGCCCTGCTCAGCGGTCTGCTGGGCGGCGTGCATTGCGCCGCGATGTGCGGCGGCATCGCCACCGGATTCTCGGCGACGGCGACCGGCCACCCCGCACGCATCGCACTGGAAGCCAACCTCGGCCGTGTCGGTGGCTACGTCATTGCCGGCGCGATCGCAGGCGGCCTGGGCCACGGCATCGTCGAGGTGGCACGAATCGAAGGCCTGGCCATGGCACTGCGCATGCTGGTCGGCGTGGTGCTGGTGATCGTGGCGCTACGCCTGTTTGATCGACAGGGCCGACTGGCCTTCCTGTCACGACCGGGCAACCGGCTGTGGCTGCTGTTGCGGCCGCTGCAGCAGCGCCTGCTGCCAGCCAATACGCGTGCACGCCGGCTCGGCCTGGCGTTGTTGTGGGGCTGGCTGCCGTGCGGCCTGAGCACGACATTGCTGGTGGCGGCATGGCTGCAGGCGAGCGCGATCAACGGCGCATTGACGATGGCGGCGTTCGGCCTGGGAACATTGCCGGTGATGCTGCCGCTGACCATGAGCGGTGCGCGCCTGGGTCGCTGGCTGCAGACACGCTGGCGCAATGCCGCCGCCGCATTGGTGCTGGCAGCAGGCGTGTTGACGTTGACGGCGCCGTGGCTGATGCGGGTGCCGGCGTTGCACTCGCTGCTCGCAGCGCTGGGCTGCGGCAGCCTGCCGGCTTGAGCCGACCTACGAAGCGCTGCGCTGCCGCTTCGGATCGCCGCTTTCGGCACCGTGCGCGAGGCGTTCGAGCAGGTCCAGGTCGAGGATCTCGACGCGCCGTCCGTGCACCGCGATCACGCCATCTTCCTGCAATCGGGTGAAGCCGCGACTGACGGTTTCCAGCGCCAGACCGAGGTAGCGCGCAACGTCCTCGCGGCTCATCGGAAGGCGCAACGCCGACGGTGACTGCCCGATCTGGCGATAGCGTTCGCCCAGACCGTGCAGGAACAGCGCAATGCGCTCGTTGGCCTGGCGCCGGACCAGCATTTCCATGTGGTCATGGTCGCGATTGAGACTGTGGCCGATCACGCGAAGCAGCTGCTGCTGCAACGAGGGCAATTTCGCGGCCACGGCGCTGAGCTCGTCCAGCGGGACGTCGCAGACGTTGGCCGTTTCCAGCGCCACGGCCTCGCAGCGATGCGCGCCTTCGCCGAGTGCATCGAGACCGATCAGCTCGCCGGCGAGGTGGAAACCGATGACCTGTTCTTCGCCGCCCTCGCTGATGCTGACGGTCTTGAAGGCGCCATCGCGGGCGACGAAGACCGAGGCCAGGGGATCGCCAATGCGGAACAGGCGCTCGCCGCGGGCAAGGGTGCGACGACGGCGGACGATCTCGTCGAGGCGGACCAGTTCGTCGGCATCGATGCCGGCAGGAAGGCACAGCTGCTGCAGCGAGCATTGCGCGCAGCTGCGGCGCAGCCGGGCGAGGTCGATGTCAACAGCGTTGTTCATGGGCCGCCATTGTCGCATGGCCTGCCGCGTCGCGGGTTTGCCCGCGCAGTCCCTCAAAGCGAAAGGCGGCCGAAGCCGCCTCTCGCACCACACTCGACGATTGCGCCGCCCTCTTGCGGGGCGTGCCGCGGAGGCCTCTACGGCATCCGCCAGGCGACTATGCCAGCGCCAGCATGAACGCTTGCGACATCACGGTCACCGCAAATCACCTCATCAAAGGCCGCGAGTGGACGTGTTGTCGTACTGCGGCGTAATGCGACGGCCTTCCATCGCCTTCTCCGCCTTTTCCCGTGCCTCACGCTTCTGCTGGGCGGTCATGCAGACCCGCTCGACACGATTGGTGCCCGACTTGCGGGTACGCTCGCAGATCAGGCGCTCGTCGGCGACCTGGCGGGTAACCGAATCGATCCAGGCGATCTCGCTCGATGCCTGCGCGCGCTCTTCAGCGCTCAGCTCGTCGTAGCGGCGACCATCGATGATCCCGATCAGGGCGTCCTGGCGATCCAGGAGCTCGCGACGCTTGTCGGTGGACAGCGAGCTGAATCCGGCTGCATTTGCCGATACATCGCGACGGATGCGGTCCTGCTTTTCCATCACCGCGACGGTATCGAACGGCTTTTCGTCCGCCGCGTTCGCCGCGGGCATGGCCAGGCAGCTGCCCGCCAGGACGACCGCCAACACCAGATTCCTTGAAAACATACGCATGGCTCCCTGCTTTGACTTGTCCGAAGATTGGGGGGATTGATCGGGGCAATGCTGCGGCGGCGCAGCCAGTTACTGGCTCCGCTCGCGACGATGGACACAACCCCCGGATCGCGCCCGCGACGGCAACCAGACGAGGTTCACAGTTCCGCCGCGGACGTGTCGATCGTATTGCGACCCGGGCGATTTCACGGCGACCCGTGACCATTCCGCCAGATTGGGAAAAGTCCCATCGGCGCGGGGCCGCGCAGCGCATATGTTCCAGACGCGGGACAGTGAATCCCCGGACCTGGCCCTTGGGCCGCGCGTACGCAGACCCACTTATCCCGTGCAGCGAAGGCTGCCCAGGCATTCCGCCGGGGCCCGTCGCAGACACGCCACCGCTCCCTCCCCCGATTGGTCGCGGTGACCGTTGCAGGAGTCAGTACAGCAATGAGCAAGAACAAGATGCTTTCCCGCGCCCTCATCGCCGTCCTCGCCGGTGCCGCCGCTTTCGGTGCGCAGGCCGCAGACAAGGGTTTCTACGCCGGTGCCGGCGTCGGCCAGGTGTATGTCGATGAAGGCAACTACGACGACGACGACACCGCGTTCTCGCTGTTCGGCGGTTATCAGTTCAATCGCTATTTCGGCCTCGAGGCCGGCTACGCAGACTTCGGCAAGCTCGAGCCGCGCGGCAATGGCGCCGACCTTGAAGCCAGTTCGGTCTATCTGACCGCCGTTGGCACGGTGCCGATCACCGACAAATTCTCGGCCTATGCCAAGGCCGGTCTGCAGCGTTGGGACCTGGACCGGGCGATTCCGAGCCTGGTCGGCAACGCCGATGACAGCGGCACCGACGCGACCTACGGCGTCGGCGTGCAGTACCGCTTCACCGACCATGTCGCGCTGCGTGGCGAGTACAGCCGCTTCGAGATCGAAGACACCGACCTCGACCTGGCGCAGGTCCAGGTCCGCTACGACTTCTGATCGCGGCGTTCTGTGTGATGACGAAGCCGCCGGTGGAAGCCGGCGGCTTTTTTTGTGCGTGGTGCGTGGTGCGTGGTGCGTGGTGCGTGGGTCGGGGGAGGAGGTGGGGTGTATTCCGCGAACCTCCGCTTCGCTCCGTTTATTGTTCGCGAAATACACCCCACCCCCTC
>NZ_JBDGKK010000012.1:0-110013 GCF_057656415.1 Lysobacter sp. Soil_C_59 | reverse complement strand
GGGACATGGATGTCCCGCGCCCCGCATCGGACAGGATGTCCGACTAAGGGGCGGAGCAATCCCCGGCCCGGCGGACGGCGCCCTTCCGAAGACCGATGCCTTACGCCGAACAGACGTCAGGCTTCGTCGGAGTTGTACAGGGCCTTGCGCGGGGCGCCGCTCAGTTCGGCGGCCAGTTTGGCGGCCTGCGAGGGCTTGAGGTGTTCGCTGAGCTTGGCGTACAGGCGCCGGCCCTCGGCGATGCTGGCGTCGGCGTCGTCGCCGGCACCTTCCACTATTACGACGAACTCACCCTTGCGCTGGTTGGGGTCGGCTGCCACGCGCGCCTTCAACTCGCCCAGGTTTCCGTCGAGGACGGTTTCGAACAGCTTGGTCAGTTCGCGACCCACCACTGCCACGCGCTCATTGCCGAACGCCGCCGCCAGGTCCTCGAGCGACTCCTCGATGCGGTGCGCCGACTCATAGAAGATGAGCGTGCGCGGTTCCCCGACCAGGCGCGACAGTCGCTCGCGCCGCGCCGATGCCTTCGCCGGTAGGAATCCCTCGAACACGAAGCGATCGCTGGGCACGCCGGCGACGCTGAGCGCGGCGATTGCCGCGCAGGCGCCGGGCACGGGCGAGACACGGATTCCGGCCGCGCGCGCGGCACGGACCAGGCGGAAACCCGGATCGCTCACCAGCGGCGTCCCTGCATCCGACACCAGCGCCAGGGATTCACCGGTACGCAGCCGCGCCACCAGCTGCGCCGCCTGCGCGTCCTCGTTGTGCTGGTGCAAGGCCAGCAACGGCCGGTCCAGGCCGAAGTGCGAGAGCAACTGGCGGGTGTGGCGGGTGTCCTCCGCACAGATCGCGCTCACCGTCTTCAGGGTCTCCAGCGCGCGCGCCGACAGATCGCCAAGGTTGCCGATCGGCGTAGCCACGACATGGAGGATTCCCGGAGGTGGGAGATTTGCTGCTTGGGACGTAGGCATCGTGCGTCTGCGGTGGGGCCGGGTAGAATCCTAACCGGTCCCTCAGGAACGCCGCGTCGCGGCGAATGCATGCCGATGAGCCTAGCTTCGAATCGATGGGCGATGAAATGGATCTTCGCCGCGGCAATGAGCACTGCCCTGCTCGCCGGTTGCGCCACGGTGAGCCATACCGGCACGACCTCGCAGGCCAGCCGCAACGCCACGATCATGCAGGCCGGCGAACTGGCCCGTAGCGGCGCCGCCCTGGTGGGACCGGCCCGCAGCGCCAACGATCGCCAGATCGAGCGCCTGCTGGCCCAGCTCGACAACGCCACCCTCACCCGCGAAGCCGCGGCCCTGGCCGCCGGCGACCCGCTCTACAACTACGTCGGGCAGGCGCTGATGCGCCGCGGCCTGCCGCTGCCGCGCCCGTTCGACCGCAGTGCGTGGCACTTCGACGCCGCCAACCGCCCGCCGGCCGACAGCGATGGCTACCGCCCGCCGGTGAAACTGGCGGTGCTGCTGCCGATGTCGGGCACCCTCGCCGTCCCGGCCACGCCGGTGCGCGACGGACTCCTCGCCGGCTACTACGGCGAAACCCGCCGCCGCCCCGACATCAGCTTCTACGACACCGCCGGCACCACCGGCGGCGCACTGGCCGCCTACGACCAGGCCGCCGCGGAAGGCAATGACTTCGTGATCGGCCCGCTCGGCCGCGACGAGGTCAACGCGCTGTTCGGCAAGGCATCGCTGCCGGTGCCGGTGCTCGCGCTCAACCGCGGTGATGCCTCCCCACCCGGCGGCAATGCCAGCTTCTCGCTCTCGCCGGAAGACGAAGGCATCGCCGCCGCCGAATACCTGTTGAGCCGAGGCGCGCACCGCGTGCTGGTGATCGCCAGCAGCGACGACACGCAGCAGCGCGCCGTCACCAGCTTGCGCGATCGCCTGGCCGAACGCGGCGGCGAAGTCACCGACGTGGTCAGCGAAGGCATCGCCGACCTGGGCCCGTATGCGCAGAAGGCCGGCGGCGTCGATGCCGTGTTCCTGGCGATCAAGGGCAGCAATGCGCGCACGCTGATGCCGAAGCTCGCCCTCGCAGGTCTCGCGGGCAAGCCGCGCGTCGCCACCTCGCAGGTGTTGTCGGGCACCGGCAAGCCGGAAGAGGATCGCATCCTCGATGGCATCGCCTTCCCGAGCGACATGTGGTCCACGCGCGGTGTCGCGGGCCTGCCGCCTGCGAGCAACGTCGGCGCGCAATTGAACAGCGCCAAGGGCCCGGCGGCACGACTGTTCGCCTTCGGCTTCGACGCATGGCAGATCACCGCCTACCTGCAGCGACTGGCGACCAGTGCCGACGGCAAGATCGACGGCGCCACCGGCACCCTGCGCCTGGATGGCTTCGGCAACGTCCTGCGCACGCCGGCCTGGTCGACGTTCAGCGCCGGCGTCGCCGTGCCGCTGACGAGCGCATCCCAGCGCTGACCGACGCTGATGCGGCCCAGCGCTGATCAGCGCAGCCGTGGCGCGGCGGTGGAAGCCGCCGCGCGCCAGTACCTCATCGATGCCGGGCTGCGCGACGTAGCCGCGAACGCCAACTACCGCGTTGGCGAACTCGATCTGGTGATGCTTGATGGCAGCACGCTGGTCTTCGTCGAAGTCCGGTTCAGGCGCAGTTCGCGCTTCGGCGGCGGCGCCGACTCGGTCGACGTGCACAAGCGCCGCAAGCTCGTTCGCGCGGCGATGGCCTTCCTGGTCCGGAACCGGCGCTTTGCCGATGGCGCCTGTCGCTTCGACGTGATCGAGGCCGAGGGCGACCCGCACGCACCGACATTCAACTGGCTGCGCGACGCGTTTCGCGCAGACGACTGCTGAAAGCCCGCTAGTTTTCCAGGGCCGGCCGCTCGCACGCGGCGACAGTTTCACGGTGCGATGGCGATGCCGATCGCGCCTGCCGGACTGCGTGCAGCAGGCCAGGCACATCCTCTTTCAACAGATAGGCGTGCACGCGCGATGCGGCGGCGAGCGCGGCCACGTCTTCCTCGAACGCTCCCGGCACGAGCACGAACGGGATCGTCGCGTCGAACTCGCGCACGATGGCCAGGGCGTCGAATCCGCTGAAGGCCGGCATCGACATGTCGGACAGGACCAGGTCTGCGCCGGACTGCATCGCGGCTCGCAGTTCCGGCGCTGATTGCACATGCACGAAGCGTGCGCGGATGCCGCCGTCGGTCAATTGCAGCGACACCAGTTCGGCATCGTCGGCATCGTCCTCCACCAGGACGATGCGCAATGCATCGGCGTTCGGGTCGGCAACCGATCCCATGTCAGTCCATCGCCGGCGGTTCGTTGATCACCGCCCAGAACTTGCCAAGCACCTTCACCGCCTGGAAGAACTGGTCGCCGTCGACGGGCTTGACCACGTAGGCGTTGACGCCCAGGTTCCAGCCGGCCGCCAGGTCGCTTTCCTCGCGCGAGGACGACAGGATCACCACCGGCAGGTTCCTGAGCTTTTCATCGCCGCGGATCTGCTGCAGCACTTCCAGTCCATCCATGCGCGGCATCTTGATGTCCAGCAGCAGCACCGCCGGATGGCCTTCGGCCCGGTCGGCAAAGCGACCCCGCCGTTGCAGGTAGTCCATCGCTTCGACGCCATCCTCGACGTGCACGATGGGGTTGACGAGCTTGGCATCGCGCAGCGCGTCGATGGCCATTTCGGCATCGGCGTGGCTGTCTTCTGCGAGAAGGATGGTGCGGAATTCGGTCATTGCATGGGCCCGGTGGTGGACGGCAACGCATCGAGCGCGGCCGGCAGGGTGAATCGGAAAGTGGCGCCCTGGTCGGGCTCGGATTCGGCGCTGATGCTGCCGCCGTGGCGTGCCAGCACGCGCTTGACGCTGGCCAGGCCGATGCCCGTGCCGGGGAACTCGCTGGATTTGTGCAGGCGCTGGAATACGCCGAACAGCTTGCCGGCATAGGTCATGTCGAAGCCGGCGCCGTTGTCGCGCACGCTGAACTCGTGGCTGCCATCCTCCAGGCGCCGATGCGACACCTCGATCTGGCTGCGTTCGCGGTGGCCGCTGTACTTGACCGCGTTGCCCAGCAGGTTGAGCCAGACCTGACGCATCATGTTCTCGTCGGCGAGCACGACCGGCAACGGCTGGATCTGCCAGGAGACCTGCTGCGAACTGCCGTCCGCGGCCAGGTTCGCATCGAGCATCGCCCGCGTCTCGGCGACCGTGGACTGCATGTCGACCGGCTGCAGGCGCAACGCGCTGCGACCCAGGCGCGAATACACCAGCAGGTCATCGATCAGCTGCGACATGCGCTTGGCGGAATTGCCGATGATGCCCAGGTAATGCAGGCTCTTCTCGTCGGCGTCCTCGCCCAGGTGGCGGGCGAGCTTGTCGGAGAAGCCCGCCACGTGGCGCAGCGGTGCGCGCAGGTCATGCGACACCGAGTAGCTGAATGCCTCCAGCTCGCGGTTGACCTCCGAAACCTGGTCGACCTTGCCTTCGAGCTGACGGTTGAGCTGGTTGATCTTGCGCTGCGTTGCCTTCTGCGCGGATACGTCGCTGACGGTCAGCAGAGCGACCTCGTCGTCGCGGTCAGGCAGGGCCATCCGGCTGGCGTTGATCAGCACGGTGCGCACGACACCGTCGGTCGTGGTCTGCACCTGCTCGAAATCCCACAGCTCGCGCCCACGCGCAAGCACATCGCCCAGGCGCTGCTGCAGGATGGGATCGGTCCAAGCGGCATTGACCGACAGCTCCTCGCCATCACCTGTCGTGCCATAGAGCTGTTCGAAGGCGGCGTTGTGCATGACCACACGCTGGTCCGCGTCGATCAACGCAATGGGTTCGCGAACCGTCTGCAATACCGCCAGGGCGCGCGCACTGGCCAGGCGCGACTGCCGCTCGGCGCTGATCCGCTTGGCAATCTGTCGCCCCAGCAACCACGTCACCAGTGCCAGCAGCAGCACCTGCACCAGCATCGAGCCCCAGCCCAGCCAGCGCGTCCAGGCACGCTGGCGCTCGGCGCTCCTGATGCGTTCGTCGAGCAGCACCTGCTCGTTGGCCAGCAACTCGCGAATGACGTTGCGGATGGGAAAGCGGGTAACCAGCGGGGTGACCACCGGCCCGGCGTCGGCGGCGCCGGTCCTGAGCAACTGATCGACCACTTCCAGGCGGCGTTCGATCAACTCGCTCAGGCGGCCGATGAGCAACTGCTGGCGCGGGTTGTCGGCAGTCAGTGCCGCCAGCCTGCTCAGTTGGCCGGGGATCTGCGCGCGGCCTTGGGCGATGCGTTGCCGGGTCAGCGGCAGGTCGGCGCCGAGCACCACCACCATCGACGCCGATTCGACCTCGCGCACGTTGAGCGCGAGGCCGGTGACGGCCGATTCCACTTCGTGCGTGTGCGCCACGGCATCGGCCGCGTCCAGGTTGTCCTGCGACAGGTTCTGCAGGAACAGGAACGGGACGACCACGATCACAAGAATGCCCGCGGCGATGGCGGGCACCCGCCATCGTCCCAAGCTGTCCCGGGTATCGGAAACGTCCATTTGCCCCCTGGTGCCAATTCCGCGATGGCCGGCGAAACATGCCATGACCGGCGGCGGCTGCCCCGGTCCAGCGGCCGATGCTATCCGATTTGCCGCGGCGAGCGGACGCGGGCACCAACATGAACGACCGAAGTGCGGCAGCGCGTCCCGCGGGGACTGAACGCCAAACGAGGACTGGAATGACTGGTGGTGCGAGCGGGCATGTTGTCGGCCCGCGCCGACCCGCATAGGCTCCACGCATCGCCGCCAGCCCTCCCCTGCACACTCAGAGGCATCCGCATGATCCGCATCCAGATTGGCACCCTCTCCGCCGCTCTTGCGTCCGCATTGCTGCTCGCCGGGTGCTCCAGTCCGCAGCCGGCCACTACCGACACCGCCGTTGCCACCGCACCTGAAGCTGCCACTCCATCGGTGGCAGTCCAGCCCGAGGCGAATCCGGATGCCTTCCGCTTCAGGATCGGCGCGCTCGACGCGGTCGCGCTGAAGGACGGCGACATCGACGTCGCCAACGACGGCAAGACGTTCGCCATCGGCCAGCCCAGTGCCGACGTCGCAGCGCTGCTGACCGCGGCGGGCGTGCCGACCGACACCCTGCACCTGAGCATCCAGCCGCTGCTGGTTCGCAGAGATGCGCGGATCATGCTGTTCGACACCGGCGCCGGCGGTGTGTCCTGGGCGCGCGCAGGACGCCTGCCGGCCTCACTGCGCGCCGCGGGCGTCGAGCCGTCGCAGGTCACCGACATTTTTCTGTCCCACCAGCACCAGGACCATACCGGTGGCCTGCTGGCGCGTGACGGCAAGCTGGCCTTTCCCAACGCTGCCATCCACCTCTCGGCTCCCGAGTGGGAATCACTGAAGAAGGACAAGGATGCTGCCGCGCTGGTGGCGGCGATGACGCCGAAGGTCGTCGCCTTCGTGCCCGGTGCCGCAGTCGTGCCGGGCGTGGTCACCGCCGTTGAAGTCACCGGCCACACGCCCGGGCACAGCGCCTACGAGATCCAGTCAGGCAACGAGCGCCTGCTCTATGTCGGTGATGCCGCGCATCACCATGTGATCTCGGTACAGCGACCGGAATGGACGGTGCAGTACGACCAGGACGCGCCAACGGCCCAGGCCAGCCGGCGTACGCTGCTGCAACGCGCCGCCGCCGGCAACCTGCGGATCTATTCGGTGCATTTCCCCTTCCCGGGGCTGGGGCACTTCACGGCCCAGGGCGACAGCTTCGCCTGGGTGCCCGAGGGCTGAACTCATTACGAGCAGTCATCAAAGCTGGCACGACGACCCGTCGTAGTCGGCAAGGCGTGCGCCGTCCACCTCGACCAGCCGGTCCAGGCGCAGCAGCTCGCCGCTGCCGATCAACAGGAATTCCTCGCCATTTCGGGCAAAGACATCCGTGATCACGGCATCGCATTGCTGATCGGCGCCGCTCTCGTCGCGAAAGCGGATATGCACGGACTTGCGCAGGGTCGCGAGGTCCTCGAGCCGGTCATGGAACTCGCAGCTGATGGGGTTATAGCGGTTGTCGTTGCTCATGGCGGTTGCCTCGGCGTTTGTTTCGAGCCCTAAGGGATGCCGGGCACGGCCGACCCAATGCGGGTCGGCCGGCCGGACGGTGGGTCACGACGTGATGACGTTCACGGCGACTTCGATGTTGCCGTGGACGGCCTTCGAGTACGGGCAGATCTCGTGTGCCGTGTGCGCAAGCTTCTCGGCGACGTCCTGCGCCAGGCCGGGGATGCGGACATCGAAGCGGGCGCCCAGCAGCCAGGCAGCGCCGGTCTGTCCGAGCACGATCTCGATGTCGACCGACAGGTCCTCAGGCAGCTTCACGCGCTTCTGCGCGGCCACCAGGCCGATCGCGGTGATGTAGCAGGACGACCACGCGCCGGCGAACAGCTGCTCGGCGGTCGGGTGCGGAGCCACGTCGGGGAACTCGAAGCCGGAGTGGCCCGGAGACGTCAGGGCCAGGTTGACGCTGCCGTGGTCGGCACCGGCCGCCGGGGCGTTGACGGTGGTGTGGGTCTTGCCGGTGAAGAGGACCTTGTCGATCTTGCTCATGGTGATTGCTCTCGTTCTGGATGAGGGGGATATCAACTGCATGCGTCCAGATCACATGCGCCGTATAAAGAAGGAATGTCGTCCAACTGCCTTGGGAAGTGCCTCAGTCCCTGGGCTCATTTCGTCTCGCATTCGATTGCATCGCATGCGATGGAGCGCACTGTAGGGAGATGCCCCGGGGGCGTCAACCGGCGAGATGAGCGTGATTCAGACTTCGTTCATCGCATGCGATTGCCTCGCACGCGATTGTTAAGCCTGAATGGGGATTGGAGATGGGACCTGCGGCCAGGACTTGAAGTTGGCGATTCCGACCGGCCTCCGACATCCCCGACCGCAGACTTCCGGCTTTAGCGTCTTCAGGCGATTTCCGCGGTGGTTTCCTGGACTTCGATCGATCTGGCCCGGTACCTGGCGACCACCGTGTGCCTGGCATGGATCGCATTTGCGATCGCGCGATCGCACAAGCCCCTGCTTGTGTCCGGGCACGGCTGGCTGTGGGTGGCGCTGACGGCCGCCACCGCGCTGTGCCACTGGCCGATCAACTTCTGGCTGAGCAATCCGCTGATCTGTCCGATCGTCGTGTCACTGCTCTACCTGGTGTCACTCGTCGGCCTGGCGCCTGACGACACCGTCATGACCGCGGAGGCCACGCCTGTCTCCCGGTGGTTCCAGCGCGGCCTGGTGGCAGCCATGGCGGGAACCGCCAGCGGCGTGATGGTCTGGGCGCTGCTGCTCTAGGCCGGCTTCCCCTCGTGTTGGCGATGTGAACGTCGCCGCCTGCGCGAAGCCTATGATGGCGACCGAAGCCCGCCCACACCGGCCACCATGGCCGGCGGCGAACCCGGACGTCTTGCGATTGGAGTACACCAATGCGCATTTCCGCACGTCACGTTCCACTGGCCTTGCTGCTGTTCGTGGCCGCCGCCGGCGCCACCCCCCAGGCCGTTGCGCCAACCGCACTACAGGTTGCCTCCACTGCATCCTCCGATGCCTTCAGCGCCGAACAGCTCGACCAGATGATGGCGCCGCTGGCGCTGTACCCGGACTCGCTGCTCGCCCAGGTACTGATGGCATCCACCTACCCCGGCGACGTCGCCGATGCGGTCAAGTGGTCCAAGGCCCATCCCGACGCCAAGGGCGACGACGCCGTCCGCCAGGTCGGCAGCCAGTCCTGGGACCCGAGCGTGCAATCGCTGGTGGCGTTCCCGCAGGTGCTGGACACACTGGGCAAGGATCCGGCCTGGGTGCAGCGCATGGGTGATGCATTCCTGGCCCAGCCCGATGAAGTCATGGACTCGGTGCAGCGACTGCGCCGGCAGGCGCAGTCCGCCGGCAACCTGAAGTCGAACGAACAACTCAAGGTCAGCACCGAACCGGCAGCGGCCACGACGACCACAGCCGCGCCGGCCTCGTCGACGATCATCATCGAACCGGCCGACCCGCAGGTGGTGTACGTGCCGGCCTACAACTCGACCACGGTCTACGGCCCCTGGCCGTATCCGTCCTACCCGCCGTACTACTACCCGCCTTCGCCTTACTACTACCCCGGCAGCGCGCTGTGGGCGGGGTTGGCGTTCGGCACCGGCGTGGCGATCACCGCTTCGTTGTGGGGTAACTTCAACTGGGGCCACGGCGACATCGACATCGACGTCAACCGCTACAACAACATCAACAGCAACCGCCAGATCAACCGCGGCGACAACACGTGGCGCCACAACTCGGCCAACCGCGACGGCGTGCCCTACCGCGACCGCAGCAGCCGCGAGCAGTTCGGCCGGCAGAAGGATGGCGCCGCGCAGCGCGACAACTTCCGTGGCCACGATCCGGCACGCTCCGCCGATCGCGAACGCGCGCGCCAGTCGATGTCGCAGCGCGGTTTCGACACACCCGCCGCGAGCAACCGCGAGGCGCGCGATCGCGCCGGCCAGGCCTCGCGGCAGATGGACCGGCAACAGGCAGGCACGCGCGATGCCGCGTCGCGCCAGGGCGCGCAGAACCGCGCCACGCAAGGCAGTACGCAGCGCAATGCGCAGGCCCGCCAGGGCACGCGCCAGCAGTACCAGGGCAACCGCGGTGGCCAGAACAACGCGTTTTCCGGCGCCAGCAATCCGGGCCAGGCGCGCGCATCGTCCAATCGCGGCCACGGCAGTTATTCCGCATCCCAGCGGCCATCCAGCGCACGCGGCGGTGGCCGGCAGATGTCGCGCCCGGCGCGCTCGGGTGGCGGTGCACGGCGTCGTTGAGAGGAGACGAAGATGATCACCGCCGTCCGCTTTGTCGCGATGACATTCGCGATGACCTGCCTGGCCCTGTTCGCTCCGCTGGCGAGCGCGCAGGAAGCGTTCCCGACCAAGGAAGCCGCCGCGGAGGCGCTGGTGGCCGCGCTCGGCACGACCAAGGCCGACGAGGCGCGCCTGGGCGCCGTCCTCGGGCCCGACTGGCAAACATTCGTGCCCACCGGCAGCGTCGACCGCAGCGACGTCGATGCCTTCCTCGCGCGCTACCGCGAGAAGCATTCGTTCCAGACGCCAGCGGCGAACCGCGCCATCCTTGCCGTCGGCAAGGACACCTGGACCCTGCCGGTGCCGATCGAGAAGAAGCCGGGGGGCTGGGCATTCAACGTCAAGGCAGGCGAACCGGAAATCCGTGCACGCCGGATCGGCCGCAACGAACTCGATGCGGTCCAGGCCGTCCTCGCCTACCACGACGCGCAGATGGACTATGCCTCGGTCGACCGCGACGGCGACGGCGTGCTCGCGTACGCGCAGAAGTTCCTCAGCACAGACGGCGAGCACGATGGCCTGTACTGGCCCGAGGAAGACGGCGTCGACGACAGTCCGCTGGGACCGCTGTTCGGTGACGACACGCCCGACGGCGTGTGGCACGGATACAAGTACCGGATCCTCACCGCACAGGGGCCTTCCGCGCCTGGCGGCGAATACGACTACATGCTGGGCAAGGCGATGAGTCGCGGCTTCGCCGTGATCGCATGGCCGGCCAAGTACGCCGACACCGGGGTGATGAGCTTCATGATCAGCCACGAAGGCGACGTGTTCGAGAAGGACATGGGGCCCGAAAGCGAGAAGCTGGCCGAGGCGATGACGCGCTTCGACCCCGACAGCAGCTGGAAGGAAGTACCGACGGACGCATCGGCGGCAGCACCGAAGGCGTCGGCCAGGTAACGGCGCATGACGCGCGGCCGGGAGGGTCGCGATGAGGAAGGCGGTTGCCGTCGCAGTGTTGATCGTCGCAGGGTGCAGCTCCACGCCGTCGAAGGTGGAGCCGCCGCCCGCCACGCAATCGGAGGCGGACAGGGCCGTGGATGCCGGACGCGGCGAGTTCACCGTCGCAGCAGGCATGAACGACACATGGAACGCGGTGGGACAGATCCTGATCCGCCTGGAGGGTGTCAACTACGAGATGCGCGCGCAGATGCTGGGCATCTACACCGTGCGCTACCGTGGCGAGCGTTTCATCATCCTCACCCGTGCGCTGCTGGCGACGAACGATCGCAAGAGCCTGGCCACCGAAGTCGGCGCGCTGTGGCTGGACGGCAAACCCAACAACAGCGCTGCAGCACGTGACCTGCTCAAGCAATTGCAGCAGCGACTGCCGGCCGAGCTGGCACTGATCGCGGCCGGTGGCCGGGGCAAGCCGAAGCATTGAACGCCACCGGTGCCGGCCAGGCAGCCGCGTTATCCTTCGCAGCGATGAGCACCCTCCCGACGAGCCTTGCCAGCCTCGATGCCGACATGACGGCGCTGCTGGGCGATGGCTGGCGCACCGATCCCAGCGAACGCCTCGCGTACGCCTACGACAACTCGCGGCGGCAATCGCTGCCCGATGCCGTGGCGCTGCCGACGACACGCGAGCAGGTCGTCGCGCTGGTGCGCGCCTGTCGTGCCCACCGCGTGCCGGTGGTCGCACGCGGACGCGGCACCAACACCACCGGCGCAGCGGTGCCGGTCGCAGCCGGCGTGGTGGTTTCGTTCGAGCGCATGAACCGCATCGTCGACATCCGTCCCGGCGATCGCTGCGCGGTGGTCGAACCCGGTGTCCTCAACGGCGACCTGCAGGCGGCGTTGAAGCCGCATGGCCTGTTCTGGCCACCCGATCCCACCAGCGCCGGATGCAGCACCGTCGGCGGCAACCTGGCCTGCAATGCCGGCGGTCCGCGCGCGGTGAAGTACGGCGCCAGCCGCGACAACGTGCTGGCATTGACCGCGGTGACGGGCACCGGCGAACTGATCCACTGCGGCACCGCCACCACCAAGGGCGCGACCGGTTACGACCTGCAGCGCCTGCTGGTCGGCAGTGAAGGCACCCTGGCGCTGATCGTCGAGGCCAGCCTGCGCCTGACGCCGGCGCCGAAGGCACGGCGGGCATTGCGCGCGATCTACCGCGACGTATCGAGCGCGGCGCAGGCCGTTGCGCGACTGATGGCGCAACCGGTGACGCCTTCGATGCTCGAGTTCATGGATGCCGACGCGGTGCGGCTGGCGCGCGATGTCGGCGGCGCCGACCTGCCTCACGAGGCCGGTGCGCTGCTGATGGTCGAGGCCGATGGCGATGCGCAGACGCTTCCGCACGACATCGAAGCCCTGATGCGCGCCGCAGAAGGCAACGGGCTGATCGCGATCGACGATGCCGCCGACGAGTCCGCGCGCGAGAAGCTGTGGGCCGCGCGCAAGGCGCTATCGCCGTCGTTGCGCACGCTTGCGCCGGGCAAGATCAACGAGGACGTCGTCGTGCCGGTGTCGCGCATCCCGCAACTGGTCGATGGCGTGCAGGCGCTGTCGCGCGAGTTTGCATTGCCGATCGTCTGCTTCGGCCATGCCGGCAACGGCAACCTGCACGTCAACCTGCTCTACGATCCCGCCGACGCATCGCAGAACGAGCGCGCGCACGCGGCGATGGGACGGGTGTTCGCGCTGACGCTTTCGCTGGGCGGCACCTTGTCGGGCGAGCACGGCATCGGCCTGGCCAAGCGTGAGTTCATGCCGCAGGCGATCGATGCGCCGACGCTGGCGATGATGCGGGCGGTGAAGGCGGCGTTCGATCCGGACGGGATACTGAATCCGGGGAAGTTGTTGCCTGACGGGTAATCGTCATCCCGGCGAACGCCGGGAACCAGGCCCGTGAGCAGTCCGCCCTATCTCGTCATCCCGGCGAAAGCCGGGATCCGTTGGTTTTGCGTTTGGGTGGCGCAACGACGCTGGGTCCCCGCCTGCGCGGGGATGACGGGGCAAGGACGGGAACCGGGGGATCTGTGAGCGTGAGGGCCTGGGTCCCGGCGTTCGCCGGGACGACGGGGGCTATCCGAAGTGCTCGTAGCCCTTGCGCGGCGGTTGCCATTCCAGTGCATCCGCGTCGAAGGCGCGCACGCCTTGCTTCGCGGTGATGCGGCCGACCCAGCTGAGTTGCACGCCGACGCTGTCGGCCAGGCGCTGGACGTCCTCGAGGCGGTTGGACGGCGCGGTGAAGCACAGTTCGTAGTCGTCGCCACCGGCCACCTGCAACGACCTGCGTGCGTCACCGTCGGCGAATGCCATCAGTGCATCTGAGGCGGGCAGCGAATCCAGGTCGAGGTCGGAACCGGTGCCACTGCCGCGGCAGACGTGGCCCAGATCGGCAAGCAGTCCGTCGGACAGGTCGATGCAGGCATGCGCCATGCCGACCAGTGCCCGGCCCAGCGCGACACGCGGCACCGGGCGGTCGAGCCGGGTGCGCAGTCGTGCATCACCTGCTTCCCCCGCACGCCATTGCTCCAGTGCTGCTGCGGCATCGCCGAGCGTGCCGCTGACCCAGACGTCGTCACCGACTCGCGCAGCATCGCGGCGCAATGCGCGTCCCGGCGCGATGAAGCCATGCACGGTCACGCTGATCGAGAGCGGGCCGCGCGTGGTATCGCCGCCGACAAGCGCGATGCGGTGCTGCGAGGCCAGGTCGAGGAAACCATCGAGGAAACCGTCGAGCCAGGTTTCATCGTTGTCCGGCAGCGACAGCGACAGCGTGCACCACGCCGGCTCCGCGCCCATCGCCGCCAGGTCGGAGAGATTGACGGCGAGCGACTTCCAGCCGATGTCGGCTGGGGTGGTTTCCGGCGGGAAATGCACGCCTGCATTGAGCGTGTCGGTGGCAACGACGAGTTGCATGCCGGCCGGGACCTGCAGCACGGCGGCATCGTCGCCAATGCCGAGGATGACGTCGTCGCGATGGGCGACGCGCGACTGGATGCGGGCAATCAGGTCGAACTCGGCCATGGTGTTGTCCCTGCACTCATCCCGACCCTCTCCCGCATGCGGGAGAGGAAGCAAAGCCTACTTGCCGCGCGGCGCCTGCACTTCGGTCGCGCGCCATGCCGCGGCGGCATGGTCGAGCACGCCGTTGACGTAGGTGTGGCCGTGCTCGGCGCCGAAGCGCTTGACCGACTCGATGGCCTCGTTGATCACCACGCGGTACGGCACGTCCGGACGCAGGCGCAGCTCGTAGGCGGCGATGCGCAGGGCTGCGCGCTCGATCGCGTCGACCTGGTCGATCTCGCGGTCGAGGAACGGCTGCAGTGCTTCGTCGAGGTCGTTGCAGTGCTGGTCGACGCCACGCACCAGGTCCTCGAAGTACTCCAGGTCGGCGACTTCGTGTGCCTGCTCGTGGGCGAACTGCGAGATCACGTCCGGCGCGGTGGCGCCCGACATCTGCCAGGCATACACGGCCTGCAAGGCGCGACGACGCGCACGCGAGCGGGCTACGGGATCGATTCCATCGTTGCGACGGCGGTTCATGGCAGTTGTCCCAGCAGGTGACTCATTTCCAACGCGGCCAGTGCCGCCTCTTCGCCCTTGTTGCCATGGCTGCCGCCTGCGCGGGCCTCGGCATCTTCGTGGCGCTCGACCGCGAGCACGCCGTTGGCCACGGGCAGGCCGTAGTCCAGCGATACACGCATCAGGCCGTCCGAACAACCGTCGGCGACCTGTTCGTAATGACGCGTGTCGCCGCGCACGACACAACCCAGCGCGACCACGGCGGCATGCTGCCCGGCGGCGCCCAGGCGCGCGGCGACGAGCGGGATCTCCCAGGCGCCGGGGACGCGGATCACGTCGACCGCCGTTTCGGCGACGCCGTTGTCGGTGAACGTCTTGCGCGCGCCGGCGACCAGCGTATCGGTGATGCGCGGGTTCCAGCGACTGGCGATGATCGCGAAGCGCGCGCCCTCGGGGCTGCGCAGGTCGCCTTCGTAATGGGGCATGGGGGATTGTCCGGAGTGGGCGGGCATTTTAGCGCGTTAAGGGTGTGCCCTCCCCCTGCGGGCGGGGGGAGGAGCCAAGCGTCAGTGCGGCAGCTCGACGTACTCGACCACTTCCAGGCCGAAGCCGGCCAGGCCGACCTGGCGGCGCGGGGTGCCGAGCACGCGCAGCTTGCCCAGGCCGAGGTCGGCCAGGATCTGGCCGCCGGCGCCATTGCGACGCCATTCGGCGAGGGCGTGACCCGCAGTCGCCGCGGCCGGCGTGGCGTCAGCGTCGGCATGCAACGGCTCGCGCACGCGTGCCAGCATCGCCTCGGCGTCGGCACCGTCGGCCAGCAGCACCAGCGCGCCGCTGCCCTGGCTGGCAATCGCCTTGAGCACGTCGCCGACCGCCGGGCCGAAGTCCGGACGACGCCAGTGCAAGGCATCCGCCAGCGGATTGAGCATGTGCACGCGCACCAGCGTCGGCTCTGCCGGATCGGGCTCGCCGCGACGCATCGCGAAATGCAGGCCGTGGCTGAGGCGGTCGCGGTAGGTGAACAGCTGGAACGGGCCGTGCTCGGTCTCGATCTCGCGCTCGTCGATGCGCTCGACGGTGTGTTCGGTTTCGAGGCGGTAGCGGATCAGTTCTTCGATCGAACCAATCTTCAGGCCGTGCTCGGCGGCGAACTCTTCCAGCTGCGGGCGACGCGCCATGCCGCCGTCGGGGTTGAGGATCTCCACCAGCACGCCGGCCGGCTCCATGCCGGCCAGCAGCGCCAGGTCGGCAGCCGCCTCGGTGTGGCCGGCGCGGTTGAGCACGCCGCCGGGCTGGGCCTGCAACGGGAAGATGTGGCCGGGCTGCGAAAGATCGCTCGGGGCCGCGTCAGGGCGCACCGCGGTGCGGATGGTGTGCGCGCGGTCGTAGGCCGAGATGCCGGTGGTGACGCCTTCGGCCGCCTCGATGCTGACGGTGAAGTTGGTCTGGTAGGGCGAGGTGTTGTCGCGGACCATCGGCGGCAGGCCGAGCTGGCGGCAACGTTCGCGCGTGAGCGACAGGCAGACCAGGCCGCGCGCGTGGGTGACCATGAAGTTGATGTCCTGCGGGCGCACGAGTTCGGCGGCCATGATCAGGTCGCCTTCGTTCTCGCGGTCTTCGTCATCGACGATGACGACCATGCGGCCGTTGCGGATTTCTTCGAGCAATTCGGGGATGGGGCTGAAAGGCATGGGTGTTCCTTATTTCGCCAGCAGGCGCTCGACGTAGCGCGCGACCAGGTCGATCTCGAGATTGACGGCATCACCGACGCCGGTTTGTGCAAACGCGGTGTTGGCCACCGTGTGCGGGATCAGCGCGACTTCGAAGCCATCGGCATCGACTTCGTTGACGGTCAGGCTGACGCCGTCGACGCAGATCGATCCCTTCCTGGCGATGTAGCGCAGCAGCGGCGCCGGTGCGTTGAAGCGCCAGCGTTGGGCGCGCGCATCCTCGGTGACGGAAGCGACGCTGCCGAGCCCGTCGACGTGGCCGCTGACCAGGTGACCGCCGAGGCGATCGGTCGGGCGCATCGCCCGTTCCAGGTTCAGCACCGCGCCAGTCTTGAGCGCGCCGAGCGTGGTCAGCGACAGGGTTTCGTTGGAGGCGTCGGCGGCGAACGAGTTCGCGTCGAACTCGACCACGGTCAGGCACACGCCGTTGACGGCGATGCTTTCGCCCAGCTTGACCGAATCGAACGCGAGCGTGCCGACGTCGACGGTCAGGCGAACGTCGCCGCCGCGGCTCTCGGAATGTGCGAGGCGGCCGACGCCTTCGATGATGCCGGTGAACATCAGCGCACCTCCGGCAGGGAGGCGACGCAGGCAGAAATGAAGATGGACATGAAACGTTTCCCGCAAAGGTGAGCGAAAAACGCCTCAAGGCATGAGGCAGGCACACGGCCGCGAGACCGTGGGCAGCTGTCTTCTTTCATCCGGACTGTGAGCGGCGCCATGGCTGGCTCCGCTGGACCGTCGGCTCCGGCATCTGACCGGATCTGCTGACCCTCCGGTGTGGCCGGAGGCGCTCGCGGGCTCGTGCAGACTGGCCTGGGCTGGCCTGCACCTACCGCCGGTGGGGAATTTCGCCCCGCCCTGAAGACGTCGTGTTGTGGTTGCCGGTGGGTTGGCGCGGCGATTCTAGCATCCGGGTCCGCAGCGGCCTCCGGGCCGTGCGGCGGACGCAGTGTTCCACCGGTTCGGGTTGGCCTAAGCCTTGCGGCGCAGGTGCAGGAACAGCGGCCACTGGATCAGGCGGGTGTCGCCCTCGCCGCCCCAGGCCGCGGCCAGCGCCGGACCGTGGCGGGCGACCGGGTCCTCGCCGGTGTCGGCGGCGCAGCGGGCCACCGCCGACATGCTCGACAGGTAGCGCAGGAACTGGCCCAGGCCCCACTCGACCTCCAGCCACAGCTCCGGCGCCGGCAGCGCCGGGAAAGGCCAGTCGTAGCCGGCGTAGCGGGCATCGATCTGCGCGCGTTCGGGCGGCCAGTACGGTTCGATGCGGGCGCGGAAGGCTTCCACGGCATCGATCATCCCTTCCGGCGCGATGAAGTCGCCGTAGCCCCAGGCCGCCAGCACGCCACCTTGGGTGAGCACGCGCTCGCACTCGCGGAAGAAGGGTTCGCGATCAAACCAGTGCAGCGCCTGCGCGACCGCCACCAGCTGCACGCTGCCATCGCTGAGCGTGGTGCGTTCGCCCGGCTCGATCGCGAGGCTGACATTGCCGTGCCCGCCCTGCGCCCAGTGCTGGGCCAGCTGCCTGGCGCTGGGTTCGGTGGCATGCACGTGGGCGAAGCGGGCCGCCAGTCCGCGCGTGGCCTGGCCACTGCCGCAACCCGGCTCCCAGACGTTGGCGCTGGCGGGAACCACTGCGGCGATCGCGTCGAACAACGCGTCTGGGTATTCCGGACGGGCCTGCGCATAGGCGTCGGCGACGCCGGAGAAGTGGTCCTTGAAGGTGGATTGCGTCGATGCCGGGTCCGTGGTCATGACTGCCTCCGCCGCGTGGAGTGTTTCGCTAGCCGCCTGCTGCGGTCGCCAGTTGGGGCCGCATCAGCAGCCGCACGTCCTGGCCAATGTAGCGCGACTCGACAATGGCCATGTTGAGCTTCTGTGACATCGTGTCGATGGCGAGGCCGTCGAACATCGGTCGCGCGCGCTCGCCCAGCAGCACCGGCGCGACGTACAGCAGCACTTCGTCGACCAGCCCTGCAGCGAGGAACGCGCCTGCCAGCGTGGCGCCGGCTTCGAGCTGGATCTCGTTGACGCCGCGCTCCGCAAGCAGGCGCAGCACCGCTTCGAGGTCGAAACGCCCTTCGCGCACGGTCACGGCAGCCAACTGGGCCTGGATGCCGCGCGGCGGTTTGGCATCGGGCGCGTGGATGTAGAGCGTCGGCGCGTCGCCTTCGCGCACGCGGCCGCGCGCGACCGTGGCCAGGCCCGGATCGAGCACGACACGCAGCGGTGCGACGAACGGCGTGTCGTCTTCCAGCCGCGCCGTCAGCGACGGGTCGTCGGCGAGCACGGTGCCAGCGCCGGTCACGATCGCGCCGGCGCGGGCGCGCCAGTGCTGCACGTCCAGGCGCGAGGCTTCGCCGCTGATCCACTTCGACTCGCCACTGGCCAGCGCACTGCGTCCGTCGAGGCTGGTCGCCAGCTTCACGCGCAGCCACGGCCTGCCGCGCTCGACGCGCGACAGGAAGCCGCGGTTGAGCGCGCGCGCCTGGGTTTCCATCAAACCAGATTCAACCGCTATCCCGGCGGCCTTCAGGCGTTCGAAACCGGCGCCGTCGACCTGCGGAAACGGATCGCGCATGGCCGCCACCACGCGCGCGACGCCCGCGGCAATCAAGGCATCGGCGCACGGGCCGGTGCGTCCGGTGTGTGCGCATGGCTCAAGCGTTACATAGGCGGTCGCACCGCGGGCGCGCTCGCCCGCCGCACGCAAGGCGAATACTTCGGCGTGCGGCTCACCCGCACGCTGGTGCCAGCCTTCGCCGACGATTTCGTCGCCGTGCGCGACCACACAACCCACCATCGGGTTCGGCTTGGTGGTGTAGGCGCCGCGTTCGGCCAGGCGCAGGGCCTGGGCCATCATCGCGTGGTCGGTCGCGGTGAATGCCATCAGCGTTTCCTGCCGCGTGGCGCCGGCTCGGGTTCGCCTTCCAGCAACGGCAACTGGCCTTCGGCGGAGCTGTCGCTTTCGAGACGGTCGAGTTCCTCGCGGAAGTCGGCCACGTCCTGGAACGCACGGTAGACCGAGGCGAATCGCACGTAGGCGACGTGGTCGAGCTTGCGCATCTCGGCCATGACGAACTCGCCGACCCGGCGCGACTGCAACTCGCGCTCGGCGGTCATGCGCAGCTGGTGCACGACCGCGCGCACCGCCGCTTCGATCTGCTCCTCCGCCACCGGTCGCTTCTGCAGCGCGCGGTCGAAACTGGCGCGCAGCTTGCGCGCGTCGAACGCCTCGCGGCGACCGTCGCTCTTGATCACCAGCGGCAGCTTGAGTTCGATGGTTTCGAGCGTGGAGAAGCGTTCGCCGCACGCTTCGCAGACGCGACGCCGGCGAATCGTGGCGCCATCGTCAGACACCCGCGAGTCGATCACGCGGGTGTCGTTGTGTTGGCAGAAGGGGCAATGCATGGCGCTATTGCCTGACCATCCTCAGCCGTACACCGGGTACTTGCGGCACTGCACGGTGACCTTCTCGCGAACCTCGGCGATGACCTTGTCGTCGCCCGGTGCATCGAGCACGTCGCAGATCCAGTTGGCCAGTTCGATGCAGTCGGCTTCCTGGTAGCCGCGGGTGGTCACGGCCGGGGTGCCGATGCGCAGGCCCGAGGTCACGAACGGCTTTTGCGGATCGTTCGGCACGGCGTTCTTGTTGACCGTGATGTGGGCCTTGCCAAGAGCGGCCTCCGCGTCCTTGCCGGTGACGCCCTTGCCGATCATGTCGATCAGCATCAGGTGGTTCTGGGTGCCGCCGGAGACGATCTTGTAGCCGCGCTTGATGATGGTCTGCGCCATCACCTGGGCGTTCTTCACGACCTGCTGCTGGTAGGTGGTGAACTCCGGTTCCAGCGCTTCCTTGAAGGCAACCGCCTTGGCCGCGATCACGTGCATCAGCGGACCGCCCTGGATGCCCGGGAAGACGATGCTCTGCAGCTTCTTGACCAGGTCCTCGGACGGGTCCTTGGCGACGATGATGCCGCCGCGCGGGCCACGCAGCGTCTTGTGCGTGGTCGAGGTGACCACGTGCGCGTGCGGTAGCGGGTTCGGGTAGACGCCGGCGGCGACCAGGCCGGCGACGTGGGCCATGTCGACGAACAGGAAGGCACCGACCTTGTCGGCGATGGCGCGGAAGCGCGCCCAGTCGATGTGCTGCGAGTAGGCCGAGAAGCCGGCGACTACCATCTTCGGCTTGTGCTCCAGGGCGAGCTTCTCGACTTCGTCGTAGTCGATCATGCCCTGGTCGTTGACGCCGTACTGGACGGCGTGGAACAGCTTGCCGCTGGCATTGACCTTGGCGCCGTGGGTGAGGTGGCCGCCGTGGGCCAGCGACATGCCCAGGATGGTGTCGCCCGGGTTGAGCAGGGCGAAATACACGGCCTGGTTGGCCTGCGAGCCCGAATGCGGCTGGACGTTGGCGTAGTCCGCGCCAAAGAGCTGCTTGAGGCGGTCGATGGCGAGCTGCTCGGCCACGTCGACGTACTCGCAGCCGCCGTAGTAGCGCTTGCCGGGGTAGCCTTCGGCGTACTTGTTGGTCAGGACGCTGCCCTGGGCCTCCATGACGCGCGGGCTGGCGTAGTTCTCCGAGGCGATCAGTTCGACGTGATCTTCCTGGCGGCGGGCCTCGTTGGCGATGGCCTGGGCCAGTTCATCGTCGTAACCGGCGATACGGGCAGAGCTGGGGAACATTCGCGAAAACCTCGAACGGTGGGGTCAGGGACCAGGGAGGGGTGGCGCAATCAGACCCCGGATGGTAGCCCAGGGCTTAAAATGCAGCCAGCAATGTGCCCCCTGACCCCCAGGTGGCCTGACCTGCCCTCCAATTCCCCACCCCACAGGGAACCCGATCGTGAAATGGCTTTTCGTCTTCCTGTTCCTCGCCAGCGCGGTCTACGTGCACTTCCGCGGCAAGGTACGGCACCGCCTGGGCCGGCAGCTGCTGGACCATTCCACGTTCATGGCGCCGGTCAACGTGCTCATGTACGCGTTCTCGCGCGTGCCGACCACGGCCTTCATCCCTGAACCGGGCGACCACTTCCCGGAGCTGGAACCGCTGCGCGCCAACTGGCAGACGATCCGCGAGGAGGCCCGCCGCCTGCGCGAGCTGCAGCACATCAAGGCCGCCGAGGGCTACAACGACGTCGGCTTCAACTCGTTCTTCCGCCGTGGCTGGAAGCGCTTCTACCTGAAGTGGTACGACGACGCCCACCCCTCCGCGGCCGAACTGTGCCCGCAGACGACGGCCCTGCTGCGGCAGATCCCCAGCGTCAAGGCGGCGATGTTCACCGAACTGCCGCCGGGCGGCGAGCTGCGCCCGCACCGCGACCCCTTCGCCGGCTCGCTGCGCCTGCACCTGGGGCTGGAGACGCCCAACGACGACGCCTGCTTCATCGAGGTCGACGGCAACCGCTACAGCTGGCGCGACGGCCAGTGGACGATGTTCGACGAGACCTTCATCCACAGTGCCCGCAACGACACCCAGAGCAACCGGATCATCCTGTTCTGCGATGTCGAGCGGCCGATGAAGTACCGCTGGGCGCAGGCGCTGAACCGCTTCATCGCGCGCAACCTGATCGCCGCCGGCGCCTCGCCGAACATGGAAGGCGACAAGACCGGCGGCATCAACCGGCTGTTCAAGTACTTCTACGTGCTGCGGCTCAAGGCCAAGGGGCTGAGGGAACGCAACAAGAGCCTGTATTACGGGCTGAAGTACGTGGCGGTGGTGCTGGTGGCTGCGTTCATCATCTGGATCTGAGCCGCCCCCCTCTCCCTGGCTGCCTTCGGCAGCCTGTCCCTCCCCCACAAGGGGGGAGGGTTCATGCGTTTGCCCTCTCCCCTTGTGGGAGAGGGACAGGCCGCGCAGCGGCCAGGGAGAGGGGGGAAGCAGTCGCCCCGAACCCGTATAATCACCGCTTCCCCGCCCTGCCCCAGGCCTCCCGGCCCGGCTCGGCGCGTCCCGCGTTCCGGAGTGCCCATGTCGCAATACATCTACACCATGAACGGTGTCAGCAAGACCGTTCCGCCGAAGCGCCAGATCATCAAGGACATCTCGCTGTCCTTCTTCCCCGGCGCGAAGATCGGCCTGCTCGGCCTCAACGGCGCGGGCAAGTCGACGGTGCTCAAGATCATGGCCGGCGTCGACACCGACTTCGTCGGCGAAGCGCGTCCGCAGCCGGGCATCAAGGTCGGCTACCTGGCCCAGGAGCCGCAGCTCGATCCGACCCACACCGTGCGCCAGGCCGTCGAAGTCGGCGTCGGTGACGTGCTCAGCGCGCAGGCCGCGCTCGATGCCGTCTACGCCGCCTACGCCGAGGAAGGCGCCGATTTCGACAAGCTCGCCGCCGAGCAGCAGCGCCTGGAGGCGATCCTCGCCACCGGCGACGCGCACATGCTCGAGCAGCAGCTGGAAGTGGCCGCCGACGCGCTGCGCCTGCCGCCGTGGGACGCGGTGGTCGGCAAGCTGTCGGGTGGCGAAAAGCGCCGCGTCGCGCTGTGCCAGCTGCTGCTGCAGAAGCCGGACATGCTGCTGCTCGACGAACCGACCAACCACCTCGACGCCGAGTCGGTGGAATGGCTGGAGCAGTTCCTCGCGCGCTACACCGGCACCGTGGTGGCCGTCACCCACGATCGCTACTTCCTCGACAACGCAGCCGAGTGGATCCTCGAGCTCGACCGCGGTCGCGGCATTCCGTGGAAGGGCAACTACACCGACTGGCTGACGCAGAAGGAAGAGCGCCTCAAGCAGGAAGAAGGCCAGGAGAAGGCGCGCCAGAAGGCGATCCACAAGGAACTCGAGTGGGCCCGCCAGAACGCCAAGGGCGGCCGCTCCAAGGGCAAGGCGCGCCTTGCCCGCCTCGACGAGCTGCAGTCGGTCGACTACCAGCGCCGCAACGAGACCAACGAGATCTTCATCCCGCCGGGCGAGCGCCTGGGCAACTCGGTGGTCGAGTTCAAGAACGTCAGCAAGAAGTTCGGCGATCGCCTGCTGATCGACAACCTCAGCTTCCTCGTGCCGGCCGGCGCGATCGTCGGCATCATCGGCCCCAACGGCGCCGGCAAGTCGACGCTGTTCAAGATGATCACCGGCCAGGAAAAGCCGGACTCCGGCGAGATCACGATGGGCTCGACGGTCAAGCTGGCCTATGTCGACCAGAGCCGCGACAAGCTGGAAGGCAACCACAACGTCTTCCAGGAAGTCTCCGGCGGCCTGGACATCCTC
This sequence comes from Lysobacter sp. Soil_C_59, assembly GCF_057656415.1. Lineage (NCBI taxonomy): Bacteria > Pseudomonadati > Pseudomonadota > Gammaproteobacteria > Lysobacterales > Lysobacteraceae > Lysobacter > Lysobacter sp. Soil_C_59. Next base: position 86,740 of record NZ_JBDGKK010000012.1, on the reverse strand, counting down.
AACATCAACGGCGTCGAGATCCAGTCGCGCGCGTACATCGGCCGCTTCAACTTCAAGGGCCAGGACCAGCAGAAGCTGGTCGGCACGTTGTCGGGTGGTGAGCGCGGTCGCCTGCACATGGCCAAGACCCTGCTGCAGGGCGGCAACGTGCTGCTGCTCGACGAACCGTCCAACGACCTCGACATCGAGACCCTGCGTGCGCTGGAAGATGCGCTGCTGGAGTTCCCGGGCAACACCTTCGTCATTTCGCATGACCGCTGGTTCCTGGACCGCATCGCCACGCACATCCTCGCCTTCGAAGGCGACTCGCACGTGGAGTTCTTCCAGGGCAACTACCGCGAGTACGAGGAAGACAAGAAGCGTCGCCTGGGTGCGGAAGGCGCGCAGCCGCATCGCCTGAGGTTCAAGGCGCTGAAGTGACGCATCTGCCCGGCCGCGCTTCGCGCGGCCGGCTTTGCCGATGCGTCATCCCGGCGGAAGCCGGGATCCAGTTTGATGTTGATGTTGTCGTTGCCCTCGCAGTAGCTCGTCATCCGCGAAGGCGGGAACCCAGTAACTTGCACAGTGCAGAGCAACGTCCATGGATTCCCGCCTTCGCGGGAATGACGGCTTTAAGACGCTGGGTTCCCGCCTGCGCGGGAATGACGGATCAAAGCGGAGAAACACGTGACCTTCATTACGTCCCTGAAGCAACGCTGGACCCAGGCCGACTCCCTTGTCTGCGTCGGCCTCGATCCGGAGCCGGCGAAGTTCCCGGCGCGCTTCAAGGGCGACCCGGACGCGGTGTTCAACTTCTGCCGCGCGATAGCCGATGCGACTGCTCAGTACGCCTGCGCGTTCAAGCCTCAGATCGCCCACTTCGCCGCACTCGGTGCCGAGGACGCTTTGCAGCGCCTGGTTGCGCATATCCATGCCGCGCATCCCGGCATCCCGGTAATCCTCGACAGCAAGCGCGGCGACATCGGCAGCACGGCGCAGCATTACGCCAGCGAAGCCTTCGACCGCTACAGCGCCGACGCCGTCACCGCCAATCCGTACCTCGGCCGCGATTCGCTGCAGCCGTTCCTCGACCGCGCCGACCGCGGCGTGGTGATCCTGTGCCGCACCTCCAACCCGGGCGCCGCCGACCTGCAGGATTTGGTGGTCGCCGACGGCCGCCCGCTCTACCAGCACGTCGCCGAGAAGGTCGCGCGCGAGTGGGACAGCCATGGCAACTGCGCGCTCGTCGTTGGCGCGACCTGGCCGGAGCAGTTGCGCGAAGTACGCGCGATCGTCGGTGACATGCCGTTCCTGGTGCCCGGTGTCGGCGCCCAGGGTGGCGATGTCGAGGCGGTGGTGAGCAATGCCAGGACCGCCGACGGCACCGGCCTGATGGTCAGCAGTTCGCGCGCGATCCTGTATGCCTCGTCCGGCGATGACTTCGCCGAAGCGTCGGCGCAGGCGGCGCGTGAGTTGCGCGACGAGATCAATCGTCACCGCTGATCTCACGATGTGATCCTCTCCATGTGATCCTTTCCATGTGAACCTGGCCATGCGCGCCCTAGAATCGTTGTTCAAACTGCGCGAGCACGGCAGCGATGTCCGAACCGAACTGGTCGCGGGCCTGACCACGTTCCTGACGATGTCCTACATCGTCTTCGTCAACCCCAGCATCCTCGGCGACACCGGCATGGACGTCGGCGCGGTGTTCGTCGCGACCTGCCTGGCTGCCGCGATCGGCTCGCTGGTGATGGCCTTCGCTGCCAATTACCCTGTCGGCATGGCGCCGGGCATGGGCCTCAACGCGTTCTTCGCCTTCACCGTCGTCGGCGCGATGGGCTACAGCTGGCAACAGGCGCTGGGTGCGGTGTTCATCTCCGGCATCGTGTTCCTGCTGCTCACCATCACCGGTGCGCGCGCATGGCTGATCGCCGGCATACCGCATTCGCTGCGCAGTGCGATCACCGCCGGCATCGGCCTGTTCCTGGCGATCATCGCGCTGCAGAAGTCCGGCGTGATCGTCGGCAACCCGGACACGCTGGTGTCGCTGGGCGACCTGCGCGAACCCGAGCCATTGCTGGCCGTCGCCGGCTTCCTGCTGATCGCAGTGCTGGAAGCCTGGCGCGTGCGCGGCGCGATCCTGATCGGCGTGCTGGTGGTCACAGCCGCGGCGCTGCTGCTCGGACTGGTCCAGTACAACGGTCTGATCGACCTGCCGCCGAGCCTGGCGCCCACCTTCATGCAGCTCGATATCCGCGGCGCCCTCGGCGGCGGCGCCGGATTGTCGTTGTCGGCGATGCTGCACGTGGTGATCGTGTTCGTGCTGGTGGAGGTGTTCGATGCCACCGGCACGCTGATGGGCGTCGCCCGCCGCGCCGGCCTGCTGCCGACCGACGATGCCTCGCCGGCGCAGCAGAAGCGCTTTGGTCGCGCCCTGTTTGCCGACAGCAGTGCGATCCTGGCCGGTTCGCTGCTGGGCACCAGCAGCACCACGGCCTACATCGAAAGCGCATCGGGCGTGCAGGCCGGCGGTCGCACCGGCCTGACCGCGCTGGTGATCGCCGCGTTGTTCCTGCTGGCGCTGCTGTTCTCGCCGCTGGCGTCGGTCGTGCCGCCGTATGCGACCGCGCCGGCGCTGCTGTTCGTGGCCGGCCTGATGCTGCGCGAACTGGGCGACGTGCACTGGGACGACCTCAGCGAGTCGGTTCCGGCGGCGCTGTGCACGCTGGCAATGCCGTTCACCTACTCCATCGCCAACGGCCTGGCCTTCGGCTTCATCGCCTACGCGGTGCTGAAGCTGTTCACCGGGCGCGCACGCGAGGTGCACTCGGCGGTGTGGGTGGTGGCGGTGTTGTTCGTGCTGCGCTTCGCGCTGGCCTGAACAGCGCCGCATTGTAGGAGCGAGCTTGCTCGCGATAGCCCACAGGCGCGGAAAGGCATTTCGCGAGCAAGCTCGCTCCTACCAGGTACGAAGGCGCGCTCGCGCATAGGCGAGCGGAAAGCGCAGCCAGATCGCAGTGAACACGCCCAGGCCGACCCACAGGCTGCGCCGGGGCGCCTCGAACTTGCGGAAGTAACGCCACAGGCCGCGGTGCTTGTGCCACTCCACGAAAAACGGGCGCGAGCGGCTCGACACGCCGCGCACGTGCAGCACGCGGATGTGGTTGGCGACCGCGATCGTCGCCCCGCCCTCGCGCGCGCGGCGACACAGGTCCAGGTCCTCGGCGTGCAGGCGATAGCCTTCGTCGAAGCCGCCGATGCGCGTGAACAACGTACGCGGCATCAGCATCAACGCGCCGGAGATCGCCTCCACCGGCTGCAGCGCCTGCGTGTCGTCGATCGGCAGTTCGAGTTTCGCCGCCGGAGTGCCGCCGAGCGCGCCTGCAAGCATCGCCGAGAAATCCGGATCGCGTCGACGCGTGGCGCCGTCGCGATGACCCTGCTCGTCGATCAGGTCGGTACCGAGCAGGATGTCGCCACGCCCCTGCGCCAGTGCGCGCAGCCGCGACAGCGTGTCGCGCTCGACCAGGCAATCGGGATTGACGAAGGCCAGCCACGCCGCATCGCCATTGGCATCGCGTGCGCCCTGGTTGCAGGCGACGGCGAAGCCGGGATTGTCCGGGTTGGCGATGAAGCGCACGCGCGCATCGGCCATCGCATGGCGCTGGACGATCTCCAGGGTGTCGTCATCGGACTGGTTGTCGACCACGCGGATCGCCGCCACGCCGTCGGCCCCGCGCAGGCGCTGCAGGCAGTCGTCGATGGTCTCCGCGCTGCGGTAGGTCACCACCACGACGGCGATGCCGTCCCGGCTGGTTGCGGCGACGGAGGAATCAGGCGAAGAGATCACGTTGCGGTTCCGGTGGGCCAATGCTGTCGAGCAGTACTGCCAGTTGCGTGCGCGACGCCCGTAGCGGGTCCTGCATGAGGAAGTTTGCCAGTCGCGGGTGCCAATCGGGCCAACGTGCGGCCAGCGCATCCATGTCGCCATCGAACGGCACGCCTTCGCCGCGACGGCCGACGAAGGCCGTATCGCACAACACATTGCGCCAGCCCAGCCCGGCCAGGCGCAACGACAGGTCGATCAGGGCCGCGTACCACGACCCATAACTGCTGGCGTCGAGGCCGCCGACGCGGCGACGGGCGCTGCCGCGGATCAGCACCGCATGGGTCACCGCCGCCGGCAGTTCCGGGTGCAGCGCCGGCATCCCGGCCGCCGCGCGCGCGAGCCGCTCGAGGTCATGCGGGATGGCGTCTATCTCGCCGATGCGTGGCCAGGCGGCCGCCTCGCCGGCATTGCTCCAAGGCGTCGCGGTGGCGATGGCACCGTCGCTGGCAAGGCCGGCGGACAGGCGCGCCAGCCAGCCCGGCGCTGGCGCCGCGTCGGGAGCGAGCACGGCGACATCGGCATCGCCGCACGCCGCCAGCACTTCATCCAGATGCGCCACTTCGCCGACGCTGCGCTGCCGACGTGTGTAGTCGGCCTTCAGCGCGGTGCGCGCGACCCAGCGTTCGATGATGGCGTAGGCACGGGGACCGGCCTGGGCGTCGTCGGCCAGCCACACCTGCGTACCAGGTGCGGTGGCGGCATCGAGCGCGGCCAGACAGCCATCGAGCGCCTCATCGTCGCTGCCGACCGGCACCACGACGATCGGCAACGCACCGTGCACTGACGTCACTGCTGTCCGGGCCGGCGGGGTTTGCTCTGCAGCGGCTCCATGCCACGGAATCGGCGACCGTACTCGTCGGTGAGGTCGCGGGCTTCCTGCGGGTTCTGCACGATGGTCGGCGTCAGCAGGATGATGACTTCATTGCGAGTCGTGCGTGAGCTCTGCGTGCCAAACAGCGCGCCGATCACCGGGATGCGGCTCAGGCCAGGCAGGCCCGACGCTCCGCGCGTGACGCCATCGCTGATCAGGCCGGCCAGCATCACCGTGTCGCCGCTCTGCACCGCGGCCTCTGTCTTGAGCCTGCGCGTGTCGATGCGCACGTTGCCGTTGCGATCTTCCTCGGTGCCGGGCGTGCTGACTTCCTGGACGATATCCAGGAACACCACGCCGTCCTTGGCCACGCGCGGACGAACCTTGAGGATGGTGCCTGTGTCGAGATACTGGACCTGGCTGTAGGTATTGCTGGTATCGACACCCGGGTTGACCGTCACCGACGAGATCGGGATGCGGCTGCCGACGTTGAGCGTGGCTTCGGCGTTGTTGCGCACCATCACCGACGGCGTCTGCAGCAGTTGCAGGTCGGTGATGCTGTCCAGCGCGCTGATGACAGCCGCTGCATCGTTCTTGAACAGCGACCAGACCAGACCGCTGCCGCTGACGCCGCCGATGCTTGCGCCCAGCGTGCTCCATTTCGCCGGAATATCGGTACCGCGCGAGGTCACGTCGGGAAAGCCGTTTTCGAGCGCGGCGTTCTCGAGGAACCAGCTCACGCCGTAGCGCAGCTCGCCCTGCAGCTGCACTTCAACGACCTGCGCCTCGATGTGCACCTGCATCGGCATCACATCGAGCCGCTCGATCACGTCGCGGATCGACTTCCACGCAGACGGGCTGCTGCGCACGATCAGCGAGTTGGTTTCCTCCACCGCCGACACGCCGACGCGGTCGCCATCAACCTCGAGGGTCAGCGCGGCGTTGCCAGCCTGCCTGGCGTTGAGCGAGAGCGAGCCCTCACCGAGGCCGCCGCTACCTCCATTGCTGCCAGAGTCGCCAGTGTCGCCGCCACCGAGGGTCGCGGTGCTGCCGTAGCCGCTGTCCTGGAGCTCCACCGACTCCAGCCCGGGCATCAGCGACGGCGCACCATTTCCACCGCCGCCACTGCTGCCGCGGCCGCTGCCGAAGACATCGCCGAGGCGATCGGCCAGGTCCTTGGCCTTGATGTACTTCAGTTCGTACGAATACAGCTGCACGCTGCCGCCGGCGTTGTCGATCCGGTCGAGCCACTGCTGGATGTCGTCGAGGTAATTGGCCTGCGAGGTGATCACCAGCACCGCGTTGGCGCCTTCCAGCGGCATGAAGCGGAACATGCCCGCCACCGGCGACTTGCTCTGCTCGCCGAACACCTTCTCCAGGTCGGCCACGACCTTGGTCGCCTTGCCCGACTGCAGCGGGAACACGCCCACCGACATGCCGCTCAGCCAGTCGACGTCGAACACCTGGATGGTGCGCAGGTAGTTCTCGAGTTCGGCGCGGCTGCCGCCAACGGTGATGACGTTGCGCGAGTTGTCGACGTTCACTATCGCGTTGGGACGCGCATACGGCTTGAGGATCTTTTCCATCTCGGTGGCCGAGACGTACTTCAGCGGCACCGTGCGCACTTCGAAGCCGCGCGCGTTGCTGGCGCCGCCGGTGCGGGCCGCGACATTACCGGCCAGTGCTTGGTCGGCCGCCACCACGTTGTAGCGTCCGCCGGTGTAGACCAGCCGCGCGTTGTTCCAGCCCAGCACCATCTCGAGCAGGTTCAGCGCTTCTGCGGGACTGACGGGCTTGGGCGTGGCAAGCGTGACGGTGCCCTGCACGCCCGGTGCGATGACGTAGTTCTGGCCGAGCATGTCGCCGAGGATGGCCTTGACCACTGCGTGCAGCGACTCGCCCTCGAAGTTGAAGGTCGCCGAGCCACTGGTCGCGCCCAGGTTCGGTGGCGGCGCGGAGCCGGCGCTCTGGTTGATGACCTGGCCAGTGCCGCGACGGATCTGCGGACGGGCATCACCGCCCGTGGTCGATTCGGGCAGCGGCTGCGCGGTGGTTCCGGCTGCGCCGGCACCGGCGGTTTGCTGCGCGGCACCGGGCTGGCCGTCGCGCCTGACCTTGGGCACCGGTGCAGTCGCGCAGGCGGCCAGCAGGCTGGCAATGGTGGTGGTGACGATCGCCTGGGTGGCGAATCGGCGAGCGGCGAGCTTCCGGGCGCTGGGCTTCATGCGTTCACTCTAAGGCGTCTTGGCCGGGGGTTGCGCGGCCTGCTGCTGCCGCATCTGCGCACGTCGCGCTTCGATCCGCTTGCGGATCGCTTCCATCTGCGCCTCTGGTGTCATCGGCGCATCGTCATTGACCGGTTCGGACGGTCGCGGCGTCGCTTGCCCGGGGGCATTGGCACCGGATGTGGCGCGAGCCGCGTTGGCGGGCGGACGCGCAGCCGGCGGGATCTTCGGTTGCGGCGCTGCCTGCAGCGACGTGCCGACCGGTTGCTGCAGGCCTGCCGGCAACGGTTGAGGCGGCAACGCATTGAGCGCGGTCGGCGGTTGCCCGCCTTGTCCATCGAACACGCGCAAGGTCATTTCGCGCCGACCTTCGGGACCTTCGAACACGGCGCTGCGCGCGTCGAGCGCGGTCAGCCTCCATGCCGGATGCGAATCGGGCACCTCGCCCAGCTTCACCCGCACCGACTCGCTGCCGTCTGCCGGCTGCAGGATCGCCATGTGCAGGTTGGGCGTGATGAGCACGCTGGTCAGCAGGTAGTCGAATGCGCTGTCCTTGCTTTCGCCCTCGCCCTGCCCCTGCAGGAAAAACGGCTTGGGCTGGCGATCGGTCGAGAACAACGGGCGCGCGCCGATCTGCGTGTACTGCGCAAGCGGACCCAGGCGTTCGGCCGCTTGTGCGCGCGTGGTCGGCAGCGGCCGCAGCAGGCTCGGGTCGGCGTCGAGCTCCGGCGCGTGCCGTCCCATCCCGGCCAGGGCGAGCAGCCAGGCCAGCACGGCCCAGCCGGCAACGGTGGCGAGCAGCCAGGTGCGCGGGCCGGCATCGTCAAGGCGCACGCGTCACCTCCGTGCCCGTGGCGCCCGGTCGCAGGTAACCGGACAGGTCGAAGCTGACATCGAGGCCGCCATCGCCGCCGGGCTGCGCGTTGCCGGGCAGGAAGTAGCCGCGCGACGACAGGATGTTGAGATTGTTGACGAACAGTCGCGGCGCGCCGCTTTCCAGCGCATGCAGCACCGCGGCCAGTTCCGGACTGCCGCAGCGCATGCGCACCTGCACCACCACGCGTGCGTAGCGATCACGCCTGGGTTCGCTCAACGGCGAACGGTTGCTGATCGCGCAACTGCGATTGCCCGGGCTGGCCTGGGCGACGACGGCCTCCAGTCGCTGCACCAGTCCGGCGGTAGCGAGTTCGGCGCTGCTCTCGGGCAGGAAGCCCGGCTGCCCCGCTTGTCGCGTGCGCAACTGCTGCAACCGCTGCGCCACGAGCGGCGCCTGCTGCAACTGCATGCGCTGGCGCAGCTCGCGTTCCTGCAGCGTCTGCAAGCGCTCGCCGGCTTCGATCATCGGCACCGTCCACCACGGATGCACCAGCACCAGGTAGGCCAGCGCCAGTGCCGCCAGGAACAACCCCAGCGCCAGCCAGCGATCGCGGTCGATGCGGGCGGCGCCGGTGCGCGAAATTGCCTTCGCGTCATTGGCGGTCATCGGACTCCTCCGCTCGCGGCGCGGCCGCAGGACGTGGCGCCGCAGCCGGCCCCAGTTCGGCCGTCAGGGTGAAACGGTCGCGGCCGCTGGCCGGGTCTGGCATCAGCGCGCCGGTCAGTGCCGGCGCGCGCCACAGCGGCGAGCCCTGCAGGCGCTGGATCAGCGACGGCGCCTCGCGGCTGAGGCCGATCATGGTGATGCTGGTGTCCTCGATGGCGAGCTTTTCCAGGTACGTGTTGTCGGGCAGTCGACGGGTCAGTTCGTCGATCACTTCCAGCGAGGTCGGGCGCTGCGCGCGCGCACGGTCGATGAACGCCTGGCCTTCGGTCAGTTCGATCAGTGCCTGCCGCTGCGACGCCGCGGCACGCGCGGCGGCGGCGTGGCGGGCGATGGTCTGTCCGAGGTCGTCGGCGGCGGCGCGACGGTTTTCCAGCAGTTGCCACATCGCCGCGGCCACGGCCAGCAGGGCAACGGCGATCAATGCCAGGTTCCAGTAGCGGAACGGGTCGCCATGGTGGCGGCGCTGCTGGACCACCAGCAGGTTCACGCCGAGCGGTACGCCGCCGCTACCGGCGACATCGATGCCGGCCAGCGTCCGCGCCAGCGGGCCGAGTGCGGCCAGCTGCGGATCCAGTCCCTGGCGCGGCACCACCACCAGTTCGGTATCGAGCATGCCGTCGCTTTCGCGGCGGCCGAGCACGCGCGCGTCGAAAGCGACGGTGTCGGCGGTGAACGGGGTCTGCCGGTCGATCTCGAAACCGACCACATCGCGCAGGCGATCTGCTGCCGCGGCGGGGAGTGCAAGGCGGCGGCGCAGTCCGGCCGATGCCGGCAGCAACAGCCAGCGCGGCAGATCGGCCAGCCGCGGCGGCAACAAAGGCGCCAGCGCGTCGCCCACGGAATCGGTCTCCAGGGCCAGCGAAGGCACCGAACCCAGGTCGTGCAGCTGACCGCCCTGCTGCAGGCGCAGCTGCAAGGTCTCGCCGTGCAGTTGCAGGAGCAGGCGACCGCGATCGAAGCCGAGCACGCGACGCACGCGCGTCGGCAGCCAGGCGGCGAGGTGGTGACCCCACCAGCCCAGAAAGCCGCCCGCGCCCGGGGCCAGCCGCGCGCCTATGCGCCGCAACCGGTCCTGCGCCCAGTCGGCTCCCTGCCGTGTCTGGCTGCCTGCATTCATCGTGGTGAAGCTCCCTCCTCCCAGCGCAGCGGAGTGTAGGCCATGCCGGGCAAAGCCCCACCCCCGGCGCGGACAACGACCCGCAACAACGACTCGCGACCATCCGTGAGTCGCGCACGGCTGTCGATACTATAGGTGCCACTGCCGCCGCCGGCCACGCCGACGATGTCTCCCGGCACGCCCTGCGCCAGGCCGTTGGCATCGGCGCCGCGCCGCTGCGCGACCAGGTCGTTGCCATTGAGGCCCATCGCATCGAGCACCGGCCCGGCAGCGAAGGCCGCATCCGGGCGGGCACGACCGCTGTAGACGGTCAGGTAGGGTTCCAGCCGCGCGTACAGCTGCGGGGTGAATCCGATCACCTGTTCGAGTTCGGCGACGCTCTCGAAGTCGGCGTCCTTTGCGCCGTAGGGCAGCCCGGCCGAGGCATAGTCGGCGTCTTCGCCGCCACCGGCGGGCTGGGTCAACGGGTCGGGGTCGCGCCAGTCGATGATCGCCGCCGCCAGGCGCGCCGCCTGCGAGGGGTCCATCCGGCCGCCACGTTCCGACGATGCCACGCGCTGGATCAGCGCGGCCAGCATCTGTGCGTCGGCCTGGTTGAGGTCGACCTTGCCGCTCTCGTCGGTCATCTGCACCTCGACATCGGCATCGCCATAGCGCCAGCGATAGGCGCGTCCGTCCGGCCGCCATTTCAGGCGCGGGTCGCTGAGCGCGACACGGGTCAGTGCGTATTCCACTCCGGCACGCGCCGCGCCGGAGGCGACCAGGCCGCGCACCAGCACGCGTCCCTGCATGCTCTCGATGCGTGCCAACAGCGCGAATGCGCCGATCACCGAGGTCAGCAGCACGATCAGCCACAGCACCAGGATCAGCGCCGTGCCGCGCATGTTCGAGCAGGGCGCGGTCATAGCTGCTGCACCGTCAAGCCGGCGCCGTCGAGCTGCGCGGCCAGTGGCAGCGACACCACCAGCGGCGGCCAGGCCTTTCCGTCGCGATCGATCAGCGTCACCTCGACCAGCAGCGGCAGTCGCTCGCTCACGTCCCACTTGTCCTGCCAGTCGCCCAGGCGTCCTTCCTCGTCCAGCGCCCGATAGCGGAAGTGCGCTTGGCGCAGGCCCTCCACCAGCAATTCCGGCGGGCGCGGCTGCGGCTCCTCGATGGTCTGGCCGGCCAGCACCATGTTCAGGGCGATCGAGATGCGCGTGTTGTCGCCGTCGCCCTCGATCGTCAGGTCGTGCAGGTAGGGACCGCCACGACCGAGGTAGTCCGGCAAATCGGCGACGAAGCGCATGCGGTCCGGCTCGCCGACGAAGCGGATCGGCGTGCCCTTGCTTTCATCGATGGCGAACGCGATCGGTCGCGTTCCCGTCAGGCGACTGCGCAGGAAGCCGGCGACGGCGCGCATGTGTTCGCTGCGATCGGCCATCGCTTCGCCACGGATCGCCGTGCGGTTGGCAGCGCCAAGCGTGGTGAATGCCAGCGCCAGCCCGGCCACCAGCAGCACCGTCGCCAGCAGCACTTCGATCAGGGTGAAACCGCGCGCGCGCCTCATGGCAATGGCGCCTCGGCGCCGGCGGTGGCCGTGCGCAGGGATCGCAATTGCAGGCGCTGGCCAGGCCCGGCGTCGCCCCACTGCACCGCCAGGGTGACCTCGAGCAGGCCCGCGGCATTGGGATCGACCTGCTGCCTGGCCGCCGCAATGGCCGGGTCGCGCCATGGCGCGATGCGCAGTTGCCAACGGTAGCGGCCGTCCTCGAACTCGCCGTCGCGCTGGCCGGGCGCGATCACTTCGCCGGCACCGACCTGTGCCAGCAACGACTGCGCATACAGCGCCGCGCGCGCGGCATCGCTGGAGCCGCGCACCTGGCGCGCCGCGCCGGAAAGAATGCCCAGCAGCAACGTCAGTGCCAGCGCCAGCAAGGCGAAGGCGACGATGACCTCGAGCAGCGTGTAGCCGCGCTGGCGCTTCATGGCGGCGGCGCCCCCGCTGCGCGGCGCAAGCGCACTTCACCGGTCAGCCACGCCACGTCGATGTTCCAGGCCGCGCTGCGGGCACTGAGCTGGACGCGGCCGCCGGTGCTGGCGCCGTCGGCGAAGAACACGATCGCACCTTCGCCGCGTCGCGGTTGCACTTCGCGTGCACCGGTGAAGGTCACGCGCAGGGCCTGAGCGATCTCGCCCTTGCGCCCGTTGGGAGCGGTCCAGGCGTGCGCGGCCGGATCGAGGGTGAAGCGTTGCGGCTTGCCGGTGGCGATGGCGTGCGTGCGTGTGTAGCGCAGTTGCGCCGCCACCGACTTGGCGGCCGAGCGCAACTGCATGCCCTGGATGCCGCCGCCCAGCGCCGCCGCGGCAAGCACGCTGATCGCCGCGATCAGCGCGATCACCAGCAGCATCTCCAGCAACGATGCGCCGCGGGCAGGATGCTGCATTGGGCCAGGTCCCCGATGGCTGCCTTGTGCGCTTACCCGGCCGTCACTCGTACTTGATGTCGGCGTCGACGCTGGTGCCGCCGACCTTGCCGTCCTTGCCCAGCACGACCAGGTCGAACGGGCCGCCCTCGCCCGGTGCGCGGTACTCGATCGGGTGGCCCCACGGGTCCTTCAGCTCGGCCGGCTTTGCGTACGGGCCAAGCCAGCCGTTGACGTCGGTGGGCTGGGTGACCAGTTCCTCCAGCGAGGTCGGCAGGCGGCCGGTGTCCATCTGGAACGCCTCGACCTTGCCCGCCATGGTCTGCACCTGGGCCTTGGCGATGTTGTAGTCACCGCGGTCCTTGCCACCGAGCACGCGGCTGCCGACGAAGGCCAGCACCGCGCCGATGAGCACGATCACGATGATGATCTCGATCAGGCTCATGCCGCGCTGGCGGGCAGCGGACGGTGAACGGGTCAGAGAACGACGGTTACGCATTGGGGGATCCTTGTCGATTTTGCGGTGACGATGACGGGATGTTTACCCGAAATGGGCGGCAAAAGGGCTGACTGCGCGAGGTTGCATTCAGTTCCCTGCCGCTAGCCGATCGCATTGGTCAGGTCATACAGCGGCGTCAGCACCGCCAGCACGACCATGCCCACGACCGTGGCCAGCACCACCGTGACCAGCGGCACCATCGCCGCCAGCATCCGGTCCAGCGCCAGCGCGGTTTCCTGTTCGAACGTCTCGGCGGTCTTGACCAGCATCGTGTCGAGCGTGCCCGACTCCTCGCCGACCTGGATCATCTGCAGCGCCAGCCGCGGGAAGCGCTTGCCGCGCCCCAGCGCGGTCGACAGCGCGACGCCGTTCTTGACCTCCTCGGCGGCGGCGGCGACGTCGGCGGCGAGCACGCGGTTGCCGAGCACGTTGCGGCCGATGCCGAGCGCGGCCATCAGCGGCACGCCATTGCGCACCAGCGTGCCGAGGGTACGTGCAAGGCGCGCCGTCTCGACCTTGGCCACCAGCGCACCGGCGAAGCGGCGCCGCAGCAGCCAGGCATCGAAGGCCTCGCGGAACACCGGATCGCGGCGCTTGCGATCGAACCACCACAGCGCCAGCGCCGGCACCACCAGCAGCACGATCCACCAGTCGCGAACGAACAGGCCCACGCCGAGCACGATCTGGGTGAACAGCGGCAGCTGTGCATCGAGGCTTTCGTACATCGCCGCGAACTGCGGCACCACGTAGCCGAGCAGGAACAGCAGGCTCAGGCCGACCATCACCAGCAGGATCGCCGGATAGATCAACGCGTTGATGACGCGGCCCTGCAGCGCGCGCGTGCGTTCCATGTAGTCGGCCAGACGCGCGAGCGTCTCGTGCAGGCTGCCGCCGGCTTCACCGGCGCGGACCATGTTGACGTACAGGCGCGAGAACGTGCCGTGCTGGCGTTCCAGTGCCGAAGACAGCGAACTGCCGCCGCGCACGGCATCGCGCACGTCGCCGATGGTGCGGCGCGCGAGTTCGTCTTCGGGCAGTTCCAGCAGGATGGTCAGCGCGCGATCGAGCGGCTGGCCGGCGCCGAGCAGCGTCGCCAGCTGCTGGGTGAACTGCACCAGGCGCGCGCCGGCGAAGGGCCGGGTCTTGAACAGCCCCTTCCACACCGACGCCCCGGACGCTTCGCTGGCCAGCTTGGCTTCGACCGGCAGGTGTCCCTGTTCCTGCAGGCGCGCCACCACCTCGGCATTGCTGGCGGCTTCCATCTGGCCGTCGAGCAGCTCACCGCGGGGGTTGAGGGCTTTGTAGTGGTAAAGCGGCATGTGGACCTTGCTCGAATGCAACGGATGGATCGTCAGTAACCCGTCATTCCCGCGAAGGCGGGAACCAAGTGACTTCGCTACTCCTCAACCGCATATGTCAGGCCACAGATCATTCCAGTACGGGTTCAGTTGTTCAATCAGTCGAATCTTCCAGGCGCGATTCCACTTCTTGAGCCGTTTCTCGCGCGTGATCGCCGAGTCCATCGTCTCGTGCTGCTCGTACCAGACCAGCAACATGATTCCATGAGCACGCGTGAATCCTGCGACGAGATGCTGCCGGTGCTGCCAGATCCGTGCAACCAGGTCGCTGGTAACCCCAATATAGAGCGTGCCGTTGCGACGGCTCGCCAGTATGTAGACCGCCGGCTGCCTTTCCATGGCATCGAGAATCCAAGTCGCTGGGTTCCCGCCTTCGCGGGAATGACGGGTTGTGAAGGATGGCGGCTAGTTACGCATCCTCCGTCACCCGCAGCACTTCCTCGATCGTCGTCTCCCCCGCCAGAGCCTTGATGATGCCGTCCTCGTACATCGTGCGCATGCCCGACTGGCGCGCGATCTGCTCGATCTCGCCCATGCCGGCGTGGCGCATCACCGCGCGGCGCAGCTCGTCGTTCATCACCAGGAACTCCATGATCGTGGTGCGGCCGAGGTAGCCGTTCGGCGCGATCGCCGACGGGCGCGGATGGTAGAGGTAGATGTCGCCGCTTGGCTGGTAACGGCGCAGGTTGAACTTCTCGATCTCTTCCGGCGACGCCAGGTACTTCTCGGCATGGGTCAGCTCCAGCTTGCGCACCAGGCGCTGGCCGAGGATGCCGTTGATGGTGGACGTCAGCAGGTAGTCCTCCACGCCCATGTCGAGCAGGCGGGTGATGCCGCCGGCGGCGTTGTTGGTGTGCAGCGTCGACAGCACCAGGTGGCCGGTGAGCGCCGACTGGATCGCGATGCGGCAGGTCTCCAGGTCGCGCATTTCGCCGATCATGATGATGTCGGGGTCCTGGCGGACGATGCTGCGCAGCGCGTGGGCGAAATCCAGGCCGATCTGCGGCTTGGCCTGGATCTGGTTGATGCCCTCGATCTGGTACTCGACCGGGTCTTCGACCGTGATGATCTTGACGTCGGTGGTGTTGAGCTTGCTCAGCGCGGTGTACAGCGTGGTGGTCTTGCCCGAGCCGGTCGGACCGGTCACCAGCAGGATGCCGTGCGGCTGGTCGAGCACCTTCTGGAACTGCGGCAGGAAGGCGTCGGTGAAGCCCAGGCGCTTGAAGTCGAACACCACCGTCTCGCGGTCGAGCAGTCGCATCACCACGCTCTCGCCGTGCGCGGTCGGCACCGTGCTCACGCGCAGGTCGAGCTCCTTGCCCTGCACGCGCAGCATGATGCGACCGTCCTGCGGCAGGCGGCGCTCGGCGATGTTGAGCTTGGCCATGATCTTGACGCGGCTGATCACCGCGGCGGTGAGATTGGCCGGCGGGCTTTCGCCTTCGGTCAGCACGCCGTCGACGCGGTAGCGCACCTTCAGGCGGCTCTCGAACGGTTCGATGTGGATGTCGGACGCGCGCAACTCGACGGCGCGCTGAATGATCAGGTTGACCAGGCGGATGACCGGCGCTTCGGAGGCCAGGTCGCGCAGGTGCTCGACATCGTCCAGGTCACCACTCCCCTCGCCTTCGGCCGTCTCGACGATTGCGCCCATCGCGCTGCGGCCCTGGCCGTACCAGCGTTCGACCAGGTCGCCGATCTCCGAGCGCAGCGCCACCGCCGGGCGGATGTCGCGGCCGGTCGCCAGGCGCAGGGCGTCGATGGTGTACAGGTCCTGCGGGTCGGCCATCAGCACGTCGACCGCGGTGTCGCTTTCGCCGACCGGGCAGACCGCGAACTGCTTCATGAAGCGCGCCGACATCGCCACGCCCTCGGGCGGCAGCTCGGGCGCATCCTTGACGTTGACCAGCGGCAGGCCGAGCACTTCGGCGCAGGTTTCGGCGTGATCGCGCTCGGACACCAGGCCCAGGCGCGCCAGCAGGGCGAGCAGGCCGCCGCCGGTTTCCTCCTGCAGGCGGCGGGCGCGAGCGAGGTCGGCATCCTTCAGCCGGCCCTTGGCCAACAGGGCCGCGACGATGCGGTCATCTAGACTGGCTTGGCCGGTGTCGTTGGCGACTGCGTTCACGCCGTCCTCCGTGGCTGTCAGGCTTCGGACTTTAGCAGCTTGAGCGTTGTCGGCAGGGGCGGGAATGGTGAGGCGGGAGTGAGCCACGGCGCCCTCCAGTTCCCCATTCCCCATTCCCCATTCCCGCTTCACCACTCCCGCCGCTGGCACCGCGGCCCGACCCTCACCCCACCCAGACCCGCGCGTTGCGGAACATCCGCAGCCACGGCGAATCCTCGCCCCACTCCGCCGGTGCCCAGCTCAGGTTGGCGCTGCGCAGGGTGCGCTCGGGGTGCGGCATCAGGATCGTGGCGCGGCCGTCGTCGCTGGTCAGGCCGGTGATGCCGTCGGGCGAGCCGTTCGGGTTGAGCGGATAGCGCGTGGCAACGGCGCCGTTGCCGTCGACATAACGCAACGAGACATGCGCCGCGTTCTGGTCGAGCGCGCTGTCGAAGTCGGCGCGGCCTTCGCCGTGCGCGACCGCGACCGGGATGCGCGAGCCGGCCATGCCGCGGAAGAACAGCGACGGCGACTCGACCACTTCCAGCAGGCCCAGGCGTGCTTCGAACTGCTCGCTGGCGTTGCGCAGGAATTTCGGCCAATGGGTCGCGCCGGGGATGATCGGCTTGAGCTGCGACAGCATCTGGCAGCCATTGCACACGCCCAGCGAGAAGCTGTCGTCGCGGGCGAAGAACTGTGCAAACGCGTCACGCAGCGCGCTGCGCTCCAGCACCGAGGTCGCCCAGCCGCGGCCGGCACCGAGCACGTCGCCGTAGCTGAAACCACCGCAGGCGGCGATGCCCTTGAAATCGGCCAGCGAAACGTTGCCGGCGATCAGGTCGCTCATGTGCACGTCGAAGGCTTCGAAGCCGGCGCGGTCGAACGCCGCCGCCATCTCGATCTGGCCGTTGACGCCCTGCTCGCGCAGGATCGCCACCTTCGGCCGCACGCCAGTGTTGATGAACGGCGCGGCGACATCCTCGGCCGTATCGAACGACAGGCGCGGCTTCAGGCCCGGCGCGTTGAAGTCGCGTGCCAGCGCGCGCTCCTGGTCGGCGCACTCGGGGTTGTCACGCAGCTTCTGCAGGGCATGGCTGGTCGACCACCAGGCGTCGAAGAGTTCGTCCCAGCGCCATTCGGCCAGGGTCTGGCCTTCGTCGCGGACACGGATCGCCGGTGCCGTGGTCGGTCGCGCGATGCGTTGCGCACAGTCGATCAGGCCGTGGCGCGAAACCATGTCGGCGAAGATGGCGCGGTCCTCGTCGGCGACCTGCACGATCGCGCCGAGTTCCTCGTTGAACAGCGTGCGGAACGGATCGTGTCCCCAGCCGTCGAGGGTGATGTCCAGGCCCAGTCGCGAGCAGAACGCCATCTCGCACAGCGCCGCCCACGCGCCGCCGTCGGAACGGTCGTGGTAGGCACGCAGCAGACCTGCCTCGCGCGCATCACGGATGAGCTCGAAGAAATCGCGCAGGCGCTGTGGGTTGTCGAGGTCGGGCACGCCGAGCGAACCGGCGAACGCCGGCAGCTGCGTGTCATTGTTCTTTGAAACGGCGTCCGGATGGCACTGCGCCAGCACCGAACCGCCCAGGCGTTGCTTGCCGGCACCCAGGCCGATCAGCCACAGCTCCGACTCTTCGTTGCGATCGAGCAGCGGGGTCAGCTGCTGGCGCACGTCGACCACCGGCGCGAACGCGGTGACGATCAGCGACACCGGCGACACCGACTTCGACGCGACGCCATCGCTGTGCCACTGCGCCTGCATCGACAGCGAATCCTTGCCGACCGGGATGCTCAGCTCCAGCTCCGGGCACAGCTCCATGCCGACGGCCTTGACCGCGTCGAACAGTCGCGCGTCCTCGCCCGGATGACCGGCGGCGGCCATCCAGTTGGCCGACAGCTTGATGCGGTTGAGCGATTCGACCGGTGCGGCGCACAGGTTGGTGATGGCTTCACCCACCGCCATGCGCGCGGCGGCGGCGGCATCGATCAGCGCCAGCGGCGTGCGCTCGCCGAGCGACATCGCCTCGCCGACGAAACCATCGAAACCCGACAGCGTGATCGCGCAGTCGGACATCGGCAGCTGCCACGGACCGATCATCTGGTCGCGCGCGGTCAGGCCGCCGACGGTGCGGTCACCAATGGTGACCAGGAAGTTCTTCGACGCGACCGACGGATGCGCCAGCACGCGCAGTGCCGCCTCGCGCAGGTCCAGGCCGTTCCACTCCAGCGCCGGCCACGGCGCCGGTGGTGGACGACGCGCATCGCGGTGCATCTTCGGCGGCTTGCCGAACAGCACGTCCATGGGCAGGTCGATCGGCCAGTCATGGCCGCCCTGGCGGGCGTTGTCGACGGTGGCGCCGTATCCGACGACCAGGTGTTCCTCGGCGGTGGCGTAACCGACCACCGCGAACGGGCAACGCTCGCGCGCGCAGATCTGCGCGAACTCGTCGACGCGGTCGGCTGGCAGGCCGAGCACGTAGCGTTCCTGCGATTCGTTGCACCACAGCTGCATCGGCGACAGCGACGGATCGTCGCTGGGCACCTTGGCCAGGTCGATGACGCCACCCAGGCCGGAGTCGTGCAGCAACTCGGGGATGGCGTTGGACAGGCCGCCGGCACCGACGTCGTGCGCGGTCGCGATCGGATTGTCCAGGCCGCGTGCGATGCAGCGGTCGATCACTTCCTGGCAGCGACGCTCCATTTCCGGGTTGTCGCGCTGGACGCTGGCGAAATCGAGTTCTTCGTGGCTGTCGCCGGACGCGACCGAGCTGGCGGCACCGCCGCCCAGGCCGATCAGCATCGCCGGTCCACCGAGCACGATCACCGCGTCGCCGGGCTTCATGCCCAGCTTGGTGACCTGCACGCGATCGATCGCACCCAGGCCGCCGGCGAGCATGATCGGCTTGTCGTAGGCACGCGCGTGCGTACCCTCGTCGAGCTCGAAGCTGCGGAAGTAACCGGTCAGGTTGGGGCGACCGAACTCGTTGTTGAACGCGGCCGCGCCGATCGGGCCGTCGAGCATGATTTCCAGTGCCGAGGCCATGCGCGGGTTGAGCGAACGCTCGCGCTCCCACGGCTGCGGCAAGGTCGGGATGCGCAGGTGCGAAACGCTGAAGCCGCACAGGCCGGCCTTGGGACGGCCACCACGGCCAGTCGCGCCTTCGTCGCGGATCTCGCCGCCGTTGCCGGTGGATGCGCCCGGGAACGGCGCGATCGCGGTCGGATGGTTGTGCGTCTCGACCTTGATCGCGAACGCCGAGTCGACCTGCGCCTCGGCGCGATAGCCGCGCGTGACCGGATCCGGACGGAAGCGACGGCTGGCATA
The DNA here is from genome assembly GCF_057656415.1 of Lysobacter sp. Soil_C_59. Taxonomy (NCBI): domain Bacteria; kingdom Pseudomonadati; phylum Pseudomonadota; class Gammaproteobacteria; order Lysobacterales; family Lysobacteraceae; genus Lysobacter; species Lysobacter sp. Soil_C_59. The sequence continues at coordinate 67,482 of NZ_JBDGKK010000012.1, read as the reverse complement.
GCCTTCGACCACGGCCGCGTTGTCGCTGTACGCCGAGAGCGTGTGCTCGGGCGTGGTGGCGTGGGTGTGCTTGATCATCTTGAACAGCGACTGTTGCTGTTCGGCGCCATCGAGCGTCCACGAGGCGTTGAAGATCTTGTGCCGGCAATGCTCGGAGTTCGCCTGGGCGAACATCATCAGTTCGACGTCGGCCGGCTCGCGGCCGAGCACGCTGAAGCGCTCGCGCAGGTAGGCGATCTCGTCTTCTGCCAGGGCCAGGCCGAGGCGGACGTTGGCGTTCTCCAGATCGGCCAGCGGTATGCGTTCGAGCTGACCGCGCGCGGGCGTGGCGAACAACGCCGCGGCGTCGTCGCGCGCTTCCAGCAGCGACTGCGTCATCGGATCGTGCAGGACCTTGGCCAGCGCGCCCTGGGTGGGGGCGTCGGCCGGCCATCCGGTCAGGTCGTAACGGGTACCGCGCTCGACGCGCTTGATCGGCAGGCCGGCGCCGCGAAGCAGCTCGGTCGCCTTGCTCGCCCACGGCGACAGGGTGCCCAGTCGCGGCGTGACAAAACGGGAAACGGCGCCTTCCGCGCGCGCGGCCTCGCCCGGCTCGGCCTGGAGGATGCGGCGCAGTGCGTCTGCGTCCGGGGTCGCACCAGTCTCGGGCTCGACCCAGTAGACGGGCCAGGCACCAAGGACTCGGACAGACGGATGGAGGGCTTGCAGGCGGGCTTGGAGCCGCTCGCGGCGGAACGGCGACAGGGCGGATGCGCCCTCGAGGACGATCATGTCCGGGGAACCGTGCAACGTCGGGCCCGACATTGTAGCCGAGCCGCGCAGCCCCTGCCCGTACCCCTACTGTCCCGGATGCAGCAAGGGCGCCATCAGGCGCCCGGCTTCACCGCGGCGGTCTGGGCGCGCTCGGCCGCCAGCTTGTCGAGCGTCTCGCGCAGGGCCGCCGGCGGGAGGTAGCCGCCGAGCTGGATGCCTTCGGCACTGAGGATCATCGGCGTACCGGTCAGGCCGACACGCTGGCCGATGTCGTACTGCTGGTTCACCGAGCTCTTGCAGTTGGTGTACTGGGGCGTGCGGTCGTTCTTGGCGTCGGTCAGCGCCTTGCGCCGGTCCGGCGCGCACCACACCGACACCATCTTCTTGTAGTCGTCGCTGCCCAGGCCCATGCGCGGGAACGCCAGGTACTCGATGGCGATGCCCTGACGGTTGTACTCGGCGATTTCGCTGTGCAGCTTGCGGCAGTAGCCACACTCCACGTCGGTGAAGACGGTGACCGTGTACTTGGGCTTGGCCGGGGCGAAAACGATGCGCTCGCTGACCGGGATGGTGTCGATCAGCTGCTTGCGCACGGCCGCCATCGCATCCTCGCTGAGGTTCTTCCTGGCGTTTACGTCGAACAGGGCGCCGCCGGAACCGGGCAGGAACAGGTATTTGCCGTCATCGCTGACATAGACCACCTGCCCGGCCACGATCGCCTCGCGGAAGCCCGGAAGCGGCGCCGCGCCGACCCGGTCGACCTGGACCTGCGGATTGAGCAGGCGCACCGCCTCGACCGCGCGCGCATCGGCGGTGCCGGCCTTGGGCTTGGCGGCGGCCAGGGCGGCTACGGCCGGCTTGGCGCTGCCTTGCGCCTGCGCGGCGCCGTCGGGCGCTTGCGCACAGGCGGAAAGGCTGATGGCGCCGAGCGCGGCGAGGAGAATTCGCTTCATCTGTGATTCCTGACAGGGGCCACCGAGCGGCGGCCCATATTGGGGGGATGCCCGGATTGTGGCACGAGAGCCGGGTGCGGCCAGTGCCCTTGGTCCCGGAAGGATTCACCTTGGGTTGCCTGCCGGCGGGGAATCGCCGTTACCCGCGCGGGTGATGCCTGGAGTGGAGCTGCTTGAGCTGCTCGCGCGCCACCAGGGTGTAGATCTGCGTGGTCGACAGCGAACTGTGGCCCAGCAGCATCTGCAGCGCGCGCAGGTCGGCGCCGTGGTTGAGCAGGTGCGTGGCGAAACTGTGGCGCAAACCGTGCGGGCTGATCCGGGCCGGGTCGATGCCGGCGAACCCCGCGTAGCGCTTCACCAGCACCCAGAACTGCTGGCGCGTCGGCGCCTCGCCTGCTGAAGTGAGGAACAACGGCGCCAGTGCGCGCTTTCCCGCCAGCTGCGGGCGCGCCGTGGCGAGGTATCGCTCCAGCCAGTGCTGTGCCTCCTCGCCCAGCGGCACCAGCCGCTCCTTGCTGCCCTTGCCCATCACCCGCAACACGCCCTGGCGCAGGTTGACCGCGGTCGCCGGCAGGTTGACCAGTTCGCTAACGCGCAAACCGGCTGCGTACATCAGCTCGAGCATGGCGCGATCGCGCAGGCCATTGGCATCGTCGATGTCCGGGGCCTTGAGCAGGGCCTCGATCTGGCTCTCGGCCAGCGCCTTGGGCAGGGACCGCGGCAGCTTGGGCGGTTCCAGCAGCGCGGTCGGGTCGTCATTGCGTTCGCCACGGCGCACCTGCCAGGCATAGAACGCGCGCAACGCCGACAGCAGCCGCGCGTTGCTGCGCGGCGAGTAGCCGTGCTGCGAACGCCAGGCCAGGTAGTCGAAAAGGACGGCGCGATCGGCACCGGCCAGGCCGCCACCACAATCGCGCCAGCGCGCGAGCAGCTCCAGGTCGCGGCGGTAGCTGTCGAGCGTCGGCTGCGCCAGGCCGTTCTCGGCCCAGATCGCATCGAGGAAAGCGGCAATGGCGCCGCCATCGGCGTCGCGCAATGGCGGCAAGGCCATCGCCACGCCACGGCGATCAGCAGGCGTTCGAGCACTCATGCACGCAGCTTAGCGGCCGTGCAGCGCAGCGGCTATCCTGATGCGATGGCATCGACCTCGCCCACACCCCGCTCCACCGCACTGATCGGCTGGCGCCTGCTCGCACTGCTCTACGACCTGTGGCCGGTGGTTGCGCTTTGGATGCTGGCCTCGGCGGTCTTCACCTTCGCCTACACCTTCAGCGGCCATGACAGCCACGAGAACATCCCGCCCTTCAGCCTGCTGCAGTGGCTGCTGTGGCTGGTGTGCTGGCTGATCGGCGCCTTCTATGCGGTGCTGAGCTGGCGACGCGGCGGACAGACCCTTGGCATGCGCCCGTGGCGTCTGCAGGTGATCGGCGCCGATGGCACCGCACCGGCATGGCGCGCACTGCTGATGCGTTACGCCGTCGGCACGCTCTCGCTGCTGCTGGCCGGCCTGGGATTCTGGTGGGCCTGGTTCGACCGCGACCGGCTGACGTGGCACGACCGCGCAAGCGGAACACGCATGGTGCGGCTGCCGAAGCGTCCGAAGTAAGGCGAGAAGCAACGTCCATGGATCCCCGCCTTCGCGGGGATGACGGTGACCCGGGATGCCGGGCCAGCGCTAGCCGCTGCGCTTCTTGAACAGGAACGCCGACACGCCCAGCATGATCAACGTCGGCAGCAGATAAGCGATGCGGTAGTCGAACTTGTACACCGTCGCCAGCTTCACGAACTGCGTCTGCAGCAACCAGAAGCCCAGCGCGAAGACGATGCCGATGAACAGACGCTTGCCCATGCCGCCACTGCGCAGCGTGCCGAATGCGAACGGCACCGCCGCCAGGCACAACGCCAGCACGTTGATCGAATAGAACCACCGCCCCCAGTAGTGCTCCTCGAACTCGGACGCATCCAGGCCATTGCGCTGGCGGTACTGGATGGCGGTGCGCAGGTCCATGGCCGACAGGTAGCGCGGCCGCTCCGTGCCTGCAGACAACGCGGCCGAGTCGAGCTGCGAATCCCAGCGCTCTTGCGGCACCTGCTCGCGACGCACCGAACGGTCATTGAAATACGTTCGCGTCACATCTCGCAGCAACCAGCCACCGGGACGGTGCTCGGCCGTCCGCACGAAGGCCAGCGACTTCAGGCGGCCATCGTCGGCGAACTGGTACAGGGTGACATCGCGAAGTTCGAGCCAGCGGTCACCGTTGAGTTCGCGCTCCTGCCCGCCCTGGGCATTGAGGATCGTCTCGCCCTCACGCGCCCATAGACCGCTGTACTGCGCGACCACCGCGTTGCCGGACTTCGCCGAGGACTTGAGGGCATCGGCGCGCTGCTGCGTCCACGGCGACAGGCTCTCGCCGCTCAGCACCATCAGCGCGGTGAGGATCGCCAGCGCACCGGCGACGGCCAGGCCGAGGCGGCGACGCGACAGGCCCACGGCACGCAACGCGGTCAGTTCGGAGGTTGCCGCCAGTTGCCCCAGCGCCATCAGCGAGCCGATCACGGCCGCATAAGGAAACAGGTAGTACATGCGCCGCGGCACGCTCAGGCCGATGTACGCGAAGGCTTCGACCAGGCCGTACTTGCCCTTGCCGATGTCGCCGAACTCGCTCACCAGGGCCAGCATCACGTCGAGGCCGCCCAGCACCGCCCAGGTCAGCAGCACCGTGGCGAGCACGGTCTTGCCTACATATATGTCGTGGATCTTGGGGAGCAATCTCATGCCTTCAGCCTCATGACCTCAGCCTCGCCGTCGCGAACGCCTGCCGTGGCCCTGACAGTCGGCCGTCACTGAAGTACATCCAGCAGGCCACGGCCATGACCGGCAGCACCAGCCACCACAGGCCCAGCCAGATCGCGATCTTGCCGCTTTCCAGCCAGCCCAGGCCGGCGGTCATCAGGTTCTGGCCGATCAGGTAGGCCAGGAAGCCGACCAGGATCCGGCCATAGCGCGCCTGCCGCGGCATGCTGCGCGCGAGCGGCACTGCCATCAGGGCGAACGCCAGCGCCAGCAGCGGTGGCGCCAGGCGGTAGTGCAGCTGGGCCCTGGCCTCGCGCCGGTCGTCGCCAAGCAGGGCCAGCGTCGTCTGCATTTCAGGCGCATCGGGGTCGAATTTGAGCTCGTTGGCCGGCAACAGGATCTGGTTGCTGGCGTAGCGAAGCAGACGGAAATCCTTGGCGCCGGCCCGCTCGCCTTCGATCTGGAAGCCGCCGGACAGGGTCAGGTAGCGGTTGCCGGCCCCGTCGACCGTCAGCTCGCCGGTATTGGACGTGGTCACGTCGATGCGCCCCTCGCCGGCATCGCGGTACACGAACACGCGCTGCAGCTGGCTGCCATCCTTGGACATGTTGGCCACGTAGACGACGCCGCGGCCGTTGGGGATGCCGACGAAGGCACCTGGCTCCAGCCCGGCCATCAGCAGGTTGCGGTTGGCGTCGTTGATCATCTGCTTGGACAGGCGGTCCGCCCAGGGTCCCAGCCACAGCGAGCAGGCCGCCACGACCAGCACCAGCGGCCCGACCACCAGCATCAGCGGCTTGAGCATGCGCCTGGGACCGACGCCAATGGAGGAGATGACGGGCATTTCCGAGTCCCGGTACAGCCGCCCGACCCCCATCATCAGGCCCAGCATCAGCGCCAGGGGCAGGATCAGCGGCAGCCACTTGATCAGCACAAGGCCCAGCTGGGCCAGCATCAGGCCGGCCGGAACCCGGCCCCGGGCGATGTCCTGGAGCACGTCGGTGAAGGCGCCACCGACCATCACGATCAGCAATACCACCAGGGTGGCGAAGATCGCCTGGGCGAATTCGCTCAGCAGGTAACGGTCAAGCTTGGGCATCGATTTAGGCTTCGGGGCGGCTTGATCTGGGAAGTTGATCTAAAATCGAGGAATTCGTCCGAGGGCGTGAGGTGGCTGCGCGATGCGCGGCCGGGGACATTGCATCCCCCTCACAGCCTCTCGATTGTACGGAGTTTGGTTGGACGTCTGCCCACTGTTTCTGACAGACGTGCCTGGCCAGCTCTTTTTTGGACTGCTCTGGGAATCTGTTGGATGGCCCTCGAATTCGACCTGAACCGCGACGCGCCTGCCGCCGCCCTCACTGATTGCATCGTCGTCGGCGCCTTTGCCGACAACACTCTCACGCCCGCCGGCAAGGCCCTGGACGAGGCCAGCGGCGGTCGCCTGGCGGCCCTGCTCGAGCGCGGCGACGCCAGCGGCAAGACCGGCAAGACCGCCGTGCTCTACGACGTTCCGGGTGTCACAGCGCCGCGCGTGCTGGTCATCGGCCTGGGCGATGCCGGCAAGTTCGGCGTGCCGCAGTACCTCAAGGCGGTCGGCGATGCCGCGCGCACGCTGCGCAACGGCCCGGTCAGCAACGCCTTGTTCACCCTGTCGGAAGTGCCGGTTGCTGGCCGCGATACCGCCTGGGCGATCCGCCAGGCCGCCATCGCCGCCGACCATGCCTGCTACCGCTACACCGCCACGCTCGGCACCAGCAAGAAGAAGGAAGAGCCGGGCCTGCGCAAGCTGAGCATCCACGGTGACGACGCCGTTGCCCTGGCCCATGGCCAGGCAATCGCCGCCGGCGTGCAGTTCTCGCGCGAGCTGGGCAACCTGCCGCCGAACGTCTGCAACCCGGCTTACCTCGCCCAGCAGGCACAGGAATTCGCCGGCCGCTTCGACACCACCTCGTGCGAAGTGCTCGACGTCGCGCAGATGACCGAACTGGGCATGGGCTCGCTGCTCGCGGTCGGCCGCGGCTCGGCCAATCCGCCCAAGCTCATCGTCCTCAAGTACAGCAACGGCGGCGACGCCAAGCCTTACGTGCTGGTCGGCAAGGGCATCACCTTCGACACCGGCGGCATCAACCTCAAGACCCAGGGCGGCATCGAGGAGATGAAGTACGACATGTGCGGTGGCGCCACCGTCATGGGTACCTTCGTCGCCGCCGTCGGCATGCAGTTGCCGGTCAACCTCGTCGTCATCGTGCCGGCCGTGGAGAACATGCCCGACGCCGATGCCTACCGCCCGTCCGACGTGCTGACCAGCATGTCCGGCAAGACCATCGAGGTCGGCAACACCGACGCCGAAGGCCGCCTGATCCTGTGTGACGCGCTGACCTATGCGCAGCGTTTCGAGCCGCAGGCACTGGTCGACGTCGCCACGCTCACCGGCGCCTGCATGGTCGCCCTGGGCAAGTTCGCCTCGGGCCTGATGAGCAAGCACGACGACCTCGCCGCCGAACTCCTCGATGCCGGCGAGAACGTCTTCGACCGCGCCTGGCGCCTGCCGCTGTGGGACGAGTACCAGACGCTGCTGGAGTCCAGCTTCGCCGACGTCTACAACATCGGCGGCCGCTGGGCCGGCGCGATCACCGCCGGCTGCTTCCTCGGCCGCTTCGCCGAAGGCCAGCGCTGGGCGCACCTGGACATCGCCGGCAGCGCGTCGGACGAAGGCAAGCGCGGCATGGCCACCGGTCGCCCGGTCGGCCTGCTGAGCCAGTGGCTGCTGGATCGGGCTGCGTAACAACGACAGCGGGAATCGGGAATGATGAAGCGGAAATCGGGAACGAAGCCTTGCTGGGGTCCGGACGCACCGGCCACCTCGACCGATCGTTCCCCATTCCCTGCTCCCCATTCCCGCTCTTGAAGACCCCCATGCCCCGTGCTGACTTTTACCTGATCCAGAAAGAGCGATTCCGCGAGGAACCGCTGCTGCTGGTATGCGAGCTCGCGCGCAAGGCGCACGATGCCAACCTGTGGACGCTGGTGCTGGTGCGCGACGAAGAACAGGCGCAACGCCTGGACGAGTTGCTGTGGGAGTTCGACGAGAACGCCTACATCCCGCACCAGATCGCCGGCGACGACGAGGACGAACTTGCGCCGGTGCTGATCGCCACGCCCGATTCGGACACGCCGTTGCGACCGGTGGTGATCAACCTGCGCGACGCGCCGGTGGCGGGCAGCTTCGAGCGCGTGCTTGAAGTGGTGCCGGCCGACGACTCGGCACGCGGCCCGCTGCGCGAGCGCTGGAAGCAGTACCAGGCGCGCGGGCTGGATCTGAAAAAGCACGACATGTAACGCAACGAAAAAAGAGAAAAAAGCAAAACCCCCATGACCGACACCCTCGCCTCCAGCTACGACCCCAAGCAGTTCGAAACCCGCCTGTACGAAGCGTGGGAGCGCAGCGGTGTATTCAAGCCCAGCGGCAAGGGCGAGCCCTATACCATCCTGCTGCCGCCGCCGAACGTCACCGGCACGCTGCACATGGGACATGCGTTCCAGCACACGCTGCAGGATGCGCTGATCCGCTACCACCGCATGCGTGGCTACGACACGCTGTGGCAGATGGGCACCGACCACGCCGGCATCGCCACCGAGATGGTGGTCGCGCGCAACCTCGGTCGCGATGGCCTGACCCGCGACGACCTTGGCCGCGACGGCTTCATCGAGAAGGTGTGGGAGTGGAAGCAGCACTCCGGCGACACGATCGAGCGGCAGATGCGCCGCCTGGGCACCTCCGGTGACTGGTCGCGCAGCGTCTTCACGATGGACCCGATGGCCGCGCAGGCGGTGATCGAAGCGTTCGTGCGCCTGCACGAGGAAGGCCTGATCTACCGCGGCCAGCGCCTGGTCAACTGGGACCCGGTGCTGAAGACGGCGATCTCCGACCTGGAAGTGGTCAACGAAGAAGAAGACGGCTTCCTGTGGTCGATCAGCTACCCGCTGAGCGACGGCAGCGGTGAGCTGACCGTGGCGACCACGCGTCCGGAAACCATGCTCGGCGACGTCGCGGTGATGGTGCATCCGCTCGACGAGCGCTACACCCACCTGATCGGCAAGACCGTCACGCTGCCGCTGAGCGATCGCGAGATCCCGATCATCGCCGACGACTATGTCGACCGCGAGTTCGGCACCGGCGTGGTCAAGGTCACGCCTGCGCACGACTTCAACGACTACGCCGTCGGCCAGCGCCACGGCCTGCCGCTGATCAACATCTTCACCCACGTCGCGGCGGTCAACGGCAACGCGCCGGAGAAGTACCGTGGCCTGGACCGTTACGAAGCGCGCAAGGTCGTGCTGGCCGATCTTGAAGCCGCCGGCCGCCTGGTCGAGACCAAGCCGCACAAGCTGCAGGTGCCGCGCGGCGACCGCACCGGCCAGGTGATCGAGCCGTACCTGACCGACCAGTGGTTCGTGAAGATGGACACGCTTGCCGCGCGCGGCCTCGAGCTGGTGGAGCAAGGCGACGTCAAGCTCGTTCCGTCGAACTGGATCAGCACCTACCGCCACTGGATGGAGAACATCCAGGACTGGTGCATCAGCCGCCAGCTGTGGTGGGGCCACCGCATCCCGGCGTGGTACGACGACGACGGCAACATCTTCGTCGGCCGCAACGAGGAGGAAGTGCGCGCGCGCCATTCGCTCGACCACACCGTCAAGCTGTCGCAGGACAGCGACGTGCTCGAGACCTGGTTCTCCTCGCAGTTGTGGCCATTCAGCACGATGGGCTGGCCCGAGGAACAGGCGATGGCCGACCGCGGCTTCGACCGCTACGTGCCGTCGAGCGTGCTGGTCACCGGATTCGACATCATCTTCTTCTGGGTCGCGCGCATGATCATGGCGACCGACCATTTCACCGGTCGCGTGCCGTTCAAGGACGTCTACATCACCGGCCTTGTCCGCGACAAGGACGGCCAGAAGATGTCGAAGTCGAAGGGCAACATCCTCGACCCGCTCGACCTCATCGACGGCATCTCGCTCGACGACCTGCTGGCCAAGCGCACCGCCGGCCTGATGCAGCCGAAGATGGCCGAGAAGATCGAGAAGGCCACGCGCAAGGAATTCCCCGAAGGCATCCCGGCGTTCGGCGCCGACGCACTGCGTTTCACCATCGCCGCCCTCGCCACCCACGGCCGCGACATCCGCTTCGACCTCGGCCGCGCCGAGGGCTACAAGAACTTCTGCAACAAGCTGTGGAACGCCACGCGCTTCGTGCTGATGAACACCGAAGGTTTTGAGCCCTCCCCTTCAAGGGAAGGGTTGGTCGGGGATGGGTTTGCGCCGCAGCCGAAAACCGACCCGGAGCGCTGGATCCTTTCGCGCCTGACCAAGGTCGCCGCAGAGGCCGAGACGCACTTCGCCAGCTACCGCTTCGACCTGCTCGCACAGGCGCTGTACGAGTTCGCCTGGAACGAGTTCTGCGACTGGTTCGTCGAGCTGGCCAAGCCGGCGCTGCAGGGCGATGACGCTGCCGCGGCGGAAAGCACGCGCCACACGCTGTTGTTCGTGCTCGAGCGCCTGCTGTCGCTGCTGCACCCGCTGGTGCCGTTCGTGAGCGAGGAACTGTGGCAGCAGGTCGCGCCGAAGCTCGGCCTGGCCGACACCACCATCATGCTGCGCCCGTACCCGCAGGCATCGGACTTCGCCGCGCAGGACTACACCGCCGCCGAGGCCGACGTCGAATGGCTCAAGTCGATGGTCAGCGCGCTGCGCAGGATCCGCAGCGAGCTCAATGTCGCGCCGTCGAAGACGATCCCGTTGCTGCTGGCCGGCTGCACCGCGGACGATCGCGACCGCGTCGGCCGCTTCGACTCGCAGCTGCGTTTCCTGACCCGTCTGGAATCCATCGTCATCCTCGATGACGCCGCGGCCGCGCCCGCCGCGGCCACCGCACTGGTCGGCGAACTCAAGCTGCTGGTGCCGCTGGAAGGCCTGGTCGACCTGGGTGCCGAGCGCACGCGCCTGGACAAGGAGATCAAGCGCGTCGAAGGCGAGATCGGCAAGTGCCACAACAAGCTGGCCAGCGAGACCTTCGTTGCCAATGCACCGCCGGCCGTGGTCGAGCAGGAGCGCAAGCGCCTGGCCGACTGGAACCTGCAACGCGAGGCACTGGCGTCACAGCGCGCCAAGCTGGGCTGATCGCCCGGCAGGCGGATTTCAGTCACGTTGGTTGGGATCCCGGCGGCGCACGCCGCCGGGACGACTGTCAGTCCTTGGCAAACACGTCGCGCGCATAAGCGTTGACCGGCTTGCCGTTGCGCGAGCGGTCTTCCAGGTCGGCCACCGACACCGGCTCGAGCGGGCACTGTGCCAGCGCCTCCGGCGACAAATGGATTGCGGCACCGCGCAACTTCACGAACACCGGCTTGCGGCTCTTCCTGCCGTTGTGGGTGAAGTACACGCCCTGATGCCAGCGCAGCACGACCGCATTGGCGCCCTTGTCGCGGGCGGCCTTGGCGAGCCTGGCCATGGCGAGGCCGTACTCGACGGTGGGCACGTTCGGATCCTGGGTGATCTCGCTGACACGCTCGCCAGCGGTGACCTCCACCGAGCCGAGCTTGTCGTGCTCGCAGCCCGGCGATTCCAGGACCACCGGCACGTACCGCTCACCCGGATCCGTGGTGACCGGCACCCCTTCCAGGGTGGTTATCTCACCGGCCTGCAGCTCAGCGGCCCGCAGCTCAGCGGCATGAATTGGCACGACCAGCGCCAGTGCAACCAGCAACGACCCGTACGACAGCACGCGCATGCCCCGCTCCTTGTGGTGAGTTGCCGTGTCCCCGGGCGACCCGACCGCTGCGGGAGCCCCTCCCTGTTCGCGAGCATGCCAGTCCTGCGCATGCGCGCCTAGCCAGGGTCACTGCTCCGGCGGCAGAAGCTCGATCGCCATCACCAGTGCGTCCTCGCGGCCATCGCGCGCCGGGTAGTAGCGCGGCCGGCGACCGATCTCGTTGAAGCCTTCGGAATGGTAGAGCGCAATCGCCCCGGCATTGGAGGGCCGCACTTCCAGGAACACGCGCTCGGCGCCGCGGCCGCGTGCGACGTGCATCATCGCCCGCAGCAGGTGGCGGCCGTGGCCTCGCCCCTGGCGCGCCGGGTCGATGCAGATGTTGAGCACGTGCGCCTCGCCGGCGGCGATGCTCATCAGGAAGTAGCCAACGACCTCACCGCCCTGCTGCAGCAACCAGGCCGGGTAGTCGGCGCGCAGGCAGTCGCGGAAGATGCCGACTGTCCACGGAAATTCGTAGGCGCGGATCTCGACCGCGTGCACCGCGTCGAGGTCGTCCTCGCGCATGGGTCGCAGCGTGCCGGCGGGCGACGCCTGGCCGGTATCGACGGCCAGCGCGCTCACTCCGGGTTACTCCGTCGGCCACCCCGTCGACGCAGGGCCCGCAGGTGGGGCCACAGCGCGCGCTTGGCCGCGGCATTGCCGCGCAGCGATGCGAGGTCGGTGATCAGTGCTGCCACGTCGGCATCATTGCTGTCGCGTCCGGCCGCGCGCAGCACGGCCAGCAGCAAGCGATCGGCGCGCGCCGGTTCGCGCGGCGCCGGTGCCGCCTGCCGCGCCAGTGGTGCGGACTCGCCCTTCAGCAGCGCAGCCGCTTCACGGCGCGCATCGGCCGGAGCGTCCTGCACACTGGCCACGGCCTGCGATCCGGACTCGATCGACTGCGCGCCGCCCAGCGCCCACACCTGGTGGCCCATGGCCTGCAGCCATTCCCGCTGCTGCGGGCTCCACAGTGCGCTCATGTGCCCGCCTCGGCCGGCGCCGGCCGGCGCAGCTTGCGCCAGGCCGCATAGCCCGGACCCGACAATGCGTACAGGCCGCCGATCACCAGCAGCACCCGCGGCGGATCGATGGCGATGGCAACCAGGACCGCCAGCACTACCACGATCGCCAGGAACGGCACACGGTCGTGGCGCGGACCGCCGCCCTTGAAGCTGAAATAGCGCAGGCGGCTGACCATCAGCAGGCCGGCGACCACGGTCACCGCCAGCGCGGCGTACCTCAATTGCTCGCCGCTGTAGCCCATGTCGTCACAGGTCCAGACGAAGCTGGCAACCAGCCCGGCCGCCGCCGGACTGGCCAGGCCGATGAACCAGCGCTTGTCGACCTGGCCCACCTGGGAATTGAAGCGCGCCAGTCGCAGCGCCGCGCAGGCGGCATACAGGAAGGCCGCGACCCAGCCGATCTTGCCGGGGATGGGCCCGTCGAGCCGGGTCGCCGAGAGCGCCCAGTGGTACATCACCAGCGCCGGGGCCAGGCCGAAGCTGACCAGATCGGCCAGCGAGTCGTACTGCACCCCGAACTCGCTCTGGGTATTGGTTAGGCGCGCCACCCGGCCGTCGAGGCCGTCGAGGATGCCGGCCACGAAGACGGCGATGCAGGCGTCGTCGAACCGGCCCTGGGTGGCGGCGATGATCGCGTAGAAGCCGGCAAACAGGCCGCCGGTGGTGAAAAGGTTCGGCAGCAGGTAGATGCCGCGACCGCGGGGCCGCGGGGTTTGTTGCAATTCGTCCATGTTTGGAAGTGTAGCGCTTGCCTGCGCCCCGGCGCGGTGATGCAATCGGACCTTCTTCCGCTCCCAACCGCCTGGAGCCACCATGTCCCGCCAGTCCTTCCGTCTGCTGCCCGGCCTCGTTGCCGGCCTGTGCCTGGTCGTCGCACTGCCCGCCAGTGCGGCCAAGGTGTACCAGTGGAAGGACGCCCAGGGCGTCACCCACTACGCCGACGCGCCACCGGCGGGCCAGGAGTACAAGAACCGCGGCCAGCATGAGGACACCGGCAAGCCGGCGGCCACCGCGGCCGCAAAACCGGTGGTCAATTCCAACTGCAGCAACGCCCGCAGCAACCTGGCCATTCTCCAGGGCAACCAGCCGGTCGCCGTGGACGAGGACAAGGACGGCAAGCCCGATCGCGGCCTCAACGACAGCGAGCGCGCCAACCGCACCCAGTTGGCCGAGGCGCAGATCAAGACCTATTGCGAAGGTGGTGCCGTCACCAGCGGCGGCTGACGAGCCCCTGCGCTGCTGCCATGCCCGGCACTGGTCCGGCGCATGGCAAAATGGCCGCTTCCCTACGTCCGAAGCCGAGCCGATGCGCCTGTCGCAGTTCCACCTCCACACCAGCAAGGAAACGCCCGCCGAGGCCGAGATCGTCAGCCACAAGCTGATGCTCAAGGCCGGCATGATCCGCAAGCTGGCCGCTGGCCTGTACACGTGGTCGCCGCTGGGCCTGCGCGTGCTGCGCAAGGTCGAGCGCGCCGTGCGCGAGGAAATGAACGCTGCCGGCGCGATCGAAGTCCTCATGCCGTCGGTGCAGCCAAAAGAGCTGTGGGAAGAAACCGGACGCTGGGAGAAGTTCGGTGGCCAGCTGCTGAAGATCCAGGACCGCAAGGAAGCCTGGTACTGCTACGGCCCCACGCACGAGGAGGTCATCACCGACTTCGCGCGCCAGGAGCTGTCGAGCTACAAGCAGCTGCCGGTCAACTTCTACCAGATCCAGACCAAGTTCCGTGACGAGATCCGCCCGCGTTTCGGCATCATGCGCGCGCGCGAATTCCTGATGAAGGACGCCTACTCCTTCCACCTCAGCGACGAGGACCTGGGGGTCGAGTACAAGAACATGTACGACACCTACGGCCGCATCTTCACCCGCCTGGGCCTGAAGTTCCGCGCCGTCTCGGCCGATTCCGGCGCCATCGGCGGCGCGGTCTCGCACGAGTTCCATGTGCTGGCCGATTCCGGCGAGGACGCGCTCGCGTTCCACAGCGGCTCGGACTATGCCGCCAACGTCGAACTCGCCGCGGCCGCCGAACCCGCTGCGCGCGTCGCCGCAGGCGAAGCGATGCGCAAGGTCGACACGCCGACGCAGAAGACCTGCGAGGACGTTGCCGCGCTGATGGGCATCGCGCTGCAGCGCACGGTCAAGTCGGTGGCGATCATCGGCGCCGATGCCGAAGGCAACGCCCAGTTCGTGCTGGCGCTGGTGCGCGGCGACCACGTGGTCAACGAAATCAAGCTGTCGAAGCTGGCCGGTCTGGGCGAGTACCGTCTGGCCACGGAAGCCGAGATCGTCGCCCACCTGGGCAGCGAACCGGGTTTCCTCGGACCGGTCGCGCCGCGCAAGGCCATCCGCGTGATCGCCGATCGCAGCGTCGCCGCCATGGCGGACTTCGTCGTCGGCGCCAACGAGGCCGGCTATCACCTGGCGGGCGTCAACTGGGGCCGCGACCTGGCCGAGCCGGACGTGGTTGCCGATATCCGCAACGTGGTCGAGGGCGACATCGCCCCGGATGGCGAGGGCACCATTGGCCTGGCCCGCGGCATCGAGGTCGGCCATGTGTTCCAGCTCGGTCGCAAGTACGCCGAAGCGATGAAGCTGACCGTGCTCGACGCCAACGGCAAGGCGGCCATCCCGGCGATGGGCTGCTACGGCATCGGCGTATCGCGGATCGTGGCGGCCGCCATCGAGCAGAACAACGACGACAACGGCATCATCTGGCCCGAGGCGATGGCGCCGTGGCAGGCGGTGGTGTGCGTGATCAACCCCAAGGGCGACGCGACCGTCGCGCAGGCCGCCCAGGACCTCTACGCCGAACTCAATGCCGCCGGCATCGAGACCGCGCTCGACGACCGTGGCCTGCGCCCGGGCGCGATGTTCGCCGACATGGAACTGATCGGCATCCCGCACCGGATCGTCGTGTCCGAGCGCGGCCTTGCCTCGGGCACGTTCGAGTACCGCCACCGTCGCGCCAGCGAGGCGGAGAATCTCGACCGCGCCGCACTGCTGGCCAGACTCGGCAAGTAAATCGACTCGTCCGGCGCGGTCAGCACGACCGCGCCGGATAATCCTTGATATTCGCCTGATTTACTTGGCGGGCACCGCGGGATTATCATCCTGCGCTGCCTGAACGGTTCTGGCTGCCTCGACTTTACTGGCACCGCCGTCTCAAACCACGTGTTTTCCGCTACGTCCCCCGCGGCCCTGCCGCTGCCGGCCCCTGCTCCCGGTCACTGCTTGCGGTAATCGGCCCGGCAACCCAACGGATCCATTCAAGCCTGACATTCCGCCCGTAATCCCACCCTTACCGGAGGTTTCATGTCGATCGATATCACCTCGCTGTCGGCGAAAGAACTCGACGCCCTGATCAACCAGGCCAAAAAGCGCAAGACCACGCTGAACAAGCGCAAGCCGATTGCCACGGTCCGCAACAAACTCACCCAGCTGGCCAAGGCCGAGGGTTACAGCATCGCCGAGCTGTTTGGCGGCGGTGCCCCGGCCCGCAGCGCCAAACCGGCGAGCAAGGCCGCCCCGAAGAAGGCACGCAAGGCGATGGGCAAGGTCGCGCCCAAATACCGCAATCCGGCCGACCCCGGTGAAACCTGGACCGGTCGCGGCAAGCAGCCGCGCTGGCTGGCCGCGCATACCGCGGCCGGGCGCAGGCTCGAAGAGTTTCTGATCAAGTAAACCGGAGATTACCCGCCCCGTTGCCGGGTTGAATCCGGCCGGGCAGGAGCGAGCTTGCTCGCGAATGAGCGTGCCTGCTCGCGAGCAAGCTCGCTCCTACCGCCTGTCCTTTACAGATTGCGTCGCGCCGGCAGCAGCAGGTTGCCGAACAGCAGGCCGGCGACCAGGGCCAGCAGGATATTCAGCACGGCCAGCAACGCGGCCTGGCCGGCATCGACGTCCTGCTGCTGGATCAGGGTAAGGAAGCCGCGCAGGCTGGCGCTGCCGGGCACCAGCATGATGATGCCGGGCACGCGCAGGATGGCGCCGGGCCGGTTCCACCAGCGCGCGTAGGCATTGCCGGCGGAAGTCAGCACGAGTGCCGCGAGGAAGATGCCGGCCGGGCTGCCGAAGGCCTGCCCGCCGAATCTGGAAATCAGGTAACCGCTGGCTGCGGCTGCCATCACCTTCGGGTAGTCGCGACGATTGGCGCGGAACAGCACCGCGAAAGCAAAGGACGCCAGCGCCAGCGCCGCCCACTCCACCCACTCCGGCTGCGGCCGTGACGCCCGCACCTGCGCATCGAGTCCGATCATCTCGGCCAGGTACAACGCGATCACGGTGCCGATGGCGAGCTTGAGCACGGTCGTCAACGCACCGGCGAAGCGGGCCGTGCCCGACACCAGGTGCTGGCTGGTCAGCTCGTTGACCGCGTTGGTCAGCGCCATGCCGGGCAGCAGCACGATCAGCGAGGCGATGATGACCGTGTTCTGGTTCAACGGCGCCACGTACGCGGCGACCAGCAGGGTCACGCTCGCGGCGAACATCGCGGCGACCGCTTCGAGTGGTTCCTTGAAACGCGGCTGCGCTTCGGACACCTGCACGAACAAGCCGATCAGCAGGCCGTTGGCGCCGGCCACGCAGATGTCCAGCCATGGCAGGCGCAGCACACCGGCGATCGCGGTCGCCGCCAGGCAGTAGCCAAGCACCTGCATCGCTCGCGAGCGCCAGGTCGGCGGGCGGTCGAGCGCGCTCATCTGCGCGTGCGCCTCGGCCAGGCCGAGGCGACCGGCGACGACGTCTTCGGCGATGCGGTCGGTTTCGGCCAGCCGGTACAGATCATTCTCACCCGGAGGCAGGCGGATCACGCGCGTGGTGTCGCTGTCGCCCGGCGGCCGCTGCGGGTCGCTGAAGGTCAGGATCATGCCGGTCGGATTCGACCAGGGTTCGCACTCCAGCCGCAGCTGCTGCGCGACCGCGCTGATCGCACCCTCGAGCCTTTGCGCGGTGGTGCCATAGGCATGCAGTCGCTCGGCCAGCTCGATCACGAAATTGATCCGGGCGGCGTAGCTGGCAGCGCTGAGGGGAGACGGATTCGACATGGCGCGAAGGATGGCATGCGAGGGCCGGATGCGGGAGCACCCACGTGCGGGGATGGCGGTCCGGTCCGCGCCTTCGCCAACCGCCGGCTCCGACTCAGGTATCCTCGCGACGAGGCTCCATGACCGATACGACCGCGCACCCGCCGCTGATCGCCGCCGATGGCCAAACGCCGTCGCGTGTTCGCCTGAGCGGCAGCTGGACCCTCGACTACGCAACCCAGATCGGCGAAGCGCTGTCTGATGCCCCCGACACCATCGACGCCGTGGATGCCACCGGCGTCGACCGCATGGACTCGGTGGGCGTGCTGCAGCTGCTGCGCTTTGCCCGCCGCCACGGCATCGAGTTCGATGCCTTCACTTTCCACGACGACCATCGCGCGCTGGTAACGGCGATCGAGGACGTCGCCGACGATCGTCCGCGCCGCAAGCGCGAGTACGGCGTCAGCGCGGCGCTGGCGCGCCTGGGCTTCGCGGTGAGCGACAACTACCGCGAGGCGCGCGCGCTGATCGGCTTCTTCGGCGAGACCCAGCTGAAGCTGCTGCGCATGTTCAAGGAGCCTTCGCGCTTCCGCCCCACCGCGACCGTGCACCACATGGAGCAGGTCGGCCTCGACGCAGTGCCGCTGATCGCCCTGCTGTGCTTCCTGGTTGGCGCGGTGGTCGCTTTCCTCGGCGCCAACATCCTGGCCGACTTCGGTGCGCAGATCTACGTGGTCGAACTGGTCAGCATCGCGTTCCTGCGCGAGTTCGGCGTGCTGCTGACGGCGATCGTGCTGGCCGGCCGCACCGCCAGCGCCTTCACCGCGCAGATCGGCGCGATGGTCAGTCGCGAGGAAGTCGACGCGATCCGCACGCTCGGCATGGACCCGGTCGACCTGCTGGTGATCCCGCGCATGCTGGCGTTGTTGGTGATGCTGCCGCTGCTGACGTTCATTGCCATGGTCTTCGGCCTCATCGGCGGCCTGACGGTCGGCGCCTACAGCCTCGACATCCCACCGCAGCAATACCTGGCGCGTATGCACGAGACGATGGAGCTGCGGCATTTCCTGGTCGGCCTGTCCAAGGCCCCGGTGTTCGCGCTGCTGATCAGCCTGATCGGTTGCCTGGAAGGCCTGCAGGTCGAAGGCACCGCGCAATCGGTTGGCGAGCGCACCACCTCCAGCGTCGTGCAGTCGATCTCGATGGTGATCGTGCTCGATGCGTTCTTCGCGATCTGGTTCATGGAAATGGGCATCTGAGCATGGCGCAGACCATCCACTGCCTGCCCGAGCGCGAAGAACCGATCGTGCGCGTGCGCGGGCTGACCAACCGCTTCGGCGAGCAGGTCGTGCACGAGGGCCTGGACCTGGACGTGCTCCCCGGCGAGATCCTCGGCGTGGTCGGCGGCTCCGGCGCCGGCAAGTCGGTACTGATGCGATCCATCCTGGGCCTGCGCCGGCCCGATGCCGGCGAGATCGAAGTGCTCGGCCTGGACGCGCGCAGCGAAGACCCGGACCTGCGCCGGGCGATCGAGCGCAACACCGGCGTGCTGTTCCAGGACGGTGCGCTGTTCTCCTCGCTGACCGTGGGCGAGAACGTGCAGGTGCCGCTGAAGGAGTACCACAGCGACCTGCCCGACTCGCTGCGCTACGAACTGGCGCTGCTCAAGGTCAAGCTCGCCGGCCTGCCCGCCGATGCGCTCAACAAGCTGCCGTCTCAGCTGTCGGGCGGCATGCGCAAGCGCGCCGGCCTGGCGCGTGCACTGGCGCTGGATCCGCCGCTGCTGTTCCTCGACGAACCCACGGCCGGCCTCGACCCGATCGGCGCGGCCGCGTTCGATCGCCTGATCCGCACGCTGCAGCAGGCACTGGGCCTGACCGTTTTCCTGATCACACACGACCTCGACACCCTTTACGCTATCTGTGACCGCATCGCGGTGATCGCCGATCGCAAGGTGATCGCCTGCGCACCGCTGGCCGAGGTCGAACAGTTGGATCATCCGTGGGTGAGGGAGTACTTCCACGGTCCGCGCGCGCGTGCCGCGCAGCAGACCCGGCAACGCGACCTGGAGGTCGGCGCAAGATGACGCACCTGAAGCAATCCACCACGAATACAGCCCTGCGGTCCTGACATGGAAACCAAGGCCAACTACGTCCTCATCGGCGCGTTCACCATCGTGGTGACGTTGCTGCTGCTGTTGTTCGCCTTGTGGGCGGCCAAGTACACCTCGGAGAAGGACTGGCGCAACTACGCCGTGCTCTTCACCGAACCGGTGACCGGCCTGACCGAAGGCAGCTCGGTGCAATACAACGGCATCTCGGTCGGCACGGTCGAAACCTTGCGCCTGGCGCCGGATGACCCGCGCCGCGTGATCGCGTTGCTGCGCCTGCAGGCCAGCGCACCGATCAAGACCGACACGCGCGCCAAGCTGTCGATCCAGGGCATCACCGGCAGTCCCTTCATCCAGCTCACCGGCGGCAACCCGGGCAGCCCGGCGCTGGCCGATGTCGACCGGCGCGAAACGCCGGTGATCCAGACCGAGGCATCGGCGCTGCAGAACATCGCCGACACCGCCAACCGCCTGGTCGCGCGCATGGACCAGGTGCTCAGCGACGAGAACGTCAAGCGCGTGTCCAATACGCTGGCCAACATCGAGTCGGCGACCAGTGCGATCGCCGACCAGCGCGAGGACCTGCGCACGCTGATCACCAGCGCGCGCAAGTCCAGCGAACAGCTGTCGGTGACGCTGACGACCACCAATCGCGCCGTCGAAAGCGTCGATCGCGAACTCGTGGCCAAGCTGCCCACCCTGATCGCCAAGCTCGACAGCACCCTCACGCGCCTGGACTCGGCCGCCAACAACGCAAACGGCGTGCTCGCCGACAACCGCAGCGCGATCAACAGTTTCGCCAACGACGGCCTGGCCCAGCTCGGGCCGACGCTGGCCGAGCTGCGCCTGCTGGTGCGCGACCTGCGCCGCATCTCCGACCGCCTCGACGGCAACCCGACCCGCTACCTGCTTGGCCGCGACGCGCCCAAGGAGTTCGAACCCAAATGACGACGCGAGCGAACCTGGCGCCTGCCCTGGTGCGAGCCCTTTCACTGGGCCTCGTCCTGGCCCTGCTTTCCGGCTGCTCGATCCTGAGCGACAAGCCGCGCAGCACCGCGACCATCTACGCCCCCGAGCCGCGTGTGCAGCCCGATCCGGGCTGGCCGACGGTGACCTGGCAGCTCGCGCTGACCCCACCGGTGGGCGCCCGCGTGATCGACAGCCTGCGCATCGCGGTGCGGCCGACGCCGGGCGAGATCCAGATCTACAGCGGCGCGCAGTGGGCACGACCACCGTCGGAGATGCTGCAGGACACCCTGCTGCGGACCTTCGAGGATTCCGGGCGCATAGCCGCCGTCGCCCGCCAGGGCAGCGGCATCGCGGCAGACTTCAAGCTGGTGCTGGAAATTCGCCGCTTCGAATCGGACTACGCCGGGCAGGCCGTGCCGGCTGCAACGATCGAGGTTGCCGCCAAGCTCCTGCACACCCGCGACCAGAAGATCGTCGCCGCGCGCACGTTCCTGCAGGCGCAACCGGCGGCGAGCACCGCCGTCGCCGACGTCGCCCGCGCGTTCGAGCAGTCGCTGGTGGTCGTCGGCCACGACATCGCCGGCTGGACGCTGGTCAGCGGCCAGAACTACAAGCCCCAAGCGCGCTCGTAACGCCCCGCAGGAGCGAGCTTGCTCGCGACCGGGCCTGCTGGACGCCGGTCGCGAGCAAGCTCGCTCCTACCCGGACGCAGACAGGATCTGCCGGAACGTCAGGTTGATGCGCGCGCCGATTGGCCGTGCCGTCCGCGGCAGCGCGTGCCGGTAATTGCGCTGGGTCGGCCCGGCCATCACCAGCAGGCTGCCATGGGGCAGCTCCAGCGTCAGCCGCTGCTGCGGCTGGGCGCGTGACTTGAGGGCAAAGCGCCGCGGCGCCCCGAGGCTGACCGAGGCGATGACGGGGGCCGGGCCGAGTTCGGGCTCGGCATCGCTGTGCCAGCCCATGGCGTCGTGGCCGTCGCGGTACAGGTTGGCCAGCACGCTGTTGAAGTCCAGGCCCAGCTCCGCGCACAAGCGCGCGCGCACCGGCTTCAGTGCCGCAGGCCATGGCCGGGGCTCGAAACGAACACCGGAGTAGCGGTAGCCGGTGCCGGGATCGCCGATCCAGCAGCTCAACCGCGGCGAATCGACCTCGCGGCCGAACAGGCGGATCCGGTGGACTTCCCAGGCCACCTGCTCGCGCAGCGCCGCCAACAGCGCATCGGCGTCGCCCGGATCGAGCCAGTGCCGGTCCAGGCGAATTTCGGCATCGGCCAGGGGCAACGGGGAAAGGGGCATGCGCCAACGCTATCACCTCCCCCTTCGCCGTCGATTTGCCCGCCCCTGCGCAAAACCGCGACAATCCACGGTTGTAAAGCCAGCCGCACGCGGAGCCGCCAGCATGAGCCAACACGACACCACTGCCGACACGGTCGAGCGCGACGTCATGGAGTACGACGTCGTCACCGTCGGCGCCGGTCCGTCCGGCCTCGCCTTCGCGATCCGCCTCAAGCAGCTCAACCCCGACATTTCGGTGTGCGTGATCGAGAAGGCTTCGACGATTGGCGCCCAGATCATCTCGGGCGCGGTCATCGAACCCGGCCCGCTCGACGCGCTGCTGCCCGGCTGGCGCGACAACCCGCCGCCGATCTGCGTGCCGGCGGTCAAGGACGAGTTCTGGCTGCTCAGCAAGACCGGCCACACCCCGCTGCCGATCCCGCCGGGCATGCACAACCGCGGCAATTTCATCGTCAGCCTTGGCGCGATGTGCGCCTGGTTGGCGCCGCAGGCCGAAGCCCTGGGCGTCGAGATCTACCCCGGCTTCGCCGCTTCCGAGACCCTGCATGACGCCGACGGCACCGTCGTGGGCGTGCGCATCGGCGACATGGGCGTGGCCAAGGATGGTTCGCACAAGCCCGGCTACACCGCCGGCATCGACATCCGCGCCAAGGTCACAGTGCTGGCCGAGGGCGCGCGCGGCCATCTCACCAAGCGCCTGGTCAAGCAGTTCAAGCTCGACGCCGACAGCGACCCGCAGTGTTATTCGATTGGCCTGAAGGAGCTGTGGCAGGTCCCGGAAGACCGCGTGGAGCCTGGCAAGATCGTGCACAGCTTCGGCTGGCCGGCCGACAACCAGACCTACGGTGGCAGCTTCCTCTATCACCTGGACAAGGGCCGCATCGCCCTTGGCTACGTCAGCGGCCTCGACTACCCGGATCCGGAATACAAGCCGTGGGAAGCCTTCCAGCAATGGAAGAACCACCCCTCGGTCAAGCCGCTGCTGGAAGGCGGCAGCATCCTTTCGGCCGGCGCGCGCGCGATCGCCTGCGGTGGCTGGCAGTCGCTGCCGAAGGTCGAGATGCCCGGCGCGCTGCTGATCGGCGACACCGCCGGGCTGCTCAACGTTCCGAAGATCAAGGGCACGCACCAGGCGATCCGCTCGGGCATGCTCGCCGCCGAGCACTTGGCCGCCTCGCAGCTGGCGCCGCAGGGCTTCGACGCGAAGCTGCGCGCTTCCGAAGCGATGGCCGAGCTGAAGAAGGTCCGCAACATCAAGCCCGGCTTCAAGCGCGGCCTGTGGTTCGGCATCCTCAACTCCGCGTGGGAAACCATCACCGCCGGCCTGTCGCCGTGGACCTTGAAGGTCAAGCCCGACTGGTCGTCGCTGGACAAGGTCGGCGAGCACGAATCGCCCAGGCGTGATTACGTCAACCGCGACCTCGCCCCGCGCGACCGCCTGCAGAGCGTGTACTACGCCGCGACCGAGCACGACGAGGACCAACCGGTGCACCTGAAGGTGCGCGACACCTCGATCTGCGTCACCCGTTGCGTCGAGGAGTACGACAACCCGTGCACGCGCTTCTGCCCGGCCAATGTCTACGAGATCGTCAGCGATGAGGCCGGAAAGCGCCTGCAGATCAACGCCGCCAACTGCGTTCACTGCAAGACCTGCGACATCAAGGACCCGTACGAGATCATCGACTGGGTGACGCCGGAAGGCGGCTCGGGACCGAATTACCAGAATCTGTGAAGCGATGACGCCCAGCCTGCAAGACCGGTTCAGGAACGCGCTGTTCGACAGTCTGCGCTTCGCGTTCCGCATCACGCCGATGTCCGAGCGCACGCGCGACCGTCTTCGTCAGAATTTCCTCGACCGCTATCGGGGCCTCGTTCCGCAGGGACCGCGCGGCAGCATCGCCGCCGGCGCGACTGCGCACCGTGCCCTCTCGCGATCCGACCAGCCGGCGCTCGGCTTCGTCCCATTTCGCCAGGAGCCCCTGCCCTCGCCGTTGCCGGCCACGCTGGTCGCGTTCTACCTGCCGCAGTTCCACACCATTCCCGAGAACGATGCGTGGTGGGGAAAGGGCTTTACCGAATGGCGAAACGTGTCGCGTGCGCTTCCGCAGTTCCAGGGACATGCGCAGCCGCGCATCCCCGGTGAGCTGGGCCACTATGACCTGCGCAATCCGCAGATCATGCGCGACCAGGCCAGCCTTGCGCAGGCTTACGGCATCGGCGCATTCTGCTTCTACTACTACTGGTTTGGCGGGAAGACCCTGCTCGAAGCTCCGCTGGAGCAGTGGCTGCGCGATGATTCGATCACGCTTCCGTTCTGCCTGTGCTGGGCCAACGAGAACTGGTCGCGACGCTGGGATGGCCGTGCCGACGACATCCTCATCGGCCAGCGGCACAGCGAAGCGGACGACCTCGCTTTCATTTCCCATATAGCGCCGTACCTGCGCGACCGCCGCTACCTGCGCGTCGATGGCAGGCCGCTGCTGCTGGTATATCGCCCCGGCTTGCTGCCCGACGCCAGGGCGACTGCAAAGCGCTGGCGCGAGTGGTGCCTTGCCAACGGCATCGGCGAGATCTGCATCGCCTACACGCAGAGCTTCGACCGCGCCGCACCGGAGGAATTCGGTTTCGACGCGGCCGTCGAGTTCCCTCCGAACCTTGCCACGCCGGCGAACATCACGGCTGACCAGCAACTGCTGAATGCCGACTACCGCGGCCAGGCGCTGGACTGGCGCGAACTGGCGCAGGACTACTGTCGGCGGCCGATGCCAGCCTATCGCCTGTTCCCTGGCGTGAACTGCGGCTGGGACAACGAGGCCAGGCGTCCCGGGCAAGGGCGCACTTACCTGCACGCCGCGCCCCGTCGCTATCGCGACTGGCTGCGGCAAACGGTCGACACCCGACTTTCCGGTTCGCCACCATCCGATCGACTGGTCTTCATCAACGCCTGGAACGAGTGGGCCGAAGGCGCGATGCTCGAGCCCGATGCAAGGCTGGGACATGCATGGCTGCAGGCCACGCGCGATGCGCTGCAACCGCGCAGGCAAGTCCAGCCCGCGCGGCCATGCGCCCTCATCCACGCGTGGTATCCGGAGGTACTCGACGAGATCCTGGTGGCAATGAAGGCCAGTGGACAGCACTTCAGGACCATCGTCACCACTTCGCCGGACAAGGTCGATGCCGTCGCTGCCCGCCTTTCAGCACGGGGCATGACTGCCGAGATCGTGCCGGTCGAGAATCGCGGCCGCGACATCCTGCCATTCCTGAAGCTGATGGACCGCCTGCTGCACGAAGGCGAGCAACTCGTGCTGAAACTGCACACCAAGCGTTCGGTGCATCGCGACGACGGCGAAACGTGGCGCCGCCAGCTGATCGACCGACTCGTGTCGGCCAACAGAGCCGCGGCGATCATGGAAGCCTTCGCGCGCGAGCCCGACCTGGGCATCGTGGCGCCCGAGGGTCACCTGCTGTCGACCGGACAGTATCTCGGCGGCAACCGCTCCCACCTCGAGTACCTCGGCGCACGCCTGGGCCTGGATGCGCAATCGTCCCGATACGATCGATTCATCTCCGGCACGATGTTCTGGGCGCGGCCCGAGGCGCTACGGACATTGCTCGACGCGCACCTGGACGAATGGGAATTCGAAGCGGAAGCCGGCCAGGTCGACGGCACGTTCGCGCACGCCGTGGAGCGGATCTTCGCCCGTTGCGCCATCAGCGCCGGCTTCCGGGTCAGCAGCGCTGCTTCCGTGTGTGGCGAACCCGAGGCAGACACATCCAAGCCGTACCCGTTCGCCGGTCGCAGTTGAGTCGCCTGCCTGACTGACCAAGGCAGGCGCGCCGAAGCGTGCCTGCCCGGATGCGTTACGAGTGGATCGCGACGCCCGTCTTCTCGCGCAATTCGTCCGCCTCGACACCCGGTGCCAGCTCGACCAGCTTCAGGCCCTGCGGCGTCACGTCCATCACAGCCAGCTCGGTGATGATGCGATTGACCACGCCCACGCCGGTCAACGGCAGCGTGCACTGCGGCAGGATCTTGTGCTCGCCGCTCTTGGCGGTGTGCTCCATCAGCACGACCACGCGCTTGACGCCGGCGACCAGGTCCATCGCACCGCCCATGCCCTTGACCATCTTGCCCGGCACCATCCAGTTGGCGAGGTCGCCCTGGTCGGTCACCTGCATCGCGCCGAGGATCGCCAGGTCGATATGGCCGCCGCGGATCATCGCGAACGAGTCGTGGCTGCCGAAGTAGCTCGCGCCCGGGCGTGCGGTCACGGTCTGCTTGCCGGCGTTGATCAGGTCGGCGTCGACTTCGGCCTCGGTCGGGAACGGGCCGATGCCGAGCAGGCCGTTCTCGCTCTGCAGCCACACGTCCATCCCGTCGGGGATGAAGTTGGCCACCAGCGTCGGCAAGCCGATGCCGAGGTTGACGTATGCACCGTCGGTGAGTTCCTGCGCGGCGCGCTGCGCCATCTGGTCGCGGGTCCAGGCCATGGGTTTGTATCCTCTGAATTCGTGGTGTCAGCCGGCGCGCACGGTGCGCTGCTCGATCCGCTTTTCGGGGTTCGGGTTGTGGACGATGCGGTCCACGTAGATGCCCGGCAGGTGGACCTGGTCGGGGTCGATCTCACCCACTTCGACCAGTTGCTCCACCTCGACGATGCAGACTTTGCCGGCCATCGCGCAGGCCGGATTGAAGTTGCGCGCGGTCTTGCGGAACACCAGGTTGCCGGACTTGTCGGCCTTCCACGCCTTCACCAGCGACACGTCCGCCTTGAGCGCGGTTTCCATCACGTAGTGCTGGCCGTCGAACTCGCGCGTTTCCTTGCCCTCGGCGACGATCGTGCCGTAGCCGGTGCGGGTGAAGAACGCCGGAATGCCCGCGCCGCCCGCACGCAGGCGTTCGGCCAGCGTGCCCTGCGGATTGAACTCGAGCTCGAGTTCGCCGGAGAGGAACTGGCGCTCGAACTCCTTGTTTTCGCCGACGTACGACGAAATCATCTTCCTGATCTGTCGTGTCGTCAGCAGCAGGCCGAGGCCGAAGCCGTCGACGCCGGCGTTGTTCGAGATCGCGGTCAGCCCCTTGACCCCACTGTCGCGCAGTGCCTCGATCAGCGCTTCGGGAATGCCGCACAGGCCGAAACCGCCGACCGCCAGGGTCTGGTCATCGGCAACCACGCCGGCGAGGGCGCTGCGGGCATCGGGAAAAACCTTGGTCTTGCTGCTGGCGCCGGCTTGCGTCGCGGCCATGGGGTGACTCCGGGTCGGGTCTGCGAATCCCGGCAGTTTACCCCGCCGCCCTGCTGCGACCACCGTACCTTCGGGCATGGCACAGGGCCGACTTCCACGGCCCCCCGCTCCTGCCATTAGACTTCGGCCCATGCCCCGCCTCGCCCTCGTCACCGCGATAGCCGCCGCCGCCCTCGACGACGACCTCGTGCCGCTGCTCGACGCGTGCGCACGCGCCGGCATCGCCACGCACGTCCGCGCCTGGGACGACCCTACCGTCACCTGGTCGCGATTCGACGCGGTCCTGCTGCGCTCGCCGTGGGACTACACCGAACGACTGAGCGAGTTCCTGGGCTGGTGCCGGCATGTGTCGACGCGCAGCAACCTGCTCAATCCGTTGCCGGTTGTCGTGTGGAACACCGACAAGCACTACCTGGCCACGCTGGCGGACCACGGCGTGCCGGTGGTCGCCACGCGTTTCGTCGAGCCGGAGATGGAGCCGCTGCCGACGCTGCAGGCATTCCTGGCGGAGCATCCCGATGCCGCGGAGTTCGTGGTCAAACCCGCTGTCGGTGCCGGCTCGCGCGATGCCCAGCGTTATGCGCGCGACCAGGAATTCGCCGCGGCCAACCACATCGCGCGACTGCTCGAGGCCGATCGCAGCGCGATGCTGCAGCCATACCTGGCATCGGTCGACCGCGACGGCGAAACCGCGCTGATGTTTTTCGAAGGACGCTTCAGCCACGCCATCCGCAAGGGGCCGCTGCTGCAGCGCGACGAAGGGCCGACCGAACATCTGTTCGCCGCCGAGGAGATCACCGCGCGCATCCCGGGCAAGGATGAGCTGGCGCTGGCGGACAAGGCCCTGGCCGCGGCAACGCGATGCCTGCACCTGCAGTCGCCGCTGACCTACGCGCGCGTGGACCTCATTCGCGACGACGACGGCCATGCCCGCCTGCTCGAACTGGAGCTGTGCGAACCGTCGTTGTTCTTCCTGCACGCGGCCGGCAGCGCCGACCGCTTCGCCACTTTGATGGCGGACACGCTGCGTCGCAGCGCGTCCGCCTCCTGAGGGCTCAGGGCACCAGGATCACGGCGCCAGGCTCACGAGCGCCCGTACACGTCCTCGAGACGGACGATGTCGTCCTCACCGAGGTAGCTGCCGGACTGCACTTCGATCAGCTCGACCGGCTCGGTGCCGCGGTTGCGCAGGCGATGGACGCTGCCGAGCGGGATGTAGGTGCTCTCGTTCTCGTGCAGGTCGAACACCTTGTCGTCGCAGGTGACTTCGGCGACGCCGGAAACGACGATCCAGTGCTCGGCACGCTTGTGGTGCTTCTGCAGGCTCAGCGCCGCGCCAGGCTTGACCACGATGCGCTTGACCTGGAAACGCTCGCCCATGTCGATCGAGTCGTAGCTGCCCCACGGACGGTAGACCTTGCGGTGGAACAGGTGCTCCTGGCGACCGGCTGCCTTGAGGCGGTCGACGATCGTCTTGACGTCCTGGACACGGTCCTTGCGCGCCACCAGCGTGGCGTCGGGCGTGTCGATGATGACCAGGTCCTCGACGCCGATGGTGGCGATCATGCGGCGATCGGAGGCGCGCACGAGGCTGCCCTTGGTGTCGATGGAGATGACGTCGCCATCGTGGCGGTTGTTGTCCTCGTCGCGCTGGGCGACCGACCACAGCGACGACCAGGAACCGATGTCGCTCCAGCCGCAGCTGACCGGCACGACGGCGGCGCGGTCGGTGCGCTCCATGACGGCGTAGTCGATCGAGTCGTTGGGGCTGGTCGCGAACTCGTCCTTGCCGACACGGATGAAATCGAGGTCGGACTCCGACGCTTCGTAGGATGCCTTGGCGGCAGCGAAGATCGCCGGCGCGTGCTTTGCGAGCTCGTCGAGGTAGCTGCGGGCCTTGAACAGGAACATGCCCGAGTTCCAGGCATAGTTACCCTGCGAGACATACCCCTCCGCAGTGGCGAGGTCCGGCTTCTCGACGAAGCGCTCGACCTTGAAGCCGTCGTTGCTCAGCACTTCACCGCGCAGGATGTAGCCGTAGCCGGTTTCGGCGTAGTCCGGCGTGATGCCGAAGGTGACCAGCCAGCCTGCGTCGGCGAGGCCCGTGGCTGCGGCCACGGCGTTGCGGAATGCCGTTTCGTCTTCGATCAGGTGGTCGGCCGGCATTACCAGCAGCGAAGCATCCGCGTCGTCGGCGATGACGTGCAGGGCCGCCAAGGCAATCGCGGGCGCAGTATTGCGCGCCATCGGCTCAAGCAGGATGCCCCCGTTGGCAACACCGACTTCCTGGAGCTGCTCGCCGACCATGAAGCGGTGATCACCGCTGCACACGGTTACCGGAGCCTGGGCTCCGGGCAGCTTCGAGGCCCGGAGAACTGTCTCCTGGTAAAGCGAGCGGTCACCGATCAGGGCCAGGAACTGCTTGGGCTGGTTCTGGCGCGACAGCGGCCACAGGCGGGATCCGCTACCGCCGCTTAGGACAACTGGATGAAGCATCCTGGCTCCGAACTACTTGAAATACGGCCCACAAGAATAACGGACTGCCTGCCCGGCGCGCCAAACGCCCAATCGCGACTTTTTCGCAGAAGGTCCACCCGTTCATGTCGCAATGGGGCCTGGGCGGCCCCGTGCGCCTGCGTGTGGTCCGGCAGTCCGTTAGAATTGGGGGTTCTCGGCCCTTGTCGGCCGCGCAACCCCACAGGAACCCCCGAACGATGAAGATTCTCGTCGGCTACAAGCGCGTGGTGGACTTCAATGTCCGCATCCAGGTCAAGCCGGACGGCTCCGGCGTGGTCACCGATGGCGTCAAGCTGTCGCCCAACCCGTTTGATGAGATCGCCCTGGAAGAGGCCCTGCGCCTGCGCGACAAGGGCATCGCGACCGAGGTCGTGGTCGCCACGATCGCCCCGGCGGACGCCCAGGCGCACCTGCGCAACGGCCTGGCCATGGGCGCCAACCGCGCCATCCACGTGGTCAGCGATGCTCCGATCCAGCCGCTGACCGCGGCCCGTGCCCTGCTCAAGCTGATCGAGAAGGAGCAGCCGGACCTGGTGATCCTGGGCAAGCAGGCCATCGACGACGACGCCAACCAGACCGGCCAGATGCTGGCCACGCTCTGGGGCCGCCCGCAGGCGACCTTCGCCTCGAAGCTCGAGGTTGCCGACGGCAAGGCCACGGTCACCCGCGAAGTGGATGCCGGCCTGGAAACGCTGGAAGTCGATCTGCCGGCCGTGGTCACCACCGACCTGCGCCTCAACGAGCCGCGCTTCATCAAGCTGCCCGACATCATGAAGGCCAAGAGCAAGCCGATGGAGTCCATCGCCTTCGCCGACCTCGGTGTCGACACCGGTGACACCCTCAAGACCACCCACTACGCCGCACCGGCCAAGCGCAGCAAGGGCGTGATGGTGAAGGACGCGGCCGAACTGGTCGCCGCACTCAAGCAAAAGGGGCTGCTGTAATGAGCAAGGTACTCATCGTCGCCGAACACCTGGACGGCAAGCTCAACGCATCGACCGCCAAGTGCGTGTCCGCCGCGCAGGCGCTCAAGCCCGAGACCATCGACATCGTGGTGCTGGCCGCCGATCCGGCCGCCGTCGCCGCGCAGGCCGCGCAGATCGCCGGCGTCGGCAAGGTCCTGGCCGTCGCCAACGCCGCCAACGCCAATGCCATCGCCCAGGTGCTGGCACCGCAGGTGGCCAAGGCCGCCGCTGGCTACAGCCATGTGTTCGGCCCGAGCACCACTTTCGGCAAGGATCTGATGCCCTGTGTCGCCGCCCTGCTCGGCGTGGCGCAGGTGTCGGACGTGATGGCGGTGGAAAGCAGCCATACCTTCAAGCGCCCGATCTACGCCGGCAACGCGATCATTACCGTCGAGGCGCCCAGCGACCACGCCGTCGTCGCGACCGTGCGCACTGCGTCGTGGCCGGAAGCGGCCAAGGGCGGCAGCGCAGCCGTCGAGGCGCTGACCGTTGATGCATCGCTGCCGAGCCACACCCGTTTCGTCGGCCTGGCTGCCGGCAAGTCCGACCGCCCCGACCTGCAGAGCGCCAAGCGCGTGGTCTCCGGTGGCCGCGGCGTCGGCTCGGCCGAGAACTTCAAGATCGTCTACGACCTGGCCGACAAGCTCGGTGCCGCGGTCGGAGCTTCGCGCGCGGCGGTCGATGCCGGCTACGTGCCCAATGAACTGCAGGTCGGCCAGACCGGCAAGATCATCGCGCCGGAGCTGTACATCGCCGTCGGCATCTCCGGCGCGATCCAGCACCTGACCGGCATCAAGGATGCAGGCACGATCGTGGCCATCAACAAGGACGGCGATGCGCCGATCTTCGAGATTGCCGACATCGGGCTGGTCGGGGATCTGTTTGCCCTGCTGCCCGAACTCGAGCGCGCACTGGCCTGACCCGGGACGTACACACTGATGGAATTGCGCTGCTTCAAGGCATACGACGTACGTGGTCGGGTTCCCGATGAACTCAATGAGGACCTGGCGCGCCGAATCGGCCGTGCCACCGCCGACGTGCTCGGACCCGGGCCCGTTGTGCTTGGCAGGGACGTGCGTCTGAGCAGCCCGGGGCTGCAGGCAGCACTGGCCGAAGGGCTGATGGCGGCTGGCCGCGATGTCATCGACATCGGCCTGGGCGGCACCGAGGAGGTCTACTTCCAGACGTTCCATCTTGGCGCCGCAGGCGGAATCATGGTTACCGCCAGCCACAACCCGATGGATTACAACGGACTGAAACTCGTGCGCGAGGGCTCGCGCCCGATCAGTGGCGATTCGGGCCTGTTCACCATTCGCGATGCCGCCGCACGCGGCGAGTTCACCGATGCCCCGGTGCGGGGAACGCTGCGCACGAACGAAGACAAGTCGGCCTACATCGAGCACCTGCTGCGCTATGTCGACCGCTCGAAGTTGAAGCCGCTGAAAATCGTGGTCAACTCCGGCAATGGCGGTGCCGGCCTGGTCATCGACCAGCTTGCCCCGCACCTGCCCTTCGAGTTCATCCGGATCCAGCACGAGCCCGACGGCAGCTTCCCCAACGGCATCCCCAATCCGCTGCTGCCAGAGAACCGCGAGGCGACCGCAGTCGCTGTCCGCGAGCACGGCGCCGACTTCGGCATTGCCTGGGACGGCGATTTCGATCGCTGCTTCTTCTTCGATGCGCAAGGACGCTTCATCGAGGGCTACTATCTCGTCGGCCTGCTGGCGAAAGCGCTGCTGGTGCACAACCCGGGCAGCAAGATCATCCACGACCCGCGACTGACCTGGAACACCATCGAAATGGTGCGCGAGGCAGGTGGCATCCCCGTGCAGAGCAAGACCGGCCACGCCTTCATCAAGGAGCGCATGCGCGCCGAGGATGCGGTCTATGGCGGCGAGATGAGCGCGCACCATTACTTCCGCGACTTCGCCTATTGCGACTCGGGGATGATTCCGTGGTTGTTGATTGCCGAGCTGGTTTGTCGCTCCGGCGTGTCCCTGGCCGAACTGGTCGAGGATCGAATGGCGGCCTTCCCGTGCAGCGGAGAGGTCAATTTCACCGTGACCAGTGCTGCCGATTCAGTGGCGCGCGTTCTGGCCCACTACGCCGAAGCAGGTCCCGTGCTCGAGCAGGTCGATGGTGTCAGTGCCGATTTCGGCCAGTGGCGTTTCAACCTGCGCTCGTCCAACACCGAACCGCTGCTGCGGTTGAACGTCGAGTCCCGCGGCGATCCGGCGCTGGTCGCTTTGCGATTGGCCGAGATCGCTGACTTGATCCAGTCCGTGCCTGGCACGCACCGGTAGGTGCGCGTGGCATCAGCGGATCGGCACGCGCAAGCGGACGAAGAGCAGGCGTCGAGGCGGGCGCTTGACGAACGGTTCCCGAAGAAGCGGGTGAGTGCGGGCGGACTCATCCGCGACTCCGAGCACCGAATCCTCGTGGTAAAGCCCACTTATCGGGATGGTTGGCTTTTGCCAGGTGGCATCGTCGAGCCGGCAGAAGCTCCGGCGACCGCGCTTGCACGAGAGGTCCACGAGGAACTTGGGCTGCGGGCCGCCATCCGCCGCCTGCTCTGCGTCGATTACCTCCCTCCCGCAGAAGGCTTCGGCGACTGCATCCATTTCCTGTTCGAATGCGAACCCGTATCTTCCGTTGACATCGGGCGGATCAAACTGGAGCGCGCGGAACTATCGGAATACCGCTTCTGTTCGCACGCGCAAGCGCAGTCGTTGCTGGTGCCTTCCATCGCTCGTCGCCTCAGGAGCATTTCCGAATCGACTGCGATCTACCTGCATGACGGCACTCGCGCCGCGGGTGCCTGAGCTCGTTGCGCCGATCAGGCGCGCGCCAGCAGTGCGACACCTGCAACCACCAGGATGCCGCCAATTGCCATGTTCCAGGTCAGGCTCTCACGCAACAGCACGATCGCGCAGATCGTGGAGAACAGCATCGTCAGGCCGACCGCAATCGGATACGCGACCATCAGCGGCTCCCTGACCAGGATCGTCATCCAGAGCAGGAAGCTGCACACGTACATAGTCGCGCCGACCAGCACCAGAGAACCGGGATAGACAACCGATCCGCCCGTCGACATCGCCAACTTGACCAGCGGCGCCGCGTACTTGACCAGCACCATTCCCAGCACGCTCAGCACGGTGTAAAACCCGAACAGAACGGGCGTCGACACCAGTTTGTTGAACCGGGTCAACAGATCTACTACTTCAGAGGCGGTCATCGAGGCTCTTGCCCGTTTCGCGGTGGGAGAATCCCGGAATGGCCGATTGTATGGCGTCGACGATCCGAGCCTTGTCGAGGTCGCCGTCCACCCGACTGACGGCATCTTCGAGCAGGTCCACAACACCATCGGCGAGGGCTCGGCTCGGCACGTGGTGGACGGCACCCAGCGTGGTCAGTCCGCTGTCGACGACGGCTTCGCCGGCGCCGACGAACTCCTCGTACGGCTTCTCGCCACTGGTATCTAGCGCGGTGAGTAGGAGTGGCCAGCGCTTGTCTGCAACCAGCGTCGGCAGCGCGGCGCGGGCTTCGCCCTCGTCATCGAAAAGCTCTGCGCGAAGGCCGAGGTGTGCCAGCACCCGGTGGGCGATGTCGTCCAGTGGCTGGAGCTGGCTCACCGGATCGAGCAACGGGAACAGCACATGGCCGTCGACGCCGAGCAGCGCGGCCAGCGTGCAGAGCTCGCCGGACTCCGCCTGCGAAACGAAATAGCGGCGCGTATGGGCAGGCACGGCGAGCGGCTGTCGCTTGGACAAGCGATAGAGAAAACCCTGCAGCAGGCTTCCATTGGAGAACGCGACGTTGGCGAACCGCGCTGACGTCGACACACCGCCGGACAACGCGGCCGTGTCGAACACAATGTCCTCCATGAGCCGCTTGCTCGCTCCCATCAGGCTGGTCGGGTTGGCAGCCTTGTCGGTGGAGACCGCGAAGTAGCGCGCTCCGTGCCCGTACGCAGCCAGCCAGCGCTTGAACCTGACATGGCGAACAACGTTGGTGTCGATCATCTGAAGGAGCGAGTACACGTCCTTCTCGGAACGCACGTGTTTCAAGGCAGCAAAGTTCAGCACGAAGTCGTAGGGCTCGGCTTCGGCGAGGAACCGCCCCATGATCGGCGCGCCATAATCGAGCGGCAGCAGCCGGAAATCGGTGACAGCCAACCCCTGCGGTCTCCCGCGCAGATCGCGGACGAGCTCGGCCAGGTAGTTCTCGCTCTGGTCGACGACGTGGAGCGCGGCAGGTCCCAGCTGCGACACAAGCGCCGTGGTCGCAGAGCCGATCGTTCCGCCTCCACCCACGACGAGCACGCGCTTGCCCGCCACCACATTGCGGAGATCGGCGTTGCGTCCTTCAATGTCATCCGCGAACTGGGAACGTGCGCGCCCCAGCACAAGTCGATCCAATTCGACCTGGTCAACGCTTGCAGCTTCAAACATCGGAAATCAGTCCTGTATGAGGGTCGAAGACGCGACTGCCGGCGAAACGCCGCTGGAACTGTCGACGCCGACCAGATAGCGCGGGCGCCCCTTCACTTCATCGAAGATCTGGGCCAGGTACTCGCCAAAGATCCCCATGAAGAACAGCTGCAGCCCCCCAAGGAAGGAAACAAACGTCATAAGTGACGCCCAGCCCCGGACATCGCCGTGACCGAGCAGGTAGGTCACCACGAGAAAGGCGCCGGCGAGCACGCTCAGGAAGGCAACGGCCAGGCCGGTGATGGTGCACAAGCGCAAGGGGGTCTTCGAGAACGAGCTGATCCCCTGCAAAGCGAAATTGAACAGGATTGACGCGCGGTACTTGGAGGCGCCACGAATCCGCTGCAGCGGCTCGAACTCGATGAACGTGATCCGATAGCCGACCCAGGCAACCACGCCGCGGAGGAACATGTTGCGTTCCTGCAGCTGGTCGCGGATCACATGGACCACGGCACGATCCAGCAAACGATAGTCCGCCGCACCAGGCTTGAGGTCGATTGAACCGATCCAGGAGATCAGCCGGTAGAACATGGCCGACGTCGAACGCTTGAGAAACTTGGTCTCAGCGCCGTCGCGGCGGATGGTCTGGATGATCTGAGACCCGGCCTCCCATTCCCCGACCATTTTTGGAATGAGCTCGGGCGGATGCTGTCCGTCGCTGTCGAGCATCACCAGCGCATCAGCCTCGCAGGCATCGATGCCAGCGATCAGTGCGGCCTGGTGCCCGAATCGCCGCGTCATGATCAGCACCCTGACATCGGATTCGCGCGCTGCCAGGTCGAGGAGGATCGTTTCGGTGCCGTCGGAGGCCGGATCCACGACATACAGGAACGAGATCCGGTAGCGATCCCGCAACGATTCGACGGCCGACTTGAGCCGACCATGGAACTCAAGGATGACATCCTCTTCGCGGAATACCGGGCAGAGGATCTGAATTGCCTTCATGGCGTCACCTCGTCGATCATGCGGCGAATGCCGGACTCCAGGTCGACCATTGGGACCCAGCCGCACTGGCCGGTGATTCTTGAATTGTCGGCCACCACGTCTGGAATCTCGTTCGGACGCGCCTGGCCCAGGTCAACAACGTGCTTGTGCGTCGACGCGGCGCTCATGACAGCGTCGACGACATCGCGCACCGAGTGCGAAACCCCCGAGCCGACATTGAACAACTGGTAGCCCTTCTCGGGGCGTGACATCACCAACGCGTCAATCGCGTCGTCGACGAACAGGTAGTCGCGTCGCGGTGCAAGGTCCATCAGCTCAATCGACTCGACGGAGGTATCCAGCACCTGCGAGAGGATCCGGCCAATGAGGAAGCGGTCGCTCTGTCCGGGACCGTAGACATTGAACAGACGGATCGCGGTGACCGGAATGTCGTAGATCCGGGCAAACCATTCGCACGCCTGCTCCGCCATCAGCTTGGAGAACGCGTACGGATTGTTTGCATCCGTGACGTGGGCCTCGTCGATGGGCAAGTGCCGCGGGACGCCATAGACGTAGGCGCCGACGTAGGTCATTGACGCACCGGCCCTGCGACACTGGTCGAGCACTCGCACGGTACCGTGGGCGTTGACGAGATGGAACTGCACCGGATCTTCCCAGGCGGCGGGTACGCCGGTCTCCCCAGCCAAGTGGAAGACGTGGTCGCCTGCCTGCAGCGGCAGCTCATCGGCAAGGAGGTTGAAACCCTGCTGTCGCCCGAGCGCCACAACCTCCACGCCTGCGGCGCGTAGTCTGCGGCCCAGGTGACCGCCAAGGAAGCCGCCTGCACCCGTCAGGACGACCCGGCGTCCGCGCAGTGAAGTACACGGGTCTGTCATACCAGGCCCAGTCGCTGGGAGAGCTCCGGCCACTCGTCGACGGCACGCTGATAGTCGTCGGGACGGCCAATGTCGAGCCAGTACCCCTCGTGAGGCACCAGGTTCACGGCGTCTCCGCTGTCGAGGTAGTTGAGCACCAGGTGGTCGAAGCCGTACGCCTGGTTCTCCGGGATGATGTCCAGCACCCGACGCGACACCGCGTAGATTCCCATGCTGACCATGAACGGATAGCACGGCTTCTCTTCGAAGCCGCTGAGTGTCTTGCCGTCGTTCGAGTGCAGCACGCCGTAGTCAATGCGCTGTTCGCGCTTGGCCGCGGAAATCGTGAACAGGCGATCCTCGGCAGCATGGGCATCCAGGAGCGCGCCGTAATCGACGTCGCTGAGGATGTCGCCGTTCATGACCAGGAAGTGCTCGGGGAGATCCTGGACCAGCTTCAGGGGACCCATCGTGCTCAGGCGCATGTGCTCGAGGGAATAGTCAATCTTGATTCCCCACTTCTCGCCATTGCCGAAGAAGGCCCGGAACAAGTCTGCCTGGTGATTGACCGCAAGCGTGATGTGGCCGAAGCCGGCCGAACGCAACTGGCGGATGATCACTTCGAGAATCGGATACTCGCCAACCGGCATCAGCGGCTTCGGCAATGCGACGGTGTAGGGGCGCAACCTGGTGCCCAGGCCGCCGGCCAGGACAACTGCCCGCTTCGTCCCAGCGGTCGCGGCCATCATGCGCCTGCTACCCGGGTCTGGACGTAATCGGCGTAGGTCTTTGCGACGCCATCGCGCAGCGACGTCTTTGCCTGCCAACCCAGTTCGCGCAGCTTATCCACCGACAACAGCTTCCTCGGCGTTCCGTCGGGCTTGCTGGAATCGAACACGATGCGACCGCCGAACCCGGCGACCTCCATGATCGTCTCTGCCAGCTCGCGGATGGTTACGTCCGTGCCCAAGCCAACGTTGAACAATCCGTCGCGCACGCCGCTTTCCATCAGGAACACGCAGGCATCCGCCATGTCATCGACGTACATGAACTCGCGCTTCGGATTGCCGCTACCCCACACGACCAGTTCGGCATCGCCGCGCTCCTTGGCCTCGTGGGTCTTGCGCAACAGTGCCGGCAACACGTGACTGTTGTTGAGGTCATAGCTGTCGTTCGGACCGTAAAGATTGGTCGGCATCGCGGACACGTAGGCGGTCCCGTACTGGCGATTGAAGCTCTCGCAAAGCTTGATGCCGGCAATCTTGGCGATGGCGTACGGTTCGTTGGTCTGCTCCAGCGGACCGGTCAGGAGGTACTCCTCCTTGATCGGCTGCGGGCAGTCGCGCGGATAGATGCAGCTCGATCCCAGGAACAGCATGCGCTCCACGCCCGCCTGCTGCGCCGAGTGCACGACGTTCGACTGGATCATCAGGTTCTGATAGATGAAGTCGCCACGGTACGTGTTGTTGGCCTGGATTCCACCCACTTTGGCCGCGGCCAGGAAGATGTAATCCGGCTTTTCGTCATGCATGAACTCCGACACCGCGGCCTGGTCGAGCAGGTCGAGTTCGGAATGCGCGCGGGTCACCAGATTGGCATAGCCCGCGCCCTGCAGCCGCCGCACGATGGCAGACCCCACCATGCCGCGATGCCCGGATACATAGATCTTGGATTCTTTGGTGAGGACGTCGGTGCTCATTCGCTGCCTTGGGTATGCGTTATTCGTGGCGATTCGGGGCAAAGTAGCCGTGACGCTTGACCAGCTCATCGCGTTCGGCGGACTTCAGGTCCTCGCGGACCATTTCCGAGACCAGCTCCTGGAAGGTGATCTTCGGCGACCAGCCGAGCTTCTGCTTGGCCTTGCTGGCGTCGCCGAGCAGCGTCTCGACCTCGGCCGGACGGAAGTAGCGCTCGTCCACCGCGACGATGCACTTGCCGCTCTCGTCGTAGCCCTTCTCGTCGACGCCCGTGCCTTCCCAGCGGACCTTGATCTCCAGCTCGGTGGCTGCGGCATTGACGAAGTCGCGAACGCTGAACTGCACGCCGGTGGCGATGACGAAGTCCTCGGCCGTGTCCTGCTGCAGCATCAGCCACTGCATCTCGACGTAATCCTTTGCATGGCCCCAGTCGCGAAGCGAATCGAGGTTGCCCAGGTACAGGCAATCCTGCAGGCCCAGCTTGATGCGGGCGAGCGCGCGCGTGATCTTGCGGGTCACGAAGGTTTCGCCGCGAATCGGCGACTCGTGGTTGAACAGGATGCCGTTGCAGGCATACATGCCGTACGACTCCCGATAGTTCACGGTGATCCAGTACGCGTAGAGCTTGGCCACCGCGTAGGGGCTGCGCGGGTAGAAGGGGGTGGTTTCCTTCTGCGGGACTTCCTGGACAAGACCGTACAACTCGGACGTCGAGGCCTGGTAGAAACGGGTCTTCTTTTCCAGGCCGAGGGTGCGGATCGCCTCGAGGACACGCAGCGCGCCGAGTGCATCGGAGTTGGCCGTGTATTCAGGCTCCTCGAACGAGACGGCGACGTGGCTCTGCGCGGCGAGGTTGTAGATCTCGTCCGGCTGCACTTCCTGAATGATGCGGATCAGACTGCTGGAATCGGTCATGTCACCGTAGTGCAGGACGAAGTTCCGGTTGTTTACGTGCGGATCCTGATACAGGTGGTCAATGCGGTCCGTATTGAACAGCGATGTACGGCGCTTGATGCCATGGACGATATAACCCTTGCCCAGAAGGAACTCGGCCAGGTAGGCGCCGTCCTGTCCCGTAACGCCAGTAATAAGTGCAGTCTTCATGTCGATCCTTGCTTAATGTTTAAAAGGTAACGCTTGCTTTTTAGGGGGAAATTCGTAGCCGGGCGACCTGGGCCTTGACCATCCGGGTAATCATGTCATCAAAGGAAACGCTGGGCTGCCAACCAAGGTCACGGTTGGCTTTGGCCGCGTTCGCGAGGGTTCGCCCGGAATCCAGTGGCCTGACCAGGTCCGGGTCGCTGACCACATGGCTGCGCCAGTCAAGTCCGACCGACCCGTAAGCGACCTCGCAAAGATCGCGCAGGCTGTGCAGCTTGCCGGTGCCGATCACGAATTCCCCGGCTTGCTCCTGCTGCAGCATCAGCCACATGGCGCGGACGAAATCCCCGGCATATCCCCAGTCGCGCGAGATCTCCAGGTTGCCGAGCGCCAGCCGGCCGCCCTCAACGATCGGGCGCCCCATTTCATTGGTCGCCGGCGAGCTGGTTATTCCCAGGGATGCGCAAGCAGCCCCGTAAGCCACCTTCTGCGTCAGGAAGTGTAGCGGACGGCGCTCGCTCTCATGGTTGAACAGCACGCCGTTGGAAATGAACAGGCCGTAGCTCTCGCGGTAGATCCGCGCCATCTGGTGCGCGTAAACCTTGGCCGCGGCATAGGGATTGACCGGGTTGAACGGCGTGTTCTCGTCCTGAGGAGTCCCTCCGGCAGGGCCGTACATTTCCGAAGACGAAGCGTGGTAGACCCGGCACGCCGGCCGATGGTGGCGGACGGTTTCGAACAGGCGGATGGCGCCAAGTCCGTTGACCTGCAATGTCTCCGTCGCGCGCGACCACGACTCGCCGGGGCGCGACTGCGAAGCTAGGTTGTAGATCTCGTCCGGCTCGGCCTCGTGGATCGCCGACGAGATGTCGACGCCTTCGGACATGTCGCCAAAGATGACCTTGATGCGTCCGCTCAGATGGCTCGCGTTATTGGGCCGATGCCAACTTTCATGGCGGACCAGGCCGACGACTTCGTAGCCTTTCTCGAGCAACAGTTCGGCCAGGAAAGAGCCGTCTTGCCCGGTGATACCGGTGATCAGTGCCCGCTTCATATGCTCCTCACGGAGCTGCTGGGTTGCAAATGGAGAGCAAGCATCGGCCGGTGCCCCATTGGGTTGCTGGCAACGGCGAAGTCCGGCATGCAGTCGGATAAAAGCATGTCCATGCCTTGGGGAGCTCCTCTGGAAGTATTCATTTTCGCGCGCCTACTCCCGCACCGAAATGTGGCGTACCAGTGCCAGTAGCGTGCGCTGGTCGCCGTCGGGGAGGCTGGCGACGGTCGGCATATCGAGGACGCGCAGCCGGAATGTATTGGCCCCAGGCTGGAGTTCGGCTTGGAAATCCCAACGACCGCCGGCGAACTTCCCGCGCACTACCTGAGTACCTTTGTCACTGGCCACCGCCAACTCTGCCACCCGCATTGGTCCCGGCAAGCTCGGGCCTGCGATCACTTCGACCGTGACCGTAACCTTTTGTTTCGACTTGGCGGTTAATGTGCCGCCAATTCCCTCTGCATCACCGTGACCTAGCCATGCAATCATCCCGGGCCCGGCGTAGTCCCGCTCCAGGCCCCACGGCGGTCCATCAACTCCCTGCCCCACGCCAACATTGAAGGCAATCGCCGGATCCACGCTGAGCAAGCCGTCGGACGTCGATGAAGGCATGCTCATCGACACCAGCGCCCTGTGAACGACGTGGGATGACTCGGACGTGAGCATTCCGTTCTCGGACAGGTGGCTGTAGGTTTCATCGAAGCGCACCTCCTTCCACTCGGAGTTCGCAAGCCATCCTTTAATGGGTCCCATGTTGAGACCTGGCGTGAAGGTATCGATCAGCACGATCGCGCCGAATGTGGACGGGGCCAACGTGGACGGATGTTCTGGCGCAGTGCCGTGACTGCGCGCTGCTGGCTGATTGGCGTTGCGGCCGCCAAGTGATTCGAGCGGCCACGTGTAGACATTGGAACCGAGCCCCGAAAGTTTCAGGTAGATCGGCACCGAGTACAGCGCTTCATACCCATAGCCGGTGCCAGGATCGGCCGCAACAACTACGCCTTTGTCCCGCGACGTGTTCTGCGCGAGAAAGGTAACCATGCGGTGGCTGGCGACAGTCTCGGCGGTGAACCAGTTAGCCGTCTTGTTCGAATCGCGCGTGCCAGCCAACAACACGGGCGCGACCAGTGCGAGCATGCACACTT
This sequence comes from Lysobacter sp. Soil_C_59, assembly GCF_057656415.1. NCBI lineage: Bacteria > Pseudomonadati > Pseudomonadota > Gammaproteobacteria > Lysobacterales > Lysobacteraceae > Lysobacter > Lysobacter sp. Soil_C_59. Next base: position 25,738 of record NZ_JBDGKK010000012.1, on the reverse strand, counting down.
GTGGAACAGGGAAAAGTTTGCGAGGGAGTGACGCAAAGCCCAGTGCGATGGCGGCAGCCAAGCCAATCACAGCAGGGAACAGATAGCGCTCGTCGATCCCCTTGCTGTAGAGCACCAGCTGCGGAATGACCCAGCCAAGCGCGACTAGCGTTGCGCACAGAATCAGCGCGCGCTCCGTCGGAGCGCGCACCGCGCGCGCGGCAACGATGACGATCGAGGCGAGCAACGGAATACCCAAGCCGACCTTCACTACCAGGTCGAACCATCGCAACGGACTGAAACTCGAGACCGAGATCGCGCTGACGCTCGCACTGTAGCCCTGGGGCTTCGATAACATGATACCGAGCACGATCGACATGCCGACGCCAAAAAGCAGCGCACCGGCCATCAACAACACCTTCCGAGAAACAACGCATTCTCGCCACGTGGCTCCGGTGACCTGGCGTTCGCGCGCCAGCGTGAGCAGCAACATTGCAGGAATGACGAGTACGAAGCTCTCCTTGGCAAGCGACGCAAGGAGGAGCGCGACAAACCCGACGCCGTCCCACAGCCGCCGATTCGGCCGGCCCGCGGCCACGCACAGCGCCCACACGGAGATTGAGAGCAGCAGGACGCCGATCGTCTCTTGAGGAACGAGGTTAATCCATATCCAGCTTTGATTGGCACTGAACGCGAGAAGCGCAACGAACAATGCCCCCGTCAGGCGACTGGCCCCCAGCAGGCGCGCCGCCCGAAAGAACAGGAAGCAACTTAGCGCTCCCGAGAACAGCGCGAATGCGTGCCACAGGTGGGGATTTCTGCCGAACCACGATGTGCCGATAGCGACGTAGACCCAATACATGGGCCGGAAGCGCTGGAACATGTCGATGTCGATGCGAACCCGGTCGAACCATGCAGCTATCGACCAGGGCTGCAGTCCGAGCAAATGGTGGTCTTCTACTACATAGAACTCCGCGGCAAGCGCAGCCCCCAGAACCACCAGCATGCCAATGGCGATCAAGCTGAAGGCCAACACATTTTCCGCAAGCCGCGATCGAACGCCGCTGCTGTCTTCACCACTTGCCCGGTGCGTCGCGTCGACAATCGCCTTAATTGACACTTTCCCCATTTCCATGTCTCGTCGTTCTCGGCAGCGGCGCCCACGTTGCGTCGGGCCCTACGGATGCCGGGATTTGTCCGACGCTACTCCATGACTCTAAGAATAACGAAGGCGCTGCCGAGCTTTCGGACATCCGTCCTGATGCCGTCGGCCAGAGTTGCCGCGTGCTCGGGCTGCAGCCCATCAATGTTCGACGACGTAGTCACCTCGGCCACTGCAACTGCACGCGACCTCGCAGCCGCCTGAGCCGGCGCCTGATTGCAGGCAACGACCAGGACCAGACAGCTCGCACCGAAGGACGCCAGAAACCCGCGAGGGACTCGCTTCATGAACACTTCCTGGGGATGGACCCGAAATGACCGGCTATGATATTAGTTCCCGCCCCCCGGGGGAACCCGCGCGGGAGTACTTGCCGCCGGTGGCCGCGAGCCGCATTCGACGGGGCTGCGGGGCCTGCCTGTCCGGCGTACAAAAAGGCCGCTGCCCGCGTCGGGGCCCATTTGGGCGGCTGTGAGCACCGTGGGCCCAACGGTACCGGAAAAATAGTCCCGTACGCCTGCTCGTCCACCTTCTTCAGATGGGCCTTAAGGCGGGGTCAAGGCCTCGCCGAGAACCACCTGGGAAAAAGTCTCACAAGGAGGGAGCCGCTGATGCCTCGATTCCAGCGCAACGACGCAAGCAGTGTGCGAGCGGCAGTCTCACGGGCAAATCGTACGGGATGACGGCGTTGGTCTACCCGGCTGCGAACTACAACATGCGCGTACTTGTACAGCCAGCCTTCCGGAACTCTCCCGAACTTCTGCCTCAGCATGCTGTTGATCTCGCGATGCACCGCGATAGAAGCACCGAGTGTCTTGTTGTCAGAATATAGTCTCGAACCCGCAAGCTTCTCGGGCAAATACGCGAAACGGACGCCGGCCTCGGCCAGGCGGAGCCAGTACTCGTAGTCCATGCAGTAGTGCAGCGATTCATCCAGCAGGCCGTGGGTCAACACAACGCTGCGGCGCATGAAGAGCGCGGGCTGGCAGATGAAGCAGGTCTGCGCCAGCCGCTCCCGGTTCCAGTCTTCGGTCGGGTAGGACTCAAAGGGAACATCGTCGGTATCGATGTGATCGGCCATGCCGTAGACCACGTCGACATCCGGATTGGCGGCGAAGTAGGCATGCACACGGGCGAGGGCGCCCGGATAGTAGACATCATCGGAGTTCAGCCAACCGACGATCTCGCCATCAACGACCTTTAGACCCTTGTTCACGGCATGGGCCTGGCCATGGTCCGGTTCAGAAACCCATCGGACCCCATGACCAAACGCTTCCAGCACGGACACCGTCGCGTCCGTGCTACCACCGTCGAAAACGACATGCTCGAGTTCGACGCCCTGCTGGCGCGACACGCTCGCAAGCGTTCTGCCGATGAACTGCCCCTGGTTGTACGAGGGCGTGACAACACTGATCTTCATACGGCGGGTCAGCTTGCAGCCCGGCTAAGGAGGACGGACAGACCCTTCGTATTCAGGTCCTCCGACGTCAACCCAGTGACCAGCTGCGCCTCGGACAACAGCGCGAGATCGCCTGCATCGTGCTTCATCGGCGAGATCCATTCGACGTGCATCGGGCAGGCATGAAAGTGCTCGCGCATCTTCGAGATACTGACGCGGTTGATCGCATCGCTGTCATACGTCCACTCGATCGCGTCCTGCAGGCTGATGGGCGCGTCGGTCGGCCACTTGTCCCCCAGGTAGGAAACCATCTGCTCGCGATCCCAGACCAGGTGCGCCCACGGCGGCACGAGGCTGGAAATGGCGCCGAAGTGATGCAGATGGTGGCCGTAGGCGCACGTCCACAGGGGCTCGAAGCTGAGCAACACCTTTCCGCCGGGCTTGAGCACGCGATGGATCTCGCTCAATGCCTTGGGCACGTCCGCTATGTGCTCGAACGTCGACATCGACACGACAGCGTCAAACGTCTCGTCCGCGAAATCCAGCTCCTGCGCGTTCATGTAACGCAACTGCCCGTGGCTGTCGCCGACCTTCCTGTCTTCCGCGGCGTCGATGTCCAGGCCGATGCCGACGTAACGCGACACGCCGCGCTCGAAGCACTTTTCCATGGCATAGCCATGCGGCGAGGCACCAATGTCCAGAAGGCAGGTCCCCTTTAGTCTGACGATCTTGTCGAACTCGCCGACGATCAGGTGGTTGTAGGCACGAATGTCGTTGAGCATCGCCGCGTTGGGCTGCGATGCATTGAACTGATCGATGCCAGCCACGTAGTCACGAAGCTCCTCGCATGCTTCGGCCCCGTCGACTCCCCCTGCGGAGTCCCGTGAGGTCCACCTGCGAACATACTGCTTGAAACTATGCCAGCCCCGCCCTGATGACATGCCCCACCTCATTGTTTTTCAAACGTGACTTCGGAAAGTTTGATCGAGAGCTCGCGATTGTCGTCGAGCCCCATGATCTCGCGCGGGACGAAATAAGACCCGCTCTTGATTTCGACGTTGACACGCCTTCCCCGCAGCGCGCTGACGTCGGCAGCCAGCTTGAACTGGCCAGGATCGTCAAGCAAGCGGCGGTCCACGACCGCCCCTTCCACCACGAGCTGGACCTCGAACCTGTCATGCCGCACCTGCGGCACATGCTCCAAGCTGTACCGAAGGGTATTCGCGTTGCTCGGAACCTCCAGCTGCGCGATGAAACTCGGTCCGATCCAGCCATCAGTGTGCTGGCCGTGGAAGCTGGTATCCCGAGTGACCACCTTGCGAAGCAGGCCCGGCACCCGCTGGGACAGCCAGCCGTAAAGCAACCTGTCCCGCGCCATCTTCGGCGAGTACAGCATGGTCATCATCAGTTCCCACATCGCCGACAGCAGCTTGCGCTGCCTGAACGCCTGTTCGGCCCTGCGCGCATGGTGGCGGGCGTGGTCACTGAAGTGCTTCCGGTACGCCCAATGCGAAAGCTCGCAACGCCAGCGCAGCGGCGAGAACCAGCTGCCCCAGTGCTTCCGGCTGACTCCGATCGACAGCTCCAGCACCTCCGCTTCGGTCCGCTGCGCCGACTTGGATTCGTCGTGCATGCGATAGGTGCTCCACAACTCGTCGACCTTGTGGATCCAGTAACGACTGCTGAAGCGACAGAACAGGTCGTAATCGAGTGCGTGGTGTTCGTTGACGTCGAGGAGCCCGCAACGCTCGCTGACTTCCTTGTGCCAGAACACCGACGGCTGCGGAATGGTGTTGTATCCGCGCTTCCAGATTGCAAGGTGTTCGAAATGCGAGACGTACTCTGCGGGGTGCTCGACCCCGACGTAACGCGAGTTGACGCCGGTGAACAGGCTGCGCCCCATGACGACGTAACGGTCGCGCGAGGGATCGATCTCACGGGCGACGCTGTGAAGGACCCGGGGGTAGAGCGTGTCGTCGGAATTGAGGAAGCCCAGGATGGTTCCCGTTGCGCGGCGGAATCCGCGGTTCAGGGCATCTGCCTGGCCGTCGTCCTTCTCGGCGAACAGTTGGAACATGCCCGGGTGCGCCTGCACGAATTCCTGTGCGATCGTCACCGAGTCGTCGCGCGAACCGCCGTCCTGGATGATGACCTGCAACGCAGGGTATTCCTGGTCAACCAGGCTTTGCAGGGTCTCTCGCAGGTACTGTCCCTGGTTGAACGAAGGGACCACGATCGAGATGGTCGGCAGGTTGCTCATGGATTCACACCGTATAGCTCGTTATAGACGCGCTGATAGACAGAAAGGGTTTGCACAGCGCTGCGCCGTGACGCGAACAGCCCCCTGCGACGAAGGGCTGCCTCGCTCAATGCGGCGCGTAGTTCGGGCCTGGTGGTTATCTCGACGAGGGCGTCGCTGATGGCATCGACGTCCTTCGGATCAAAGGTCAATGCAGCATCGCCCGCAATTTCTGGCAAGGACGTCGCGTTGGAACACAGCACCGGCTTGCCGGCGATGATCGCCTCGGCCACCGGCATGCCGTACCCCTCGAACAGCGACGGGAACACCAGTGCCTGGCAACCCTGGAACAGGGCCCGGATCTCCAGCGGCGAGCGGTAGCCCAGGTGGACGATCCGCGACTCCAGGCCGCGCTCGCGGATCATGGCCGCCGCCGGATGGTCACTCGGGAACGCTCCGCCGGTGAGCACCAGCTTCACGTCGCGGGGCAGTCGATCCAGGGCGCGGCTGAAGGCATCGACCAGGCGCGCATGGTTCTTGTGCGGCCAGCAATGCGCCGGGAAGAACAGGAAGGGAGCGTCGATGCCCAGACCTGCCAGCAGTTGCGTGCGCTTTGCAGGCTCGATCGCCTGCCACACGTTGCGACTGGGGATGATCCAGACGGTCGTCATCTTCTCCAGCGGCACTCCGTACTGGCGGTGCACGTCCTGGCGAGTGAACTCGGAGATGCAGATGATGTGGCTGGCGCGCTCTGCCGAGGTTCGATAGAGCCGTTCGCGTTCCTCGTACTGTTCTGGCGTGAAGAATTCCGGGTAGTGAAGGTGCTGCAGGTCGTTGATCGTCAGGACGCCAGGGAAACCGAGCAGGTCCGGGTGTGTGTAACCGGCCACCGAGTGCACCATGTCGAAATCCAGGCGGCGATAGTTGGCCAGGTTCCGCATGGCGGTGTTGAGGATCGGCGACCTGCCGACGCTCTCCCCCAGCCCGTTGACCAGCAACGAGCGCAGCGCTTCTGTTTCGCGCTCTGCGTGATCGGAGTAATGGGTCCGGATCTTGAACTCCGGGGAGAAGCTCCACTCGCAGCACGCGCTGCGCGGGGCGAGGACGCGGTACTCGTTGCGACGGTCGATCTGTCCGATCGCCGACACGAGTTCGTAGGTGGCCTGCTCGATGCCGCCGGCATGGCCAAGCTCCATCCAGCGCAGATCGAAGAGCAGCTTGAACGGTTTGCGCTCCTTGATCCTCACGGCCTTGTCCACCAGCCTCTGGAAACCAGGTGCGGCAGCCGGAATGGAGTTGTTCGCGAGCAGGTATTCCTTGGCATTTGCGACTACGTTGTCGCAGGAGCCCGGATCGGTAAGCGCGAGTGCAAGCTGGCTGGCGAATTGCGCAGGATCGTCCTCGAGGTGGCACTGCACGCCGTCGACCGCGCCGGTTCCCTCGGCTGCCATCGTCGTGCACACGACCGGGACCTGCATGGACCACGCTTCGAAGATCTTCTGGCGCACGCCACCGCCGTAACGCATCGGAACGATGTAGGCGCTCGCATTCCAGAAGTAGGGACGGATGTCCGGCACGTTGGCGTGGAGCTCGCACTGGCGTGCCTCGGCCATTGCGGCCTTGAGCGCTTCGGCGGGAACCATGCCGACGGCCTGGAATATCGCGTCCGGAGCCTGCTCGAGAACCTTGGGCCAGATTTCCTTCAGGAAGTACAGCACCGCGTCCACATTCGGCGGATGAGCCAGGTGCCCGGTGAACAGCACGATCCGACGGTTGTCGCGCTTCCAGCCCGGAGCCGCGGGGGTGTAGTACTCGGTGTCCACCGAGATGGCGGCGACGCCGGTTTCGGCTCGCATTCTGAAAAGCCGGGTTGCCCGCTGTTCGTCAAGCGCCGAGACGAAGCCGACCACGTCAGCCCGCTCCACGACACTCTGTTCCTGCTGATGCACCGCCGCGACCTCGGCCGGGCTCACCGGCTGGCGTCCTGGCGTGTTGATGGCGCGATTGAAGTAATCGGCACGGACATCGTGGAAGTACACAACCTTGCCGCCCATTGGCGGCAGGTAGTCCAACCATGGCTCGATATTGGTCTGAATCAGCACGACCGCTTGCCAGTGCCCACCATTTATCGCGTGCAACAGCTGCGGGGCGCAATTGGACAAGATGCAGAGCTTCTCCAGCGTATCCGCCGGCTGCCCGTCCAGCTTCAGCAGACGGCGATATAGCCAGTGCCGTACCCGACCGGGAACACGATGCACCCAGCCGCGCAGCTGGGCCCGCGGCTCTTCCGGCAGCATGGTCACAACCGGCTCCGGCGGGCGCGGCCAGAAATACGATCCGCTCAGGAACGACTCGAGGTTCGCCACGCCCTGTTCCGGGAAGCTGTCGTAGCACGGCGCAACCACGCCCACTCGGTAGTGCTGCGCCAGATGGCGCAGGTTGAAGTAGTCCACCCCCATTTTCCCGGGGAAGTACGGAAGGTCCGTCGTCAGGACCAACGCGCCCGGCTTTTCATTCGAATGACTCATATCGCTTTAAAGAAACTCCCCAGTTTCCACCACCAGCGTTGCCGCAACGCTTCCAGTTCGGCGTCCTTCCTCCGGGCTTCGGACGAATATTGCTGCAGGTCCTCGTGGATCCGCGATATGTCCGAAGACGCAGACGCGAGCCTCTGCTCGAAATCCGCCGCTCGTACCCGTTCCGATTCCAAAGCCGGGTACAGGTCGTTCAACTCCTGCAGGCGGCGGTGCACCTCTCCTTCCAGTTCGGCGATGCGCTGACCTTGCGCCTGAATCACGGCGAGACGCTCCGCGCGGTCGCGCTCGATAAATGCAATGCGCTCCTGCGTGTCGGAAGACTCTTCCGAAATCGGGCTTGAGGCCGCAGCGGGAGCCGGGGCCACCTCTTCCCCCGCGCCCGCTTGAATACGGGCATAGATCTCGTTCAATTCCTGCAACCGCAGATGGATCTGACCCTCAAGCTCGGAGATTCGCGCACCCTGGTCCTGGATGACCACGGCACGGGCAGCCCGATCGCGCTCCGCCGCTTCGAAGTGACCTTGCAGATCCGCCAGTTGCGCCTTCGCAAGGTTGCGCTCGTTCGAGACTGCATCGGCTTTGATATAGAGGTCGTGCAGCTGCCGATGAAGCGGAGCGATCTCCTGCTCGAGGATTGGCGCGCGGTCGTACCGGTCCTTCATGTCGAGCAGCGCCAGGCCGATCCGTCCCTGCGGCGTCGCCAACAGAGAGGCGTCGATCTGGGCCTGGCCATGCACTTGCAATGGCGCCCTGCTCACGACAAAGCACATGTCGTAGTGGGCGAAGACTGCTGGCTCAAAGGCAATGTGGTCCGCACCGAGCCTATGGAAGAACTCGACAGTCGCGCGCTTGCTGTAGAGGTAAAGGTGTTCGTCCTCTTTCAACTGCTCGAGGAACGGCGACTTCGTTGCGACGAGGCTGTCGAACTGCATGCCCTCCTCGAAATTGGGCATCTGCACCAGCAGAATGCCGTCGGGCTTAAGGAGACTCAGGCAATGGGACAACGTGGCTGCCGGATCGGACAGATGTTCCATGACATCCATCATCACGATCGCGTCGATGCTGCCCGGGTCGACTTCAAGCGATTCCACCGGCCCCAGCTCGACATCGATCCCGAAGGTCATCTTGCCGAGCTCAACGACCCAGGGGCTCATCTCAACGCCGGACGCCTGGAAACCGCACTGCTGCATGAGCGCAACGAAGCTGCCGTGCGCGCAGCCAAGCTCCATCACGCGCGCGGCCGGCAAGCGATACTTCAGAAGCGTGCGCAACCAATAGAGGTTGCGCTCCGGAAGATCGGCGCGGGTCCTTTCGATGATGTCCGGCTGATCAAGCTCTTCCGACTGATGGCCCAGCCAGTAGTTCTTTCCATAGAAGTCCGACTCGTCGTCGACCACGACGAGTCTCTCGCTTGAAAGGCCCTTCTGCGAAACAAGGGTTCCGCAGGTCAAGCACTCGAGATAGTCCGGACCGAACTCACGGAACGAGCTTGCCCCACACCAGCAATCCGCGCGAATCCCTTCCAGCGTTGTTGTTTCAGAGGATTTCATTGACGGACCTGAAGAAGAGCATGGGGGAAGGAAAGGAAACTTACTGGCCAATCTGTACCCGGATGGCACCGGGCAGATCGGCAACTCCGTGATGGGTGAGAAAGGTGACGCCATTTCTCACTCCCATGCGAATCGAGAAACTTCCCGCATTCGCTATGTGGCAGAGCCGCGACACATACCCCAACTCGGCTTCATAGGGCGAGCGTTCGCGGTTGTCCCAATGCGCGCGGCTGGTGGCGGCCAGGCCAATTTCGAAGGTGTACTCGCCCGCAGCCAGGTCCAATCTTACCTCCTGGTAGCAGGACACGCGCCGCGTCTGGCCGTTCGTCGTCGGGGCATCGTCGGCGAACTGGAGGTTGTTCTTGCCATGGACGATCACACCGCGGTCGTTGCTGATCGTCATTCCACAGACCGGCACGCCGATGTCGCCGGCCACGTCGAACTCGAAGTAGAAGATCGCGCGATCACCCTGCTGGAAGCTGCTGCGCGGCGCGCCCTTGGAATCAAGTAGAGCGACGCCCGTGCAGCGGGCACTACCGTCGCTGACCTGGGCCCGTCCCGAAATGTCCAGGAAGGCGTCCTCCGGCGGGCGATCCATGGCAGCACCGTCCAGGGCCAACTCGGCGCCGCCATCGCGCTCGTCATCCACGAGCTGCGGACGCGGCGGCTGGTGCAACAGGTAGTAATGCTTGGCCGCCTCGGCGGCCGGGCCGATGAACCTCGGCGTTCCGTTGTCGAGCAGGATCGCCCTCTCGCAGAACTGCTCGATGTCCGGCATCGAGTGCGACACCAGCAAGATCGCCGCGCCCGCATCACGCAGCTGCTCCAGGCGTGCATAGCACTTCTGCCGGAAGAACACGTCGCCGACGGTCAGCGCTTCGTCGATGACGACGATCGAAGCGTCGATGTGCGCCTGCACGGCGAAAGCAAGGCGCATGAACATGCCGCTGGAGTACGTCTTCACCGGCTGGTCGATGAAGTCGCCGATCTCCGAAAACTCGACGATGCGGTCGTAGCGGTCAGCGATTTCCTGGTCGGTCAGGCCCAGCACCGCGGCGTTCATGAAGACATTCTCGCGACCGGTGAACTCGGGGTTGAACCCCGACCCCAGCTCGAGCAGGGCCGCGACGCGGCCGTTGGTCTCGACCTCGCCTGCAGTGGGAGCCAGCGTGCCGCAGATCAGTTGCAGAAGCGTCGACTTGCCCGAGCCATTGCGCCCGATGATGCCCATCGTCTCGCCAGGACGTACGGTCAGCGACACATTCCGCAGCGCCCAGAATTCGCGGAAGTACTTGCGCTGTTCGGCGCCAAGGCTACGCTGCAGCCGCGGATAGATGGCCTGCTTGAGGCGGTCACCCGGCTGCTCGTAGACCTGGTAGCACTTCGATACGTCCCGTACCGCGATGGCGAATTCTTCAGACATCGTGCTCTCCGCTCATCCGTGCCTGGTCGCATCCATATGAATATTCAGACCACATCTGCGAACCCCTTGCGACTGCGCTGGAACCAGAAGAAGCCAAGCCATGCGACGAGCAGGGCCACGGCCGTGAACAGCCCGAGCATCTGGAAATCCGGAATCTTTCCGAGCAGCAGCGTGTTGCGACCTTCCTCGATGATGTAGGTGAGCGGGTTCAGGCGCATCCACGACTGATACGCTTCCGGCAATGCACTGATCGGATAGAAAATGCCCGACATGAAAAGCAGGATCATGGTGAATACCGCCGTGACCTGCCCCACGTCGCGAATGTAGACGCCCAGCGAAGCGACGAACCAGCTGAGCCCCATGGTCGCCAGGATCAGCGGGACCAGCACCAGCGGGAACAGCACGGCGGTCCAGGGGAGCTGCTGGTTGATCGTCAACTGCACGAGGAGCAGCACGAGCAGGCTGATTGCCGCATGGAAGAGCGCCGATCCGAAGGATATCCACGGCAGGATCTCCAGCGGGAAAATCACCTTCTTCACGTAGTTTGCATTGGACAGGATCAATGTCGGCGCGCGGTTGAGGCACTCGGCGAACAGGCCGTGCACGATCATGCCGGTGAACAGCAGCATCGCGAACTGAGTCCTGCTTTCCTGAACACCTTCACCCCACCGCGCCTTGAACACGACCGAGAACACGAATGTGTAGACGGCCAGCATCAACAGCGGATTGAAGAATGACCACGCCAAGCCGAGCACCGAGCCGCTATAGCGTCCGATGACGTCGCGCTTGGCCATCCTCACGACCAATTCGCGGTTGCGCCACAGGCTGCCGAAGAGCTCGCCGATACCGGCGGGATGGTTCGAGTTTGATTTCATGGGTTCCTGTCTTTATCCAAATCGGACGCTGCGTTGGCAGCCATCCGGTCGAGCGCACCACAAGTGCCTGTCAATCCCCGGATCGCTCCACGACTCTGGCGTCGGCGACCGCGCCACTGCGCGCGAGCCGGATCGCGTCGAGCCGTGCAGACAGGCGCGAGGCCACCGCATGCGGGGAGAGCGTCTGCCTGATCCGTGCGCCGGCCCTGGCACTGATGGCGGCCGCATAGCCCGGCTCGTCGACCAGGCGCCGCATGTACGCTGCAGCCTGGACGATATCCGGTTCTGCCCAGCGCTGCCCTTCCCAGAAGGGGTACTGGCCCTCGGCGAGCGGAAGCAGCTGGTAGTCGACCAGGCAACTGTCCTCCCGGCTCATGAAATCGACATTGCCCGACCAGCCGGTGGCTATCACTGGCTTGCCCAGGCGCATGCACTCCGCCATACCCAATCCGAAGCCTTCGGCGCGATGCAGAGAGACGTAGGCATCGACGCAGCGCTGCAGGGCGTGCAGGTGTCTGCGATCGATGATCTCGTCGCGTACGACTATGCGCGGATCGGCCGCCGCCGCCGACAGCAGCCGCAGGAACATCTCGGGATAGCGATGGCCATTGCTCGACTTGACCAGGAGCTGGACGTCGCGCCGTTCCGGCGGGAACGCCGCCTGGAATGCCTGCACCGCAGCAAACGGATTCTTGCGCTCGATGCTTGAATTGAAATCGAACGTACTCAGGAAGACAAAGGCATCTGGCTGGAGGCCGAAGTCGGCACGCTCCAGTCCGCTATCGTCGACTTCGCCGACGGGAATGGGCACGTTGAGGACAGGCTTTGACGTGATCTTCCGGAAGGCATCCTCGACGAACGTGGACGCCACCATGACTTCGTCGACCTGATCCAACGCAGGCAGCCAGGCATCCGGGATGCGTTCGAGCTCCCAGAACCAGCAGGCCATGACGTACCCACTTTCGAACTTGCTGCGCCCGACTTTGTCGATCGCTTCGGCGAGGTAATCAGGATTGACGAACAGAAGGTGGATATCGTGAGGAGCATCGGAGGTGAATCGCCCCTCCATGGCCCGGTCACCGAATCCGTGCGGGATGTCGAGTTCGATATCGTGCAGCGCGACGGGATAGCCTTCATCCAGCAAGGCCTGCGTGTACAACCGCGCGCCCTCGGCCAATCCGAACTGGCCACGGAAGTATGCGTAGATGTTGACGCCGGCGTTCGTGGATTCGGCGCGGCCGGCCTGGAATGATTCACCACTCCTGACCGGCGGCACCTTGTCCCAGGCCGGCGTCCGCTTGAATGTAGTGTTCGAGCCTGACGCGTCCGTCAGCGACTGCCGTAGCTCGCTGCGCAGCGACTGCGGGACGACACGGTACGCTGCACGCAACCATGCGTGCCCGCGGACCCAGGTGAGCACCCTCAGTGCAAGCAAGTCCTTGCTGATGCCAAGTTGCTGCGCGAACTTCATCTCAGTTGGAGAGCGCTGTTTCCAGCTCGGCGGTCAGATCCGCGAGGTCTTCCACGCCCACGCTCAGACGCACGAGGTTGTCGGTGATCCCCAACTGCGCCCGCCGCTCCGCCGGAACCGACGCATGCGTCATGATCGCCGGATGATTGATCAGGCTTTCCACGCCACCCAGTGACTCGGCGATGGCAAACAGCTCGCAGCGCTCCATCATCCGGCGCGCGGCCGCTTCGCCGCCCTTGACGTAGATGCTCACCATCCCGCCAAACCCATCCATCTGCCGCTTCGCCAGCTCATGCTGCGGATGCGACTTCAGGCCAGGATAGAGCACCTTCTCCACTGCCGGATGGCCCTCAAGCCACTCCGCCAGCGCCTGCGCATTCTCGCAATGCGCTTTCATGCGCAGATGCAGCGTCTTCAAGCCACGCAGCGCCAGGAAGCTGTCGAACGGACCCTGCACGCCGCCGATGGCGTTCTGCAGGAAACCCATCTGCTCGGCGATCTCGGCGTCATCGCCGACCACGGCCATGCCGCCGACGATGTCGGAGTGGCCGTTGAGGTACTTGGTCGCCGAGTGCATGACGATGTGCGCGCCCAGCTCGAGCGGGCGCTGCAGGATCGGCGAGCTGAAGGTGTTGTCGACCACGACGATCAAACCGCGCTTGCGCGCGATCGCCGCGATCGCGGCAATATCGACCAGCTTCAGCAGCGGGTTCGTCGGCGTTTCGATCCAGACCATCTTGGTCTCGGGGCGGATCGCCGCCTCGAAGGCTGCCGCGTCGCTCAGGTCGACCCAGCTGAAATCCAGTCCGGCCGAGCGACGACGGACGCGCTCGAACAGGCGATAGGTGCCGCCATAGACGTCGTCCATGGCGATGACATGGCTGCCCGAGTCGAGCAGCTCCAGGATGGTCGAGGTCGCCGCCAGGCCGGAAGCGAACGCGAAGCCGCGGCTGCCGCCTTCCAGACCGGCCACGCAACGCTCGTAGGCGAAGCGGGTCGGGTTGTGGCTGCGCGAGTACTCAAAGCCCTGATGCACGCCCGGGCTGGCCTGCGCATAGGTGGAGGTGGCATAGATAGGCGTCATCACCGCACCCGTGGTCGGGTCCGGCGATTGCCCGGCGTGGATCGCAAGCGTCCCCAGACCGGGCTTGTGGGCCCCGCCTCCGGCGTGTCTATCAGTCATCAAGTCCTTCCAGTTCCGCTAGCATGGGCGGCCGCCGATTCTAACATCGCCCATGACTGCTCCCAGCCGCCTGCCAGGCGACTTCAGTCGCAATGCAGCGTATCCGCTGTTCGCCTTCGATCCCGTTCAGGGACAGGCCTGGGTGCTGCACTTCCAGCCCGGGGACTACCAGCGGGCCAGCTTCCTCGACCGCCGGGCGATGCAGCACCGCGAGGTCTCCGGCTGGGTGCTGTCACGGGCCGAGGTCGACGCCGCGGCGGCCAACCGGCCGGACGGGTTGCCGCTGCACTGGCTGTTCCACATCGGCCATTGCGGTTCCTCGCTGGTGAGCCGGCTGCTGGACCTGATCCCGGGCGTGCTCGGCCTGCGCGAGCCCCTGCCCCTGCTGACTCTGGCCCATGGCCGGGGAGACCCGGCCACCGACTCGTGGCGGTCCCCGGTGGTATCCCTGCTCGCCCGCGGCTTCGCCGACACCGCCGCGGTCGTGGTCAAGCCGACCAGCGTGGTTACGACCCTGGCACCGACGCTGCTGGCCGAAAGCGGCGGCCGGGCCTGCCTGCTGTGGGTGGATCTGCAGACCTGGCTGGCGACCATGCTCCGGGACGAGCAGCTCAAGGCCGGCGTGTTCGACACCGAGCCGCTGCGGTTGCAGTCGCTCGACCTCGGCAGCGCGACCACCGATGGCGAGCGCCTGGCCCGGGCCTGGCTGGCCGAGCAACTGCGCTGGCAGCGCCTGGCCAGCGACCCGGCCATCGCTCCACGTCTGCTCGACCTCGACTTCGCCCGGGTCATCGCCGACCCGGCCGGCGCAACCGCGCAGCTGGCTGCGCACTACGGCCTGGCGGTGCCCGCGGACTGGGCCCGGCGGATCGCCGCGTCCAGCCTGCTCAGTCGCTACGCCAAGGACGATGCGGTGCACTTCGATGCCGACGCGCGCCGGCGCGAGCTGGCCGCTGCGGCGAGCCGGCACGCCGACGCCATCGCCGAAGGCCTGCAATGGGCAGAGCGTGCGATCGCGCAGACGGGTCAGGCGCATCTGCTTGAGCGCCTGCGACCTCGAGGTTGAGGTGCGCCCCCACGGGGCGCGACATCACGCCAGGAACGTGGTCATCGCATAACGCGTGCCGCGCTCGACCGGCAGCACCTCGTGCAGCATCGAGCACGAAAACACCAGCGCGGCGCCGGTGGCCGGCGAGAACCGGCTGAGGCCGAACTCCGGATAGCGGAATTCGCCGCCGTCGTAGTCGCCCTGGTTGAGGTTCACCGACAGCGCGAAACGTCGATGCGCGACATCGGGGGTCTCGTTGTCGCGGTGGGCGCGGAAGTAGCCCGCCCCCTGTGGATAGGCCAGCAGCTTGAACGGGTCGCGCCGGCGCACTTCGAAATTGAACACCCGCGCAATCTCGGGCAGCGCGCGTCGCATCAGCCGCTCGTGCATGCGCGCCTCGAGCGCCGGATCGCGCGGGATGACCTCGCGGCGCTGCTTGATCGACGGATCGACCTGCAGGCGTTGCTGGCCGTCCTCGAGCACGAGCACCGCCGAGACATCGCCACCGCCGCAATCGATCTCCAGATGCCGGATCAGCGCCGCACACAGCTCCGGCTCGAATACATCGGGTACCTGCAGGATCGGTGCGATCAACCCGGTCTGCGACGACGACAGCGCAAGCGCCGCGACCGGCGACATCGGCGCCACGGTCAGTGGCAATGCGTGGCAGGCCTGCAATCGCAGGTTCGCATCGGCTTCCCACAACAGCCCGGAGCCAAGTGCCGCGCACCAGCGCGGATCGGCGGCGAAGGCCTGCCACGGCGCCGGCGGCGGGAGTGCGGCATCGGCACCGACGCAGAGCGCGATCACGCCCGCAGGCGGCGCCGGCAGCGCGCGGGCGGCCGCTGCATCGACCGGCGTCGCCAGCCACAGCGGCGCACCGGCGAATTCGGCATGCAGCGTCTGGCTGCTGCCGTCGTGCGCGCGCAGGCGCACATCGGGCAACCGGTCGCCGGGCAGCCAGCGCTCGCTCGCCGCCGCGGCGTTCATCACTGCACGCGCCGGCGCAGGAAGTTGAGCAGGTCGATCCGCGTGATCAGGCCGAGGAACTTGTCGTTGTCGACCACGATCGCGACGTGGCCGCGGTCGAACACCGGCAGCAGCGTTTCGATCGGCGAGCTGACGTCGATCTTGTCGAGCTTGCTCACCATCGCTGTGGACACCGGATCGCGGAAGCGCGCCTCGTCGCCGTACACGTGCAACAGCACGTCGCTTTCATCGACGATGCCGACGATGTTGTCGCCGTCCATCACCGGCAGCTGCGATACGTCGTAGAGCTTCATGCGCTGGTAGGCCGTGACCAGCAGGTCGTTGGGCCCGACCACGACCGTGTCGCGCTGCGAGTACGGGCGCAGGATCAGGTCGCGCAGGTCGCCGCTCGACTTGCGCTCCAGGAAGCCGTTGTCGAGCATCCAGTAGTCGTTGTACATCTTCGACAGGTACTTGTTGCCGGTGTCGCAGACGAACACCAGCACCTTCTTCGGCGTGGTCTGCTCGCGGCAGTACTTCAGCGCCGCGGCCAGCAGCGTGCCGGTCGACGAACCACCGAGGATGCCTTCTTTCTCCAGCAGCTCGCGCGCGGTCAGGAAGCTTTCCTTGTCGGTGATCGCGTAGGCCTGCTTGACCCGGGTGAAGTCGGAGATCGGCGGCAGGAAATCCTCGCCAATGCCCTCGACCATCCAGCTGGCCGACTTCTCCGAGATCGTGCCGCGGTTGATGTATTCCTCGAGGATCGACCCGACCGGATCGGCCAGCACCAGCTCGGTGTGCGGCGACTTCGCGGCGAAGCAGCGTGACAGGCCGGTCATCGTGCCCGAGCTGCCGCAGCCGAACACGACCGCGTCGACGCCGCCGACATCGGCCATCTGCTCGAGGATCTCCGGCCCGGTGCCGAACTCGTGCGCGGCCGGATTGTCCGGGTTGCCGAACTGGTTGATGAAGTACGCGCCCGGGGTTTCGCGGGCCAGGCGCTCGGCCAGGTCCTGGTAGTAGTCCGGATGGCCCTTGGCGACATCCGAGCGGGTCAGCACGACCTGCGCGCCCATCGCCTTGAGGTTGAAGATCTTTTCCCGGCTCATCTTGTCCGGGACCACCAGGATCAGCTTGTAGCCCTTCTGCTGCGCCACCAGGGCCAGGCCGATGCCGGTATTGCCGGCCGTGCCTTCCACCAGGGTGTCGCCGGGCTTGATGCGGCCGGCCTTCTCAGCCGCCTCGATCATCGACAGGCCGATGCGGTCCTTGATCGAGCCGCCGGGGTTCTGTGATTCAAGCTTGAGGAAGAGCTCGCAGACGCCGGTGTCCAGGCGCTGAGCCTTGATGATCGGCGTGGCGCCGACCAGTTCGAGTACGGATTGATGGATTGTCATGCGGGGAGTTTAAGACGCCCCGCTTTCCTTCGCACCGGGGCGGCTGCCGTTGCCAGCAGCCGCCCCGGTTCCGGGAGACGCGGATGGAGAGACCGACGAGGAAGTCGCCATCCGCGGCGAGGAAGTGGTGAGGTGAGGAGACTCAGTGATGTTGAGTGTCGTACAGGCGGACCAGGCGGTCCTTCGCAGCCAACTTTTCGCGCTTCATCTGCGCAAGTGTCATGTCATCGATAGGCAGTACGCCGAGTTCGGCGTCCATCACCTTCTTGTCGAGATCCTTGTGGCGCTGATAGAGCTGCTTGAATTCCGGGTTGCTCTTCATCAGTGCGTCGATCTCTGGCTGCGGTCGTTCTTCGAACATGTAAAGCCTCCTTCAGCGGTTTCGTGATCCCGTGGCCGGGCGGCCGCGGACCATGCGGAAGGCCCCGCAAACGAAAACGCCCCGGTCGTGAGACCAGGGCGTAGCGGGGTCGTGGGGTACAACGAAATCGGTCGGGACCAGATCACTCGGGAATGGGCCGGCTTCGCACAGGCCGACCACCATGGAGCGTGGGGCGGCTGGATCCTGCGCAAGGGCTGTTGGCGTCATCGACCTGGCTCATCGCCAAGCGGAAAACAGGCCGCTTGGATAACCGACCCTACTCCTCCCATTTGCGGTCGGCAAGGCCTCCACGTGCCTGAATCTGGCGACTTCGCGCACTCCGTCGCAGTCAGCTTGGCGAGGGTCTCCGGGCGCCTGTGAATGGGCGCCCGGTAGTTGAATTTCCGTTAGCTTGCCGGGTTACTTGGACTGGACCACGACATCGACACGGTCGCCCTTGCCGCTGCGGCCGGAGGCCTGGATCCTGCCGGCCGGGAGGCCGCCAGCGACCAGTGCATCGCGCACCGCTTCGGCACGGCGCTGGGCCAGTTTGGCATCACTGCCCGTGGCCTCGATCTTCACCGCCGGCGACGAGGAGGCCTGTGCGTAGGCGGCCACGGTCTTGACCGTGGTGTCGCCGCCGCCGCTCAGGGCCGCCTTGCCCGAGGCAAAGCTGTCCTTCGGCAAGGCAAACACTTCGCCGCGGCTGTCGCGCCTGGCACTGGGCAGCTTGCCACCCGTGGTGAGCTCGGCCTCTTCGCGGGCCAGCTTGGCCTGGCGGTCTCGGGCGGCATTGAGGCGGGCGGTCTGGGCGCCGGCCACGCCCTTCAGCGCAGTCTCGACGTCCTGCAGCGATGCCGCGTCGGCCTCGCTCTGCACACGCAGGCGCTCGGCTTCCTCGGCCTGCATCTGCGCCTGCAGGCGCAGGCGTTCGGTCTCGGCGCGGGCGCGGGCGGCGTCCTGGCGGCTGGCTTCCACCAGCAGTTCGCTGCGCTCGCGGTCAAGGCGATCGATCTCGCGCTGCATCGCATCGCTGCGGGCAATGGCTTCGGCCACCTGGACCCGGCGCTCGGCCACGTACAGGGCCGACGCGCGGTCGCGCTTGGCGGCCTGGTTCAAGGTGTCGACCGCCTGCCGTGCCGCCAGCCGCTCGTAGGCGGCGAACGGATTGAGCTGGGGGTCGGCATCGAGCGCGGTCAGGCGTTGCGACAGACGGGCGGCGTCGGGATTGTCGGCGGCGGCGGCCGGCGCCGCGGCGAGGGCGACCAGCAGGGCCAGGCCCAGTACGGACAGACGGTTCAAGGCTGCTCTCCCTGCAGGCGCTGGCGCAATTGGCTGACTTCTCCGCGGCGCTGGTTGACCTCGGCAGTGGCCAGGGCTTCCCGGCTCTTGGCCCAGGCCAGGTCGGCGTCGGCGGCCGCGGCCAGGGCGAACCTGCGCGCCGCGTCCTCGTCGCCGGAGCTCATTGCCGCCTGGGCCTGGCTCAGGCCATTGCGGGCGACCCCCAGGTCCTGCGGCGCGTACTGGTCGGCGTCGGCGCCCTCGGCCCGGGTCACCGCCTGGCGGGCGGCGGCCAGCTCGCTGGTCGGTGGCGGCAGCGAAGCGCAGGCGGAGAGTGCGGAAGCGAGAACTGCTGCCAGCAGATGGAAACGGATTTGTGCGAAGCTTGGGCGCATTGGGGAGGCCGTGCCTTGTGGTTTGATGCCCGGCCATTGTCGGAAGCCGCTGGCGAGGTTGCAACGGTACACGCCGTTGCGGTCTGGCTGTAGGTCACAAAAGGGGTTGCAGTATGGACATCGGCTATTTCCTGAAGCTGATGACGGAAAAGAATGCGTCGGACATGTTCCTGACGACTGGCGCGCCGGTGTACATCAAGGTCGAAGGCCGGCTGTACCCCTTGGGCAATACGGGCCTGCCCCCGGGCATGGTCAAGAAGATCGCCTACTCGCTGATGGACGAGGGGCAGGTGCCGCTGTTCGAGCGCGATCTCGAACTGAACATGGCCCTGGCCCTGCCCGAAGCCGGCCGTTTCCGCATCAACGTGTTCAAGCAGCGCGGCGAAGTCGGCATGGTGATCCGTGCCATCCGCAGCGTTATTCCGTCGATCGAGGAACTGCAGCTGCCGCAGGTGCTCAAGGACATCATCATGGCCCCGCGTGGCCTGGTGCTGATCGTGGGCTCCACCGGCTCGGGCAAGTCGACCACGCTGGCGTCGATGATCGACTACCGCAACAGCAATATCTCCGGTCACATCCTCACCATCGAGGATCCGATCGAGTACCTGCACAAGCACAAGAAGTCGATCGTGAACCAGCGCGAAGTCGGCCTGGACACGCACGCCTTCCACAACGCGCTCAAGAACGCGATGCGTGAAGCGCCGGACGTGATCCTGATCGGCGAAATCCTCGACGCGACCACGATGGAAGCGGCGATCGCCTTCGCCGAAACCGGTCACCTGTGCCTGGCCACGCTGCACTCCAACAACGCCGACCAGACGCTCGAGCGCATCCTCAACTTCTTCCCCGAGGCCGCGCACAAGAACGTGCTGATGAACCTCGCGCTGAACCTGCGCGCGGTGGTCAGCCAGCGACTGGTCGTGGGCAGCGACGGTCGTCGCCTGCCGGCGGCGGAAGTGCTGATCAACACGCCGCACGTGCGCGACCTGATGCGCCGTGGCCAGGTGCACGAGATCAAGCCGGCGATGGAAGCGTCGCTGGAAGAAGGCATGGAGTCGTTCGACCAGTGCCTGTTCCGCCTGCACAAGGAAGGCAGGATCGACATGGAAGAAGCGCTCAAGGCCGCCGACTCGCGCGAAGGTCTGTCGCTGAAGTTCCGTCTCTCGGAAGGCTCCACCGGCGAGCACGATCCCTACGCCGAGGTCTACGACGCGGTTACGCAGTAACCGCGCCACCCGTAGGAGCGAGCTTGCTCGCGATCGCGCGTCGGTAGCGCCCAATCGCGAGCAAGCTCGCTCCTACCTGGTTGTCAGGCCGCCACTTCCTCCGGCGCATCGGGCTGCCGCTCCGGCCGTGCCGCATCGAATGCCGGCAGCGCCAGGCAGGCCTGCTCGATCCGC
Source organism: Lysobacter sp. Soil_C_59 (assembly GCF_057656415.1). NCBI lineage: Bacteria > Pseudomonadati > Pseudomonadota > Gammaproteobacteria > Lysobacterales > Lysobacteraceae > Lysobacter > Lysobacter sp. Soil_C_59. The sequence goes on along the minus strand of NZ_JBDGKK010000012.1, from coordinate 5,072 downwards.
ACGATCGTCGGGTATTTCGCCAGGTCGACGCCGAATCGGCGCGCGTTGTACACCTGCGGCACCAGGCAACAGTCGGCCAGGGTCGGCAGGTCGCCTTCGCAGAAGCGACCGGTCGAAGGATGGTCGGCCAGCATCGCTTCCAGGGCAGTGAAGCCCTCTTCGATCCAGTGCAGCACCCAGTTGTCGCGCTCGGGCTGCGGCACGTGCCAGCTGCGGTCGAAGAAACGCAGCACGCGCAGGTTGTTGAGCGGATGGATGTCGCAGGCGACCAGTTGCGACAGTGCGCGCACGCGCTGGCGATCACGCGCCGCGGACGGCAGCAGCGGCGGCTGCGGCCAGGTCTCGTCGAGGTACTCCAGGATCGCCACCGACTGCCGCATCAGGCGATCGCCGTGCTGCAGCACCGGCACCAGCCCCTGCGGATTGGCCTCGCGGAACGCCGGTGTGTGCTGTTCGCCGCCTTCGCGCAGCAGGTGCACGGGCACGGTGTCGTAGGCAAGGCCCTTGAGGTTCAGGCCAATGCGGACGCGATAGGCCGCGCTGGAGCGCCAGTACGAATACAGCCGCAATTGCTCTGCCACGTCCCCTCTCCTCGCCTCGTGCGGCGCTGGTCGACTTCGACGCAGCGGGATGCCCCGCTGCGTTTTCTGCAAATAATCAGCCGGCGCGCTCGATGCGCTGCTCGATCGCGCCGAACACGCTTTCGCCATCGCGCGACAGCATCTCGATGCGGACCACATCGCCGAAGCTCATGAACGGCGTCAGCGGCTTGCCATGCTCCAGCGTCTCGACGGTGCGCTTCTCGGCGAAGCATGAGGCACCCAGCGAGGTGTCCTCGTTGGCGACCGTGCCGGAACCGACGATGGTGCCGGCCGAAAGCGGACGGGTCTTGGCCGCATGCGCCACCAGCTGGGCAAAACTGAACTGCATGTCCACGCCCGCTTCCGGTGCGCCGAACCATTCGCCATTGATGTGCGTGGTCAATGCCAGGTGCACCTTGCTGTCCTGCCAGGCATCGCCCAGCTCGTCGGGGGTGACGAACACCGGGCTCAGTGCCGAGCGCGGCTTGGACTGCAGGAAGCCGAAGCCCTTGGCCAGCTCGTTCGGGATCAGGTTGCGCAACGACACGTCATTGACCAGGCCGACCAGCTGGATGTGCGCGGCCGCCTGCGCCGGCGTCGCCGCCATCGGCACGTCGTCGGTGACGATCACCACTTCGGCTTCCAGGTCGATGCCATAGTCCTCGCTCGGCACACGCACCGGATCGCGCGGGCCATAGAAGCCGGCGCTGACTGCCTGGTACATCAGCGGATCGCTGTAGAAACTCTCCGGCACTTCGGCGCCACGGGCGCGGCGGACACGCTCGACGTGCGGCAGATAGGCCGAACCATCGACGAACTCGTAGGCGCGCGGCAGCGGGGCGGCCAGCGCGGCCAGGTCGACGTCGAACGCGCCGTCGGCGCTGCCGGCATTGAGGGCGTCGTACAGGGCGTTCAGGCGCGGAGCGGTGTTGGACCAGTCCTCGAGTGCGCGCTGCATCGTTTCGGCGATGCCGGTGGCGCGCACGGCGCGCGACAGATCACGCGAAACCACGACCAGCGTGCCGTCACGACCACCTTCCTTCAGGGAACCAAGCTTCATCGAAACTCCAGATTCGAGCGCGAGCGCATTAGTTTCAATTGTAACCGCCACGCGATACACGACGCGATGGGGCTTTGCATTGTAGGAGCGAGCTTGCTCGCGACAGCGGTCATGCGACGGTCGCGCACTTCGCGAGCAAGCTCGCTCCTACCCCGCGTGAATACGTCCCCATTACCAGCCCCAGTACGTAACGCGGCCACCAGACCAGACACGCAGGCAACAAAAAACCCGCCTTGCGGCGGGTTCTTTGTTTGATATGGCAGCCCCGGATGGATTCGAACCACCGAATGCCTGAGTCAGAGTCAGGTGCCTTACCGCTTGGCGACGGGGCTATGCAATCAATTTTAGCGCAGAAATTAGCGCTTGGAGAACTGGGTAGCGCGACGTGCCTTGTGCAGGCCGACCTTCTTACGCTCGACTTCACGGGCGTCGCGGGTCATGAAGCCAGCCTTGCGCAGCTCGGACTTCAGGGTTTCGTCGTATTCGACCAGCGCGCGGGCGATGCCCAGGCGGATCGCACCGGCCTGGCCGGTGATGCCGCCGCCGGCGACGGTGACCACGACGTCGAACTTGTCGGTCGACTGGGTCAGCTCGAGCGGCTGGCGCACGATCATGCGCGCGGTCTCGCGACCGAAGAACTCATCCAGCGGACGCTGGTTGACGACGATGTTGCCAGCGCCCTTGCGCAGGAACACGCGGGCGGTGGAGGACTTGCGGCGGCCGGTGCCGTAGTTCTGCTGGATTGCCATGTGATGTCTCTTAGATATCCAGCTGCTGCGGCTGCTGGGCGGCGTGCGGATGCTCGGAGCCCTTGTAGACCTTGAGCTTGCGGTACATGGCACGGCCGAGCGGATTCTTCGGCAGCATGCCCTTGACGGCGGTCTCGATGACGCGCTCGGGGTGGCGCTCAAGCGCCTGGGCGAGGGTCTCGGTCTTCAGGTTGCCGATGTAGCCGGTGAAGCGGTGGTACTGCTTGTCGGCGAGCTTGTTGCCGGTGACGGCAATCTTTTCGGCGTTGATCACAATGAGGTAGTCACCCGTATCGACGTGCGGGGTGAAAACCGGCTTGTGCTTGCCGCGCAGGCGGCGTGCGAGCTCGGAGGCCAGGCGACCCAGGGTCTTGCCCTCGGCGTTGACCACGTACCAGTCACGCTGGACGGTCTCGTTTTTGGCGGTGAAAGTCTTCATGACGTGTCTGGTGTGTGCGTTGTCGGGCTGATTCCGCAGGCAATCCGGCTGGGCCGAACCGCGGAATTTCGCCACGCGCTGTGAAAGAAGCGGAATCATAACGGGCCAGGCGGGGCCGCGCAACCCACCGGACTGAACACAACAAGCCTGGTGCTAGCATTTCCTCGATGCCAGCCACCGCCTCGCCCCCTGCCCCGCGCCAGCCTGACCCCCTGGTGGCATTGGCTGACCGCTGCGTGCAATGCGGCCTGTGCCTGCCGGCCTGCCCTACCTACGGAGCGGCCCGCATCGAGAGCGAGTCGCCGCGCGGCCGCATCGCCCTGGCCAAGGCCTGGGCCGTGGGAACCATCGAACCGACCGCGGCCGGCGATGCCCACCTGGACCACTGCCTGGGCTGCCGCAGCTGCGAATCGGTCTGCCCGGCGGGGGTGCAGTATGGCCAATTGCTCACGCTGGCGCGCACCAGGCAGCGGCAGCGACGCCTGCCTGGCTGGCAACAGCGCGGCATCGAGAGCCTGGTCCGGCGGCCCCGGCTGCTGGCCGGCCTGCTGGGCCTGTACCGGCAGGTCCGCCGTTGGCTGCCGGCTCACTGGCGACGCTTGCCGGCCCCGCCGGCCTGGGTCGCCGGCGAAAACGGCGCGCGAACGGATTCCCGCATCGCGCTGTTTACCGGTTGCGTCGCCCGACCCTATGAGGCCGGACTGCGCAGGGGTCTGGTCGACTGTTTCGCCGCCATGGGCATCGAGATCGCCGAGCCGACCGCGCAGAACTGTTGCGGCAGCGTGCACGCGCATGCCGGCAACGAGGCAGCCGCTGCGGCATTGGCGCGCCAGAACCGCGACGCCTTCGCCGGCGCGGAGACGGTGCTGACACTCGCCAGCGGTTGCCACGAATCGGTGGCGAAATCGCTCGATGGCGCGGCGCATGTGGTCGACGCCATCGAATTCCTCGAGGCACAGGTGCGCGCCCGCGGCACGGCGCTGCGCTGGCGCCACTGCCACGAACGCGTCGCGTTGCACCTGCCCTGCACGCAGCGCAATGTCGTGCGCTCTGTCGCTTCGCTGCGGCGACTGCTGTCGGCCGTTCCCGGCCTGCAGGTCATCGAACTCGATCGCGGCCTGGGTTGCTGCGGCGCCGCCGGCGTGCAGATGCTGGCCGAACCGCAGCGCGCCGACGGGTTCCGCGCGCCGCTGCTGGAGCAACTCCACGAATCCGGCGCCACCCGGCTGCTCAGCGCCAATATCGGTTGCCGCCTGCATCTGGGCTCCGGCACCGCGGTGCTGGTGCAGCATCCGCTCGAATTCCTTGCGGGACTGGTCGAGGCGCCGCCTTCATCGGCCGCTTCGGTCGCGACCGGGTAAACTTCGGCCATGGACACGACACGCGAACTCACGCAACTCGACCGTTTCCTCACCGACACGCAACGTGCGCTGGACACCGTGTTCGGCGCCCCTGCCGCGATGCGCGCCAATCCATCGTCCGATGTCGCGCAGATCGAACTCGACGACGACGAGCGCCAGCACTCGGCGGGCCTGATGCGGATCAACCATGTCGGCGAAGTCTGCGCGCAGGCGCTGTACTGCGGCCAGGCCGCGGTCGCGCGCGATCCGGCGACGCGCGAGCACCTGCTCGAGGCGGCACAGGAAGAAACCGACCACCTGGCCTGGTGCGCCGACCGGCTGCGCGAACTCGACAGCCGTCCGAGCCTGCTCAACCCGATCTGGTACGCCGGCAGCTTCGCCATCGGCGCACTCGCCGGCCTGCGCGGGGACGGCTGGAACCTGGGCTTCGTGGTCGAGACCGAACGCCAGGTCGAGGCGCATATCGACGAACACCTCGACTCCCTGCCGGCCGCCGACGCGCGCAGCCGCGCGATCCTGGAAGTGATGAAGGCCGACGAGGCCCGCCATGCCGACAATGCCGAAGCCGCCGGTGCGCGCATCCTGCCGATGCCGGTGCCGACCCTGATGGCTGCGGCGTCGAAGCTGATGAAGGCGGTTGCGTACCGGTTGTGACCGGAGTGACGACGCTGGATCCCCGCCTTCGCGGGGATGACGGCAAAACGGCAGCGTCCATGGATTCCCGCCTTCGCGGGAATGACGGGCCACAGACGAAGACCGGGCAATGAAATGCTGGAGCGTCGCCCGCCGGGTCGGGGATTGCGCAGCAGTGGGCCATGGATGGCCCACGCCCCGCATCAGACAGGATGTCTGACTAAGGGGCGGAGCAATCCCCGGCCCGGC
>NZ_JBDGKK010000011.1:0-110119 GCF_057656415.1 Lysobacter sp. Soil_C_59 | reverse complement strand
CCCGCCCCTGCGGACGACGCCGCTCCGAAGGCGGAAGCCTGGGGAGGCCACAGCAACGTCAAGATGGATCCCGGCGTTCGCCGGGATGACGTAGTGGAGCGGATGCGTTGACGGCCTGGGTCCCGGCGTGCGCCGGGATGACGGATGGGCCGTCAGGGCGTCCGTTCGAACACGAATGCCGCCACCACGCGACGGCCTTCGCCGGAAAGCACGTTGAACGTGCGCGCCGCGGCGGCATTGGTCATGGTTTCCAGGCCGACGCCGCGGCCCAGGCAGGCGGCCATGACCGCGGCGGTCGGGAAGACCTGGGTCGCGCCGCTGCCGAGCAGGATCACTTCCGGTTCCAACGCCAACACCGGTTCAAGATCCTGCGGCGTGATCGCCTTGACCGCGCTTACCGGCCAGTCTTCGATCAGCTGGTCCGGCGAGAGAACGAAACTGGCGAACAGGCGTCGATCGTTGACCAGCGCCGAAGTGCCGTCGGCGGCACGCAGGTAGAACGACTGGTCCGGATGTTCGAGGTTGAGCTGCATCGGCGACTCAGTAGCCGTGTGAGGTCAGGCCCGCGGCAGCACGATCTGGCGACGGTCCTGGCTGGGCTTGTACAGGATCGCGGTATGGCCGATGCGCTGCACCAGCGCGGCTTCGGTGCGCAGGGCGATGTCGTCGATCATGGCGTCGCGGGCCTCGCGGTCCTCGGCGGCGACCTTGATCTTGATCAGCTCATGGTGTTCCAGGGCCAGGGCGACTTCGGCGATCAGCGACTCGGTCACGCCCTTGCCGCCAACCTGCAGCATGGCCTTCAGATCATGGGCCTGGCCGCGCAGGAAACGGGTCTGGGCGGCGGTCAGGACGGTCTGCATTGGGGCACGGGAAGCTTGGGGGTGGGTTGCGCAGGGTATCATGACCACCCCCACGGGCCCCACGGCCCAATCACGCCGGCCCCCACGCCCCATGGCGACTCGCAGCAAATCCAGCCAGCGCTGGCTCAAGGAACACTTTTCCGACCCCTTCGTGAAGAAGGCCAAGGCGGAAGGGCTGCGTTCGCGCGCCGCCTACAAGCTCGAGGAGCTGGTCGAGCGTGACCGGCTGCTGAAGCCCGGAATGGTGGTGGTCGACCTCGGTGCCGCCCCGGGCGGGTGGTCGCAGTGGCTGCGCGGGGAGCTCGACCGCATGGATCCGGCCCGGCCCGGCCGGGTGATCGCCCTGGACATCCTCGAAATGCCCTCGCTGGCCGGGGTCGAGTTCCTTCATGGCGATTTCAGGGAGGATGAGGTCCTATCGCAGCTGGTGGCTTCCCTGGAAGGCCAGCGCGTGGACCTTGTCCTGTCGGATATGGCCCCCAATAAGAGCGGTGTGGATGCGGTCGACATGCCGCGGGCGATGTACCTGTCCGAACTGGCCATGGACTTCGCCGACCAGCACCTGCGTACCGGCGGCAACTTCCTGATCAAGCTGTTCCAGGGGGTGGGGTTCGACGAGTACGTGAAGGAACTGCGGCGGCGCTACGACAAGGTCGTGATCCGCAAGCCGGAGGCGTCGCGAAAGCGCTCGCCCGAGGTGTACGCGCTGGCACAGGGCAAGCGCGCGGTTATGAAGTAATGTGCGACAACTCCGAGATGTACAGGCGCCCAGGCGCCGCCCCGCTGCAATAACGCCATGAGGGCGACAGGTAGGAATTGATGAACGACTTGGCCAAGAATCTGCTGCTCTGGGTAATCGTCGCCGTCGTATTGATGGTGGTGTTCCAGGCGTTCGGACCGCGCGCGGCAGGCAGCGAAACGCTGGCCTACAACGAGTTCGTGCAGCAGGTGCAGCAGGACCGCGTGAAGGAGGTCAAGATCGGCGAAGATCGGACCACCATCAACGGCGAGCGCAAGGATGGCAGCAAGTTCGTCACCTACAGCCCCGGTGACGAATACCTGATCAACGACCTGCTCACGCACAAGGTCGCCATCGACCAGGCCCAGCCGCAGAGCGGGCCGTCGCTGCTTTACATCATCATCAACGTACTGCCCTGGTTGCTGTTCATCGGCATCTGGGTGTACTTCATGCGGCAGATGCAGCAAGGCGGCAGCAAGGGTGCGATGAGCTTCGGCCGCTCGCGAGCCAAGCTGCAGGGCGAGGACCAGGTCAAGGTGACCCTGGCCGACGTCGCCGGCTGCGATGAAGCCAAGGAAGAAGTCGGCGAGCTCGTCGAGTTCCTGCGCGACCCTTCCAAGTTCCAGAAGCTCGGCGGCAAGATCCCGCGCGGCGTGCTGATGGTCGGCCCGCCGGGTACCGGCAAGACCCTGCTCGCCCGCGCCATCGCCGGCGAAGCCAAGGTGCCGTTCTTCAGCATTTCCGGCTCGGACTTCGTCGAGATGTTCGTCGGCGTCGGCGCCAGCCGCGTCCGCGACATGTTCGAGCAGGCCAAGAAGCACGCGCCGTGCATCATCTTCATCGACGAAATCGACGCCGTCGGCCGCCATCGCGGCGCCGGCCTCGGCGGCGGTCATGACGAGCGCGAGCAGACCCTCAACCAGTTGCTGGTCGAGATGGACGGCTTCGAGGGTGGCGAGGGCGTGATCGTGATCGCCGCGACCAACCGTCCCGACGTGCTCGACCCGGCGCTGCTGCGCCCGGGCCGTTTCGACCGCCAGGTGGTGGTCGGCCTGCCGGACGTGAAGGGCCGCGAGCAGATCCTGCGCGTGCACATGCGCAAGCTGCCGCTGCATGACGATGTCGAGCCGATGACCATCGCCCGAGGTACTCCGGGTTTCTCCGGCGCCGACCTGGCCAACCTCTGCAACGAGGCGGCCCTGTTCGCGGCGCGCGAGAACGCCAAGGACGTGCGCATGGAGCACTTCGACAAGGCGCGCGACAAGATCCTGATGGGCGCCGAGCGCCGCTCGATGGCGATGAGCGAGGACGAGAAGAAGCTGACCGCCTACCACGAGGCCGGCCACGCCATCGTCGGTCGCATGGTTCCCGAGCACGACCCGGTCTACAAGGTCACGATCATCCCGCGCGGTCGTGCGTTGGGCGTGACCATGTACCTGCCCGAGGGCGACAAGTACAGCTACAACCGCACCGCGATCGAGTCGCAGCTGTGCTCGCTGTACGGTGGCCGCGTCGCCGAGGAGCTGATCTTCGGCGTCGACAAGGTCACCACCGGCGCTTCCAACGACATCGAGCGCGCGACCAAGATGGCGCGCAACATGGTCACCAAGTGGGGCCTGTCCGAGCTGGGTCCGATCACGTTCGGCGAGGAAGAGGACGAGGTGTTCCTGGGCCGCTCGGTGACGCAGCACAAGAACGTCTCCAACGAGACCGCGCGCAAGATCGACGAGGTCGTCCGCGACATCCTCGACAAGGCCTACGGTCGCACCACCGAGATCCTCAAGGGCAACCTCGACAAGCTGCACGCGATGGCCGATGCGCTGCTGCTGTACGAGACCATCGACGCGCACCAGATCGACGACATCATGGCCGGCCGCGTGCCGGGCCCGCCGGCCGACTGGTCGAAGTCGGGCAAGACGTCGAAGGACGACGGCGAGCGCCCGGGTGCGATCGGCGGGCCTGCGGCGCAGACCTGATCGGGTCGGATGACGATGCAATGAGAGGGCCGGGGTGATTCCCGGCCCTTTTCTTTTGTGGCGGGCGCGTTGGTCCTTCGACTTCGCGCCTGCGGCGCTACGCTCAGGACGAACGGTGAGTGAGTGATCCCGTTCGTCCTGAGCGTAGCGCACGAAGTCGAAGGACCTGACCGCAGCCAGAGGTTCCGCCAGCACCGCCCCCGGGCTAACCTGCGCAAGCACTGTCCCCAGGAACCCCGCGCATGTTCGACACCACCCTCACCCTCGACTGCAACGGCCGTCCGCTGGTGCTCGATCGCACGCGCGTGATGGGCATCGTCAATGTCACCCCGGACTCGTTCTCCGACGGCGGCGCGCACGAGACGCTGGAAGCGGCCGTCGCACACGGGTTGCAGCTGGCAGGGGAGGGCGCCGACATCCTCGACATCGGTGGCGAATCGACTCGACCCGGTGCCGATGAAGTCCCGCTGGAGGAAGAGCTGCGCCGCACGATTCCGGTGATCGAGCGCCTGGTCCGCGAAACGACCTTGCCGATCAGCATCGACACCTCCAAGCCCGAGGTCATGCGCGCGGCCGTGCAGGCCGGTGCCGGCATGATCAACGATGTCTACGCACTGCGTCGCGAAGGCGCGCTCGATGCCGCGGCGAGCCTGCGCGTGCCGGTGGTGCTCATGCACATGCAGGGAGAGCCGCGTTCGATGCAGCAGTTGCCGCAGTATGACGACGTCGTCGCCGAAGTGCATCGCTTCCTCGCCGAGCGCATCTTCGCCGCCGAGATGGCCGGCATCGCGAAGAAGAACATCGTCGTCGATCCGGGTTTCGGATTCGGCAAGGACGCGCAGCACAACCTGGCGCTGCTCGCGCAGCTGGAGCGCTTCGCCGAACTCGGCGTGCCGGTCCTGGCCGGGCTCTCGCGCAAGAAGACCATCGGCGACATCACCGGGCGCGCGCAGCCGCTCGAACGCGTGCATGGCTCGGTGGCAGCGCACCTCATTGCCGCGCAGCGTGGTGCCAGGCTGGTGCGCGTGCACGATGTCGCCGCGACGGTGGATGCGCTGAAAGTGTGGAGCGCGCTGTCGGCGCAGAAGTTGCCGCGAGCTAAATCCGCGCCATCGATGCCGAAGTGGCCCGACGACGAGTAGCCGCGCGACGCGCCCAAGTCAACGTTTTTCGCTGGTCAAATCTTCGCCATTGTTCTTGCGTCCCTTGCGCTGCAAGGCCCGCAGCACTCACTCCACACTGCTGTCCGCAGGCTTGTCCACAGGCGGTGTGGATAGAAGCATGCCCGGCGGTTGCGATGCCTAACCGGCGCGGCAAGTCAACCTTTTTCGCTGGTCAATTGTTCGCCACCCCTCTTGCATTGCTTGTGCAGCAAGGCGCGCAGCGTTGTCTCCACACAACTGTCCGCAGGCTTGTCCACAGGGTTTGTGGATAGAGTGCATGACGGCGCGGGAACGACCTGCTTGCTGACGATTTTTGTCATGTCGCATCGAGGTTGGAGCTTCGCCCGCGCATTCTTGTGCGCATGCCCAATCCGTGCGCCAAGTCAACAAATTTCGCCGGTCAATTTTTCGCCAACATGGCGCAGGCCCCGTCGCAGCAGCCTGTCCGGCATCTGCACACATCACTGTCCGCAGGTTTGTCCACAGGGCTTGTGGACAGCGCGAAAGGCCTGGCCAAAAAAACGACAAACACCCGGGAAGCGTTGCGGCCAAAGGCGTGGAGCACGTTATCAACAGCCTTGCCCCAGTGCTTGCCCACAGGAACTGTGGAGCGCTGTGTCGATGCTGCATTGCGACACGGTTGCCACGGCAACGGTTCCGCCGGGCCGGTGCCTGTGCGAGGCTACGCCTCCGCTACATCCGTGCCGCGCCATGCCTGCGTGCTATGCCTGTTGATTCGCGCCCGATCGCGATTGCCCTGATGGGCCCGACCGCTTCGGGCAAGACCGCGCTTGCGCTGGAGTGGGCGCAGCGCCACGGCGGCGAGATCGTCAGTGTCGATTCGGCCCTGGTCTACCGCCGGCTCGACATCGGCGCGGCCAAGCCGAGCGCCGAAGAACTGGCCCGCGTACCGCACCACCTGGTCGACCTGCGCGAGCCTTGGCAGCCGTACTCGGCCGCCGAGTTCGCCGAGGACGCGCGGCGGGCCCTGGACGACATCGTCGCCCGGGGTCGGTTGCCGATCCTCGCCGGTGGCACCGGCCTGTACTTCCATGCGCTGCTGCAGGGTCTGTCGCCGATGCCGGAGGCCGACCCGGCCACGCGTGCGCAGCTGGAAGCCGAGGCGGGCGAGCGGGGGTGGGCGGCACTGCACGCCGAACTGGCCACGATCGACCCGGTTGCCGCGGCCCGCATCCATGCCACCGATGCCCAGCGGATCCAGCGTGCGCTGGAGGTCTACCGGCTGTCCGGCCGCAGCATCAGCGACTGGCGGAGCGACCGCGCGCAGGTGCCGCGCCTGCCGCTGCGGGTACTCAAGCTGGTGCTGGCACCGGACGACCGCGCGCTGCTGCACGCGCGCATCGAGCGCCGCTTCGACCAGATGCTGGCCGACGGCTTCCTCGACGAAGTCAGGGCGCTGCGGGCTTTGCCGGAACTGGCCGCGCAACCGCGGCCGCTGGAGCTGCCGGCCCTGCGCGCAGTCGGCTACCGCCAGGCCTGGGAGCATCTGGACGGGAACACTCCGGTGGCACGGATGCGTGAGCTGGGCATCTTCGCCACCCGCCAGCTGGCCAAGCGCCAGCTGACCTGGCTGCGCGGAGAGCTGGACGCGCAATGGTTCGACCCGCAATTGCAGCGCCCCGCGCTGGAGCAGGCCAGGGCAAAGTTCATGGGCGTTTGAACCGTGTGATCGGTGCAGCCTGTGCGGGTGCGCCCGGGGGCTTTGCGCTACCATCGGACCCGGTCGCCGCTGTGGGGACAGGTTTCCGGCGACTGCGGCCGGCTTCGCCACCGCCGCCCTTATAACTAGAACGAGTTGGGGAACTACACCATGTCCAAGGGACAATCTTTGCAGGATCCTTTCCTGAATGCGTTGCGCCGCGAACGCGTGCCGGTTTCGGTTTACCTGGTCAACGGCATCAAGCTGCAGGGCACCATCGAGTCGTTCGACCAGTTCGTGGTGCTGTTGCGCAACACCGTGAGCCAGATGGTCTACAAGCACGCGATCTCCACCGTCGTGCCGGCGCGCAATGTCCGCGTCGGGCCGGGCGGCGGCTACGTGCAGTCTTCCGAGGGCGAAGGCGAAGGCCACGCCGACGAGACCGAGTAAGCCGGGTAGGGGCTTCAGCCCTGATCCGTCGGCCATCTCCGCCTGCATCCCTGCCATATCGGCGGGGACCGGCGTCCATTGCCGCGGCGCCCTGATGCGATGGCCTGGTTTGATGGTCCTGGTCTGATGGCCCTTGTTTGACAGGCCTGCCATGCCCATCTTGTGATCCTGTCCCCCGCTCAGGCATGACCCCGCTTGTTTGAAAGATCCCGCAAAGGCGAACACGCGCTATTGATCCAGCCCCATGCCGGCGGTCCGCCGGACGAGGGATTGCTGGAGGAGTTCGCCGACCTGGCCCGCTCGGCCGGTGCCACGGTGGCGGCGGTGCTGACCGCGCGCATCGACCGGCCGAACGCGGCGATGCTGATCGGCAGCGGCAAGCTGGAAGAGGTCAAGGCCGCGGCCGAAGCCACCGGCGCCGACCTGATCCTGATCAACCACCCGCTCTCGCCCGGCCAGGAGCGCAATCTCGAACGCGAGCTCAAGCGCCGCGTGGTCGACCGCACCGGCCTGATCCTCGACATCTTTGCCCAGCGTGCGCACAGCCACGACGGCAAGCTGCAGGTCGAGCTGGCGCAGCTCAAGCACATGGCGACGCGACTGGTTCGCGGCTGGACCCACCTCGAGCGCCAGCGCGGTGGTTCGATCGGCCTGCGTGGCCCGGGTGAAACCCAGCTCGAAACCGACCGCCGCCTGCTGCAGAAGCGACTGGAACAGTTGCAGAAACGCCTGGAAAAGGTCGAAGTGCAGCGCACCCAGATGCGCCGCGCACGCATGCGCAGCGAAATGCCGCGCGTCGCCCTGGTCGGCTATACCAATGCCGGCAAGTCGACGTTGTTCAATGCCATGACCGGTGCGGAGGCCTACGCCGCCGACCAGTTGTTCGCCACGCTCGATCCGACCGTGCGTCGCATCGAGTTGTCGGGCGGCAACGTGGTGCTGGCCGATACCGTCGGCTTCGTCCGCGATCTTCCGCACGAACTGGTGGCTGCGTTCCGCTCGACGCTGTCGGAAGCGCGCGAGGCCGATCTGCTGATCCACGTGATCGACGCAGCCGATCCGCTGCGCGACGAGCGCATCGCCCAGGTCGACTCCGTGCTCAAGGACATCGGCGCCGGCGACCTGCCGCAGCTGCTGGTATTCAACAAGATCGACAAGCTCGGGAATGGCGGGGATGGCAGCGAGGGCGACGAACCGATGCAGCCGCGCCTGGACCGCCCGGCCGAAGGCCGCATGCGGGTATGGCTGTCCGCGCGCGATGGCCGCGGCCTGGAATTGCTGCGCGAAGGCCTGGCCGAAGCGCTGGAACTGCGCCATGTCAGCGGCGAGCTGCGCCTGCCGCCGCAGGCCGCGCGCCTGCGTGCACGCCTGCACGAGCTGGGCGCGGTCCGCGGCGAGGACCACGACGAACACGGCTGGGTCATCAACGTGGATCTGGCACTGGCCGATGCCCAGCGACTGTTCGTACAGGCGCACGGCGAGGTGCTCAGGCCCCTTTTGCCGCCCGAAGCGAGCGATGATGCCGCCTGAGCGGGGCTTCGCCTTGCTTGAGCCCCGTCGCACCCCCACCTAGAATCGACCCACGCCCGCATTGCTGAACGCGGTAGCGGACGTATCCCCTTCTTGGAGCAGGCATGGCCTGGAATACACCCGGTAGTGACAATTCCGGCGGTTCGAATGGTCGAACCCCGCGGCGCAGACCCAATGGCCGCGGCCTGGATGCCTTGCTCGACCCCTTGCGTGGCCTCTTCGGCGGCGGCGCGGGCGGTGGCGGCAACATCCTGCGCTGGGTCGGCATAGCCGTTGGCCTGTGGCTGGTGTTCAACTGCTTCGTGCTGGTGACCGAGCAGGAGCGCGGCGTAGTCCTGCGCTTCGGCCAGTTCTCGCGCGTGCTGCAGCCGGGCCCGCACTTCAAGGCGCCGTGGCCGATCGAGCGCGTGACCAAGGTCAACGCCACCCAGAGCAACGCCTACAGCGATACCGTGCCGGTGTTCACCCGTGACGCCAACATGGTGAACGTCGAGATCAACGTGCAGTACCGCATCGGCGATCCGCAGCTGTACCTGTTCGGTTCGCGCGATGCCGATCGCGTGTTGAAGGAAGCCGCGCAGAGTGCGGTTCGCGAACAGGTCGGCCGTTCCGACCTGGACACCGTGCTCAACGCGCGTTCGGAGCTGACCGTCACTGTGCGCCAGCGCCTGCAGGCGTCCTTGCAGGACTACCGAACTGGCCTGGTCGTGACCGAGCTGAACCTGCCCAATGCGCGTCCGCCGGACGAGGTCAAGGACGCGTTCGACGAAGTCCAGCGCGCCGCCGCCGACAAGACCACCGCGATCAACCAGGCCCAGGCCTACGCCAAGCAGGTCGTGCCGGAAGCACGCGGTGAAGCATCGCGCGTGCGGACCGCGGCCGAAGGCTACAAGACGTCATCTGTTGCCCGCGCCGAAGGTGACGCCAACCGCTTCTCGCTGCTGGTCGAGCAGTACAAGGCCGCACCGGACGTGACCCGCAAGCGCCTGTGGCTGGACACGCTGCAGGAAGTGCTGAGCGACAACCGCAAGATCATCGGCGGCGATTCGCGCCAGTTGATCTACGTGCCGATGCCCGACAAGCGCGGCGGCCCGGCCTCGACGGGTGCACCGTTGCTGACGCCGGACCTGTTGCCCCCGACCATTACCACCGAGCCCGGCGACAGCGGTCGCGGCGCACGACCGACCCGGCCGACCGGTCGCGATGAGGTGACGCGATGAGATTCTCCCTTTGGATTGCCGCCGTGGTTGCCGCGCTGTTCGCGCTGCTCGGCTCGATGTTCGTGGTCACCGAAGGCCGTACCGCGATCGTGCTCAACCTCGGCCGCGTCGTGCGCACCGACATCGGTCCGGGCCTGCACTTCAAGTGGCCGCTGGTCGAGACGGCGCGCGTGTTCGACCGTCGCCTGCAGGTGCTTGATGCCGAGCCGGAGCGTTACCTGACCGCCGACAAGCAGAACGTCAGCGTCGACTTCTTCGCGCTGGGCCGGATCGAGAATTCGCGCGCGTTCTACCGCGCCACCGGTGGTGACGAGGTCACCGCGGTCGATCGCCTGGCGCCGATCATCAAGGACTCGCTGCGCAACGAGATCAATGCGCGCACGCTGCAGCAGGTCGTCTCCGGCGATCGCACTTCGGTGATCGGCAAGCAGCTCGATGCGATCAATGTCGGTGCGGCCACGCTCGGCGTGAAGATCGTCGACATCCGCATCAAGCGCATCGAACTGCCGCAGGACAGCAACGTGCTCGGTTCGGTCTACAACCAGATGCGCAGCCAGCGCCTGCAGGTCGCCAGCCAGCTTCGCGCCGAAGGCGTCGAGCAGGCGCAGGCGATCCGTGCCCAGGCCGATCGCGAGAAGCTGGTGATCGTGGCCGAGGCCGAGCGCGATGCGCAGAAGCTGCGCGGTGAAGGCGATGCCGAGGCCACGCGTCTGTACGCGCAGGCTGCCAACCGCGATCCGTCCTTCTACGCGTTCCAGCGCAGCCTGGAGGCGTACCGCAAGGCGTTCTCTGACGGCGAAGGCGTGATCGTGCTCGACCGCGACGATCCGTTCCTGCAGTACCTCAAGTCGGACCGCTGACCAGGCGCACCTGAACCATGCTGCTGGAACTGTTGTCGGCGGTTTGCCTGGTGGCGGTGCTGGAGGGGTTGTTCCTCTTCGTCGCGCCGCGCGGGTGGAAGCGCGCCGCCGAGCAGTTGCACGCACTGCCGGACCGCCACCTGCGCGTGGTCGGGGCGGTCGTGGTGGGGCTGGGTCTGCTGTCGTTGTGGCTGGTGCGGCTGTAGCCATGTGACGGCGGCGCGAAGACCGCACCCAATCTGTCCAATCCCGCTTTCGGGGTGGCCCCGGCCCCCTAAAACCCGGATAATGCACAAAAGCCGGACGGGGCCCAGCGCCCCGCCGGCTTTCTTGCTGTTTGCGGGACCCTCCCGATGGGGCGTCCGCGACAGCCCGGCCTTCGCGCCGGTTCTCAATGCAACGCAGTCAGGAGCTTGGCAATGGGTCAGTCAGTCGTCGTTCTCGGTGCCCAATGGGGCGATGAAGGCAAGGGCAAGATCGTCGATCTGCTCACCAAGGAGATCGGCGCCGTCGTGCGCTTCCAGGGTGGCCACAATGCCGGCCACACCCTCGTCATCGGCGGCAAGAAGACCGTCCTGCACCTGATTCCGTCCGGCATCCTGCGCCCCGATGCGCTGTGCCTGATCGGCAATGGCGTGGTGCTGTCCCCGGCTGCGCTGAAGAAGGAAATCGGCGAGCTCGAAAGCAACGGCGTGGAAGTGCGTTCGCGCCTGAAAATCAGCCCGGCCACGCCGCTGATCATGCCGTACCACATCGCCCTGGATCAGGCCCGCGAGAAGGCCGCCGGCGGCAAGGCCATCGGCACCACCGGCCGCGGCATCGGCCCGGCGTATGAAGACAAGGTGGCGCGTCGCGGTATCCGCATCGCCGACCTGCACTACCCGCAGCAGCTCGCCGAGAAGCTGCGCAGCACGATGGATTACCACAACTTCGTCCTGACCAAGTACCTGGGCGTGGACGCAGTCGACTTCCAGCAGACGCTCGACGAGGCGCTGGCCTTCGGCGAGTACGTAGAGCCGATGAAGTCCGACGTCGCCGGCATCCTTCACGAGCTGCGCAAGCAGGGCAAGCGCGTGCTGTTCGAAGGTGCGCAGGGTTCGCTGCTCGACATCGACCATGGCACCTATCCGTACGTGACCTCGTCCAACACCACCGTCGGCGGCGCGTATGCCGGTACCGGCGTCGGCGCGGATGCGATCGACTATGTGCTCGGCATCGCCAAGGCCTACGCCACGCGCGTGGGCGGTGGTCCGTTCCCGACCGAGCTCGACGACGACGTCGGCCAGGGCCTGCGTGACCGCGGCCAGGAATACGGCGCCACCACCGGCCGTCCGCGTCGCTGCGGCTGGATGGACATCGTCGCGCTGCGTCGCGCGGTCGCCGTCAACGGCATCACCGGCCTGTGCATCACCAAGCTCGACGTGCTCGACGGCATGGAGAAGCTGAAGATCTGCATCGCGTACGAGTACCGCGGCAAGCGCACCGAGTACGCGCCGCTCGACGCGGCCGGCTGGGAAGAGTGCACGCCGGTGTACCTGGAGTTCCCGGGCTGGGAAGAGAACACCCACAACGTCACCGAGTGGGACAAGCTGCCCGCCGCTGCGCGTGCGTACCTGCGCGCGCTGGAAGAGCTGGCCGGTTGCCCGCTGGCGATCGTTTCGACCGGTCCGGACCGTGACGCCAACATTGTGCTGCAGGATCCTTTCGCCTGATCCGGTTGCGCGCATGAAAAAAGCCCCGCCGATGCGGGGCTTTTTTTTTGGCCGCGTTTCCTGCGCCGTTGCGGCGTCAGCGCGGTGCCTGTCCGGTCAGGCCCTGCTCGACGATGCGCAGCACGTCGGCCAGGCTGACGCCGAACGAGCCGGCCTTGCCAGCATCGAAGGCCTGCTTCCACTCGGCATAGCCCTTGAGATAGGCCGGGTAGGGCGGCTGGTCGCCTTCGTAGCTGATCGCGCTGGCTTCCAGCGTCGCCCGCGTCACCGGCAGGTGCGGCAGTTCGGTCAGCAGTCCCGAGGGCAGGCCCGGGTGGCGGATCTTCACGTTGCGGACGGTGACGTGGAAGATCTCGCCGCCGAGCGGATGCTGGTCGACGCGGTTGATCAGCAGCGTCGGCGTCTCGGCGGGCGTGCGGCCGGTGCAGCGCCAGAGCTGGCCAGCGGCGAAGTCGGGGGTGGTGCTCATGCGGAAGTCCAGGCGGATCGTGATCGGGAATGATGCCCCGGCACGCCACTGCAGCGCGATGCCAAAACGGTCCGAATACCGGGATTCCGCTTTCGCTTTGCGGGTGAATGGCCGTGGCGCGGCTAGCCAGGCCGCTTCCGGGGGTGGCCTCGCCGCCCCCCTCCCCCCGCTTACCAGCGGTGACGGTATGCCCACCGATTCCGCCCGCTGGGTCGCCTTCGGCCGACGCCTGTCTCCAGCCGCAGGCCCGGGAGCCTCCCGGTGCGCGTGCAGCTTGTCTGCTGACCGCCAAGTTATGACGTCGCCGGAGACCCGGAGCTTTTCACGGCCCATGCGATTGAACAATCGAACTTGATGATGTGCTTCTCGTGGAAGCGGCGAACTCTCCAGCATGGTGAGTCTGCACATGAAGCGTTATTCCCGGTGATCGGAGCGTGCCGCAAACGGCGCTTCAGAAATTATCTCGGTGTCGTTGGGAATTCTCTGATGGACGCAAAGTCGACTTTCATGAGTCATTAGTCACAGCTTGGGGTATCCCAAGCTGGCGCCTTGCAGGCGCATCTAGCCAACAAAAGGAACAGTGAGATGGAATGCAATTGCAATGGACTTTGGCTCCATCGAAGCTCAGCTGAGCAGTAATGCCGCGGTCGGCGAACAGGTAGACAACTTCTTGCCGATCGAGGCGCCGGCGAAGCCAAATGGCGTCTTCGCGAGTGACTGCTGCGGTTCAAACAACTACGCGAAGTAAGGCGGGTGGAGGCGCGACAAGGACGTCGCGCTTCCAATTCGAGTCAACGAGATGCGCCAAGATCATGCATACAACGGATCGAACTGCCACTTCTGTTGGGACATCGTTGCTCGCCGAACTCGAGCGCAAGCTCGCTTCGGAAAGAGCGCGGAGCCTCTACGTCATTCCTTCGACGCGTGAACTGCTAGGTGCCATTCCAGGCTGGCTCACACGGTCAAACCCCCCCCCGCTTATCGTTGCTCCCTTGGTTCGCGATTGCCTTTCAGGCCGGAGTCTCTTGCCCTTGCTTAGCACTGGCGGCGAGTCTTCTGCTCATCCCGTAGTCGTCTTCTCCGACCAGCTGACAAGCGCAATTGACGCACCGATTCTTGTTGAGCGGAACGGCAGGCAGCACTACCTGTCAGCGTTTGAGGTCGTCGCAAACAACAGGTACCGGTACTCAGTGCATGCCTGGATGGGCGAGCGATTCGAGAGTTGCAGATCATCGGTGGGCCCGTCGTCCATCCTCCGACTAATCGACGATTACCTGGTCGCGTGTGAAGGCCTTGGGGAGGAGTGGTTGCTTCGTGATGGACAGGTCCAAAGAGGGCGCACGGGTCGATCGAATCACGCCCGCGCCCGACTGCGAGCATTTCACTCCGCCATGATGTGTGCATACCCCATGTCGGAGGTTTCCGAAGAAGTTCACGCGATCCTTCGGCGTGTGGTGGAAGTGCAACGCAGTCTCGCTGGATCGGAAGAGGGGCATCGATGATCGCCAGCAACCTACTTGTCGCAATGGCATGGCCTATTCAACTGTTGGACGGGCACATGCAGACGCTCGATCGGTATTTGGACATCTCGTTGTCTCAGCATGAGGTTGAAGCGATTCGAAACGCTTGCTCTCGATCCAATGTTCGTCTTGGTGCCTACTACCACTGGTACCTTCAGAAACTGATAATGGCGCGAAGGTTCCGGAGCCTCGACAAGTCCCACGTTCTGTCTCGCCTCAATGGCCTTGATCGGACGGACTACTCTACTTTGGACAACATTCCTGACGATGGCCGCGGCCTGCTGGTCGCCATTCCGCACTTTGGTCACTACGTTCTATCGATCATCGGTCTTGTGGAAACGCTCCGGTCAAAGCGGAACGTGCTGGTCTTCTATGGGGCACCGGCGACCCATGCAGGCAATGACCTCTTCGATAGGCTGCATATGTGCCTCTATGGCGACGAGCAGTCGAACGTAAGCGTCATACATGACACCCGTGCTGGCATGGCGATAGCCATTCGCGGTCTGGAGGATGGCGCGGCCGTCATCATCATGCCCGACGTTTTCAAGAACGAAAGGGACACCTACTTGATTCCGTTCTGCGGGAGGCCCCTCAACGTCATGCTTGGAACTGCTGCGCTCGCGAGGAAGACGTTGTCACGTGTTCTCCCGGCGGTATCGATGCCATCGAGGACGTCCTTGCGCTTCAACACGGTATTTTCATCAATGCTTGATGCAGCGCTGCCGCTCGCGACATCAGCGCCATCTCCTCCCAACAATGACTTCGTTCATCTGGACTACCGTTCCACGCTCTCCCTCTTCATGAGGTACGAGGAAGTCATCGCGGAGAAGATCATGTATTGGCAGTACTCCAGAACTCACTATGGCCGAACGATGGACTTCCCGTATCTGGATAAGGAAAGGATCCTCAAGGTCAGTGAGCTGTTCTTCAACGATCCTCGTGCGAATCTCGGTGCTGATCGCGTCATTTGCATCGACTGAATGGAGTGGAGTTGACATGAAAGCTTGGATTTGTTGCTCGGCACTTTCGCTCGCTCTCGGTACGGGTACTGCTGCTGCGAACCAGCCCGCTGCCGTACCTGCTTCCGGGCCTGTCAGGACCTTGGGCGCCATGGTGGTCAGCGCGGATCAATCGGCCCCCCCCCATCTGGGAATTCACGCGCGGCGAAAAGAAGGTCTGGATTCTCGGGACGTTCCCGCTCTTGCCGGAGGGAATGAAGTTCAATGCGTCTGGAATCGAAAGCAGGATCGCGCAATCTGACGTGGTTCTCGGCCCGCCGGGGCTGGTTGTCGGTGCAGATATCGGCCTCTTTCGCGGCTTGACGCTTTGGCCATCCATTCATCGCGCGAAGTTCAATCCTGACAACAAATCATTGCGGGATGTCCTTTCTGCCGCCACGTATGCAAAGTGGAAAGTCGCGCGAGCCAGATTCCTAGGGGGCGACGATGACGTCGATCGCCTTCGTCCGATGTACGCCGCCTACGAGCTGTTCAAAGCCGCCAAGGAGCAGGCACACGCTTCCATGGACAGCGCTGCCGACCCCGTCATCGAGCGAGCTGCCAGGAGGCAGAATGTGCCGCGTGCCGATGCTCGATATCGCTTGGCCATCAGGGAGCCGAAGGACGCCGTGAAACGGTTCAACGTGTCCGGCACCGATGACATAAGTTGCCTCGAGGATACCTTGGACAGGATTGAGCCGTTCGTGCAAACGGCAGCTGTTCGTGGCGATGCCTGGGCCAGTGGAGACCTAACGCGCCTTTCCGAGTTTTCAAACAGTGGGAGCGAGTTGAACTTCTGTTGGGCTCGCCTGACTAATCAGGCCATCGGCGTCCAGCAGGGTTTTGCCGACATTGATCGTGAAATGGACGCAAGGTGGCTTGGGGAATTGCAGACTGTCCTCGCAAGCCACGACACCGTGTTCACCACGCTTGCGGTGAAGGAGCTAATTGGCTCCACCGGGCTTGCTGCGGCGCTCCAGCGCGATGGATTCCAGGTCAAGGCTCCTGATGTCGGCAGTCCATCGAACGCCAATCCGTGAAGTCCTGATGCATCGCACAGTTTTTCACTGCGCTACCCGAACCGCGTGCCTGAATGGCCCGCCGTGCTGCGTCAGCTTTCTGAGGGCGGCTGCTGGCCCGCCTGCGCGGCCAGCGGTGACGGCATCCCTTCCCAGTGCGCGCGATCGACCATCTTCGGCTGTTCGGGATCGGCTTCGTAGTTGGGCGACATGATCTGCACGCCGGCTTCGTTGAACGCATCCTGGATGTTGGAGTGCAATTCGGTCAGCACGAACGGCCGCAGCACCGGTTCGAGGATGCGCGCGCGCAGCTTGTATTCGACATAGAAGTCCGACAGCGCGGTCTGCAGCACGTAGGGAGCAGGCGTGGTCTGGATCTTCCCGGTCCTGGCCGCGGCATCGAGCAGCAGACGATGCACCTGGCGCCAGGGCGAGTCGTAGCCGATGGTCACGCCGGTCTCCAGCCACAGGCCGGGTCCGTCCGGATTGCGCGAATAGTTGTGCAACTGGCCGCCGAGCACGACGTTGTTGGGAATGCTGATCTCCACGCCCATCAGGTTGCGCAGGCGTGTGGTGAACAGACCGATCTGCAGGACCACGCCGTCGACCTCGCCGATCCGCACCAGGTCGCCGACGGCCATCGTGCGCGCATAGAGCAGCGTGAAGCCGCCGGCCGCCTGGGCGACGATGCTGGAAGCGCCCAGCGAGATCATCAGGCCCACCAGCACGCTCAGGCCCTTGAACGCGTCGGTCTGCGCGCCGGGCAGGTAGGGATACGCCATTGCCACGGCGAACAGCCAGACCACCGCCACCAGCAGCTTGCGCGTGGGTTCGGCCAGCTGGTCATCGATGCCGAACAACTGGAAGCGGCCGCTCTCCACGGCGCGGAAGGTCATGCTCAGGGTGTTGGCGAGGATGCGGGCGAGGAACAGGATCACGAACGCCGCCACCAGGCCCGGTACGGCGGCGGCGATTGCCTGGCCCCAGCCCGACAACAGGTCGACGATCCAGCCGGTCATGCGTTGCGACCACGGCTGGGTGAAGCCGAACTGGCCAAGCACGAAGCGCAGCCATTCCTCCAGCACCAGCAGCGCGACCAGCCACAGCACCAGGCGTTTGAACCAGTTGAGGAAGGTGCGCAGGCTGGTCACGACGTGGCGCGTGGATTCCTGGCGCAGCGTCTGCACGCGGATCTCGATCCAGCGCTGGAATCGCGATTCGATCTGCCGCCGCAGCCAGAACAGCGCGAGCATCGCCAGCGCGGCGACCACGGTGGCCAGCAACGACATCAGCACGCCGTTGAGCAGTTGCCGCGGCGCGTGGTCGCGTTCGGCCGCCTGCACGGCCTGCGTGAGGTTGCGGGCGATCTCGGCGCGGGCCTGGGCCATGGTCTGGTGGTTCAGTGCATCCAGGTCGGCGGGCGTGTACATCGCCACCAGTTGCCCGCCCAGCAACACCAGCGATCCCTGCGGGATGTTCTCGAATGCCACCGTGGGCGTGCCCGGCCGCTGCACCACCTGCTCGATGTTGGCTTCGGCGGTGCGCGCGCGCAGCTCGGGCGAGCGGCCGAGCAGGGTGCTGCGCATCGTCATGATGTCGCGGTTGAAAAACCGGACCGTCGCTTCGGTGGCCGGCGGCGGTGTCGCCGGTGCCGTGTCCGCGGTGAGGGGGTTGCCGCTCTGTGCGGGCGGAGCGGCTGCTGCGGCCCAGCTCGGCGCCAGCGCCGCCAGCACGAGCGCCAGGATCAGCGCACGCATGCGCCGGCCACGGCCAGGTCGCGCATCAAGATCGTTTCCCGTGCTCACCCAACGTCCTGGCATTGGAATCCCCGGCTGCGCGTGGCCGCGGTCACGTACCGCAGCACGCCCTGTTTACCGCACAACGACGTCAAGGGCGCGTGGCGACGGCCAGGCTCGGCTCAGTCGATGCGGTACACCCGCGCCTTTGGCATGTCCTCGTCGACCTGCAGGAACCAGCGTCCGGCCAGTCCGGGGACGACCACTATGGACCGGTCCCTTGAGCCTGCTGCGGATCGGCTGGCCGCCCGGATCGGCGGGTTCGTGCTGCGTTGCAGGCGCTTCCTGCGCGGCAACGGGCGCCGCTGCCGGTACCGGTGCCGGGACGGTGTCCTGGGCCGGCGCCTCGCGCAGGAGCCGGTTCAGCGTTTCCAGCTGGGCGGGGGACAACCCCACCCCGGCAATGTGACCCCGGGCAGCCCCGGCATGACTTCCGATGCTGGTCATCCGGGACGATTTGCGCTCAGCTGCCAACGGGCAGGATCGGCACAGCCGGTCTGGGGCAAGTTGCTGCGTGGGGACGCAGCCGTTGCCGCACCGACCCATTACAGGCCCACAAGGGCCGATCACACCGTAGATTTTTTCAGGGGGAAGTTGATGCGTCGTTTTCTGGTTACCGCTATCGCGCTGGCATTGGCCGGCAACTGCGTCACCGCCATGGCAGCCGCACCCGCAACCATGACCGATACCGCCGCCACACAGGCCACCACCACGCAGCTGCCGCGCAACGTGCGCCCGACCCATTACGACGTCGCGATCGCGCCGCATGCGCAGACGCTGACTTTCGATGGCCAGGTGACGATCACGCTGGACGTGCTGGAACCGACCGCGACCATTACCCTGCAGGCCGTGGACATGACCTTCGCCTCGGCGAAGCTGTCGCCCGCCACCGGCAAGGGCAAGGCCGTCGCGGCCAAGGTCGGCGTCGACGCCGACGCGCAGACCGCCACTTTCACCTTCGACAAGCCGCTGGCCGTGGGCAGCTACCGCCTGGCGATGGACTACACCGGCAAGATCGGCACCCAGGCCAACGGCCTGTTCGCGATCGACTACGACACCAAGGCCGGCAAGAAGCGCGCACTGTTCACGCAGTTCGAGAACTCCGATGCGCGCCGCATGATCCCGTCGTGGGACGAGCCGTCGCACAAGGCCACCTTCACCCTCGAGGCCACCGTGCCGAGCGGCGAGATGGCGGTCAGCAACATGCCGGCGACGGCGACCACCGACCTTGGCAACGGCCTGACGCGCGTGCGATTCGCGCAGTCGCCGAAGATGTCGACCTACCTGCTGTTCTTCAGCCAAGGCGAGTTCGACCGCGCCACCGCCAAGCTTGGCGAGACCGAAGTCGGCGTGATCACCCAGAAGGGCGTGGTTGACCAGGCCAGGTTCGCGCTTGACTCCTCGGTTGACGTGCTGCGCGAGTACAACGACTACTTCGGCACGCCTTACCCGTTGCCCAAGCTCGACAATGTCGCTTCGCCTGGCGCCAGCCAGTTCTTCAGCGCCATGGAAAACTGGGGCGCGATCTTTACCTTCGAGCACACCCTGCTGCTCGACCCGGCGTTCTCGACCCAGTCCGACAAGCAGCGCGTGTTCTCGGTCGCCGCGCACGAGATCGCCCACCAGTGGTTCGGTGACCTGGTGACAATGAGCTGGTGGGACGACCTGTGGCTCAACGAAGGTTTCGCCACCTGGATGGCCTCGCGCACCACGCAGAAGCTGCATCCGGAATGGAACACCCAGCTGTACGCCGTGTCGGGCCGCGAAGGCGCGATGAGCCGCGATGCCGTGGCCACCACGCATCCGGTGGTGCAGCACGTGGAAACCGTCGAGCAGGCCAGCCAGGCCTTCGACGCCATCACCTACCAGAAGGGCGGTGCGGTGATCCGCATGCTCGAGGGTTATGTCGGTGAAGAGGCGTGGCGCGAAGGTGTGCGCAACTACATGAAGGCGCACGCCTACGGCAACACCGTGTCGGACGACCTGTGGAAGCAGGTGCAGGCCGCCGCGGGCAAGCCGATCCTCGACATCGCCCACGACTTCACCCTGCAGCCGGGCATCCCGATGATCACGGTGCAGTCGGCGACGTGCAGCAACGGCAAGACCACGCTCAAGCTGACACAGGGCGAGTTCACCAAGGACCGTCCGGACAAGCAGCCGCTGTCGTGGCGCGTGCCGGTGATCGCGCAGGCGGTTGGTGGTGAACCTGTGCGCACGATTGTCGAAGGCGGCGCCGGTTCGCTCGACGTGCCCGGTTGCGGTCCGGTCGTGGTGAACGCCGGCCAGAGCGGTTACTACCGCACGCTGTACTCGCCGGAGCAGTTCGCATCGATCCGCGCCGGGTTCGCCAAGGTGGCACCGATCGACCAGCTCGGCCTGATGGGCGACACCTGGGCACTGGGGCTGGCCGGCCTGCAATCGCCGGCCAACTACCTCGACCTGGTCAAGGCCACGCCGGCCGCGTCCGACCCGCAGATCTGGGGTGACATTGCCGGCAAGCTCGACAGCCTCAACGACTACTACCAGGGCGACATCGCCCGCCAGACCCGCTTCCGCAAGTTCGCCATCGCCCAGCTGGCGCCGGTGTTCGCACGCATCGGTTGGGACGAGAAGCAGGGCGAGGCTGATCCGGTCAAGATCCTGCGCACGCGCCTGATTGATACGCTCAGCTCGCTGGGCGACGACAAGGTGGTCGCCGAGGCGCGTCGTCGTTACGCAGCGCAGGACACGGATCCGGCCGCGGTGCCGGCGGCGTTGCGCAAGACCATCCTCGCGGTGGTCGCGCACCACGCCGATGCCGCGACCTGGGACCAGCTGCATGCCGCCGCGCAGGCGGAGAAGACGCCGCTGATGAAGGACGAGCTGTACCAGATGCTGTCCTCGAGCGCGGACAAGGCGCTGGCGCAGCGTGCGCTCGAGCTGGCCCTGACAGATGAGCCGGGTGCGACCAACAGCGCCGGGATGATCCGCGCCGTCGCTTCGCAGCATCCGGAACTGGCGTTCGACTTCGCGATGAGCCACATGAGCGATGTCGACAAGCGTGTGGATTCGTCCTCGCGCAGCCGCTACTACCCGGGCCTGGCCAACAGCTCGCTGGATCCGGCGATGGTCGGCAAGATCCAGACGTACGCGGAGCAGCACCTCGCCGCCGGTTCGCGCCGTGACGCCAATACTGCGGTCGCCAACGTGATCTACCGCGTGAAGGTGCGCAACGAGCGGTTGCCGGCAGTGGATGCGTGGTTGAAGAAGCACGGCGGCTGATCGATCCAGCCTGGAAAAAGGCCCCGCATCGCGGGGCCTTTTTTTTACGTCGCCGTGGACTGCAGGATCGCCGACAGTTCGCGCGCCAGCTGCGCGTGGTCGATCGGCTTGCGCAGCACCGTTCGCAGCATGTTCGGCGGGAATGCCTGCTCGCTGACGCGATCGGCCAGGCCGGTATAGAGCAACACCGGCAGCTGCGGTGCGACGGATTGCAGCGACTGCGCCAGCTGGATGCCGGTGATCGATGGCATGGAGTGGTCGGTGATCAGCAACTGGTAGTGCGCCGGTGCCTGCTTGATGCGTTCCAGCGCCTGCGCGGGTGCGGCGACAAAGTCCGCCTCCACGCCCCAGCTCGACAACAGTTCGCACATGAATTCGCCAACGCTGCGCTCGTCGTCGACGACGAGCACGCGGCCCAGCAACCGCGGAGTGGTTGTCGGCGTGCTCGCGCGCTGCTGGCGCACGACTTCGTCGGCGTCGGCCTTGCAGATAGGCACCAGGACGCGGAAACGCGTGCCGAGCCCCGGTTCGGATTCGACGATCAGATGCCCGCCATGCTCGTGGACGATGCCGTGCACCGTCGCCAGGCCCATGCCGGCGCCCTTGCCAGGTGGCTTGGTCGAGAAGAACGGATCGAAGATGCGTTCCAGCACCGCCGGTTCTATGCCGGGGCCGGAATCGCCAATCGCGATCTCGACGAACGGGCCCGACACGGGTTGCTGGCAGGCGCTGCACAGTCGGCCGTCCTCGTTGGCTTCGTGAAGTCCGATCTCGAGTCGGCCGCGGCCCTGCATCGCATCACAGGCATTCAGGCACAGGTTGAGCATGACCTGGCCGAACTGCACCGGGTCGAAGCAGATGGCGCCGGCAGCGGCGGCGGTATCGACCGCCACGTCCACTTCGCAGGGAATGCTCGGACGCAACACGGCAAGGTTCTGCTCGATGGACTGGGCCGGGTCGAGCAGGCGCGGCTCGCCCTTCTGTCCGCGACTGAACATCAGCATCTGCTGGATCAGGTCGCGCGCGCGTTCGCAGGACTGCAGCGCGTGGCCCAGGTAGCTCTCCAGCCGCGCGTCGCCGCCACTGGCACTGCGCTCGCTCGCCATGGCCACGTAACCCATGATGCTTGCCAGCAGGTTGTTGAAGTCGTGGGCGATGCCGCCGGTGAGATGGCCCAGCGCTTCCATCTTCTTGGCCTGCAGCAGCTGCGCCTCGAGCCGGGCACGCCGTTGTTCGGCTTCGATGCGTTCGGTGATGTCGCGCAGGTAGCCGATGAAGATGCGCCCTGACGGACTCTCGTCGACGCCGATGGCCAGTTCCGCCGGGAACTCGCTGCCGTCGGCGCGCAGTGCGGTCACTTCCAGCCGTCGCTGCAGATACGGGCCGGGACCGCCGGACAGGAAGCGCTGCATTCCCTGGCGATGACGCTCGCGGAAGCGTTCGGGAATGATGAGCTCGGCCAGCGATTGCCCGAGTGCTTCGCGCTCGCGGTAACCGAAGCACGTTTCGGCAGCAGGATTGAACTTGATGATCGTGCCGTGCTCATCCATGGCGATGATGCAGTCGAGGGCAGCGCTGACCGTGGCGCGCAGATGCTCGGCGTTGCGCTGCGCGGCTTCCTCGGCGAGCTTGCGCTCGGTGATGTCACGGGTGAAGGCGAGGATCCGCGGCTCGCCGCCAATACGGGCGGCCTTGAGGAACACCTCGTCCCAGTACAGGCTGCCGTCCTTGTTGCGGCGGCGCCATTCGAAGCGGGCCGAGCCGTGTTGCTGGGCGTACTGCAAATGCATGGCCGCATCGGCGCCAGTGTAGGGCGCCTCGCCCGAGCCGAGGTGGTCGACGGCAATGTGCAGCAGTTCATCGTGGCTGTAGCCGGAAGTCGTGCAGGCCTTCGGGTTGACGTCGACGATGCGGTCGGTGGCCGGGTCGTAGACGACGATCGCATCCTCGCTGGCCTCGAAGATCTGCCGGTAGCTGACCTGTGATGCCAGCAGTGCCGCGTCGCCGCGCTGCCTCTCGATCTCGGCCGATGCGCGCACGGCGAAGATCTTCATTACCGACTCGATGAACTCGGCCTGCTCCAGCGGGCGCCGCGAGACGATCGAGATCAATCCGAGCGGACGGCCCTGCGTGTCGGTGAGCGGGTAGCCGGCATAACTCTCGGCGCCGAGTTCGATGAAGTCGTCGTCCAGCGGGAACAGGCTGCCCAGGCCGGCGGGATAGATGCGGAAGCCGTGGCCGACGACGGTGTCGCAGGCGGTGTTCGCCAGTGCGTACTCGAAGGTTCCGCGCGGCGCACCGTCAGCGATGAAGGCGAGCACGCGCATCATGCCCGGGTCTTCCTCGCGCATCTCGGCGATGAAGGCAACCTCGACATCGAGGATTGCGCCGAGGTAGCGCGACAGCTCGACGAACAGGTCGCGACCGCGCGCATTCGACACCGCCAGAGCGGAACTGGTCAGTGCGCTTTCGATTTGCTTGCGGCGGGTAATGTCGGTGGCGATGCCGCAGACGGCATACGGTGCGCCATCGCAATCGAGCAGCGGGAACTTGGCCGATAGGTAGGTGCGTTGCTCGCCGGCGAACACGCCGCTCTCCTCGAACTCCATCGCCCGCGCTTCCAGCAGCACGCGCATGTCGTTGCGGCGCAGGCCGGCGGCCTGCTCGGCGGGGAAGATGTCGCGGTCGGAGCGTCCGATCAACGCCGCGGCGTTGTGCCCGGTCAGGCGCTCGAACTCGCGGTTGACGAACAGGTAGCGGCCGCTGCGGTCCTTGGCGAACACCGCCGCTGAGGTGTTGTCGAGCACCTGCTGCAGGCGCAGCTCGCTGTCGCGCAGTGCGCGCTCGCGGTCGTCGGCGAGGGCGTTGCTGGACAGGTCGCCGGGATTCATGGCGTGGCTCCGCTGCAGGCGTGGTTCGAGTATAGGAGCGCCAAACGAGGGCGCGGGCCGCTGTTACGCGGCAGAAACAATTTCGTCCGCGACCGTTACGTGGAGGGCACGAACATGTAGCCGACGCCGCGAACGGTGCGGATCGCGCGCGGGTTGTCCGGGTCGATCTCCACCTTGCGCCGCAGGCGGGCGATGCGGATGTCGATCGAGCGGTCGAACGGCTCCCATTCACGATTGTGGGTGAGGGTCAGGATCTGGTCGCGCGAGAGCGCCTTGCCCGGATGCTCGTACAGCACGCGCAGCAGGTCGAATTCCATGTGCGTGACCATGACCTCGGTGCCGTCGGCATCGAGCACCTGGTGCGAATCCAGATCCAGCGTGCACCGGCCGAAACTGACGCGACGGCTGGGGCTGCTGGCGACAGGCGCCTCGGGCGGACGCGCCTGGATGCGGCGCAGCACGCTCTTGATGCGGGCCATCAGCTCGCGCGGGTCGAACGGCTTGGCGACGTAATCGTCTGCGCCGATCTCGAGGCCGACGATGCGGTCGATCACATCGCCCGAGCCGGTGACCATGATGATGCCGACGTCGTAACGCTCGCGCAGGAAGCGTGCCAGGCTCAGGCCGTCCTCGCCCGGCAGGCGGATGTCGAGCAGGACGATGTCGGGCGCCTCGCGCTCGAGTTCACTGCGCATGGCCGCGCCATCGCCGGCCTGCAGGGCCCGGAAATTGTGGGTGCTCAGCGCCTCCACGAGCATCTCGCGGGTCGCCTGGTCATCGTCGACCACCAGAACACAGGGCGTATGCGCCATCAGCTGCTCCTGCCTGCAAAGCCGCGCCGACAGTATCGGCTGTCGTTACCAGCTGTTACAAACCCGCCGCGCTCGGACATCCGATCGATACGCGCGCTATCTAGATTGGCCCCCATGCCGACGCACACGACGACGGCAATACCTGGGAGGCCGTCATGGGCCGTTGTCCGCTCACCATCGACAGCAATCGGCTGAACCAGCAGGTCCGCGTCGTCTATGAGCGCGTCGCCCGCGACCCGTCCAGCCGCTTTCATTTCCACACCGGCGCGGCGTATGCGGCGCACCGGCTGGGCTATGACGCCGCCGCGCTGGCCGCGCTGCCGGCAGTCTGCACCGAGCGCTTCTCCGGCGTCGGCAATCCGCTGCGGATTGGCACGATCCCTGCCGGCGGCGTGGTGCTCGACCACGCCTGCGGTTCGGGCATGGACCTGCTGCTGGCGGCGCGCGCGGTCGGCCCGAACGGGCGAGTGATCGGTGTCGACCTGACCCCGGCCATGCGCGCCTGCGCGATGGCGGCTGCTGCGCAGGCCGGGCTGCTGGATCGTCTTGAACTGCATGAAGGCACCTTCGAGGACCTGCCGGTTGCCGACGCCAGCGTCGACATCCTGATCTCAAACGGAGTCATCAACCTCGCACCGGACAAGCCCCGCCTGATGTCCGAGGTGCTGCGCGTGCTGCGCCCCGGCGGGGCGCTGTACCTGGGCGCCGTCGCGGTCGACCGCGAGCTGGCCGCCGTCGCCCGTGGCAACGCCGACTTGTGGGCCGCCTGCATCGGCGGCGCATCGACCGAGGCAGCGCTGCTGCAGCTGATCGCCGACAGCGGCCTGGGGCAGGCGCGCGTCTGCGAACGCTTCGAGTCCTTCGTCGGTACCGATGTCGACCGCAAGTTCCACAACCGGCTGCACGCCTATGGCGTGAACGTGCATGCCGTCAAGCCGCACGCCGTCGCTTCGCAGGCCTGAGGCCGCAACCGGAGAACCACCATGCTCAGGAAGTACGTCATCGAAAGAAACATCAGCGGCATCGGCAAGGAGCCCTACGAGGCGCTGTGTGATGTCGCCCAACGCTCCAACCAGGTGCTCGACGAACTCGGCACCGGTGTGCAGTGGCTGCATTCGTACGTCGCCAACGACAAGACCTACTGCGTCTACCTGGCGAGCGACGAAGCACTGATCCGTGAGCACGCGCAGCGGGCGGGTTTCCCTGCCGACTCCGTCGTCGAAGTGCAGTCGGTACTCGATCCGACCATGGCGCCTGCGTGAGTCCGACCCACCCCTGAACGCAACACCGCTCCAACGCATGGCCATCTCGGCCCCCGGCCCAGGGAAAGCGGGCAGGGCATCGCCGTTCGGCCACGATTAGAAAGGAATTCCACCATGAACGTGATGACCCTTGTTTCCGCACTGGCAATGATCGCTGCCACTCATTCGATCGCGACCCGCGTGGTTGCACAGCCCGTGGGAGATGGGCCGACCATGCAGATACATGACCTGCCTGGCGTGCGCGTGATCGCCACGCTCGAGCCCGAGCTGACGCCGCTGCCTGACGAGGCGCCCGCCGTGGCCATGGACGCAGAACCGGAACGCGTGTTCGATCTCCCGACCGTGCGCGTGTATCCCAGCCATGAGCAGGTCATGCAGTTCCGCATGGCACGTTCGCGCACGGCACTGGCCGTGCCGGGTGCGAGGACGCGTCGTGGTGCTTCGCCGCATCGCACGCCTGCAGGCGAGTCGAGCAGCGTCTACGCCGGCATCGACCGCCGTGATCGCTGGCAGGCCGTGGCATGCATCGCCCGCATGCGCCTGTCGCGGGTGTGGCCGGTGTCGCGTTGCGACATCGCCGACAACGCACGGTCCGCCGCACGCCTGGGCATGGCGCTGGCCAGTCAACCGGCGGTGCGGCGACGATGAGCGATGGGTAAGCCGCCGCACAAACAACGAGGCCCCGCAGTGCGGGGCCTCGTTGCGTAACGATCTAGAGCGAAGGGCAGTTACGCCTCAACCACCTCGTCCTTGTACGCATCCACCGGGATGCACGCGCACATGACGTTCTTGTCGCCGTAGACGTTGTCGACGCGGGCGACCGGCGGCCAGTACTTCTGCAGGCGCAAGGAGGGCAGCGGGAACGCCGCCAGCTCGCGCGGATACGCGTGGGTCCACTCGCTGGCCGTGACCGCGGTGGCGGTGTGCGGCGCGTGCTTGAGCGGGTTGTCCTCGCGGTCCAGCTTGCCGTCCTCGATCGCGCGGATCTCGTCGCGGATCTGGATCATCGCGTCGATGAAGCGGTCGAGCTCGTGCTGCGATTCCGACTCGGTCGGTTCGACCATCAGCGTGCCGGCGACCGGGAAGCTCAGGGTCGGGGCATGGAAGCCGAAGTCGATCAGGCGCTTGGCGACGTCCTCGGCCGACACGCCGGTGGCGTCCTTGAGCGGGCGCAGGTCGAGGATGCACTCGTGCGCGACAAGACCATTGCGACCGGTGTACAGCGTCTCGTAGTGCGGTGCCAGGCGGGTGGCGATGTAGTTGGCGTTGAGCAGGGCGACCTGGGTCGCCTTGCGCAGGCCTTCCGCGCCCATCATCGTCACGTACATCCAGCTGATCGGCAGGATCGAAGCCGAGCCGAAGCTCGCCGCCGACACCATGCCGACATCGCCTTCGCCGCCAAACGTGCGCGGCAGGAACGGCGCCAGGTGCGACTTCACCGCGCACGGGCCGACGCCCGGGCCACCGCCGCCGTGCGGGATGCAGAAGGTCTTGTGCAGGTTCAGGTGCGACACGTCCGAGCCCCACTTGCCGGGCTTGGCGACGCCGACCAGGGCGTTCATGTTGGCGCCGTCGGTGTAGACCTGGCCGCCGTGCGTGTGCACGATCTCGCAGATCTTGACGATGTCTTCCTCGAACACGCCGTGCGTGGACGGGTAGGTGATCATCAGCGCGGCCAGGCGCTCGCTGTACTTCTCGGCGGCGCGCTGGATGTCATCGACGTCGACGTTGCCGTTGGCATCGCACTTGGTCACCACGACCTGCATGCCGCACATCTGCGCCGAGGCCGGGTTGGTGCCGTGTGCCGATTCCGGGATCAGGCAGATGTCGCGGTGGTCCTCGCCGCGCGAGCGGTGGTAGGCGCGGATCGCCAGCAGGCCGGCGTATTCGCCCTGCGCGCCGGAGTTCGGCTGCAGGCTGACTGCGTCGTAGCCAGTGCACTCGACCAGCATCGCTTCCAGGCCGTCGATCAGTTCCTTGTAGCCCTTTGCCTGCGCAGCGGGAGCCAGCGGATGCAGGTTGCCGAACTCCGGCCAGGTCACCGGGATCATCTCGGCGGTGGCGTTGAGCTTCATCGTGCAGCTGCCCAGCGGGATCATGGTGCGATCCATCGCCAGGTCCTTGTCGGCCAGGGCGCGCATATAGCGCAGCAGTTCGTGCTCGCTGTGGTGGGTGTTGAACACCGGGTGCTCGAGGAAGCCGCTGGTGCGCTTGAGGCCGGCCGGCAGTGCGTCGGCGGTGGCGCTGTCGAGTGCGTCGATGTCGTTGATGGTGGCGCCGAACAGCGCCGCCAGAGCGATCACGTCAGCACGCGTGGTGGTTTCATCAAGGCTGATGCTGACGCTGTTGCCATCGATGCGACGCAGGTTGATGCGCGCGGCCTCGGCCTTGGCGTGGACGGCAGCGGCATCGACGCCGACGACGTGCAGCGTGTCGAAGAAGTCCGGACCAACGGTAAGGCCGGCCTGGCGCAGGGAGCCTGCGAGGATCGCGGCGAGGCGGTGGGTACGGCGGGCGATGCGGGTCAGGCCCTCGGGGCCGTGGTAGACCGCGTACATGCTCGCCATCACTGCCAGCAGCACCTGCGCGGTGCAGATGTTGGAAGTGGCCTTCTCGCGGCGGATGTGCTGCTCGCGCGTCTGCAGGGTCAGGCGGTAGGCGGCCTTGCCCTCGGCGTCGATCGATACGCCGATCAGGCGGCCCGGCATCGAGCGCTTGTAGGCGTCGCGGCAGGCCATGAACGCCGCGTGCGGGCCGCCGAAACCGAACGGCACGCCGAAGCGCTGGGTGTTGCCGACGACGATGTCGGCGCCCCATTCGCCCGGAGCGGCGATCAGGGTCAGTGCGAGCAGGTCGGTGGCCACGGCGACCAGGCCGCCGCGCGCGTGCACGGCATCGGCCAGCGCCTTGTAGTCGTGGACCTGGCCGAAGGTGTTGGGGTACTGCAGCAGCACGCCGAAGCTGTCGATGCTGATGGCTTCGGCGTCGTCGGCGACAACCAGCTCGATGTCGAGCGGCTCGGCGCGGGTGCGCAGCACCTCAAGCGTTTGCGGATGCACGCCGTTGGACACGAAGAACACGTTCGACTTCGACTTGGCCGAACGCTTGGCCAGGGTCATGGCCTCGGCGGCAGCGGTGCCTTCATCGAGCAGGGACGCGTTGGCGATCTCCATGCCGGTGAGGTCGGCGCACATCGTCTGGAAGTTGATCAGCGCTTCCATGCGGCCCTGCGAGATCTCCGCCTGGTACGGCGTGTAGGCGGTGTACCACGCCGGGTTCTCGAGGATGTTGCGCAGGATGACGTTGGGCGTGTGCGTGCCGTAGTAGCCCTGGCCGATGAAGCTGCGGAAGACCTGGTTCTGGTCGGCGATCGCGCGGATCTTGGCGATGGCCTCGACCTCGGTGATCGGCGCCGGCAGGGCCAGCGGCGACGGCGACTTGATGTTGGCCGGCACGATGGCATCGGTCATCGCGTCGAGCGAGTCGTAGCCGACCACGCTCAGCATCTGGGCGATTTCAGCGTCGTTGGGGCCGATGTGACGCTCGAGGAAGGCGTCGTGGTGCTCGAGGTCGCGCAGGGAAGCAGGCGTGTTCTGGCTCATGGAGGCATCCGTAGTGGCTTGATGAAAGCCGGGCGTGCGCAATCGCGCACATGGAATGCCCCTCTGTCCTTTTGCCTGAGAGTTTGGAAGCGCGGGAGCGGGGGAGGGATTGTTTCCCAACTTCCGCCCCGCTTCGCTTCTTGCCCCTTCGGCGCCGGTCGTGCCCGCGAGGGCATCCGGTCTCTCCAGAGTTTGAGCCGACGGCGGTTGTGGGGCCTGAGCGATTCCGGGCGTTTGCGCCTTCGGCAGCGGTCCATCCCCTTGGTCAGGGCCGGGCCGCTTCTCCCACCGTCTGCTTGCGGTGGCAATTATAGCCGGAGTGGTCGCCCTGACGGGGTGCCGAGGCCGCGGAAGGCCGCGGTGGAGACCTCATTTTTTGCCCCGATCCGGACAGCGCGGCTGAATCGATCATGAAAGTTCCCCGGGAGAAAGTCCCGCGAGGCCGTGAGGGCAGGGTCACTGCCCCTGTGCGGGTGAATTAAGAAATTCCCCATACCGCGAAAAACCCCCGTTCCTAGCATTCGCACCAGCCAAAGCCCAGCGCGGCTCTTTCTCACTCCTCAGGTGCCATGCAATGAACAAGATCTATCGAATCGTCTTCAACACCACCACCGGCCGCT
Organism: Lysobacter sp. Soil_C_59; assembly: GCF_057656415.1. Classification (NCBI taxonomy): domain Bacteria; kingdom Pseudomonadati; phylum Pseudomonadota; class Gammaproteobacteria; order Lysobacterales; family Lysobacteraceae; genus Lysobacter; species Lysobacter sp. Soil_C_59. The sequence goes on along the minus strand of NZ_JBDGKK010000011.1, from coordinate 79,696 downwards.
GGGTCGTCGCCTCGGAAGTGGCCAAGGGCCGCGGGAAGGCCGGCAGGACCGTCTGCGGCGGCGCATTGGCGCTCGGCGCGGTCATGCTGTCAGGCGGCGCGGGCGCTGCCACCAGGTTGACTAACGTTGCCGCCGGCACGAGCGACACCGACGCGGTGAATGTCCAGCAGCTGGAGTTCGCAATGGCCGCATTTGGCGGGCCCGCCGGTGTCGGTACCAGCGGCGAAATCATCCTTCCGAACTTCCAGCTTGCCAACGCCAACATCCTCGGCGGAACCACCGGTTCCGCGCCCACCGTGGACCTGGGCTTCAGCAAAGTCGATAACGCGCTGGGCAAACTCGGCGGTCGCCTGAGCACAGCCGAAGGCAATGTCACCAACCTGCAAACCACCGTCAACAACATCAACAGCGGCACCGCCGGCCTGGTTCAGCAGGATGCGACGACCCGTACGATCTCGGTAGCCAAGGGCAGCGACGGCACGCTGGTGGACTTCACCGGCACCGCCGGAGCCCGCAAGCTGACCGGCGTGTCCGCCGGCACGCTGTCGGCTGGCTCGACCGATGCGGTCAATGGTGCGCAGCTCAACACCACCAACACCAACGTCACCACGAACGCCACCAACATCTCGGCGCTGGGCGGCCGCGTGACCACGGCCGAGGGCAACATCACCAACCTCGGTTCTCAGCTGACCACCACCAACAACAACGTCACCAACCTCGGCTCGCAGCTGGCGACGACCAACACCAACGTCACCAACGTCACCGGCCGCGTGACCACGGCCGAAGGCAACATCACCAACCTGCAGAACACGGTCAACAACATCAACGGTGGCACGGCCGGCCTGGTTCAGCAGGACGCTACCACCCGCACGATCTCGGTGGCCACGCTTGCCGATTCGACGACGACCGGCGCCGACTCCATTGCGATCGGTGGCAACGCTGCCTCTGACGGCAAGTGGAGCGTGGCCGTTGGTACCAATTCCAAGGCTACGGGCGACAATAGCGTGGCCCTGGGCAACAGCTCGCTCGCCGACCGCGTCAACAGCGTGTCCGTGGGCAACTCTGGAACGCAGCGTCAGATCATCAATCTGGCCAAGGGCACGGCCGACACCGACGCGGTCAACGTCTCGCAGCTCAAGGGCGTGACCACCGCGCTCGGCGGCAGCGCCGGCGTCAATGCCGATGGCACGATCAAGGCGCCGTCGTACACGATCCAGGGCCAGGCCAACATCGCCGATCTGGGCACCGCGCTGGGCAAGCTGGACACGGCCACCACGGCCAATGCCACCAACATCACCGGCGTCACGGGCCGCGTCACTACGGCCGAAGGCAACATCACCAACCTGCAGAACACGGTCAACAACATCAACGGTGGCACGGCCGGCCTGGTTCAGCAGGATGCGACGACCCGCACGATCTCGGTGGCCAAGGGCAGCAACGGCACGCTGGTGGACTTCACTGGGACCGCTGGTGCCCGCAAGCTGACCGGCGTGTCCGCCGGCACGCTGTCGGCCACCTCGACCGATGCGGTCAACGGTACGCAGCTCAACACCACCAACACCAACGTCACCAACGTCACCGGCCGCGTGACCACGGCCGAGGGCAACATCGCCAGCGTCCAGAACACGGTGAACAGCATCACCAGTGGTGGCGGCGTCAAGTACTTCCACACCAACACCACGCTTGCCGATTCGACGACGACCGGCGCCGACTCCATTGCGATCGGTGGCAACGCTGCCTCCGACGGTAAGTGGGCCCTGGCCGTTGGTACCAACGCCAAGGCCACGGGCGACAACAGCGTGGCCCTGGGCAACAGCTCGCTCGCCGATCGCGTCAACAGCGTGTCCGTGGGCAACTCTGGAACGCAGCGTCAGATCATCAATCTGGCAAAGGGCACGGCCGACACCGACGCGGTCAACGTCTCGCAGCTCAAGGGCGTGACCACCGCGCTCGGCGGCAGCGCCGGCGTCAATGCCGATGGCACCATCAAGGCGCCGTCGTACACGATCCAGGGCCAGGCCAACATCGCCGATCTGGGCACCGCGCTGGGCAAGCTGGACACGGCCACCACGGCCAATGCCACCAACATCACCGGCGTCACGGGCCGCGTCACTACGGCCGAAGGCAACATCACCAACCTGCAGAACACGGTCAACAACATCAACGGTGGAACCGCCGGCCTGGTGCAGCAGGATGCGACGACCCGCAATATCTCGGTGGCCAAGGGCAGCAACGGCACGCTGGTGGATTTCACCGGCACCGCCGGCGCGCGCAAGCTGACCGGCGTTTCCGCCGGCACGCTGTCGGCCACTTCGACCGACGCGGTCAACGGCACGCAGCTCAACACCACCAACACCAACGTCACCAACCTTGGCTCGCAGCTGGCCACGACCAACACCAACGTCACCAACCTCGGTTCGCAGCTGGCCAATGCCCTCGGCAGTGGTTCGGCGGTCAAGGCTGACGGCACCGTCAGCTCGCCGATATACATGCTCACCAGGGATGACGGCACAGCCACGACAGTGACAGGCGTTGAAGCCGCGGTGACCAATCTCGATCGCCGCGTCCATGGCAACACCACGCAGATCAACAACCTCAGTACCGGGATCAACAGCGGCGCCGTGGGATTGGTGCAGCAAGGCGGAGCGGGCCAGAGGCTGACGGTGGGCAAGGACACCGATGGTACAGAGGTGAACTTCGCCGACAAGTTCGCCCACGCGCGAAAGTTGAGCGGCGTTGCCGATGGCGCAGTGGCTGCAGGAAGCAAGGAAGCCGTCAACGGCGGCCAACTGCACGCCGCGGGCCAGTCGCTGGCCAAGGCACTCGGCGGCGGCTCTGCGGTCAAGGCTGACGGCACCGTGAGCTCGCCGATATACGCGCTTACCAAGACCGACGGCACAGCCACGACAGTGACAGGCGTTGAAGCCGCGGTGACCAATCTCGATGGCCGCGTCTACGGCAACACCACGCAGATCAACAACCTGACTGCCGGGATCAACAGCGGCTCCCTGGGGTTGGTGCAGCAGGCCGGAGCGGGCCAGAAGCTGACCGTGGGCAAGGACACCGATGGCACGGAGGTGAACTTCGCCGACAAGTTCGCCCACGCGCGCAAGCTGACCGGTGTGGCCGATGGCGACGTGGCTGCAGGCAGCAAGGAGGCCGTCAATGGCGGCCAATTGCACGCCACGGGCCAGTCGCTGGCCAATGCCCTCGGCGGTGGTTCGACCGTCAAGGCTGACGGCACCGTCAGCTCGCCGATATACATGCTCACCAGGGGTGACGGCACAGCCGCGACGGTGACAGGCGTTGAAGCCGCGGTGACCAATCTCGACGGCCGTGTCCACAGCAACACGGTGCGCATCGACAAGGTCGAGTCCAGCGTCAATAACCTGACCAGCCAGATCAACGGCGGTGCGGTTGGGCTGGTGCAGCAGGCGGCTCCAGGCGAGCAGCTGACGGTCGGCAAGGCCACGAACGGAACTTCGGTGAACTTCACCGGCACCGCAGGCGATCGCACCCTGTCCGGCGTGGCGGCCGGCAAGGTCGATAACGATGCGGTCAACATGGGACAGCTCAAGGCCGCCGGCGTGGCCGATGTCGACGGTCAGATGAAGACCGTCCTGGCCTATGACAGTGCCGACAAGGGCAGCATCTCGCTTGGTGGTGGGAGTGCGGCCAAGCCGGTGGCGATCCACAACGTTGCAGAAGGCGTAGCCGAGCGCGATGCGGTCAACGTGGCCCAGCTCAATGATCGACTGACCCGTTCCAGCGCCGAGGCGATCTCGCGCGCCAACGCCTACACCGATCAGCGCGTCGACGACGTGTGGGGCGGTATGCAACAGCTTGACCGCAAGCTGGTCAGCCAGGACCGCCGCATCAGCCAAGTGGGTGCCCTGTCGATGGCCCAGGCGCAGATGACTTCCAGCGCCGCCGCGGCCAGCGTCGGCAACCCGGCCGGTGCTTTTGGTGTTGGCCTGGGCACCGAGGAGGGACACGGCGCGGTCTCGGTCGGCTACGCCAAGCCGATTGGTGCGAAGAGCCGGATCAGCTTCGGCGCGGCGATGAGCGGCCATGAGCAGTCCATCGGCGTCGGCTTTGGCCACAGCCTGTAAGGACATCCGGAGCATACGGAAACGGGCGGCTTTCCGCCCCGTTTTCTTTTTTGGAGCCAGTGTGGCGGAGGCGCGCGGTTCCTCGTGCGGCCGCCGGCGTATGCTGTCGTCCCTGGTGCAGGATGCCGCGATGACGCCCCCGTTCCGATTGTTGCAGCTCGACCACGTCGTGCTGCGCGTGCGCGACCCGGCGGCGATGGCGGCGTTCTACTGCGACGTGCTCGGCTGCAACGTCGAGCGCCGGGTCGATGCGGTGGGCCTGGTGCAGCTGCGTGCAGGCAACTCGCTGATCGATCTGGTCGACGTGGCCGGAAAGATCGGGCGCATGGGCGGCGCCGCGCCAGGGGTGGAAGGGCGCAACATGGACCACCTGTGCCTGCGCGCCGATCCCTTCGACCGCGAGGCGATCGTCGCCTGGCTGCAGTCGCATGGCGTGCAGGTCGGCGAGTTCGGACGTCGCTACGGTGCTGAAGGTGAAGGCCCGTCGCAGTACCTGTTCGATCCGGAGGGCAATCTGGTCGAGCTCAAGGGGCCGCCGGACGAAGTGCCGATCGATACCGCGGCGTCGAACGCCGGCACCTGAGCTCGCTGCCCCTCACCAGAGATTCGTTGATGCCCACCGCTGCACCCGCACCTTCGCTGTCCATTTCCGTGCGCCTGCTGGCCCTGTTGCTGGGCGGCCTGGCGATGTTCGGCCCGTTCTCGATCGACACCATCTTCCCGGCGTTTCCGGCGATCGGCACCCAGTTCGGTGCCGACAAGCTGGCGATGCAGCAGACCATCAGCGTCTACCTGATCGCCTATGCGGCGATGAGCATCGTGCACGGGCCGCTGTCGGATGCGATTGGCCGTCGCCGCGTCATCCTCGGCGGGCTAACGGTGTTCACCGTCGCCTCGGTCGGCTGCGCGCTCGCCACCGACCTGACCACGCTGCTGGTGTTCCGCGCTTTGCAGGGCCTGTCGTCGGGCGTGGGGCTGATCGTCGGCCGCGCCGTCATCCGCGATGTGCTGCAAGGTCACGACGCGCAGCGATTGATGAGCCAGGTGTCGATGATCTTCGGCGTGGCGCCGGCGGTGGCGCCAGTGATCGGCGGCTGGATCCTGGGCTGGAGCCACTGGCCGGCGATCTTCTGGTTCCTGGTGGCGTTCTCGCTGGTGCTGCTGGTCGTCACCTGGCGCACGCTGCCGGAGACGCATCCGCCGCAGGCGCGCCTGCCGATCGTGCCGCGACGGCTGCTGCGCGACTACATCGCCATCGTCATCAATCCACGTTTCCAGCGCCTGGCCGCGGCCAGTGCGTTCAACTTCGCCGCGTTGTGGCTGTACATCGCGTCGGCGCCGGCGTTCGTGCTCGACGTGCTCAAGCTCGACGAGCGCCAGTTCGGCTGGTTTTTCGTGCCGATGATCAGCGGCATGGTGCTGGGTGCGTTCGTATCAGGGCGTGCGGCCGGCAAGGTTACCGGTGAGAAGCTGGTGTCGATCGGTTTCGCCTGTTCGGCCGTGGCGATGGTGCTCAACCTGGGCTACAACCTGTGGACCGACACGCCTCAGGTGCCTTGGGCGGTGTTGCCGATGATGCTCAATGCGTTCGGCATCGCCCTGGTGTTCCCGATCGTGACGCTTTCCATCCTCGACATGTACCCGCGCCAGCGCGGTTCGGCCTCATCGATGCAGGCTTTCACCAGCCTGGTGCTCAATGCGCTGATTGCCGGCGTGCTGTCGCCGTGGATCAGCGACCACATGCTGTGGATGGTGGCCGTGGCCAGTGCCTTCCTGCTGGTGGCGTGGGGCTTCTGGCGCTGGGAGGCGGCGGTGGTGCGGACGCGGTGCCCGGCGGAGCCGAGTGCGACGGTGCCGGAAGAGAGTCTGTGAGAAGCCCAGATCCGTCATTCCCGCGAAGGCGGGAACCCAGTGCCTTTCGCCAGGAACGATGCAACGGCAACGACGCTGGGTTCCCGCCTTCGCGGGAATGACGGGTTACATGATTCCTGCTCACGCAGGATGAAGGTCACGCCTCTCGATACACCCGCCGCAGCAGCTCATGGAAGTGGTGCACCGCGTTCTCGCGCAGCGGGTTCAACCGGCCCGGCTGGTACGAGCCTGATGCCATCCCGCGCTGCACGTCCTCGCAGATGGTGAGGTCCTCGAACTGCACTTCGTCGCTGAAGTTGAGGTCGGCCAGGCGCCGCTCCGCGGCTTCCTCGGACTCGTCCATCGCGTAATAAAAGTCGAACTCGACGCGGCACTTGTCCACGCCCTTGGCGATCACGCGGTTGGTCTGCAGGCGGCCGGGGACGATGTTGAGCATCGTGTTCGGCCAGATCCAGTAGTACAGCGCGTCGCCGCTGCCGTACAGATCATCGCCGCTTTCAAGCGGGCTGTACTGCAGCGAATACCACTCGTGGGTATCGGTCGTGTAGCTGCGGTAGTCCAGCAACTTGTTCAGCCCGGGGTGCACGTGCGGCACGTGGTAACCCTCCAGGTAGTTGTCGATGTAGATCTTCCAGTTGCAGTTGATGTCGTAGCCGACGCGGCGGTGATGGCCGTAACGCTCGAGGTGGCGATCGGCGCCGAGGCGCTCGTCGATGCCGGCAACCATGGCATCGAAGTCGATCGCATGCTCGGCATCGACCGCGGCGAACACCAGCCCCTGCCACACACGCACCGCCAGTTGCGGCAGCTTGATGTCGGCGACGTTGAAGTCCGGCGCGGTGCCCATCTCCGGAGCCGAGCGCAGCGCCCCATCGAGCGTATAGGTCCAGCCGTGGTAGCGGCAGCGCAGCGACTTGGCCGCCAGGCCGTCGCAGGCGGCCAGCGGGCCGGCACGATGGCGGCAGACGTTGTGGAAGACGCGGATCTCGCCGTCGGCGCCGCGCACGGCGATCACCGGCAAGCCGTTGAAGTCACCGACGACGTGGTCGCCGGCGTTCTGCAACTGGCAGACGTGGGCCAGGATCTGCCAGCCGCGGTCGAAGATCCGCTCGCGGTCCAGCGCCACGGTCGCCGGGTCTGCGTAGTAGCGCGCGGCGAGCGAGGTGGCACGGTCCGCCGGCTGGGCGGCGAGGGTGGCGGCGTCGAGCAGGTCGGGGCGGTTCATGGGCCAAGTATGCCCCTACCGCCCCGTGTTTTTAAGGCTTCGTCTGTGGTTTTTAGGGCTTCGCCTGTGCCCGCTGAGCAGCCACCCGCGCCTCCACGTCGGCCAGCATCGCGTCGAGGTGGCTGCGGTCGTAGGCCTGGCCTTTCATCACCACCGTATCGATGCGGCGGGTTGCGGCGATGTCCAGCAGCGGGTCGGCGTCGAGCAGCACGATGTCGGCGGCCTTGCCCGCGGCCAGCGTGCCGTTGGTGTCGTCGTGACCGAGGAAGCGGGCGCCGTTGATGGTCGCGGCCTGCAGCGCCTGGAGAGGCGTCAGGCCGTACTTCACCAGCAGCGCCAGCTCGTCGTGCAGGCCGATGCCGGGGTAGTTGTACGAGTTGAGGAAGCCGGCATCGGTGCCGGCCAGGATCGTCACCCCCGCCTGCTGCAGCAGCGGCAGCACCGAGGCGTTGCGTTCGAAGCGCAGGTGGCGCGCGGCAATCGCCGCCGCGTCGTCCTTGGCCGCGCGTTCGACGCGCCAGGTGTAGGTCGCCTGCAGGCCCGGACCGATGTACCTGAGGTAGTCGTCGTTGCGGTGGTCGTCCTGGTCGAGGAAGGCCACGACCTCGCTGCCGTTGAGGGTGGGCGTCACCGCCGTGCCTCGCTTGGCCATGCGCGCGTAGGTCGCCTTGGCCAGGTTCACGTCAAAGGTGGCGTTCCACTGCGTCCAGGCATCGCGGCTGTTCATTTCGCCGCGGGCGATTGCTTCGCCGAGTTGCTTCTCCTTCGGCGAACCGGCCTTGAAGGCGTAGTCGATGTGTTCGACCGAACTCAGCCCGGCGGCGCTGACTTCATCGATGGTGATCGGGTAGGGCACGTGCGCGGAGGTCTTCAGGCCGCGACGTCCGGCTTCCTTCACCGCGGCCATGAACAGTTCCGGCGACAGCGTGTTGTCGGTGATCTTGACGAAGTCGACCTTCCAACCCTGCAGCTTGTCGAGCGCCTGGTTCAGCTCGGCGATCGAACCGATCTCCAGGTCGCCGGGCCAGATCGACTTGTAGCCTTCGATCTTCGGTCCGGACGTAAAGATCCTGGGTCCGAGCAACTTTCCGGCGGCGGTCGCTGCGCGCCATTCGAACACGCTCGGGCTGAGGTCGCCGGCGGCGTCACGCACCGCGGTGATGCCATGGGCGACGTACAGCGGCAGCAGGTTGCGATTCTCTTCGATCAGGGCCTCGCCGCCGCCGAAATGCACGTGCATGTCCCACAGGCCGGGGATCGCGAACTTGCCGCTGGCATGGACCGTCTGCGCGGCATCGAAGCGGCTGGCGCGGGCCTCGTCGACGATCGCGACGATGCGTGCATCGCGTACCGCGATCGCCTGGTGCGGGTGGCGCTTGCCGTCGACGACGTCGATCACGGTCGCATCGCGCACGAGCAGGTCGATGTGCTCGGCAGCATGGATCGTGCCGCTGGCCAGGACAGCGGCGAGGGCGGTGGACAGCAGGGGCTTGGTCATCGGGGGACTTCTCGGGACGGGCGGCAAAGCGGGCAGACGGCAATTGTGGCCGCGTTTGTCGTGATGCGGGCGGCCGGCGATCACGGAGCCTGCCAGCGCCCATGCTAGGTTTCGCCTGTCACCACTATCGGCAAAGGATGCGGCGATGCGCGTGCATTTCCATGGGGCGGCGGGCGAGGTCACCGGCTCGCTGCACGAGGTCGAGGCGGCGGGCCGCAGGCTGCTGCTCGACTGCGGCCTGATCCAGGGCAGCCCGGAGGCGGAGCGGCGCAATCACGAGTCGTTCCCGTTCGATCCGGCCGCGCTCGACGCGCTGGTCATCAGCCATGCCCACATCGACCATATCGGTCGCGTGCCATTGCTGGTACGGCGTGGCTTCAAGGGACCGATCTACGCCCAGCAGGCGACTGCCGAGCTGATGCCGGTGATGCTGCTCGATGCCGCCTCGATCCAGGAGGGCGACGCCGAGCGCGCCAACCGCCATCGCCACCATGGCGAGCCGGAAGTGCTGCCGCTTTACACGCGAGAGGACGTGCAGGCGGCAATGGCGCAGGTGCGCACGCTGCCGTACGACCAGCGCAGCGAAGTGCTGCCGGGCGTCGACATCGCCTTCCGCGAAGCCGGCCACATCCTGGGCTCATCGAGCGTGGAAGTGTGGGCCGATGGCCGCAAGCTGGTGTTCTCCGGCGATCTCGGTCCCAAGGGGACACCCATCCTGCGCGACCCGGCAACCATCGACCGCGCCGACCTGGTGTTGATGGAATCCACTTACGGCGACCGCCTGCATCGCGATCGTGCCGAGACCATCCGCGAACTTGGCGGCATCCTCGACACGGCCTGGCACGAGGGCGGCAACGTCCTCATCCCTGCCTTCGCGGTCGGGCGCAGCCAGGAACTGCTTTACTGGTTTGCGCGGCACTGGGACGAGTGGCAGCTGGCGCGCTGGCAGATCTTCCTCGACAGCCCGATGGCTGCCAAGGTGGTCGACATCTACGACCGCCATGCCGAACTGTTCGACGAGGACGCGCGGCGCGTGTGGCAGGACAAGCCCAATCCGTTCCGCCTGCCGAACCTGCACATCACCGCTTCACGCGAGGAGTCGATGGCGATCAACCGCATCGAACGCGGCGCGATAGTGATCGCCGGTTCCGGCATGGCCAATGCCGGGCGCATCCTGCACCACTTCCGCCACCGCCTCGATAGAAGGCAGACACACGTGGTGTTCGTCGGCTACCAGGCCGAAGGCACGCTCGGGCGCAGGCTGGTCGATGGCGCTTCGTGGGCGCGCATCCATGGCTCGGACGTGCGCGTCAATGCGCAGCGCCACACGGTCGGCGGCTTGTCGGCGCACACCGACCAGCGTGGCCTGATGGAATGGTACGGCGCGATCGAAGGCCATCCGCCGCTGGCGCTGGTACACGGTGAAGACAAGGCGCGTGAAGCGCTGGCCGGGGAAATCGGCGAGCGCTTTGGCGTGCAGGCGGTGCTTGCGCGGCCGGGAATGGTGCTGGAGGTTTGATCAGCGCGCGCGCCGCAGCGCGATCGTTTCCCACACCGCCACCATCACCAGCACCGCAGTCGTCGCCATGCCCACGGCCAGCGCCGACATATGCAGCGAAATGGCGATCGGCGTCAGCGCGGCCAGCAGCACCAGCCCGGCGCAATGCGACAGCGGCGGCGAACGACGCTCGTAGCTGGCCCACTTGAACAGCGCGTTGCCAGCCAGGTACAGCGCCGGTCCGCCGAGGATCGCGGCCAGGCCGGCATCGGTGGCGTGCTGGGGGTGGGTAAGCACGAGTTCGTCGGCAACCGCGCAGACGATGACGCCGCCGACAATCAGCAGATGCAGGTAGGTATAGATCAGCCGCGCCTGGCGGCCCGGATCATCGGAATGCGAAATGCGATGGCTGGCGCGTTCGGCACCGCTGTCGAAGTAGATCCACCACATCGCCACGCTGCCGAGGAAGGCGCTGACGAAGGCGGTGACCGTCACGGCCGTCCAGGCCAGGCCCGCGAACGTCGCGCCGGTGACGAGGATCGATTCGCCCAGGGCGATGATCACGAACAATCCACAGCGTTCGGCGAGGTGGTGGCCGTCGACGTCCCAGTCGGCGGTGGTCGAACGTCCCAGTCCCGGTACCCAGAAGTACACGGCGGGCGAGATGTATTCGATCGCAACGGCGGCGATCCAGTAACTGGCGCGCGAAGGTCCGTCGGCAAGGCCGCCGAGGATCCAGAACACCGCCGACAGGGACATCCACGAGGCGATGCGGACGAACGTGTGGAAATGCACCGGGCTGTGGCCACGCATGACGAAGGCGACGAAAATGGTCCGTCCCACCTGCATCGAAGCGAACACCGCGCCGAATACCAGCCCGCGCTCGCCGAACGCCTGCGGGATCGACGAGGACAGCAGCAGCCCGGCCAGCATCAGCGCGAACAGCATCACCCGCACCGGCGGGCGCTCCGGGTCGAGCCAGTTGGTGACCCACGAGGTGAAGATCCACAGCCACCACAGCGCCAGGAACAGCAGCAGCGTCTGCATGGCGCCCTTCACGCTCAGATCGGCGAGCAGGGCATGCGACAGTTGGGTGACCGCAAACACGAACACCAGATCGAAGAACAGTTCGACCATGGAAACGCGGCTGCTGTCCTGGTGGCCGCGCTGGCGCAGCAAAGAAGTACTCATCGTTTAGCGGGATCTAAGTGGCGGCTTCAGTGGTGGCGGTGGCGATTGGCGAATGCCAGCAGCAACAGGCCGCCGATGATCGATACATTCTTCATGAAGTGCAGCAGTTGCGCCCCGCGCTGCGCACCTTCGAACGACCAGAACGGGTGCGAGACCAAGGCATCAACCAGCATCGCCACGGCCGCCAGGGTCGCGGTCCAGCGCAGTTGCCAACCGGCGGCCATCGCCAGGCCCAGCAGCAGTTCGGCGGTGCTGGCGATTAGGGCGGCGCTGCCGATGGCTTCCCCGCCGGCCCAGGCGAGCAGGCGGTAGCTGCCCATGGCGATGAACACGCTGGCCACCAGCACCCGGCCCGCCAGCCATCCGGCATTTCGTTCCATGAATCCCGTCCCGATGCGACTTGGGCGAAGGGTCGCACAAACCGCCCGGAGCCGCCCACGGGCGCCGCCACCGCCTCCTGGGGCCCTCGCCACCCATGGAGCCCCTCTTCCGCCTGCGGGAGAGGGGTTGGGGAGGGGCCATCCGCCGCCCGCGCCTTAACCGCCCGGCCCCCCGGACTGGCACCGGACCCGCCTTTCGCGTAGAGTCCGCCCCGTTCAGCGCACGGCTGCCTCCCCGCAAGGGTACGTTTCCCAGGTATGCCCGCCGTTGGCCCAGACATTGGGCCAGTCATCACGGCTTTTATCCCGCACGTCTTTCGTCGCGCAGACACGGCCCGGAGCATCCGGCAGCCGTCCAATTCGATCGCTCACAGCGCGGTTTTAGGGAACGCTGGAGCCATCAACGCGACAATCGATCGCGCGCCCACCTTTTTCGTGGGCGTAGACGGGCGTCGCGAGCCAAAGGAGTTTCACCACATGACGTTCGAATCCCTCGGGCTTTCGCCCGCGTTGCTGCGCGCGCTCGCCGACCAGAACTACACCGTCCCCACACCTATCCAGGCCGAAGCGATCCCGCTGGCCATGGCCGGGCACGACCTGCTCGGCGGCGCCCAGACCGGCACCGGCAAGACCGCTGCCTTCGGCCTGCCGCTGCTGCAGCGCATGTCCAAGCAGACCCCGTCGAACGGCTTCCGTCGTCCGCGCGCCCTGATCCTGGTGCCGACGCGTGAGCTGGCGGTGCAGGTCACCGAGAGCCTGCGTGGCTATTCCCGCCACGTCCGCCTCAACATCGCCGCCATCTTCGGTGGCGCCGGCATGGGCCCGCAGGTGGAGCTGTTCCGCCGCGGCGTCGACGTGCTCGTCGCCACCCCGGGCCGCCTGATCGACCACATGGAGCGCGGCACGGTCAAGCTCGACGCGATCGAAGTGCTCGTGCTCGACGAAGCCGACCGCATGCTCGACATGGGCTTCCTGCCGGCCATGAAGCGCATCCTCGCCAAGCTGCCGCGCGAGCGCCAGACGATGCTGTTCTCGGCCACGTTCGAGTCGCAGCTCAAGCAGCTCGCGCTCGAGTTCATGCATCACCCCAAGCAGGTGCAGGTCGCCGCGCAGAACACCATCGCCGAGACCATCGTGCATCGCGCCCACCCGGTCGATGTCGCCAAGAAGCGTGACCTGCTGGTGTCGATCCTCGCCGGTCGCCACACCGATCGCGCGATCGTGTTCGGCCGCACCAAGCACGGCTGCAACCGCCTTGCCGAGCAGCTGGAAGAGTCGGGCCTGGCCTCGGTTGCCATCCACGGCAACAAGAGCCAGGCACAGCGCCAGAAGGCCCTGCGCGACTTCAAGTCGGGCAAGGCCCGCGTGTTGGTCGCCACCGACGTCGCCGCGCGCGGCCTGGACATTCCGGACCTGCCGCTGGTGATCAACTACGACCTGCCGATGGTCGCCGAAGACTACGTGCACCGCATCGGCCGTACCGGCCGCAACGGCGCCACGGGTGAAGCGCTGTCGCTGGTCGCACCGGAAGAGGGCGGTCTGCTGCGCCAGATCCAGCGCATGCTCAAGGCCGACATCGAGCTGGTCTCGGTGCCGGGCTTCGAAGCGAGCCGTCCGATCCAGATGAACGCTCCGATCCCGAACCCGCGCGGCGCCAGCCAGCCGCGCAAGCCGTCGCACCGTCCGCACGGCAAGCCGGCGGCGCGTCACGCGCACGCAGGTCCGAAGCAACATCGCAGCGGCGGCCAGGGTGCCGGCCGCGGCTCGCGCAGCGGCTTCAGCGGCTGATCCACGCGGTAGTGCATGACGAAAACCCCGGTCGCGAGACCGGGGTTTTTTGTTTGTGTATCTAACTGCCAGCCGGCGCCGCTGTGAAATCCGAGAGGTATTCCGGCGCGCGATTGCACACGATCGACAGGTGCCCTTCGTCGGGGAAATATTGGTAGACGCCGCGAGCGAGATTGGCGGCGATGTACTCGCCCATCCGGGGCGGAACATTGCGGTCGAACCCGCCCTGGTAGACGTGCACCGGTGCATTGATCGCGGACAGTTCGAATCCGCGCGGACGTGCGATCAACGCCGCCTCCGCCATCGCGCCGTGGATGCCCTCGCGATACGCCATTGCCAGGCTCTGCGCGAACCTGCCGGCAATCTCGTCGTTGCCGGCAATGAAGTCGCGATCGGGCGGCGTCATCATCGACGACAGTCGCCGCAGGGCAGCCAAAGGATCTTTCGCGAACATGCGCTGATCCATCCGCAACATCGGCGTCACCAGTCGCGGGCTGATACGTGCCAGGCCGAACAGTACTTTCAGTGCCGGGTGCTGCTGGCGGCGGATCGCGGGCACATCCATCGGACCCATGCCCGCGACCAGCCCGACGTAATCGAGCCGATCGGCAAGTTCGTGCGCGCACGCCAGGGCATAGGCGCCGCCGCACGAGATTCCAAGCACGCCGAAGCGCGACAGTTGCAATGCCTGCGTCAGCTGGCGTACGTCGTCGACCCAGGACAGGATCGTCCGCTGTGGCGCCGGGCTCGAGTAGCCGAATCCCGGACGATCCGGCGCGATCAGCGCAATCCCTGCTCGCGCAGCCTGCTCATCGATCAGCGACGCCTGCACATGGCATCCGGGGAAGCCATGGAAAAACAGTAGCGGCTTGCCATCCGGGCGGCCGTAGCGGCGGTACGCAAGCGTCCTGCCATCGTGCAGGGTGATCGGTGATGGCGGCGAAGTGTCTGCGCGCATGGTTCGAATCTGGTGGACGACCAGGCGACATGATGGCCAAGGCCCGGACGATGGGAAACCGGATCAATTAATTAAACGCCGCTCACTTTTCCGGCGGATCCGAATCAAGCACCTGCACTGGCGCGCCGCCAGTGGTGGTGTCCGTCATCCTCGCGTCGGTCACCAGCATGACCACGCCCGGACTCAGCAGCGGCAACACCGCGGCGACGAAATCGTGCGGAATCACCACGCGATTGATCGTCTCCGGACCGAGCAGCATGCCCGACGGATCGGTGCCGCCAGGGATGCCGATCGCACTCCAGTTCGGCATCTGCGTACCCGGCAGCAGCGGGTTGTCGCCGGGCAGGTAGCCTTCCTTGACGATGTAGGCATGCGTGCCAAGCGGCTTCTCGGGATTGCGGATCAGCACGCGCGAGCGTCCGATCTCGATGCCGTTGCGGTAGACGATCACGCGGCCGTCGGAGCCGCTGAGCAGGATCGACACCGGGCCCTCGGTCGACACTTCCGGGCGCCAGCGGTACTTCTGTCCGTCCTCGAGCGGCGGAATCCCCGCCTCGGCGCCGGTGTGTGGATCGATCGGGCTCAGCGCGCCCGGATGAACGATGTCTTCCGGCGACTTGCCTTCCTGCGACACCACCACGGTCATGCCCATGTTCGACGAGCCGAACAGCAGGCGCGCGAATTCGGACGGAAGATGCACGCAGCCGTGCGACTCGGGGTAGCCGGGCAGGCCGCCGGCGTGCAGGGCGACGCCGTCCCAGGTCAGGCGTTGCATGTACGGCATTGGCGCCGCGTTGTACTTGCTTGAACGGTGATCGGCGTCCTTCTGCAGAATGGTGAAGACGCCGGTCGGCGTTTCGTAACCCTTCCTGCCGGTGCTGACCGTGCTCACCCCGATCGGGATGCCGTTGCGGTACACGTAGGCGCGCTGCTCGGTGAGGCTCACCACCACTGCCAACGGCCCGGCGCGATTGTCGCCGCCCCAGATCCACTGTCCGGGCTTGAGTTGCGCCGGCGGCGTGTTGGCGGGACTGGATTCGCGCGCGCCCCAGGAGGGCACGGCGGCGTTGGCAGCCACGCACAGCAGCAGGGACAAGCTGGCGGCGAGCAGGCGCGGAGTGAAGCCAGGCATCAGGCGATCCGTTCTTTTATGTGCCACAAGCCTAACGCACGCGTGTGTAGACGCCAGCAAGGCGTCTGCACAACATCAACCCGATGCCGGACCAACCGCTGTGTCGTGATGCACGAGGGCATCATGCTGGCGCCGCGCGGCCGGGCAATTGAGCAACGCCGAGCGCGCCAGCCAGGCCTGGTCCGGGTAGTACGAAAACACGAACTGCCCGCCCTTGAGCAGGTCGATCATCGGCTTGGCGACGGCACTGCGCACGGCCGGGCAACCCCAGCTGCGACCGAGGCGACCCATGCGCTTGCCCTGTGCGGCATCGACGTACGGAGCGCCGTGCATGACGATCGCGCGCGCCATCGCCGCATCGTTCACGCCGGGCTCCAGGCCCTGCATCCGCAGCGAGTAGCCGTTCTTGCCGGTGTAGGTGTCGGCGGTGACGAACAACCCGAGGCTCGACTGATGGCTGCCATCGCGATTGGAAAAACGCGTCGCCAGGTTGTCGCCCGAGCCCTGGCCATGGGCTACGACTTCTTCGTAGAGCAGCTTG
Source organism: Lysobacter sp. Soil_C_59 (assembly GCF_057656415.1). Classification (NCBI taxonomy): domain Bacteria; kingdom Pseudomonadati; phylum Pseudomonadota; class Gammaproteobacteria; order Lysobacterales; family Lysobacteraceae; genus Lysobacter; species Lysobacter sp. Soil_C_59. The sequence goes on along the minus strand of NZ_JBDGKK010000011.1, from coordinate 63,501 downwards.
CCGGCGGCGAGGTCGAACACCCACAGGCGCGGCAGCAGGGAAGGGCGGCTGTAGTCGATGACCGCCAGCCTGCGCGCGCTTGCACCGACACCACTGGCCTGCGCGCATTGCATCGCCGCCTGCGCCAGGTCGAGCACCTTCGGATCGGCACCCGGCGCCAGTCGCGCCAGCGGCGAAGCCGGCAGCGTCGCGGCCGCGACAGGCGGTGAAAACCTCACGGTGGCCGGCTCGCCGGCCTTTCGCGTGGCGAGTCCGGGCGAGGCCGGCAACAGGGCAGCGGCGGCCAGGAGCAGGGTGCGGGGCTTGAGCATCCGGGTATTGTCGTAAGGCATTGCTGAACCAAGGATTTTGCGGCCGAAAGTTAGAATTCAAGCTCCATTCGGTTCAGTTTCGCGGACGCAAAAAAACAGGCCGGCGGGAAGCCGGCCTGTTCGGGTGCAGCGGGGTCCTTCCACCTCGGACCTTGCGGTCCTACGCTCAGGACGAACGGTGGGCTTAGCCCTTCTTGGCAGCGATCCAGCGATCGATCTTGGCTTCCAGGATGCTCAACGGCACCGCGCCGTCCTTCAGCGCTTCGGCGTGGAACTCGCGGATGTCGAACTTCGGGCCCAGTTCCTTCTCGGCCTTTGCACGCAGCTCCTTGATCTTCAGCTCGCCGATCTTGTACGCCAGCGCCTGCCCCGGCCAGCCGATGTAACGCTCGGCTTCGGCGGTGGCCTGGGTTTCGCTCTCGGCGGAGTTGTCGAGCATGTACTTGATCACCTGCTCACGCGTCCAACCCTTGCTGTGCAGACCGGTGTCGGTGACCAGGCGGATCGCGCGCCACAGTTCGTTCTGCAGGTAACCGAAGTAGTTGTACGGATCGGTGTAGACGCCCAGGTCCTTGCCCAGCGACTCCGCGTACAGGCCCCAGCCTTCAGCAAACGCAGTTTCGCCGCCGAATCGGCGGAACGCCGGCAGGTTCTTCAGCTCCTGCTGCAGCGCCAGCTGGAAGTGGTGGCCCGGGATTGCCTCATGCAGGTACAGGTCCTCGGCATCCCAGGTCTTGCGCGTCGGCAGGTCGTAGGTGTTGACGTAGAAGATGCCCGGGCGCGTACCGTCCTCGCTCGGCGTCATGTACTCGCCACCGGCCGCGGACTGCGCACGGAACGGCTCGACCGGACGGATCTCGAACGGCGACTTGGGAATCAGCGAGAACTGCTCGGGGATCTTCTGGTTGATCTTCGCCTCGAGCGCGCGGTAGTACTCCAGCAGCGCCTTCTCGTCCTTGAAGCTGAAGCGCGGATCGTTCTGCATGAACTTGAAGAAGTCCTGCATCGAGCCCTTGAATCCGACCTGCTCCATGACCTTGTGGATCTCGCCATGGATGCGCGCGACTTCGTCCAGGCCGATCTTGTGGATCTGATCCGGGGTCAGGTCGGTGGTCGTGCTCTGCTTGGCGTTGAACGCATACCACGCCGCGCCGTTCGGCAGCTTGTCCAGGCCGACGGTGTCGCGGGTCTTGGGCAGGTACTCATCGTTGATGTAGGCGCGCAGCTTCTTGTACGCGGGCATCAGCTGGTCGGCGATCATCGCGCGGTAGGCGTCGGTCAGGCGCTTCCTGTCGGCGTCGGAGAAGTCCTTGGGCATCTGCGTGATCGGGCCCCAGAACAGCGTGTCCTCGGGCTTGGCCTTGACCAGCGCGTCGAGCTGCGGGATCACCTTGATCATCAGCGCCTTGGGCTGCACGACGCCGGCGGTGACACCTTCGTTCATGCTGGTGATGGCCGAGTCGAACAGCGTCGGCAGCTTGCTCGCGCGCGCCAGCCAGTTGTCGTAATCCTTGACGGTCTTGAACGGCTGCGCGCCAGTGCCGGAGCCCAGCTGCACGGCCAGCGACGGCAGCGAATGCATCTGGTTGATCGGCAGCTGCCAATCCGGGTACTTGAACGACTCCAGCGTGTCCTTGGCGTCTTCGACGAAGATCTCGTAGCTCAGCAGGTCCTGGCCGGTCAGGCCTTCGCTGCCGACGGCTTCAACCTTGGCCAGCCACTCGGTGACGAACTGCTTGCTCTGCTCGCGGTACTGCGCGGAGAAGTAATCAGGCAGCTGGTCGTTGTAGCGCGGGTCGCCCTGGAAGGTGGCCGCGATCGGGTTGAGCTTGAGATTGGCTTCCCAGTAGTCGGCGTACAGCTTGTTGAGCTGGTCGGCCTTGGCCTGCGAATTCTGGGTGGCGGCCGGTGCGGCGGGGGTGGCCGTCTCGGTGGAGGGCTTGCAGCCGGCGATCGCAGCAGTGACGGCGATGGCGAGCAGGAGCGGGCGAAGCTTCATGGATGGATCTCCTGGTGAATGCGGATCTGAATGCTGATCTGGAGCGTGAAAAAAGTGTTGCTTCAGCCGGCGGCCTTCTCCGAGGCAATCCAGCGGTCGATCTTGCCCTCGAGAATCTCAAGCGGCACTGAACCGTCCTTGAGCACTTCGGCGTGGAACCTGCGCACGTCGAACTTCGGCCCCAGGGCCTTCTCGGCGCGATCGCGCAGTTCCTGGATCTTCAGCTCGCCCATCTTGTAGGCGAGCGCCTGCGCCGGGATGGCCATGTAGCGCTCGGCTTCGGCGGTGGACTGGGTCTCGCTCTCGGCAGAGTTGTCGAGCATGTAGGCGATCACCTGCTCGCGGGTCCAGCCCTTGCTGTGCAGGCCAGTGTCGACGACCAGTCGGATCGCGCGCCACAGCTCGTTCTGCAGATAACCGAAGTAGTTGTACGGGTCCTCGTAGACACCCAGGTCCTGCCCGAGCGATTCAGCGTACAGGCCCCAGCCTTCGCTGAAGGCGGTCTCGCTGCCGAAGCGGCGGAACTTGGGCAGGTTGGTCAGCTCCTGCTGCAGCGCGAGCTGGAAGTGGTGGCCCGGGATCGCTTCGTGCAGGTACAGATCTTCCGCGTCCCAGGTCTTGCGGGTAGGCAGGTCGTAGGTGTTGACGTAGAAGATGCCCGGACGGCTGCCGTCCTGGCTCGGGCGCTGGTACGAACCGCCGGCCGCGGACTGCGCGCGGAACGCCTCGACCGGGCGGATCTCGAACGGCGCCTTCGGTGTCAGCGAGAACTGCTCCGGGATCTTCTCGTTGATCTTCGCTTCCAGGCCGCGGTAGTAGGCGAGCAGTGCCGGCTCGTCCTTGAAGCTGAAGCGCGGATCGTTCTGCATGAACTTGAAGAACTCTTTCATCGAGCCCTTGAAGCCGACCTGCTGCATGACCTTGCCGATCAGGCCGTGGATGCGCGCGACTTCGTCCAGGCCGATCTGGTGGATCTGCGCGGGCGTGAGGTTGGTCGTGGTCGAATTGCGCGCGTTGAACGCATACCAGGCCGCGCCGTTGGGCAGCGCATCCAGGCCGGAGGTGGCGCGCGTGGCCGGCAGGTACTCATCGTTGATGAAGGTGCGCATCTGGCGGTAGGCCGGCATCAGCTGGCCTTCGATCATCGTCTTGTACTCGGCGGTCAGTCGCTGCTTGTCGGCATCGGAGAAGCCGGCCGGGAAGGTCTTGACCGGATTCCAGAACAGCGTGTCCTCGGCCTTGTCCTTGATCAGCGCATCCAGCTGCGGGATCACCTTCACCATCAGTGCGCGCGGCTGCACTACCCCGTTCTTCATGCCCTCGCGGCTGTTGGCGATGGCCTGCGCGAACAGCACCGGCACCTGCGCGGCGCGCTTGCGCCAGTTCTCGTAGTCGGCCGGCGTCTTGAACGGTTGTGCACCGGTGCCGGACCCGAGCTGGGCGACGGTGGCGGCGAAGTTGTAGAACTGGTTGACCGGCTGCTGCCAGGTCGGGAACTGCTCGGCTTCCAGCGACTTCTCGCGGTCGCGCACGAAGATCTGGTAGCTCAGCAGTTCCTGGCCGGCGAGGCCATCACTGCCGACTGCTTTCACCGACTGCAGCCAGCGCGTGTTGAAGTCGTGCATCTGCTGACGGTATTGCGCCGACAGGGTGTTGGGCAGCAGGTCGTTGTAGCGGTTGTCGCCCTGGAACGTCGCCTGCAGCGGATTGAGCCTGAGCAACTCTTCCCAGTACTGCTCGTAGAGCGCGTTGAGGCGGGCAGTCTTAGCCGTCTGCGATGCGGCTGCCGGAGTGTCGGCGGCAAGGGCCGGCGTGGAAGCGGCGGCAAGGGCGAGAGCAAGTGCGAGGGCAAGCGGGCGCAGCAACGGCATACAGGGTCCCCGGGCAAGGCCGAATGCCCAAGCATGGCCGACGCGGGCGAGGGGCGCTTAGGTCGGAAGTCACGGAATGTGACCCCGTTCGCCCTGCGCGTAGGCCGGAACGGCCGCAGTAGAAAGGCCCCTCCGCCTACACCAGCGCCGCTTCCTCGCGCAGCTGCTTCGCCCGGACTTCGCCCAGATAGCGCGTGATGCCGGCGCGTACCAGGTAGATCAGCGGAATAAGCGCGATCGCGGCCAGCATCTTGTAGGCATAGTTGACCGTGCTGACCGCCAGGAACAGCGAGGTCGGCCACTTCTGCGGCCCCAGCACGAAGGCGATGTAGAGCACGACGAAGCTGTCCACCAGCTGCGATACCGCGGTCGAGCCGGTCGCGCGCAGCCACACGTACTTCTCGCCGGTGATGTTGCGGATGCGGTGGAACACGGAGACGTCGATCAGCTGGCCAAGCATGAAGGCGACCAGCGAGCCGCCGATGGTCCAAAGACCTTGGCCGAACACGGCGGCGAACGCCGCCTGGTAATCGCTCACGCCCTGCGGTTGCGCCGCCTTGACCCACCAGTCCGCGGGCGCGATCGAGATTGCAGCGAAGGCGAACACGAACCCGTACACGATCAGCACCGCCGCCAGCCACGAGATCATGCGCACGCCGCGACGGCCGAAGAACTCGTTGATGACGTCGGTCATCAGGAACACCACGGGCCACAGCAGCGTGCCGGCGGTGAAGCTCAGCGAACCGGTCTGGCCGAACAGGTTCCACTCCAGCGGCGCGATGCCGAGCGTGTCCTCGAGCGCGAAGATCTTGACGCCGATGAATTCGGCCAGCACCGCGTTGACGCAGAAAAACGCGCTCAGGACGATGAACAACCACACCGCGCGATCGTGCAGCGTGCGTCCCTGGAGGCTCATGCGGGGCAACTCATGCGCGAGGCGCGGCCGATCGTGGGTTCCATCCAGCGATGTCCTCTGTGGTGCGGTGACGATGATTGGACGGAAGAAATCAGGCTACTTCGTCGAGCTCATGCTCGATGGCTTCCTCGATCAGCGAGTTGAGACTGATGCCCCTGGCCGCCGCGATGACAGTCGCCCGTTCGTGAATCTCGCGCTTGATTCGCAGCTGGAACTTACCGGAAAACTGCTTGACCGGGTCGATGCCGCGCTCCTTGCAAACATCGAGGAACGCCTGCAGCGAACGTTCGCCCTCCTGCACCAGTTGGGCGATGCTGTCGCCATAAAAATCGGCGCCGCCATTGAGGCCGAGGAATTCGCCTCGGAAAAGATGGGCGTCCGGGTCATAGCTGATCACGGCGTTGTGGCCGCGGATCTCGAGAATGTTGGTCATGCCCATGGGGTCACTCCATTGGACTCCAGCCATTTGCGGGCGCTGGCTATTGCGCCTTTATCGGTCTCGGGCTGCGGGTGAGGGCGGTGGAAAACATGGACCTGTTGATTCCAGATGATCGCCACTCGCGAGCCTTCTCGTTGTTCAACCATCGCGCCCAGCACGACGAAGAGTGCTTCGATGTCGCTCCATCGAATCGTCCCCGATACCGGGCGGGCGAAGATGGCAGCAAGCGTGGCGGCGTGCCGCCGCTTGAGTTCTGACGTCCGTGTCATGCCGGAATGGTACCAGCAAGTGGTACCATGTCAACGGCTGGGCATGACTCAGCGGGCCGGCTGGCCGGGCGGACTGAACGGAATCGTGTCCGGGCTGACCGCGCCGCCGGAAATGATGAAGCTCATCGCCTGGTCGACGCTCCAGTCGGTCGGCGTGATCTTCTCCACCGGCACGATCTCCAGGTAGCCGGAGGTCGGGTTCGGCGTGGTCGGCACGTACACCGCTGCGAGCTCGCGACCGGTGCCTTGCTCGCGCAGGACGCGGGTGACGAAACCAATCGACTTCATCTCGGTATGCGGGAAGTCGATCAGCACCACGCGCTGGGTGCCATCGGGCTTGGTCTGCAGGATGTCGAGCAGCTTGCGCGCGCTGCCGTAGATGGTGCTGGCCAGCGGGATGCGATCGATCAGTGCTTCGAACCAGCGCAGCATGCGCTGGCCGAACACGCGCCGTGCCATCACGCCGGAGAACAGGATCACCGCGACCGTGGCGAGCATCGCCAGCACCGTGCGCACCCACGGCTCGACCAGCCACGACAGCGTCTGCGGCGACATCGCGGCAAGGTTCTGCAGCACCGGGGTGATCAGCGGCTGGCTGATGTCCGAGAGCAGCACGAACACGAATTTGACGACGACCCAGGTCAGCCAGATCGGCAGGAGCGTGAGCAGGCCGGTAAGGAAGAGCCGTTGCAGGCTGGGGCGGTTCGGGGCGGGGCGGCCGCCGGGGATGGTCTCGGACATGGCGCGGATTGTAGGGCACCGCGGCTTGCCCCGGCCGGGCGGGTGGCTCAGCGTTCGCGCACCAGGCGGAAGCCGACGTCGTCATAGCCGCGTTCTGCCACGAGCGTCCGCTGGTCCTGGCGGCTGCGCCAGGATTCGCCGGCGACCTGGCGCTGCTGGCAGTTGCTGCCGCAGTCGCGCAGCCACATCGACAGCGCGCGGTTGCCGCTGTCGCTGCGCAAGTGGGCAGCCTCCTCCGCACTGGGCAGGCGATAGCGGCGACCGGTCTGGGCGCTGTACCACTGCGCGTAAGCCTGGGCGTCCTCGAGCGAGATGCACACGACCGGGTCGTTCTCTTCCTGCTTGAAGCCAGGCTTCTGCCAGTCGCGCGGGTCGATCACGCGCAGCAGCGAGGCGCGCTCGCGGCAGAGCGTAGGCGTGCGGCCGTTGGAGGCGGCGAAGCGGGCGTACTCTCGGCGCGACACCGGGCGCGGCGTCATCGTCACGCTGACCTTGGCGCTGGCCTGCGAGGTCACGTCGATGGTGGCGCCGCGGGCAAGGCCGGTCGGCATTGCCTTGGCCTTGGCGAGCAGGCGCGGGTCGAGCTTGCGCGGCAGGTCGAGCTGTGTGGCCAGCGCCGTGGTGCGCTCCACTTCGGCCTTGTCGCGTCGTTTGACCGCCTGTTCCAGCCGCGTGTCGAGCGCCTTGCTGGCCTGCATGCGCAGGTCCGACTGTGCCGGAGAGCTGGCGGTGCCGGTCTGCTGGCCGAGGTTGTTGGCATGCGTCAACAGGTCGCGCGCGCGCTGGTCCTTGTCGTCGCGCACGCTGCGCACGATCTGGGCCGACAGCGCGAAGGTGAGGTCGTCGATGGCCTTGGCCACGTCGGGGTGGGTGCTGTCGGTATGCCACGCCAGCAGGACGCTGTCGAAGGCGTTGGCGTCGTCGGGTTCGGTCAGGCGGCCGCGCGCGATCTGCTGCTTGGCGTCATCGAGCGCGCGCTGCAACGGTGCTTCCGGCAGCGGCTGCAGCATTGCGTCCGTCGGGTCGTCGGTGGTCGAGGCCGTCGGCGCGGTGGCGACGACCTCGGTCGAGGCAGAACGGTTGCCGTCCTGATCGTCGTCGCGACCGATGCTGAAACCCAGCACGACCAGCGTGACCGCGGCGACGGCCAGTGCGGCCCACATCGGCGTTGCCCAGCGCTTGGAGGGACGCAGCCTTTCGATTGCTTCCAGTGCGGCCGTCCACGGCTTGCGCTGCTGCACGGCACGGATGGCATTGGCCATCTGCGCGGCATCCTGGAAGCGGTGCGCGGCCTGCTTGGTCAGCGCGCGATTCATGAAGCGCTGCCAGTGATGCAGGTGCTGCGGCAACTTCGGAATCGGATCCTGCGCGTGCATCACCGCCATCGACAGCGCATCGGCGGCCTCGAACGGCAGGCGGCCGGTGAGCATCTCCCATAGCAGCACGCCGAGGCTGTAGAGATCGGCGCGACCGTCGACGTCTTCGCCGCGCGCCTGTTCCGGCGCCATGTAGGCGGTGCTGCCCACGGCCAGGCCGGCGGCGGTGACGCGCGGGCCGAAACCACGGCGCAGGGCGATGCCGAAGTCGGCGAGCAGCACGCGCTCGCTGTCGTCGAACAATACGTTCTCGGCCTTGACGTCGCGATGGACGACGCCGCGTGAATGCGCGTAGTCGAGCGCCGACAGCAGCGTGAGTGCGACTTCGACGGCGCGCGGTTCGTCCTTGCTCAGATCTCGCTGGCCGAGGTGGCCGCGCGGCAGGAACGGCATCGCGTAGTAGGGCAGGCCGTCGCGGGTGCGGCCGACTTCATGGATGGTGACGATGTTGGGGTGTTCGAGGCGCGCGATCGTGCGCACTTCGTTTTCGAAGCGGCGTCGGCTGACTTCGTCGGCCAGTGCAAGCGGCAGCATCACCTTGATCGCGACTTCGCGCGACAACGCGATCTGGTTGCCCAGGTACACGGTCGACATGCCACCGTGGTTGATCACCTTGTGCAGGTGAAAGCCGGTGATCTCCGGTAACGGCGATGCGTTGTCGATGTTGGATGCTGGTCCGGACATCGCGTCCCCCTGTCGCGAAACGGGAGCATACGCCGTAGATTCGCAAAGCTCACGACGCCATCCTCACATCTGGGATGTGAAGACAATTGTGATGACGCACAGCGTCAGTTTATGTCGAAAACAGGCAAAACACGCTTGTTTTAAGCCACTTCCGCGGCGTCACGATGCTTGGGTTTCTGCCTGACGTAGAGCTGTTTGCGCAGACGCGCGACGACGTCGCCGTCGCTGTCGGTGACGTCGGTGTTGAACCAGCGCAGCGTCTTGGCACCGGTGGCAGTGGCCTGGCGCAGTTCGACGAGCGTGCGCTCGTCGAGGCGGAAGTCGGCATGGACCGTGCCTCGTCCGGGCTTCACGAATTCGATCTCCGCGGCCTTGTCCCAGACCCAGTACTCGCTGCCCAGGGCCTTCATCGTCAGCAGCATCCAGAACGGGTCGGTCATGGCGAACAGGCTGCCGCCGAAGTGAGTGCCGACGTAGTTGCGGTTCCAGGGGCGCATGCGCAGTTCGACATGGGCATGGCGGTAATCGGCGGCGATGGCGGTGACGCGGATACCGCTGAACAGGAACGGCGGCCAGAGGTTCAGGCCGAGGCGCAGGTGGCTGGATTTCATTCGGCGGGAGAGGCGGGTGGGGCGGATAGCCTGCCATACGGATGCGTATTGAGGAAGCCGCCCCGCCCCCGTCAGAACAGCAGGGACGACATCCGGCGGCGATAGCGCCCCACCAGATCCTCGTCCTCGACCACCCGGAAGGCATCGATCAGCGCCTTGCGCGGCAGGCCTTCGGCGTAGGTGCGGTCGCGGCGCAGCATCTCCAGGAACTGCTCCAGGCCGGCCTCGGCGTTGCCGTCGACGATGTGCAGGGCGCCGAGGATGTGGCGGGCGCGCAGGTCGTCGGGATTGCTCGCGATCGAGGCCTCCAGCACCGCGGCCGGCGGCGCGTCCTTGAGCAGCGAGGCGAACTCCAGCCGCGAACGCGCGCGCTGGGCGCGATCGTCGGTGGCCAGGTTGGCGGGCAGGCCGTCGAGCAACTGCTCGGCTTCCTGCGCGGCGCCGGTCTTGAGCAGGGCCAGGGCCAGCTCAAGGCGCAGCTCGGCGTTGTCGGCATTGGCGGCGACTTCGCCTCGCAGGCGCACCACTTCCTCGTGCGGGTCCAGCACCGGCGCCGGTGCTTCAACGGCTTCCGGCTCGGCAGCGGTGCCCGGTTCGACGCCGTGGTGCTTGAGGAATTCGCGGATCTGGCCCTCCGGAAGCGCGCCGGGGAAGCCGTCGACCAGTTGCCCGTCCTTGACCAGGAAGACGGTCGGGATCGACCTCACCTGGAAGGCGCCGGCCAATTGCGGCTCCTTGTCGACGTCGACCTTGGCCAGTTCGAAGGCGCCGTGGTAGTCGGCAGCAAGCTTCTCCAGGATCGGTCCGAGCGTCTTGCACGGGCCGCACCACTCCGCCCAGAAGTCGACCAGCACCGGCGTCTGCAGGGACTTCTGCAGCACTTGCGCCTCGAAGTTGTCGGCGGTGGCGTCGAAGACGTAGGTGGGGGAGGGTTCGGTCGTCATCAGCAGTGCTCGGCTCGGGCTCGGGTCAGTGGCAGGAAATGGGGGCGGGCGGGATGCTTGGCAAGCATCGCCGGGCGGTCGGCACGCTAGCATGAAGGGCCGTTGCTCCGAATCGCCGGACCCTCGTGAACCCTAGCGCACACAGTCGTCTCGCCACGTCGTTCGATCGTCATGCCGGCACCCTGGCCGTGCTGTGCTGTGCCGGCGCGATATTCGCCTTCGCCGCCGCGTTCGAACCGTTCTCGCACACACAGCATCCGATCGCGCTGCTGGGAGCGCGCGGTGTGCCTGGGGCGCTTGCCTTCAACCTGCTGTGCTTCGTCGTGCCGGGACTGCTGGCGGCATTCGTGGCGGTGCGCCTGCGCGCGCGCTTGCCCGGCGGTGCCGGCCGCAGCGCCGCGATCGGCGTGTGGATGCTGGCCATCTCCGCGCTGGCATTCGCGGCGCAGGGACTGTGGCCGCTCGACCCAGAGGATCTGGAGAATGCCCAAAGCCAGCGACACGCGACCGCGTGGCTGCTGTGGTGGCTGTCGTTCGCGCCTGGCGCCGTGTTGCTGGGCTTCGGCGTACGCAGGGCCCAGGGCCGGGCCGGCTGGGCGGGGCTGTTGATCGCTGCGGGAACTGTGGTGATCGTGCTCAACGCAATGCCGGCCGCGTGGTTGCCGGGACCGATCGCGCAGCGCGCGCTGCTGGCGCTGTGGCTGGTGTGCGTGTGGAGCGCATCGCGACGGGGCTGACGTTCCGTCCCCCATCGTCGTCCCCGATCACCGTCATCCCCAATCCCCAATCACCGTCATCCCCGCGAAGGCGGGGATCCAGGGACGTTGGCTCTGCCCGGCAGATGGATCCCGGCGTTCGCCGGGATGACGTGACAAATCTGGACGCGTGCAGGCCTGGGTCCCGGCGTTCGCCGGGACGACAGGCTTCAGAGCGCTGCCGATGCCTGCGCAGGCTGCGAACCCGGCTGGCGATAGACCTTGCCGTCCTTCATCACAAAATCGACCTTCATCACTGCGCTGATGTCCTCGACCGGATTGCCGGGCACCGCGACGATGTCGGCGCGCTTGCCGACCTCGATCACGCCCTGGTCGTCGACGCCGAGCACTTCGGCGGCGCGGATCGTCGCTGCCTGCAGCGCCACCGCCGCCGGGATGCCGGCTTCCGTCATGTAGATGAACTCCCGCGCGTTGTCGCCGTGCGGGCCCACGCCCATGTCGGTGCCGAAGGCGATCTTGACGCCGTTCTTGTAGGCCCTGCCGGCCGTGTCCTGGATCAGTGCGCCGATGCGGATCGCCTTGGGCCGCACCACTTCCGGGAAGTAGCCGTCGATCTTGGCCTTGTCGGCGACGAAACGGCCGGCGTAGACGGTCGGCACGTACCAGGTGCCGTGCTGCTTCATCAGCGACATCACTTCCGGGCTCATGTAGGTGCCGTGTTCGATCGAGGTCACGCCGCCGAGCACCGCGCGCTTCATCCCTTCCTCGCCGTGGGCGTGGGCGGCGACGCGGTAGCCGTAGTCCTTGGCGGTATCGACGATCGCCTTGACTTCTTCGACGGTGAACTGCGGCGCATCGCCGGACTTGGCGTACGACAGCACGCCACCTGTGGCGGTGATCTTGATCACGTCGCTGCCTTCCTTGTAGCGCTGCCGCACGGCCTGGCGGGCATCGTCGATCGAGTTGATCACGCCATCGGTCGGGCCCGGCGGGCCGATCAGGTGAGACAACGCATCGTTGTAGCCGTTGGTGGGGTCGGCATGGCCGCCGGTGGTGGCGATCGACCTGCCGGCCGCCCAGATCCGCGGCCCGTCGACCAGGCCCTGGTTGATCGCGTCGCGCAGGTGCGGGCTGACGTCGCCGCCGAGGTCGCGCACGCTGGTGAAGCCGGCCATCAGCGTCTTGTTGGCATAGCCGACCGAGCGGAAGGCCAGGTCGACCGGGTCGAGGCGGAACTCTTCCGAATAGCTCTGCGGGTTCGACTGGTTTTCCAGGTGCACGTGCAGGTCGGTCCAGCCGGGCGTGCAGGTATGCCCCGACAGGTCGATCCGCTCCAGCCCGGCGCTGTCGGCCGCCCCGGAAGCCACTTGGGCGACCTTGCCGGCGCGAACGATGATCGTGTGCGGCCCCAGCACCTTGCCGGAGCGGGCATCGAACAGCTGGCCGCATTGCAGCGCATAGCTGTCGGCGGCGGCGAAGGCCGGCACGGCGGCCAGGGCGGTGCTCAAGGACAGGACGAGTGTGGACAGGCGCATTCGGTATCTCCCCAGATTGAAGCGCCTACTCTAGCCGTGCGGGCAGGCCAGGCTCCTGGGCCATTGGTCGCAGACGGCCGTGCCGGCGGTCACGATGCGGCGGCCGCGCATGCCGCCGCGGTCGTTTCCAGGGCGCCCATGCCACCGGCCCCGGAATAGCGGCCATTTGTGCACTGCGGTAGGCTTGGCGGTCTTCCCCTAGCTTTCCCTTGCCCCGTGTCCACAGACGTCGAAGCCGCTCAAACCGTCGCCGATCCGAACGCCACCGACATCCGGGCCTTCGATCCGCTTGCCATCGAGGCCGCCGCCCAGGGGTACTGGGACGACAGCCGCGCCTTCGAGGTCGACGAGCGCTCGGACAAACCCAAGTACTACTGCCTGTCGATGCTGCCGTACCCCTCGGGTGCGCTGCACATGGGCCACGTGCGCAACTACACGATTGGCGACGTCATCAGCCGCTACAAGCGCATGACCGGCCACAACGTGCTGCAGCCGATGGGTTGGGACGCATTCGGCCTGCCGGCCGAGAACGCCGCGATCAAGAACAAGACCGCGCCGGCCAAGTGGACCTACGCCAACATCGCCCACATGAAGGCGCAGCTCAAGCAGATGGGCTACGCGATCGACTGGTCGCGCGAGTTCGCCACCTGCCAGCCGTCGTACTACGTGCACGAGCAGCGCATGTTCGTGCGCCTGATGAAGAAGGGCCTGGCCTACCGCAAGAACTCGGTGGTGAACTGGGATCCGGTCGACCAGACCGTGCTGGCCAACGAGCAGGTCGTCGACGGCCGCGGCTGGCGCACCGGCGCGCTGGTGGAAAAGCGCGAAATCCCGCAGTGGTTCCTGAAGATCACCGATTACGCGCAGGAACTGCTCGACGGACTGGACGCATTGCCGGGCTGGCCGGATGCGGTCAAGACCATGCAGCGCAACTGGATCGGCCGCAGCGAAGGCCTGGAGATCCGCTTCGACGTGCATGATGCAGACGGCAACGCCGTCGCACCGCTGAGTGTGTTCACCACGCGTCCGGACACGCTGATGGGCGTGACCTTCGTGTCCATCGCCGGCGAGCATCCGCTCGCCCTCGCGGCGGCGCAGAAGGATGCCGGGCTCGCTGAATTCCTGGCCGACCTGAAGAAGGGCGGTGTCACCGAAGCCGAACTGGAAACGCAGGAAAAGCGCGGCCGCGACACCGGCCTGCGCGCGATCCACCCGATCACCGGCGAAGAGCTGCCGGTGTTCGTCGCCAACTTCGTGCTGATGAACTACGGCACCGGCGCGGTCATGGCCGTGCCCGCGCACGACCAGCGCGACTGGGAGTTTGCCCAGCGCTACGCGCTGCCGATCCGCATGGTCATCGTGCCGGCGCAGGTGCGCGACGCACTGGCCGAGATCGGCCAGCACCTGGCCAAGCACGACGACCCGATGCGTAGTGCGCTCGGCGGCGCCGGTGCGGTCGATGTCTACGAGACTTCGGCGGCGGTGCAGGTCGTCGAGGAATTCCAGCGTCGCATCGCCGAGGAGTCGGCCTACACCGAGCGTGGCTGGCTGGTGAATTCCGGCGAGTTCGACGGCATGGAATTCCAGCAGGCGCTCGATGCGCTGGCGACCCGTTTCGAAGGCGACGGCAGTGGCCAGCGCCGCGTCAACTTCCGCCTGCGCGACTGGGGTGTCAGCCGCCAGCGCTACTGGGGTTGCCCGATCCCGGTGATCCTGTGCGGCAAGTGCGGCGATGTGCCGGTGCCGGAAGACCAACTGCCGGTGGTGTTGCCGGAAGACGTCGCCTTCAGCGGCGTGGCTTCTCCGATCAAGTCCGACCCGACCTGGCGCCAGACCACCTGCCCGCAGTGCGGCGGTGCGGCCGAGCGCGAGACCGACACGTTCGACACCTTCATGGAGTCGAGCTGGTACTACGCGCGCTACACCTCGCCGGGCGCGGAGCAGCAGGTCGACGAGCGCGCCAAGTACTGGACGCCGGTCGACCAGTACATCGGCGGCATCGAGCACGCGATCCTGCACCTGCTGTACTTCCGCTTCTATCACAAGCTCATGCGCGACCAGGGCCTGGTCGGCAGCGACGAGCCGGCGATCAACCTGCTCACCCAGGGCATGGTGATCGCTGAAACGTTCTATCGCGACCACGCCGACGGCTCCAAGGACTGGATCAACCCGGCCGACGTCGAAGTGATCCGCGACGAGCGTGGCCGCATCACCGGCGCGACGCTGAAGGCCGACGGCAAGCCGGTCGTGATCGGCGGCACCGAGAAGATGTCGAAGTCGAAGAACAACGGCGTCGACCCGCAGCTGATGGTCGGCAAGTACGGCGCCGACACGGTGCGCCTGTTCTCGATGTTCGCCGCGCCGCCGGAACAGTCGCTGGAGTGGAACGAGGCCGGTGTGGAAGGCATGTCGCGCTTCCTGCGCCGCTTCTGGCGCGAGGTTCTCGAGCACGTCTCCCAGCCGGACCATCCGGAAGTGGATGCGGCACAGCTCGACGCCGCGCAGAAAACGCTGCGCCGCCAGCTGCACGAAACCATCCAGAAGGTCGGCGACGACTACGGCCGTCGCCACAGCTTCAACACCGCGATCGCGGCGCTGATGGAACTGCTCAACCATGTCTCGAAGTTCGACGACATGAGCGACCAGGGCCGTGCCGTGCGCCACGAAGCCCTGCAGGCGATGGTGCTGCTGCTCAACCCGGTCACGCCGCACGTTTGCCACGCGCTGTGGCAGGCGCTGGGCCACGCCGAGACGCTGCTGGAGGACGTACCGTTCCCGGTCGCCGATCCGGCCGCGCTGGTGCGCGACGCGGTGACGCTGGCGGTGCAGGTCAACGGCAAGCTGCGCGGCACGATCGACGTGCCGGTGAGCATCAGCAAGGAAGACGCCGAGCGCCTGGCACTGGCCGAGCCGAACGTGGCCAAGTTCATGGAAGGCCTGACGGTGCGCAAGGTCATCGTGGTGCCCGGCAAGATCGTCAATATCGTCGCTGGCTGACGATCCGCGTCGTCCCGGCGAACGCCGGGACCCAGGCCCCCAACCTGTCACCGCGCTGTAGCTGCGACGCCCGGTCTTCGTCCTGGATGCCGGCGTTCGCCGGGATGACGGGGCTGGGGCTTCGCTGAATGGAGTTGGCATCGGTGGCAGCCGGCAAGCGCGCGCTATTGATGGCAGCAGAGCCCTCGTCCAGACTGCACCCATGATCCGTCACTCGATCCGTCGCATGATCCCCGCCAGCGCTGCGCTGGCCCTGACCCTGGCCGTGTCGGCCTGCGGCTTCCATCTGCGCAGTGCCCTCGAGCTGCCGGCCGACATGGGCCCGGTGCGCGTGGTGTCCGCCGATCGCTACAGTCCGCTGGCCGAATCGCTGGCGCAGGCGCTGACCCGCGCCGGTGCCACGCCTGCCACCGAGGACACCGACGATGCCACCGTGCTCGACCTGCTCGGCGAGCAATGGGGCGACCGGCCGATCGCGCTCGACGAACTGGGCCGCGCGCAGGAGTACTCGTTGCGCTACGCGGTGACCTTCGAAGTACGCAAGCCCGATGGCACCACACCGGTGCCGCGCCAGACCATCGAGCTGGCCCGCGATTACGTGTCCAACCCGGTGCAGTCGATCGGTACGGAAGGCGAGCGCGAAATCCTCCAGGGCGAAATGCGCCGCGAGATGGTTGCCTCGGTACTGCGTCGCCTCGACGCCGTCGCCCGTCATACGGCCGCCATTCCCGCAGCGACGCCGGCAACGACTCCGGCAACGCCGAACGACGGCACGCCGACCGACGGCACCCCGGCGCCGGCCGCACCTGCCACGCCGGCACAGGGCGGCGGCGACACGCCGCGCTGAGCCGGCGTCGCTGAAATGGAACTCAAGCCGGAACAGCTGGTTGCCCAGCTTGGCCTCGACCAGGCCACGCCGCCGCCGCTGCGTCCGGCCTACCTGATCGCCGGCCCCGAGCCGCTGCGCGTGCTCGAGGCGGCGGATGCGGTGCGTGCCGCGGCACGCCGCCAGGGCATCGCCGAACGCGAAGTATTCGAAGCCGAGGGCAACCAGCGCGAGCCGGACTGGAACGGTCTGTCGGCGAGCTTCCGCGCGCCGAGCCTGTTCGCCAGCCGGCGACTGGTCGAAGTGCGCCTGCCCAGCGGCAAGCCGGGCAAGGAAGGCGCGGAAGTCATCAGCGATTTTTGTAGCGACCCGCCGATGGACGTGGTCCTGATGGTCACCGCCGGCGAGTGGAGCAAGCAGCACGGCGGCAAGTGGAGCGAAGCGATCGGCCGCATCGGTGCGGTCGCCGTGGCCTGGGCGGTCAAACCGCACGAACTGCCGGACTGGATCGAACGTCGCCTGCGTCAGCACGGCCTGCGCGCTGACCGTGATGCCGTGCAGAACCTCGCCGACCGCGTCGAGGGCAACCTGCTCGCCGCCGCGCAGGAAATCGACAAGCTCGCGCTGTTGTCCGATGGCAGCACGCTCGACAGCGCGAAGATCACCGCCCTGGTCGCCGATGCCGCGCGCTACGACGTGTTCCGCCTGGTCGACGCGGCGATGAACGGCAACGGTGCGCAGGTCGCGCACATGCTTGCCGGATTGCGTGCCGAAGGCGAAGCGGTGCCGGCGCTGCTCGGCATGGTGGTGATGGAACTGCAACGTGCCGCCGCGCTCGCCCGTGTGCAGGCAAAGGGCGGCAATCTCGCCAACGAGTTCAAGGCGCAGCGCATCTGGGATTCGAAGCAGCCGATGTATCGCCGTGCGCTGCAGCGGCATGTGGCGCCGCGATGGGATGCGTTCGTGGCCGAGGCTGGTCGCGTCGATCGCATCGCCAAGGGACGTGGGCGCGTCGGCGAGGAGCCGGCCGATGCCTGGCTCGCGCTCGAACGCCTGCTGCTGGCCGTGGCGGAACCCCGCGCGGCGAAGCTGCTCACCGTCACGCGCGGCTGATCCCGGGCAATGACGCTGCAGATCTTCTACGGCGGCACCTTCGATCCGGTCCATTGTGGCCATCTGGCAGTAGCGCGTGCGGTCCGCGACGCGCTGGCGGCGCAGGTCCACCTGATCCCCGCGGCCGATCCGCCGCACAAGGACGCGACCCACGCCGATGCCTCGGCGCGTGCGCGGATGCTCGACCTGGCGCTGGCCGGGGAACCGGGGCTCAAGGTCGATCGCAGGGAGTTGCGCAGGGAAGGGCCGTCGTACACGGTCGACACGCTGCGCGAGCTGCGCCAGGAGCTGGGCCCGTACGCGCCGATCGTGTGGATGGTCGGCGGCGATTCGCTGCTGCAGCTGCACACCTGGCACCGCTGGCAGGAATTGTTCGAGTTTGCGCACATCCTGGCCGTGGCCCGGCCGGGATCGCACCTGGACGCGGTCACGATCGGCGAGCAGTCGCCGCAGGTCCATGCGCAGGTCGCGCCGCGCTGGCGCGATCCGCTGGATCTCTCGCAAGCCCCTGCAGGCGGCTTCGCGGTGTTTGAACTGGCCCTGCAGCGCCCTGAGTCGTCCACCGAGCTGCGTCGCCGGATCGCCGCTGGCGAGCCCTGGCAGGACTGGGTGCCAGCGGCCGTGGCGGAGTACATTCGTCGTCACGGGCTGTATGCCGTCCGGGACGTAACACCCGCTCCGTTATAATCTTCATAACCCCACCCCCGCGCCGAGAGCCATCGCCCCTTGAGTACCGAAGCACAAGTCATCAAGACCCGCTTGCCCGACCCGCCGCCGCCGGCAGATCTCCTGCTCAAGACGGTCCATGCCGCGGTCGAGGAACTGAAGGCCAAGGATGTCGTCGAGATCGATGTGCGCGGCAAGAGCAGCGTCACCGACTACATGGTGATCGCCTCGGGCACCTCGACGCGTCACGTCAAGTCCATTGCCAACGAAGTCGTCAAGTTCGCAAAGAAGCTCGACGTCCAGCCGCTCGGCGTGGAAGGCGAGCGCGAAGCCGAATGGGTGCTGGTGGACCTGGGCGATGTAGTCGTCCACGTGATGCTGCCGCGCGTTCGCGAGTTCTACGCGCTCGAGCGTCTGTGGACGGTCGGCGACCAGCCGCCGGGCATGGAAGAGGACGAGGAGTACGAGGTTGGCTACGGCCGGCGTCGCTGACGTCTTCTGATCTCTGAGAAAAACGGCGCCCTCGTTGGCGCCGTTTTGCTTTGCGGCGACCGTCGTCGGAGTGGCGTTGTCCGCCGGGCCGGGGATTGCTCCGCCCCTTCGCCGGACATCCTGTCCGGAGGCGGGGCGTGGGACATCCATGTCCCACTGCTGCGCAATCCCCGCCCCGTCGGACAACGCTCCAGCACTTCCTTTCCCGGTCTTCGTCGACAAACCGTCATTCCCGCGAAGGCGGGAACCCAGCGTCGTTGAAGCCGTCATTCCCGCGAAGGCGGGAATCCATGGACTCTGCTTTTTCTACAGGTGCCCACGCTCCCACGGCCCCGTAATCGCCACCGTGATCCCCGGCGTCTGGATGTTGACGAACAACGTCTCGCTGGAAGGATCCCAGCACGCGCCGCAGAACTCGCTCTCGCGGTAATCGCCTTCGGGGATGACCTTGCCGGCGTTGCCGATCTGCGTTGAAGTCAGTTCGATGTTGTTCTTGCAGAAGTAGAACGACTCGCCCTGCCGTGTCAGGCCTATCAGTCGCGCGCCCGGGCCGTACTGGTCCGGGCTTTCGCCGCCGTCCTCGCACAGCAGCACGCCACCGCGGCCGCTCACGGTGATGTTGTCCGGGTTGTGCGCGGCCAACTGGTTGCCGCTGACGAACAGGGCACGCATGCGCTGGGTGAGCAGGTCGAGCACCCATACCGCGCCGTTGCCGCGGCCCTTGCGGCCCTGTGCGTCGACGCCGGTGCTGGTGTCGACGATGAACATCTTGCCGTAGCTGTGCCAGATGCCTTCGCCGCGGCTCATGCGCAGTGCGCCCGCGCTCCATGCCTGCGCGAACGGACCGCTCAGGGTCTCGCCGGCGGAGATGTCGGGGAAGCCGGACGGGGCAACGATGCTGTCCAGGTCCGGATCGGGTATGTCGACCCATTCCAGCGCGTACTCGTCGCCGATCGCGGCAACGGTGAGGTCGGCATTGGGATGGCGGCGCACGCGCGCGGCCTGCAGGCGGCCGCCGTGTTCGAGCGAGCCGTAACGGCCGGCGCGGTCGTTGGGGATGAAGCGGTACAGGCCGGCCTTGTTGCGGTCGTCCTCGGTCAGGTAGACCACGCCGGTACGCGGGTCGATGGCGACGGCTTCGTGGCTGAAGCGGCCCAGCCCGACCAGCGGGCGGCCGGTGGTGCGTTCGGCTTCGGCATGTACTTCGAACACGTAGCCGTGTTTCTTGCCGGTGCTCGACACCGCATCGGTCTTGATCTCCTCGCAGCTCAGCCAGCTGCCCCACGGGGTCGGGCCGCCGGCGCAGTTGACCAGCGTGCCGCCGAGGCTGGCCTCGATGCTGCGCCATTCGCCATTGCGCCAGGTCATCGTGGTCGTGCCACCGCCGGCGACCTGGCCGCCGCCGATGTCGCCGCTGTCGTACATGCCTGGTGCGTTGATCGGGCTGGCGCCACCGCGTTCGTGATTGCGGATCAGGACGAGCTCGTGACCGCGGCCGTGGCCGTTGTCGTGCTTGTCGTGTTTGTGGTCGCGCGGTCGCGAGCCCGGCCGGCGCAGGCCGACTACGGCCATGCCGTCGTGGCGGTCGGGGCAGGGCTGGCCGTCGCTCATCACATCGCCGCTCCAGCCGAAGGAGCGGTAGCTGAAGCCGCGCGGCAACTGCAGCAGCGGCAGTCCGGTGGCGCGGTCGGCGACCGGCGCGAGCGGGCCGTAGCGGCCGGGGATCGGGGCGAGTCGGGTCGGGTCGCCGGCGGCCAGCGCCTGACGTGAGTACAACGCACCAAGGCTGCTCATTGCGCCAACGGCCATGGCGGCGGCGCCGCCTTTGAGGACCTGGCGGCGGGAGAGATCCAACGCATTCATCTGCGGCTCCTGCGGGGCTGGGGGAGCCTGCAACCTAGGTGGCGGTCGTGGCCGAACGATGACATCGCCGAGTCAATGCGCCAGACCGTGACGCGCTACCGGTAACATTCACCTGCATGAAAGCGAAATTGATCGCCGTCGGTGAGCACGCCCCGCGCTGGGTGGCCGAAGGCTTCGGCGAATACCGCAAGCGCCTGTCGCACTGGCTGCCGCTGGAGCTGGTCGAGATCGAACCGGGCCTGCGCGGCAAGGGCCGCGACGCCGCGCGTGCAACCCTGGACGAAGGCGCGCGCGTGCTGGCCGCGTTGCCGAAGAACGCCTGCGTGATCACCCTCGATGGCCGCGGTCGCACCTGGTCGTCGGAACAGTTGGCGCAGCGACTGGAACATTGGCGAGGGCAGGGCCGTGACCTGGCCTTCCTGATCGGCGGTCCGGAAGGGCACGCGCCGGACGTGATCGCGCGCGGCGACGAATCGTGGTCGCTGGGACCATTGACGCTGCCGCACATGCTGGTGCGGCTGGTCGCCGCCGAGCAGCTGTACCGCGCGGCGGCGTTGCTGGCGAACCATCCCTACCACCGCGCCTGACCGACGCCCGGGCTGTGTGTAGCGCAGCCCGGGCAGCCATCGCTCACCGCGCCAGCTTGAACTCGATCGGCACGCGTCCCAGCGCCTGCACCGCCAGGCCATTGCGGAAGGCCGGCTGGAAGGTCCACTGCGCCAGCACGGTGCGCCTGGCCGCCTGGTCGAGCACGCGGTGCCCGCTGCTGCGGACCACGCGCACGTCCAGCGGGCGACCGTCGGCGCCGACCAGGATTTCCAGTTCGACCGTGCCGGCCAGGCCCTGTCGCATGGCCTCGCGCGGGTAGGCCGGGGCCGGTGCCGACAAGGCCTGCAGCACCGAACCGCTGGCAGCGCCGAGCGAGTCTCCGCTCGATCCTTCCGGCGTGCCGGGTTCCACCGGCGGCAGGGCTTCATCACCCGGCTGTGCGTCGACGACCGCTTCGTTGACTGTCGTCTCCGCGGGAGCCAGCCGTTGCGACGGCACGGGCACGGGCTCAGGCCTGGTCGGCGTGCGTTCGATCCTGACGTTCTGCGGCGGCGGTGGCGGCGGCTCGACAGGCTCGCGCGGGACGATTTCGAACACCTGCATGAAATCGTCCTGCACCGGCGGCGCGTACTTCGCCAGCGGCACCATCAACAGCATCACCACCACCGCATTGACGGCGATGGCACTGGCACTGGCGATGATGCGACCGCCATCGACATCGGGGACCTGGAACGAACCGGCCTGGTGGCGCAGGGAAATCGCATTCGACATGGCGTGCCTCCTGGTGTGGTCTGCACTTGCGGCAAACGCATCCATGTCGGCAACGGGGTTGGAGTAACCGCAAAAAACATCAGGCCCGCACAAGGCGGGCCTGATGGCTGCAACGTTGAGGCGATCAGCGCTCCGGCATCTTCTCCGGCTCCCGTCCCAGTCCACCTTCGTCCGGATCCGGCTTGCGCTTGGGATGCGGCTGTTGCGCATCCTCGCGGTCACGCGGCTTGGGCTCGGGGTAGCCCGGATTCTGGCCAGGGCGGGGATCGGAGGCGGGCGGGGTGGTCTTGGCGGAGCGGGTCATGGGATCAGTTCCCCAGTTCGAAGACGATATCCAGGTTGACCGACAGGGTGTTTTCGCCCGCTGCGATCGGCGTGTCGAAGGCTTCCTTGCTGCGCGCCATCGCCATCATCGGCATCGGACGCGGCGGTGCGAAGCTGCCACCTTCGCTGATGCTGACGATGCGGCGGACCTTCAGCCCCAGCGTCTTGGCGTACATCTGCGCGCGCGTCTGCGCCTTCTCGACCGCGGCGCGGCGCGCCTCGTCGTAGGCCTCGCCCTTCTTGGCATCGTCGATGTCGAAGGTCGGGCCGTTGATCTGGTTGGCACCGGTGGCGGCCAGAGCATCCATGATCTTTCCGAGCTTGGCGATGTCGCGGACGGTGATGTTGACGGTGTTCTGCGCCTGGTAGCCGGTGATCGTCGGCGGCTGGTTCTCGCCGTACTTGTACTGCGGGTTGAGGTTGACGCCGCTGGTCTGGATATCGCGCTCGGCGATCCCGGCGGCCTTGATCGCCGCCACCACCTTGGTCATCTGCTCGGCATTGGCACGCATCGCCGAGTTGGCGTCGGCGGCCTGGGTCACGACACCGGTGGAGAGGGTGGCGATGTCCGGCGCACGGCGGGCCTCGGCCTGGGCCGACACCGACAGCAGGGTGCCGTCGGTTGCAACGTACGGGGTGGTCTGGGCGGGGCTCACGACGGGGAAGGCTCCAAAGGCGAGGGCGGCGGCCAGCACGAGCGGGCGCAGGGCGAAGCGGGAAGACGTCAGGTGCATGAACAACTCCTTGAGGTTGGGGCTAGGGTCTGGATGGTGCAGTGAACGATTCGTGAGCCTCGTCGGGGTTGAAGGTCGTCGCGCGCGCTGCCGCGCAGTCAGCGCGGGTTATGCTTTCGCCGATGCTTTACCTCGCCTCCAAATCCCCGCGCCGGCACGAATTGCTGGGCCGGCTCCTGTCGAGCCAGCCCGGCCTGGAGTTCGGCGTGCTCGACCTCGACATCCCCGAGCACCCGCAGCCCGGCGAGCCGGCCGAATCCTACGTGCGCCGGGTTGCCCGCGAGAAGGCCGGGGCCGGCCTGCTCAAGGTGGTCGGCAACCCTACCGCGGTCGTGCTCGGCTCCGACACCGAGGTCGTGCTCGACGATGAAGTGTTCGGCAAGCCGGCCGACGATGCCGATGCCGCGGCGATGCTGAGCCGGCTCTCCGGACGAACCCACCAGGTGATCTCGGCAGTGTCGCTGGTTTCGCCGTCGCGCGAGCTGCAGGCCGTCTCGATTTCCGAAGTCACCTTCGCGCAGCTCAGTCCCTCGCAGATCGACGACTACGTTGCCAGCGGCGAGCCGCATGGGCGCGCCGGCGCGTATGCGATCCAGGGACTGGCCGAAGCGTTCACCACCCGACTTTCCGGCAGCTACTCCGGCGTGATGGGATTGCCGCTGTACGAGACCGCCACCTTGCTGCGCCAGTTCGGAGTGTTGAAGTGACCGAAGAAATACTGGTCAACGTTACGCCCCGCGAAACCCGCGTTGCCGTCGTCGAAAACGGCATGCTCCAGGAACTGCACATCGAACGCGGCTGGCGCCGCGGCGTAGTCGGCAACATCTACAAGGGCAAGGTCCAGCGGGTCATGCCGGGCATGCAGGCGGCGTTCGTCGAGATCGGGCTGGAACGCGCCGCGTTCCTGCACGCGGCCGACATCATCAAGCCGGTGCCCGTTGCCGAGGGAGCCAGCGAAGGCGAGGAGGCGCCGCTGCCGCCCGCGCCGACGCGCCCGATCGCCGAACTGCTGCGCGAAGGCCAGGACATCATCGTGCAGGTCGTGAAGGATCCGATCGGCAGCAAGGGCGCGCGCCTGACCACGCAGCTCAGCATTCCCTCGCGTTACCTGGTGCTGTTGCCGCGCACGCGCGTGGTCGGCGTGTCGGCGCGCATCGAGGACGAGGCCGAGCGCGCCCGCCTGAAGGCGCACATCACTTCGCTGGCGCCGTCCAGCGACAGCCACGGCTACATCGTGCGCACCAACGCCGAAGGCCAGCCGGAGGAACAGCTGGCCGAGGACGTGGCCTACCTGGGCCGGGTCTGGGGCCTGATCGAGGAGCGCTCGCGCAGCGCCCGCGTCGGCGAGCGCGTGTACGAGGACCTGAACCTGCCGCTGCGCGCAGTCCGCGACCTGATGCGCAAGGACGTCGAGAAGGTCCGCGTGGATTCTCGCGAAACCTGCGAGCGCCTGCGCGTGTTCGCGGCGCAGTACATGCCCGGCCTGGACGAGAAGATCGAGCACTACACCGGCGCGCGGCCGATCTTCGACCTGTACGGGGTCGAGGACGAGATCCAGCGTGCGCTCGACAAGGAAGTGCCGCTGAAGTCCGGCGGTTACCTGGTGATCGACCAGACCGAGGCGATGACCACGGTCGACATCAACACCGGTTCCTTCCTCGGCCAGCGCAACCTCGAGGAGACGGTGTACCGCACCAACCTCGAGGCCGCGCAGTCGGTGGCGCGCCAGCTGCGCCTGCGCAACCTGGGCGGCATCATCATCATCGACTTCATCGACATGACCGACTCCGAGCACAAGCGGCAGGTGCTGCGGCAGCTCGAGAAGTCGCTCGCCCGCGACCACGCCAAGACCACGGTGTACGAGTTCTCGCCGCTGGGCCTGGTGGAGATGACGCGCAAGCGCACCACCGAAAGCCTGGAGCGCCAGCTGTCCGAGCCCTGCCACGAATGCGGTGGACGCGGCACGCTGAAGACGCCGGAGACGGTGACCTACGAGATCTTCCGCGACATCGTCCGCCAGGTGCGCCAGTTCGACGCGCAACGGCTGCTGGTGATCGCCTCGCCGAAGGTGGTCGCACGCATCACCGACGAAGAGTCGGCGGCGGTGGCCGAACTGGAGGAGTTCCTCGCCAAGTCGATCCGCTTCCAGGCCGACGACCAGTATGCGCAGGAGCAGTTTGATGTTGTTCTGCTTTGATAGAAGCGGGAATAGGGAGCAGGGAGTAGGGAACGATCGCGCACGGGCACGTCGTCGTCTGGGCATTCGTCTTGGAGATCGCGCTGCCATGACGGCGGTCGCGTGGCCGGTAGATCGTGGAAGCCATTCGTTCCCCATTCCCTCTTCCCTCTTCCCGCTTCTTCCGACCGGGCCAGGCTGACGCACGATGCCCACCCCCATGCGCCGCCGTCTGCGCATCGCCCGTCGCGGCCTGGTCTACACCACCGCGCTGGTGCTGGTGCTGATCGCACTGGTGCTGGCGATCGCCAGCCAGTTGCTGCCGCTGGCAGAGAGCAACCCCAAGCGCGTGGCGGCATGGCTGTCCGAGCGTGCCGGCCGGCCGGTGTCGTTTGACAAGGTCGAAACCGACTGGACCCGACGAGGGCCATTGCTGCGACTGGACAACCTGCGCGTCGGCGCGGGTGACCAGGCCTTCACCGTCGGCGACACCGAGATGCTGGTGTCGGTCTACGCCGGCCTGCTTCCCGGCCATGCGTTCTCGGAACTGCGCCTGCGTGACCTCGACCTGACCCTGGAGCGCAGCGACGACGCGCGCTGGAAAGTGCGCGGCCTGCCGGGCCAGGAACAGCCTGCACGCGATCCGCTGTCGGCGCTGGAAGGCCTGGGCGAGCTGCAGGTGATCGGTGGCAAGCTGACGATCATGGCGCCGCAGCTGGGCATCGACGCGCGCATTCCGCGCATCGACCTGCGCCTGCGCGTCGACGGCCCGCGCGTGCGCGCTGGCGTGCGCGCCTGGCCGAGCGTGGGTGTGGCGGGCGCGCCGATGTCGCCGCTGGACGCCGTGTTCGACTTCGACCGCAAGCAGGGCGACGGTCGGGCCTATCTGGGCACGCGTCGCGCCGACCTGGCTGCCTGGGGGCCGCTGCTGCAACTGGCAGGCGTGGGCAGCGAGTCGGGGCAGGGGCGCGCCGAAGCGTGGGCGCAGTTGCGCGGACATCGCATCACCGAAGTCATCGTCGACGCGGCGCTGGACCGTGTCGGACTGCGTGGCGCGGCACTGGCCAACGGCTCGGTGCCGCGCGTGCTTTTCCCGCGTATCGAGACGCGGGCGCGCTGGCGCGTGGTAGATGGCGGCTGGCGCGCAGACGCGCCGAAGCTGCGCATCGACAGTGCCGGTCATGCGCAAAAGCTCGACGGCCTGGCCGTAGCCGGTGGTGCCCGTTATGCGATGGTCGCCGATCGCATCGACGCCGGCCCGCTGCTCGCTGCCGCCGCGCTCAGCGACCGCCTCGAACCGGGGCTTCGCCAGTGGCTGTACAACACCACGCCGCAGGTTTCGCTGCAGCGCATCGAAGTGGCTGGTGTGCGTGGCGGGCCGATGCGCACGCATGCGCGCATCGCCGCGTTCGGATTCAAGGCGGCCGGCAACGCGCCGGGCCTGAGCGGACTGGCCGGCGAGTTCGACGGCGATGCCGATGGCTTCAGTTTCGTGCTCGACCCGAAGTCGCCGATGGTGTTCGACTGGCCGCGCGGATTTGGTGTTGCCCACACCGCTTCGCTGCAGGGCCTGGTCAGCGGCTGGCGCGAGGGCGCCGGCTGGCGCATCGGCACGCCGTCGCTTGCGATCAAGGGCGAAGACTTTGGCGTGAAGGCGCGCGGTGGTCTGTGGTGGCAGGGCGATGGCTCGCGTCCCTGGATCGACATCGCCGCCGACATCGACCCGACCCAGGTGCCGGCGGCCAAGGGTTTCTGGATCCACCACAAGATGTCGCCGCGCCTGATCGGCTGGCTCGACTCCGCGCTGGTCGGCGGCCAGCTGCGCAACGGCCATGCGGTTGTCTCCGGCGACCTGGATGATTGGCCGTTCCGCGACCGCAACGGTCGTTTCGAGGCGGTGGCGCAGCTGGAAGATGCCGTGGTCAAGTTCCAGCCCAGCTGGCCGGCGGTGGAAGGTCTCAATGCCAATGTCGCCTTCATTGCCGACGGCTTCACGATCGACGGCCGCGGCAAACTGGCCGGCGTCGATATCGACCAGGTGCGCGCAGGCATCGACCACTACGGTGGCGGCGCGCTGACGATCAATGCCCAGGGTGGCGCCGACGCCACGCAACTGGTGGAACTGCTGCGCAACAGCCCGCTGCAACAGGACCATGCCGATACCTTGAACAACGTTGTCGCAAGCGGCGCGGCGCGGGTCGCCTTCGACATGAAGATGCCGCTGGTGCCAAATGCCAAAACGGTGATCGGCGGTACGGTCGAACTCAAGGACGCCAAGCTCGCCGACCCGCGCTGGAAGCTGGCCTTCGACGAGGTCAACGGCCGCGCCGAATACGCGAACGGCGGTTTCGGCGCCAAGGACCTGCGCGTTCGCCACGATGGACAGCCCGGACGCCTGACCCTGCTCGCGGGCGACCAGTACGTCACCGACAAATCGCACATGTTCGAAGCCGGCCTCGATGCCGACATGACCATCGCCAGCCTGCTCGACCGCGCGCCGGAGATGGCCTGGCTGAAGCCTTACGTCGACGGTCGTTCGCGCTGGACGGTGGGCATCGACATCGCCAAGGCGGCGAAGGGGCGCGCCGCGCCGACGACGCTGCAGCTGCGGTCCGACCTCGTCGGCACCGCGCTCAACCTGCCGGCACCGCTGCGCAAGCCGGCCAGCGATGCGCTTGCCGCGACCATCAATGCGCCGCTGCCGATGGGCAGCGACGACATCCGCGTCAGCCTTGGCAACCTGATCGCCGTGCGCGCGCGCAGCCGCGAAGTCGCACCCGGAAAGTCGCAGACCGGCGTGCGCATCGCCCTGGGCAGCACGAGCGTCGATGAAGCACCTCCCGCACAAGGCCTGGTGGCCACGGGTCGCGCGCCGGTGCTCGATGCCATCGACTGGGTGGCCATGATGTATGGCGGCAGCGGCGGCGGACTGGCATTGCAGCGCATCGACGTGACCGCGCAACGGCTCAACCTCGTCGGCGGTGCGTTCGCCGATACGCATCTGGTGGTGGTGCCGGCGGCACAAGGTGCCACTGCGGTGCAGGTCGAAGGCGCGGCGCTGCAAGGCGCCGTGCTGATTCCGGCGGGCGAGGGCGCTCCGATCGCGGGACGCTTCGAACGCGTGTACTGGCGTGCACCGAAACCGGCAGGTGGAGCGGCTGCGGCAGCCGCCGCTGCTGCACCGCCCACGGCCGCGCCCGCCACACCGGCGGCAGCCGGCAACGACGGCTTCAATCCGGCGAAGATTCCGGCGCTGACCATCGACATCGCCGACCTGCGCGTGGCCGATGCGCGCCTGGGTGAAGCCAACGTGCGCACGCGCCCGACCAGCACCGGCATGCGCTTCGAACAGCTGCGCATGCGCAGCCCTGGCCAGAACCTCGACGTCAGCGGCGACTGGAACGGCCGCGGCGCCGCCGCGCGCACGCAGATGGACGTCAAGATCGACAGCAAGGATCTCGGCGCACTGCTGGGCGGCTTCGGCATGAGCCAGCAGCTCGCGGGTGGTGTCGGCACGATGCATTTTGCCGCCGGATGGAACGGCGGTCCCGCCGATTTCAACCTGGCCACGCTGGAAGGCTCGCTGGACGCCGACATCCGCGACGGGCGCCTGCTCGAAGTCGAGCCCGGCGCCGGCCGCGTGCTGGGGCTGCTCAGCCTGGCGCAATTGCCGCGCCGCCTGATGCTGGACTTCCGCGATTTCTTCTCCAAGGGCTTCGCCTTCAATCGCGCCGGCGGCAAGGTGCGCTTCAACGCGGGCACGGCCCACAGCGACGCCATCTCCATCGACGGCCCGGCCGCGCAGATCAGCATCAGCGGCAGCGCCAACCTGCGTGCGCAGAGCTTCGACCAGACCATCGAAGTGCGGCCCAAGGCGGGCAACCTGCTGACCGTGGCCGGCGCGATCGCCGCAGGCCCCGTCGGCGCGGCGATCGGTGCCGCCGCCAACGCCGTGCTGCAGAAGCCGCTGGGCCAGATGGCCTCGCGCACGTACCGCGTCACCGGGCCCTGGAAAGAGCCCAAGGTCGAGGTGGTCGGCAGCGAGCAGGGCAGGGCCCAGACCACGGTGCCGCCCGCGCGTTGAACCGGTGAGGGGCTTGAGCCCCTCATGCGGGTCTCCCGTCGGCTCGCGCCTTGGAAGCCGGCCACTTCGCCCGCATCTAGTCCAGCGTATAACCTCCCCGATAGCCCCAAGCCCCAGAGCCTCCCGACCCGATGACCCTGCCCATCCAGATCGCCGAATCCCGCCTGCTGCTGCCCGCCGGGCTCGATGCCGGCGGCCTTGAACGCACGTTCGGCACTCTGCTCGGACCGGGCGTGGACTTTGGCGACCTGTATTTCCAGCACGCCCGTCGCGAGAGCTGGACGGTCGAGGACGGCATCGTCAAGGACGGTGCGCATTCGATCGAGCAGGGCGTGGGCGTGCGCGCGATCAGCGGCGAGAAGACCGGATTCGCCTATTCCGACGAGATCAACACGCAGGCGCTGCTGGCCGCTTCGAAGTCGGCCCGCGCAATCGCGCGAGACGGCTCCACGCAGTCACCGCACGCGCTGGTGCGCGGCGGTGGCCGCGAACTCTACGTGCCAGAAGATCCGATCGACGGTTACGCCAACGAAGCCAAGGTCGAAGCGCTGCGCCGCATCGACCGCATGCTTCGTGCCGCCGACCCGCGCGTGCAGCAGGTGATGGTGAGCCTGTCCGGTGGCGTCGACACGATCCTGGTCGCGCGCAGCGACGGCGTGCTCGCCGCCGACGTGCGCCCGCTGGTGCGCCTCAACGTGCAGGTGATCGTCGAGCAAAACGGCCGTCGCGAAAGCGGCTATGCCGGCGGTGGCGGTCGCTACAGCTACGCCGAGCTGCTCGACGGCGACAAGCCCGAGCACCTCGCACGCGAAGCGCTGCGCCAGGCGCTGGTGAACCTGGAAGCGATCGATGCGCCGGCCGGCATCATGCCGGTGGTGCTCGGCAGTGGCTGGCCGGGCGTGCTGCTGCACGAAGCCGTCGGCCACGGCCTGGAAGGCGACTTCAACCGCAAGGGCACCTCGACCTACGCCGGCCGCATGGGCCAGCGCGTCGCCTCGCCGGGCGTCACCATCGTCGACGACGGCACGCTGCCGGGCCGGCGCGGTTCGCTCAATGTCGACGACGAAGGCACGCCGACCAACTGCACCACGCTGATCGAGGACGGTGTCCTGGTCGGCTACATGCAGGACACGCTCAACGCGCGCCTGATGGGCATGGCACCGACCGGCAATGGCCGTCGCGAATCGTTCGCGCACCTGCCGATGCCGCGCATGACCAACACCTACATGCTGGCCGGCCAGCACGATCCGGAAGAGATGATCCGCTCGGTCAAGAAGGGCCTGTACGCGGTCAATTTCGGCGGCGGCCAGGTCGACATCACCAGCGGCAAGTACGTGTTCTCGGCCACCGAGGCGTACCTGATCGAGGACGGAAAGATCACCGCGCCGGTGAAGGGCGCCACGCTGATCGGCAACGGCCCGGAAACCATGCAGCGGGTGAAGATGATCGGCCACGACCTGGCGCTGGATGAAGGCGTGGGCGTGTGCGGCAAGGACGGCCAGAGCGTGCCGGTCGGCGTCGGCCAGCCGTCGCTGCTGATCGACCAACTGACGGTGGGTGGCACGCAGGCGTGATGACAGCGCGCTTGCTCAACTCAGCCGTTCGTCCTGAGCGTAGCGCAGCGGAGTCGAAGGACATCAGCGCCGACCGCGTATTGCTGCCACGGCGACCCTTCGACTTCGCGGCTGCGCCGCTACGCTCAGGGCGAACGGTGAAAGAGAGGCTGCGGTTATTCGACGTCGCCGGACTCGTCATCGCCCGCATCGCCACCACCCACGATCAGCCCGCGCAGCTCGCGGTACAGCTCGCGGAACGAATGCGGCGGCTTGTTGCGGTTGCGCTCGTCGATGGTGTTGCGCACCAGCTGGCGCAGGCGCTGGCGGTCGGCCGTCGGGTATTCGTCGAGCAGTTGCGCCAGGGCCGGGTCGCCGTCGGCGATCAGGCGCTCGCGCCAGGCTTCGACACGGTGCATGGCCGCGACTTCGCGCCGCGCCGCTTCGCCGTCCTCGTCGAGCGCATCGCGCAGCGCGTTGAGGACGTCGTCGTCTTCGCGTCGCATCTGCTTGGCCAGAAACGCCAGCTGGCGCTTGTGGGCGATGTTGGCGGTGATGCGCTTGCACTCGCGGATGTGCGGCAGCAGCGAGTCGGGCACCGGCAGCTTGGCCAGCTGCGCCTCGGTCAGCGCCACCAGCTTCTCGCCCAGGGCCAGCACCTCAAGCGCCTCGCGCCGGTTCTGGCTGCGGCTGGGGCTGAGGAACTCGCCGGTTTCTTCGTCTCTACCACGCATGACACTTCTTCCTGAATTTCGATAATCGGTTCCCGGGCCCAAGCCCGCGGAACGGCAGGCACCAAGGATAAGCCATTGAACGAACTGACTCCCCAATACGCCGCCTCCCTGGGTGACAGCCATGCCCGCCTGGAGTCCCTGGCGGAGGTGTCGCAGCGCCTGCTGGAGCGCTGCCGTGCCGCCGGCGCCACCCAGGCCGAGGTCTCGTGCTCGGAGGAATCCGGGCTCAATGTGAACGTCCGCATGGGCGAGGTCGAGACGGTCGAGTCGACCCGCGACCGCGGCATCGCCGTCACCGTCTACTTCGGCCAGCGCAAGGGCAGCGCCAGCACCGCCGACCTGCGCGAGGAGAGCCTGGGCGCCACCGTCGAGCAGGCCTGCGCGATCGCCCTGCACACCGAGCACGATGCCGCCGCCGGCCTGGCCGAGGCCGGGTTGATGGCGCGCGACCTGCGTGAGTTCGATTCCTGGCACCCGTGGGTGATCGACGCCGACCGCGCGATCGACCTGGCGCTGGCCTGCGAGCAGGCCGGCCGCGAGTCGGATGCGCGCATCGAGAACTCCGATGGTGCTTCGGTCGGTACCGGCGAGAGCATCAGCGTCTACGCCAATTCGCACGGTTTCATCGGCCGCGAACGCAGCACCCAGCACAGCCTCGGCTGCGCCCTGATCGCTGGCCGCGGCGACGCGATGCAGCGCGATGGCTGGTACAGCATCGGCCTGTCCGCCGACGACCTCGAGTCGGCCGCGACGATCGGCCGCAAGGCCGCGCAGCGCGCCGCTTCGCGCCTGCAGCCGCGGCAGATTGCCACCGGCGAATACCCGGTGCTGTTCGCCGCCGAGATGTCGCGTTCGCTGATCGGCCACCTGCTCGGCGCCGTCTCCGGCGGTGCGCTGTACCGTCGCGCCAGCTTCCTGGTCGATTCGGCCGGCACGCAGTTGTTCCCCGACTGGTTCGCCATCGACGAGTTGCCGTTCCTGCAACGCGGTTTCCGCTCCAGTTCGTTCGACGCCGAAGGCGTGGCCACGCGTGAAGCGCCGCTGGTGAAGGGCGGCGTGCTGCAGCGTTACATCCTGGGCAGTTACTCCGCGCGCAAGCTTGGCCTGCAGACCACTGCCAATGCCGGCGGCGTGCACAACCTGCAGGTCGAGGCCAATGCCGGCGACTTCGAGGCGATGCTGGCCGGGATGGGGCGCGGCCTGCTGGTCACCGAGCTGATGGGGCAGGGCGTCAATACCGTCACCGGCGACTACTCGCGCGGCGCGGCCGGCTTCTGGATCGAGAACGGGCAGATCCAGTACCCCGTCGACGGCATCACCGTGGCGGGCAACCTGAAGTCGATGTTCGCCGCGATCGAGGCGGTCGGCAGCGACGTCGACCCGCGTTCGCACCTGCGCACCGGCTCGATCCTGGTCGGGCGGATGACGGTTGCAGGCGAGACGGTCGAGTGAGGCGGCCGGCGCGCGCTTGACCAGGCCGGGTCGCGAGTGGAAAGTGACCCTCAACAGTCAAGGGAGCAGGCCGCAATGAGCGAGAACCCGAACAACCCGGGCCCCTATGCCCCCCCGCCGCCGCCGCCGGAAGGCAACCTCACCGGCATCTCGGCGGAGCAGCGCCAGTGGGCGATGTTCGCGCACCTGTCGGCGATCGCCGGTGCGGTGCTGACCTCCGGAATCGGTGGCTGGGGCACGTTCCTCGGCCCGCTGATCATCTGGCTGCTGAAGAAGGACACCATGCCCTTCGTCGAGGACCAGGCCAAGGAAGCGCTGAACTACAACATCACCGTGGCGATCGTGTTCTTCGCGCTGTGGGTGCTGGTGTTCATCACCCTGGGCATCGGCTTCCTGATCGCGATCCCGGCGTGGGTCGTCATCGGCGTGGCCTGGCTGGTGTTCACCATCATTGCCGCGGTGAAGTCGAACGAAGGCGTTGCCTACCGCTATCCGTTCACGCTGCGACTGGTGAAGTGACCCTGTCGCCCTGAACACGGTGAGGAACTGCTGCGAAGCAGTTCCTCACTCGGTCAACGATCGCGCTCGATCGCCAGTCGGCCCAATGCGGCCAGCGCGTCGGCTCGCGCGCCGAACGACACCAGTTCGGCCGTCATCACCGCACTCAATTCCTGCAACCTTGCACGCGACGCGTCCAGGCCGATCAGTGCCGGGAACGTCGCCTTGTCCTGCGCCACGTCCTTGCCAGCGGTCTTGCCCAGGGTGGCGCTGTCGCCCTCGATGTCGAGGATGTCGTCGCGCACCTGGAACGCCAGGCCGAGGGCATCGGCGTAGCGGTCGAGGCTGTCGAGCTCGGCCGCCGATGCGCCACCGCACAGCGCACCCATGCGTACCGCGGCGCGGATCAGTGCGCCGGTCTTCAGTGCGTGCAGGCGTTCGAGATCGTTGACCGACAGGCTCGCGCCGTTGCCGGTCGCTGCCAGGTCGAGCGCCTGGCCGCCGCACATGCCGGCGGCACCGGACGCCGTGGCCAGCGTGCGCAGCAGTTCAACCCGGATCTCCGCGGACACCGGCGCGGCAGCCAGCACTTCGAAGGCCTGCGATTGCAGCGCATCGCCGGCGAGGATCGCCGTGGCCTCGTCGAAGGCGACGTGCACGGTCGGCTGGCCGCGACGCAGGGCGTCGTCGTCCATCGCCGGCAGGTCGTCATGCACGAGCGAATAGGCGTGGATCAGTTCGACCGCCACGGCCGGTGCGTCCAGCGCATCGGCATTGGCGCCGAGCGCGGCACCGCTGGCGTACACCAGCAGCGGGCGCATGCGCTTGCCGCCGAGCAGCACGGCGTGGCGCATGGCGGCATGCAGCCGCTGCGGTGGCAGTGAGGGGTCGGGCAGGGCTCGCGTGAGCGCGGCGTCGGCGCGCTCGCGCCAGCCGGTCAGGTCAGTCATCGCTTGCGCTGGACAACGTGGGCGCCTGCGGCGACAGGGCGGCGAACGGCTCGGCGGCGGCCGGGTTCTGCGGATCGCTGAGCAGGCGCACGCGCAGTTCGGCCTGCTCGAGCGCGCTCTGGCAGCGACGATAGAGGCCCACGCCACGTTCGTACGCGGCCAGGGAGTCTTCCAGGCTCATCTCGCCGTGTTCCATCTTTTCGACGAGTTGTTCGAGCGCATCGAGCGACTGCTCGAAATCGCTCACGGGCGAGGCGGACGTTGCGGCTTCGTTGGCAGTTTTTCGCGACATGGGCGAAGTTTGCGACCCGGCCCGGCGGGGGTCAATTGCCGCAGCCGGGCAACGTGCCATGCGGCGCGGTTCCGCCGCCCCGGGCGGAGTCAGGTGTCTTCCCACACCAGTCGCGCCCCGCGCTGGCGCAACCAGGCATCGAACGACGCCGAATAGGCCAGGTCGGCGATGGCGAGCAACTGGCCGGAGGCGTCGCTCAGCAGCGGCAGGCGCTCGCGCTGCCACGGCGGAACGCCCAGATCCTGCAGCAGGTGCTTGACGCTGTGCGAGTGGCTGCGGCCGGGCAGGACGAAGCGTTCGCCACCGTGGCGGGCGTGCACGACGACCTGCGCGTCGAACCAGGCCGCGCCTTCGAGCCTTAGCTGCCCGCCGTGCGGCAAGGCCAGCGGTGCCTGGCCATTCCATTCGCTGCGCCAGTCCGTCGGAATCGACGGCCGGATGAGGTCGGCATGCAGCAGGTCGCGCCAGCTGCGCACTGTCGCGTCGCGCCAGGCGAACAGCGCCTGCGCGTCGTCGGCGGCGGCGAGCAGGTCGGACTCGATGCGGGCGACGCCATTGGCAGGGAGGGCGGGCAGTCCAAGCCTGGCGATCCAGCGGCGCAGCACGCGTGCCCGCCGCGTCGCCGGCATCGCCAGCAGGCGCTTGCGCGACAGGCAGTGCGGATCCGCGGTCGCGGCGTCGGCCAGCGCCTGTGCATCGCCGACATCAAGCAACTCGCCGGCCTGCGCCGCCAGACCTGCCGACTGCGCCAGTGCCGAATCGGCATGCGGCCAGCGCTGGCGCAGCAGCGGCATCACGCGCTGGCGCAGGAAGTTGCGGTCGAACGTCGTCTCGCTGTTGCTGGGATCGTCGATCCAGTCCAGCGCATGCGTCCGTGCGTAAGCGAGCAGGTCGTCGCGGCCATGCTCGAGCAGTGGCCGCCACAGCCGACCGTGGCCGAACTCGCGCCAGCGCCGCATCGCCGACAGTCCGTCGCTGCCGGAGCCGCGCAGTGCCCGCAGCAGCCAGGTCTCGGCCTGGTCGTCGCGGTGGTGTGCCAGCGCGAGCACTTCACCATCGATGAGTGCTTCGGCGAAGGCGCCGTGGCGCGCCGCGCGGGCGGCCGCCTCCGGGCCATCGCCGGCGGGGACAACGCTGACACGCACCACCGTCAGCGGTACGTCCAGCGTTGCGCAGATCCGTGTGCAGTGTTCCGCCCAGGCATCGGCCTGCGGGTGCAGGCCGTGGTGCACGTGCAGTGCGCGCAGCGGTGACGGGCCGGCCGTGGTCGCCAGCAGATGCAGGAGCACGCTGGAATCCAGGCCGCCGCTGTAGGCCACGCACACGGGTCCCGCGGGGCGGTCGTGGAGGGCAGCGTGCAAGGTGGGCAGGGCGTCTGGCGGCATTCGCCGATGGTGCCACGGCATTGGAATGCAGCAACCCATCGTTGGTGCTGTGTTGGCGTCGCCGCGGACGCACCATTTACCACGTGCCCGCACTGCACCCTTCATGGAGAGACGGCCTTGGCCCGCTTATTCGACCCCTTCGAGCAACGTTCGCTGACCCTGCGCAACCGCCTGGTGGTGGCGCCGATGTGCCAGTACTCGGCGGTCGACGGCGTCCCCAACGACTGGCACCTGGTGCATCTGGGCAGCCGTGCTGTCGGCGGCGCGGGCGCGATCATCGCCGAGGCCAGCGCGGTGTCGGCCGAAGGCCGCATTTCGCCGGCCGACACCGGCATCTGGAACGACCGCCAGGCCGAGGCCTGGGCGCGCATCGCCCGCTTCATGTCCTGCCAGGGTGCGGTGCCCGGCATCCAGCTGTCCCACGCCGGACGCAAGGCCAGCGTGGCACCGCCGTGGCTGGGCGGCATCAGCGTGTCGCAGGCCGATGGCGGCTGGACGCCGGTGGCGCCGTCGGCGCTGCCCTTCAGCGAGACCTCGCCGATGCCGCGTGCGATCGACGAGGCGCAGCTGAGGAACCTCGTCGATGATTTCGCCGCGGCCGCATGGCGCGCCCATGCCGCCGGCTTCCGCCTGATCGAGTTGCACGCCGCGCATGGGTACCTGCTGCACCAGTTCCTCTCGCCGCTGTCGAACCGGCGCGACGATGCCTACGGCGGAAGCTTCGAGAACCGCACGCGATTGCTGCTGGAAGTGCTCGATGCGGTGCGCAAGGTGTGGCCGGAGCGCCTGCCGATATGGCTGCGCGTTTCCGCCACCGACTGGACCGACGGCGGCTGGGACATCGAGCAGAGCATCGAGCTGGCGCGGCTGGTGTCGACGCGCGGGGTGGATCTGATCGACGTGTCCAGCGGCGGTCTGGTGCATGGCGCGAAGATTCCGTTGCAGCCGGGCTACCAGGTGCCGTTCTCCGCGCGCATCCGCCGCGAAGCCGGCATCGCCACCGGCGCAGTGGGCCTGATCACCGAGCCCGGCCACGCCGAGTCGGTGATCGAAAATGGCGACGCCGATGTCGTGCTGCTGGCGCGCGAACTGCTGCGAGATCCCTACTTCCCGCGCAGGGCAGCGCGCGAACTGGAAGCCGAACTGCACGCGCCGGATCAATACCTGCGCGCGTGGTAACCAAACTGTAGGAGCGAGCTTGCTCGCGAACAGGCGCAACTGCAGTCCCACCGCCTGATCGCGAGCAAGCTCGCTCCAACCAATTTCAGCGCGTCTCGATCTCGATGCCGCCGACGAAGCGCGCGGCGACGTTGTAGATCCACGCGTACAGCGCGCCGGCAATGAAGCCGATCACGCCGTAGAAGATCGGCAGGACAACGATCGCCAGGGCCCCCAGGCCGGCAACCCAGGCCAGGCCGGGATCGGCCTGTGCCGCTTCCCTCATGCCGCCGACCGAGAACGACAGGAACATCAGCACGCCGGCGATCAGGCCGAACACGGCCGAGATGATGGCGAAGATCTTGGCGACCGACATCACGCGGACGCGGGTGATGACCATGGCAGCGCTCCCGCCCGGCGGCATGCCGGGCCCGGGCGCGAGTAATACCGGCCGCTGGGCGGTGCCGGTGTGAAGACGTCGTCCCGATGAAGGGACGACGACAGACCTCAGGCGGCTTCGTATGCGCCGTAGCTGCGCAGGCGACGGTAGCGACGGTCGAGCAGATCCTCGACCGGCAGTGCCTCGAGCGCATCGAGCTCGTTGAGCAGCACGGCCTTCAGGCGCGTGGCCATCTGGCGCGGATTGCGGTGGGCGCCGCCGATCGGCTCGCGCACCAGCTTGTCGACCAGGCCCAGGCCGAGCAGGCGCTTGGCGGTCAGGCCGAGTTGCTCGGCGGCGTCCTTGGCCTTGTCGGCCGACTTCCACAGGATCGAGGCGCAGCCTTCCGGCGAGATCACCGAGTACGTGCTGTATTCGAGCATCAGCGTGCGGTCGCCGACGCCGATCGCCAGCGCGCCGCCGGAGCCGCCTTCGCCGATCACGGTGCAGATCACCGGCACCTTCAGCTCGCTCATCTCCAGCAGGTTGCGGGCGATCGCCTCGGACTGGCCGCGCTCTTCGGCGCCGACGCCCGGATAGGCACCCGGGGTGTCGATGAAGGTCAGGATCGGCAGGCGGAAGCGTTCGGCCAGCTTCATCAGGCGCAGCGCCTTGCGGTAGCCCTCCGGACGCGGCATGCCGAAGTTGCGCTTGATCTTGCTCTTGGTATCGCGGCCCTTCTGGTGGCCGATGATCACCACGCTGCGGCCATTGATGCGGCCCAGGCCACCGACGATGGCGGCGTCGTCGGCGTAGGCGCGGTCGCCGGCGAGTTCCTGGAACTCGTCGCAGATGATGCGGATGTAATCGTTGGTGTACGGGCGCGCCGGATGACGGGCCAGCTGCGACACCTGCCATGGGGTCAGGTCGCGGAAGATCTGGGCGGTGCGGATGCGCAGCTTGTCCTGCAGCGCATGTACTTCGGCATCCACGTCCACGGCCGGCGCATTGCTGGCGTGGCGCAGTTCCTGGATCTTGGCTTCCAGGTCGGCGATGGGCTGCTCGAAATCGAGGTAATTCGGGTTCATGCGGGGGCCGTTGGCCGGAAAGCCGACAGTCTAGCCGAGGGAGGGCGACCGTACCGAGACGTGTGGCCAGCGCCGACCGGCCGGCCAATGCCGCCCAACCCCATCGATCACCGCCGATCGGCGTCAAACGCCAATGAAGTCGTATTCATCGCCTGCCGGCGCCGGGCCGGTGCGGGCACGTGCTTGAATCGCTCATGCCGCGCTGGAGCGGGAGGGGCGAGTCTTGGGAGCCGTGATGAAGGGACGTGGGTGGGCTGCGGTGGCGGCGTTGGCGAGCATGTTCTCCGGCATCACGCCGGTGGCCGCCCAGGGCTGGCGGCATGTCGGCGCGGTCGACCGGGTCGAGGTCCAGGCCAAGGGTGCCGAGGTTGCTTCCGGCCCGGCGCGGGTGCGCGTGACGGTGATCGGCGAGGGCGTGTATCGCGTCACCCTGGCGCCCGCCGGTCGCTTCGATGAGCCGGCGTCGTGGGCGGTCGTGCCGGGCGCGGCGCCGGCCAGGGTCGACGTCGTCGATGCGGCCGATGGGGTGAGGATCACTTCGGGCGACGTGGTCGCCGTGATCCGCAAGCAACCGCTGCGGGTGGAATTTGCCGATCGCAATGGCCAGGTCCTGCTGGCCGACTCCGCGCAGATGCCGATGGCCTGGTCCGACAGCCCGCACGGACCGCGCGTGCGCAACTGGAAGGAGCTGCCGGCCGATGCGCATTTCTACGGCCTGGGCGACAAAGCCGGTCCGATCGACCGTCGTGGTCGCGCCTTCACGATGTGGAACTCCGACGCCTATGGATGGCAGGGCGCCAGCGACCCGTTGTACAAGTCGATCCCGTTCTTCATCGGCCTTCGCGCCGGCACCGCGTACGGACTGTTCTTCGACAACACCTCGCGCAGCAGCTTCGACTTCGGCAAGGAGTCGGAGGAGTACTTCTCGTTCGGCGCCGAAGGCGGCGCGCTGGACTACTACTTCATCGCCGGCCCGCAGCCGGCGCGCGTTCTGGAGCGCTACACCGCGCTGACCGGTCGGACGCCGCTGCCGCCGATGTGGGCGCTGGGTTTCCAGCAGTCGCGCTACAGCTACAACCCGGAGAGCAAGGTCCGCGAGATCGCCTCGCAGCTGCGAGAGCACCGCATTCCCAGCGACGCGATCTACCTCGACATCGACTACCAGCAGGGCTACGCGCCGTTCACCGTCGACCGCAAGCAGTTCCCGCACTTCGAGCAGATGATCGCCGACTTGCGTGCGCAGGGACTGCGCACGGTGCTGATCACCGACCTGCACATCAAGCACGCACCGGGCACGGGCTACGCGCCGTTCGACTCGGGCATGGCCGCCGATGCCTTCATCCGCAACCCGGACGGTTCGCTGTACATCGGACCGGTGTGGCCGGGCGACGCGGTGTTCCCGGACTTCACTTTGACGCGCGTGCGCGACTGGTGGGGCGGCCTGTACCGCGAGTTCAGCGCGATGGGCGCGGCCGGCTACTGGAACGACATGAACGAGCCGTCGGTGTTCAACGTGCCCGGCAACACGATGTCGCCGGATGCCGTGCATCGCATGGACGACGGCAGCCAGCGCGACCACCGCGCCATCCACAACGTCTACGGCATGCTCAATGCACGCGCGACCTACGAGGGCCTGTTGAAGCTGCAGCCGGAGCAGCGTCCGTTCGTGCTCACCCGAGCCGCCTACGCCGGCACCCAGCGCTATGCCGCGACCTGGACCGGCGACAACAGCGCCACCTGGCATCACCTCGCGCAGAGCACGCCGAACCTGCTGAGCCTGGGCCTGTCGGGCATGGCGCTGGCCGGCGACGATGTCGGCGGTTTCATCGGTTCGCCGCCGCCGGATCTGCTGACGCGCTGGTTCCAGCTCGGCGCGTTCAATCCGGTGTTCCGCAACCACGCCGCGACGGACACGCGTCCGCACGAGGCCTGGGTCGACGGGCCGCAGCACGAGGCGCTGCGTCGCGAGGCGATCGAGCTGCGCTACAAGCTGATGCCGTACCTCTACACGGTGGCCGAAGAGAACGCGCGCACCGGGCTGCCGATCATGCGGCCGGTGTTCCTGCTGTACCCGCAGGCGCTGGCGTTCTACGGCAACGACCGCGACTTCCTGTTCGGCCCGGACCTGTTCGTGGCGCCGGTGAGCGACGAGCGGCTGGATGCGCACCAGATCGTGCTGCCGCCGGGCGAGTGGTATGCGTTCGGCACTTCGCAGCGCCAGGTCGCGCAGAAGGATCCGATCAAGCTCGATCCGCGACCGGCGACGGTGCCGTTTTACGCGCGCGCCGGAGCAATCGTGCCGATGCAGGCGGTGGTGCAGCACACGGGCGAGAAGCCGGCTGGGCCGTTGCAACTGCAGGTGTATCTGCCGAATGCCGGCGGCGAGTGCGGCGGGTCGCTGTACCAGGACGATGGCGAGAGCCAGGCCTACAAGGACGGGGCGCTGCTGCGTGTTGCGTATGCGTGTGACGTGTCCAGGCGCGGGGCGACGGTGACGTCGCACGTCGTGCACGACGGGTTCGCACCGTGGTGGGGCGATGTCGAGGTGACGGTGTATGGGGTGGGGCGGAAGCCTTCGTCGCTGCGGGTGGATGGCAGGTCGGTTGACGACTGGAGCTACGACATTGCCAGGCAGGCGGTCGTCATGTTGGTGCGGGATGGGCGGCGCGATTGGCGGGTGCAGTTGGCCTACTGACGCCCGTCCCCTCTCCCTGGCCGCTTTGCGGCCTGTCCCTCTCCCACAAGGGGAGAGGGTTTGACGCACTTCCTTTTCCCCTCGTGGGAGAAGGTGCCCGAAGGGCGGAAGAGGGGGCGCTCTTGCCCTAGTTGCCCCAGGGCTTCGCCAGCGTCACCTTCACCGCCCGCACCCCCGGCGTCGCCCGC
The DNA here is from genome assembly GCF_057656415.1 of Lysobacter sp. Soil_C_59. Classification (NCBI taxonomy): domain Bacteria; kingdom Pseudomonadati; phylum Pseudomonadota; class Gammaproteobacteria; order Lysobacterales; family Lysobacteraceae; genus Lysobacter; species Lysobacter sp. Soil_C_59. Next base: position 22,122 of record NZ_JBDGKK010000011.1, on the reverse strand, counting down.
AGCTTCGACGCCAGCTCCGCATCGATCCGCACCGACTGCGTGCCATTGAGGTCGAGCATGCCCGCGCTGCCCTTCCGCACCAGGAGATCCAGGCGAATGGGCGTAGAGCCCGGGCGATTGCCCGCCAGCACCGTATCCACCCGCTGCCAAGTGCCAGGCTCGCGCAGGTCCAGCCGCAACGACAAGCGCTGCGCATTGCGCGTGCACACCTGCTCGTAATCCCAGCAGCGCACTGCACGCAACGCGAAGCCGCCGCTGAAGGTGTCCTCGCGCAGGTTGCCCTGGATCACCAGCAACCGGTCGCGCACCAGCAACTGCGCGAACTCGCTGTAGGTCTCGTTGAAGAAGGCGCATTCGATGCGGCCGCGGCCGTCCTCGATCTGCACGAACATCTGGCTGTCGCCCTTCTTGCGCAGGCCGACGACCTGGCCGGCGACGACCGTCTCCACTTCCTGGCGCCAGCTGCCGCGCGCCGGTTCGGGGCGGTTCTCCCAGATCTTCTCCAGCCCGGCGAGATCGTTGCCGATCAGCGCGCGGACTTCCTCGCGATACGGATCGAACGGGTGGCCGCTGAGGTAATGCCCGAGCGTGTCGCGTTCGCCGTTGAGGATCTGCGTCAGCGGCCACTCGTCGGTCTCGGGCAGGTCGATGTGCAGCGCAGGCGCGGCCGTGTCGAAGCCGCCGAACAGCGAGACCTGTCCGGCCTCGCGCTCGCGCGCCAGCTGGTCGGTGGCCTTGAGCACTTCCGGCAGCTGCAGCATCAGGCTCGCGCGATTCTTGCCGAGCTTGTCGAGCGCGCCGGCCTGGGTCAGTGCCTCCAGTGCGCGGCGGTTGAGCTTGCCGCTGTCGACGCGCTTGGCGAAATCGAGCAGGTCGGCGAACGGACCGGCGCGGCGCGCTTCCACGATCGCCTCGCAGGCGCCGCGGCCGACGCCCTTCACCGCGCCGATGCCGTAGCGGATCGTGGTCGCGTCCTTGGCCTCGAACATGTACGCCGATTCGTCGACGTCCGGGCGCAGCACCGTCAGTCCCATCACCCGGCATTCGTCGAGGAAGGAGGTGACCTTGTCGGTGTTGTCCATGTCCGAGGACAGCACCGCGGCCATGAACTCCGACGGGTAGTGCACCTTCAGCCAGGCGGTCTGGTAGGCGACCAGCGCATAGGCGGCCGAGTGCGACTTGTTGAAGCCGTACTCGGCGAACTTTTCCATCAAGTCGAAGATCGGGCTGGCCTGGCGCGCGGCAATGCCACGCTCGGCGCAGCCGGCCTCGAACTTGGCGCGCTCCTTGGCCATCTCCTCGGGCTTCTTCTTGCCCATCGCGCGACGCAGCATGTCGGCGCCGCCGAGCGTGTAGCCCGCCAGCACCTGGGCGATCTGCATCACCTGTTCCTGGTACACGATGACGCCGTAGGTTGGCGACAGCACCGGTTCCAGCGAGTCGTGCGGGTAGGAGACTTCGGTGTTGCCGTGCTTGCGGTCGACCCATTCGCGGTCCATTCCCGAGCCCAGCGGGCCGGGGCGGAACAACGCGGCCAGCGCGATGATGTCCTCGAAGGTATCGGGGCGCGCGCGCTTGAGCAGCTCGCGCATGCCGCGTGATTCGAACTGGAACACCGCGACCGTGTCGCCGCGCGCGAACAGCTCGTAGCTGGCCTTGTCGTCGAGCGGAAGCGTGGCGATGTCGAGGGCCGGCTCGCCTGCGGCGGCGCGGCGCTTGTTGATCGCCTTCACCGCCCAGTCGATGATCGTCAGCGTGCGCAGGCCGAGGAAGTCGAACTTGACCAGGCCGACGGCTTCGACGTCGTCCTTGTCGAACTGCGTGACCGGGCTCTTGCCGCGACCCTCGCCGTCGTGTTCGGCGAACAGCGGGCAGAAGTCGCTCAGCGGGCTCGGCGCGATCACCACGCCGCCGGCGTGCTTGCCGGCGTTGCGGGTGAGGTCCTCAAGGCTGCGCGCCAGGTCGAGCAGGTCGCGCACGTCCTCTTCGGCGTGGTAGCGCTGGATCAGCTCGGGCGAGGCGAGATTGTTGTCGGACCTGGCCGCTTCCGATTCGCCCAGCGCATCGTCAAGCGAGATGCCGAGCGTGTTCGGGATGAGCTTGGCGATGCCGTCGACGAAGCCGTACGGATGGCCGAGCACGCGTCCGCTGTCGCGCACCACGGCCTTGGCCGCCATGGTGCCGTAGGTGATGATCTGGCTGACGCGGTCGCGGCCGTACTTGCGCGCGACGTAGTCGATGACCTCGTCGCGACGGTCCATGCAGAAGTCGATGTCGAAGTCGGGCATCGACACGCGTTCTGGATTTAGGAACCGCTCGAACAGCAGGTCGTAGGGCAGGGGATCGAGATCGGTGATGCCCAGTGCCCACGCCACCAGCGAACCGGCACCGGAACCGCGGCCCGGACCGACCGGAATGTCGTGGTCCTTGGCCCAGTTGATGAAGTCGGCCACGATCAGGAAGTAGCCCGGGAACCCCATCTTGATGATGACGTCGAGCTCGATCTCCAGGCGCGCGTCGTACTCCTCGCGCGTCTTGCCGGGAGCGAGCGGCGCCTTCTCCAGGCGCTTGTCCAGGCCCTCGCGCGCGCTGTTGCGCAGCCACGATTCGATGGTGTGCTCGCTCGGTACCGGGAACGCCGGCAGCGCATATTCGCCGAGCTTCATCTCGACGTTGCAGCGCGTGGCCAGCGAGACGGCGTTGTCGATCGCGTCGGGGATGTCGGCGAACAGCGCCGCCATTTCCTGCGACGACTTGAGGTACTGCTCTTCGGTGTAGTCCTTCGGGCGCTTGGGGTCGTCGAGGACACGGCCGGAGGCGATGCACACGCGTGCTTCATGCGCCTCGAAACCGTCACGGTCGAGGAAGCGCACGTCGTTGCTGGCAATGACCGGGATGCCGCGCGTGGAGGCGGCATGCAGGGCGAACGAATTGAACGCGTCCTCCCCGTCGCGACCGGTGCGGGTCAGCTCCAGGTGCAGGCGTTCGCCGAAAGAACCACGCCAGTCGGCCAGCCAGGCCTCGGCCAGTTCGTGGCGACCGCCGACGGCCATGCGTCCGGCCAGGCTGTTGCGGCCCACCAGGGCGAACAGGCCGGCGTTGTCCTCGCGTAGCCACTCCGGGCGCAGGGCGACGCCGTCGGTGCGGTGTCCTTCCATCCAGGCGCGGCTGAGCAGGCGCGATAGCGTCAGGTAGCCGTTGCGGTCCCGGCACAGCAGGGTCATGTGCGAGGCGGTTTCGTTGCCGTCGGCCAGGCCGACGTCGGCGCCGATGATCGGCTTGATGCCGGCGCCTTCGGCCGCCTTGTAGAACTTGACCGTGGCAAACAGGTTGTCCAGGTCGGTCAGCGCGACCGCCGGCTGCGACAGCGCCACGCAGCGTTTGACCATCTCGCCGATGCGGATCGTCGAGTCGGCGAGGGAGTACTCGCTGTGCAGGTGGAGATGAACGAAACGGGGTGCTGTCATGCTGTCCTGGACGTCGGGCGGCTCGGTCGAACCACGACCGGCGCGGCACAGGCCAGCCTATCAGTCCGGCCGGCGCGTACAAGCCTTGACAGGAGCGAAGGCGGGAATCGGGAATAGGGAATAGGGAACGTGGGGTTCAGAGGGGCCATGGCACGGCTCGGTGGGCGGGTGCGTCACCGAAGTTCTGTGCGTCGAATCGGCCACACGCAACCGTTCCCTATTCCCAATTCCCTATTCCCGCCTTCGGCCGTCGTCTCAGCTGACGCGGAACAACTGCGCCGGCAGGTTCCACGGTGCGTAGTGCTGCTCGCGCACCCACAGCATGTGCTGCCACAGCGCCAGCTCGTCGAGGCGGTCGCGCACCCACGCCGCGCGCCTGGCCGGCGGAGGTCCGGCCGGGTGCTCGATGCGGCGGTAGTCGCAGTAGTCGCGGAAGTCCTCGACGTCGTCGGCGAAGGCCGGCCAGGCCAGTTCGATCATCAGCACGTCGTCGAGCTGGCCGAGCACCGGCGTGTGGTCGGCAATCAGGTCGTCCTCGCGATCGATGTAGGCCAGCAACTGGCCGATGCGCGCGCGCGTCGCCTCGTCGCTGTCCCAGTCCTCGTCGGCGAGCATCAGGCGCAGTTCGTGCACGCGCTGCAGGCGCGAATCGATGACGTCGTGGGCGCGGTCGGCGGGCAGCTTCAGCAGCCAGGCCGCCAGTTGCTGCATGCGGTCGGCGTTGACGCGCGGGGCGTCGGCGTGGATCTCGTGCAGCAGCTGGTCGAAGCGTGCGACCGCGGCATCGGCCAGCGGAATCTCGTCGGCGTAGCGACGCGCCTGCATGCCGCTGTACATGTGGTCGAACGGCAAGGGTTCGGGGGTGGGTGTCGGATGGTGCTGACGCATGACACACCTCGCTTCCGGCCGGGTGGTCTGGGCTCGCATTGGCCGGCGGCGTGCGAGCCGGGAGTCCGATGATGCGCCCGTGCCCGTGAAGTTTCGTCGGCCAAAAGTGAAGGTGACCGATGGCGTTGCCGAATGCCGACGCGAGGAGGCCGCCTTTCGGCGGCCTCCGTGCTTTCCCAGGCGCCTTCGCAGGGGCCAGCTTGCTGGCAACCACGTCGGCGTCGCAGGTTGCCAGCAAGCTGGCTCCGACGATGCCGCCGTTCAGTGCACGCGGAACATGGACACTGAACCGGGCAGGTAGCTGCTCTCGCGGATCTGGCGCTCGTGCTCGGCATAGACCGCTTCCTCGTAGCGCATCTGCTCCCAGTCCTTGCGGCCGAATTCGAAGTCGGCGACCGCGCAACCACGGCGGTGCGCTTCCAGGCTGCGCAGGCGGACGTAGTCGAGGTAGTCCTCGACCTCGGCGAACACCCGCGGCCACGCGGCGTCCACCACGATCGCGTCGTCGAGGCGGCCGACCTTGGGCAGCCAGTCCGGGATCAGGTCGTCGCGGCTGCGGGCGTAGTCGACGATCAGCTGGGCGGTATCGACCGCGTCATTGGCCGGTTCCCAGCGGGCGTCACCGACCATCTGCTCGACGGCGGCGATCCGGCGCAGGCGCTGGCGGATGCTCGGCGGCGAGAAGTCGTGGATGCTGCGATCGCACAATTCGCGGGCCGCGCTGGCCAGCTGGTCGGTATCCAGCGACTGGGTCCGGCCGAGCCGGGCGAGCAGGCCGTTGAAGCGGTCGACATCGGCATTGCGCAGGTCGAAGCCATTGATGTTGTGGCGGCGGCCCGAGCCTTCGAACGGCACGTCCAGGATGGTCGGCAGGGAAGCGGACAGCTGGTTCGGGTTGGAAATGATGGCGTTCATGACGGTCTCCGTGGGGGGGATGGCACCGTTCTTGCGGCGCCGGATCAGGTTCCTCCACCGGCAGACATGAGTCATGATGGCCGTGCGTGCCTTTCCTCATCGTCCGCTCTGGTTGATGAGGGCGCCATGAGGTTTTGCCGATGAATCCGAACGGGATGGCAGGCCAGGGCGGGCTAACCACCGAAAGTTACCGATTCGACGACATCGTGGTCGACGCGACCGCGCATACCTTGTCGCGTGCCGGAACCCCCCAGACGGTCGAGCCGAAGGCCTTCGCGGTGCTGCTGATGCTGCTGCGCCGGGCCGGCGAGCTGGTCGGTCGCGACGAGCTGCTGGACCAGGTCTGGGGGCATCGCCATGTCACCCCCGGTGTCCTGACCCGGGTGATTGCCCAGCTGCGTCACGCCTTGGGTGACGACTCGCAGCGGCCCCGCTTCATCCAGACCCAGCACGCCCTGGGGTACCGGTTCATCGGCGAGCTCAAGGCCGTGGCCGACGCCGGGCCCGAGTCGCCGGAACCTCCCGCGCGGGCGGAGCCGGCGGTCGATCCGCTCGAAGGTGTCGCCGCAGTCAGGCAATCGGTGCCGCCGTCGATGAACGTGGCGGCCAACGAGGCCGAGGCGCCGGCGGTCGAGGATGCCCAGCAGGCAGCCGGCTACCGCGCCGCCAGCGCCGGGACCCTGGCGGACGAGGCCGGCTTCGCGCTGGCACCCGGGGACGAAGCACCGCTCGTGACTCCGCCGGCGGTCGTGCCGACCGCCTTCCGCACCCGGCGGAGGGCGCTGGCGCGGCGCCGATGGTGGTTGGCAGCGGCGGCGCTGCTGGCCATCGCCGCCGGCGGTTACTGGTTCGGCCAGCGTGAGCGCACCGCGGCACCGGTGGCTGAGGCCTCGATCGCGGTGCTGCCCTTCGTCAGCCTCAGCGCCGACAGCCGCGACGGCTACTTCGCCGAAGGCCTGGGCGTGGAGATGCACGACGCGCTGACCGGCGTGCCCGGCCTGCGCGTGGTCGCCGCGCCCGGACGCGGCAAGCAGCAGGTCGACATCAAGGCCCTGGGCGCCCAGCTCGGCGTGGCCACGCTGCTCGACGCCAGCGTCCGCCGCGAGGGCCCCAGGGTGCGGATCAGCGCGCGCCTGTCCGATACGCGCACGGGTTTCACGTTGTGGGCCCATAGCTACGATCGCGAGACCGGTGACGTGTTCGCCCTACAAAGCGACATTGCCAACGAAGTGGTGCAGGCGCTGGTGGGCGTCCTGCCGGGCACCGGACTGGATTCGGCGCGGCAGGCCTTGGCACGGCGTTTGACGCCGACGCGAAACGTCGCCGCCTACGACGCCTACCTCAAGGGCCAGCAGGAGATCCGCGTGCGCGGCGACAAGGCCAACCCCGCCAGCGCGATCAACTATTTCCGCGGCGCACTGGCGATCGATCCGGGCTTCGCACGCGCCCAGGCCGGCATCTGCCGCGCCGAAATCGAACGCTTCGAATTCGCCCGCGACACGGCTGCGTTCGAACGCGCGCAGTCGGCCTGCAAGCGCGCATCGGACATGGACCCCGCGCTGCGCGAAGTGAGCCTGGCGATGGGCGACCTGCATCGCGCCCGCGGCGAGTCCGAGGCCGCCATCGAGCAGTACACGCATGCGCTGGTCGATCCGGTGTTGCGCGCGGAGGCTTACCTTGGCCTGGCAGGCGTCGCCAGCGCGCAGGGTCGCGGTGACCTGGCACTCGACTATTTCGAACGTGCACGCAAGTTGCGTCCGCGCGATGCGGATGTATTCCAGGCTCTGGGCTACCACCAGTACACGAGCGGCGACGTCCCTGCGGCGATCGAGTCGTACCGCGCCGCCGTGTCGCTGAAGCCGGACGACGAGAATTTGTGGAGCAGCCTGGGCGGGCTGTACCAGGCCAACGGCAATGCCGTGCAGGCCACCGCCGCCTACGAGCGCTCGCTGGAAATCAAGCCGAACTACGCGGCACTGAGCAACCTGGGCTCGGTGAAGTACGACAACGGTGCCTACGAAGAAGCCGCGGCGCTGTACCGCCATGCGGCCGAACTCGACGGTAGCGACTTCCGCCTGTGGGGCAACCTCGGCGACGCGTTGTCGGCATCCGCTTCGACCGCCGCACAGGCGCGCGAGCCTTACCTGCGCGCGTCGCAGATGGCCGATCGCTACCTCAAGCTGAAGTCCGACGACGCTCAGGGATTCGCGCAGCTGTCCTGGATCCTGGCCAATCTCGGCGAGGGCGCAAAGGCGCGCGCGATGCTGGCCAAGGCCGAGTCGATTGCAACCGAGCGCGGAGAAGTCGCCTTCTGGGGCGCACAGACCATGGCCGTGCTTGATGACGTGCCCGCGGCGCAAAAGCAGCTGGCGGCGGCACGCAAGGAAGGCATACCCGAAGTGCGCATCGCGGCCACGCCGGTATTGCGGCGACTGGCGGCGCAGGAAATGACGGCATCGCGCGCCCCCTGAGCGGGGCAGTGATTCAGCGCCGTTTTCATCCAGGCCCGTTCCCCCGCGGGCACAACCGAGGAGAGGAAGAATGAAAGCGATACCCCGTTCGGTGGCGGCAGCGGCCGTCACCTGTCTGATCGTGGCTGCCTGCGGCCATCGCGGCGTGGCCGGTGAGCCGGTGCTGTGCGGCACCCAGAGCGGCACGGCGCCGGTGTTCATCAACATCACCTACGGCGCCGACGGCATGCCCAAGGCCAGTCCCGATACCTGCACGGTGACGGCGGGTACCGCGATCTCGTGGCGCGACTCGCCCGGAACGGTGCCGTTCTCGCTTGTCTTCAAGCGCGCCAATCCAGGTGGCGCGAACCAGCCGTTGCGGGTGCCGGCGCAACAGGTGTCGGGCAACTACCAGGTCAACATCACCACCGCGACGACAAGCGACGGCGAGTACAAGTACGGCATCACCGCCAACGGCAAGACGCTGGATCCGGCCATCATCATCCGCCGGCAGAATTAGCGGCAGCCGGTTCCAGTGATGGCGATGAGTACAAGGGCCCGCAGGATGCGGGCCTGTTTTTCCCGGGCGTGCAGGACTACGGAGCCACCGCCAGTGCCTCGCGCACCGGCGCGAAACTGCGGCGATGCTGCGGGCATGGACCGTGCCGCGTCAGCGCGGCGAGGTGCTCGGGCGTGCCGTAGCCCTTGTGCTGGTCGAAGCCGTAGTGCGGCCACTGCGCGTGGAGCTGTTGCATGTGGCGATCGCGCGCCACCTTGGCCAGGATCGATGCGGCCATGATCGTGCGGTCGCGCGCATCACCGCCGATCCATGCTTCGGCAAGACAGGGAAGCGAACGCGGCAATGCATTGCCGTCGATGCGCGCCAGGTCGGCGACGTGGCTGACGGCGAACAGCGCACGACTCATGCCCGACATCGTCGCCTGGTAGATGTTGATGCGGTCGATCTCCTCGACCGTGACGAACTCGATGTGCCAGGCCAATGCGCGCTCGATGATGCGGTCGTACAGCGTCTCGCGTCTTGCCGCGGTGAGCTGCTTGGAATCGTCCAGGCCGTTGACCGGCGTGCGCCCGGGCGCGAACACGACAGCGGCGACCACCACCGGTCCGGCCAGCGGACCACGACCGGCTTCATCGACACCGGCAATGCGCGGCGGGGTCGGATCGCTGCGCGCGCTCAGGTCCAGCGGCATCTGCGAGCCGTCATTGGCCACGGCCGGCCTCGATCAGTTCGCTGACGGCATCGGCGGCGCTGGCCGATGCATCGCGACGCAGTTGCAGGTGCAGATCGCGGAAGCGCGGCTGCAACGCGGCGGTCGCGGCAGGATCGTGCAGCCACGTCGATACGGCCGCGGCGAGATTCTCCGGCGTGCAGTCGGCCTGCATGAGTTCGGGCACCACGCGCTCGCCGGCGAGCACGTTGGGCAGGGCGTAGTTGTCGACCTTGAGCATGCCCAGGCCCTTGACCAGCGCGTAGGTGCTGGCCGCGACCTTGTAGGCGACCACCATCGGCCGCTTGGCCAGCATCGCTTCGAGCGTGGCCGTGCCGGAGGCCAGCAGCACCACGTCGCTGGCGATCATCAGCGTGCGCGCCTGGCCGCGGATCACTCGCAGCGCGGAAGTCAGCGCGATGCTGTCCGGGTGCGCCGCCAGCACGCGCTGGAATGCCGCGCTGGCATGCTCGTTGGCCATCGGCACCACGACCTGCAGCTGCGGATCCTGCTGGAGCAAGCGTGCGGCGGCAGAGAGGAAGTCGGCGCCCAAGCGCTCGATTTCGCCGACGCGCGATCCCGGCAGCAGTGCCAGCAATGGCCGCGCAAGATCGAGTCCGAGCTGCCGACGGGCCGCGTCGCGATCGGGATCCAGCGGCATCTCGTCGGCAAGCGGATGGCCGACGAAGCGCGCGTCGACGCCGTGGCGGGCATAGATCGCAGGTTCCATCGGGAACAGGCACAGCACGCGATCGGCGCTGCGCCCGATTTTCTCGGCGCGCTTCTCGCGCCACGCCCACACCGACGGGCTCACGTAATGCACGGTGCGCAGGCCGCGCTTGCGCAGCCACTTCTCGACACCGAGATTGAAGTCGGGTGCATCAATGCCGATGAACACATCCGGCTTCCAGTCCAGCAGCCGCTGGCGGAATCCGCGTCGCAACCGCAGCAGGCGGGGCAGGTGGCGCAGCACTTCCGACAGGCCCATGACGGCCAGTTCCGAAGCATCGTTCCAGGTATCCATGCCGGCGCCGCGCATCTGCTCGCCGCCGATGCCGGCGAAGCGGGCGTCGGGGTAGTGCCTGCGCAACGCTTCGATCAGGCCGGCACCGAGCAGGTCGCCGGAAGCTTCGCCAGCGCACAGGGCGATGCGCGGAGCGGTGGAGGATGGACTGGCGGAGTGCGTCAAAGCCGGCTCGCGTGATGGGTGGCGGCAGGACCGCGATTGCGAATGGATCATAGCCCAGCGAAGGCCCCGTCATCCCGGCGAACGCCGGGATCCAGGCAACGTCAAGTTGGGTCCCGGCGTTCGCCGGGACGACGGTGGGTCAGCGCAGCAGCGGCCGCTCGCCGGCGTCGACGAATGCGAGCACTTCGCGCACGTCGTCGCTGTCGCCGGCCAGCTCGGCGAGCTTGACGCGCGCCTCTTCCAGCGTGCCGCCGGACATGTACAGCGCCCGGTACGCGCGCTTGATGGCGCTGATGCGTCCGGCGTCGAAGCCGCGGCGCTTGAGGCCTTCGCTGTTGATGCCGCGCGGGCGGCCGTAGCCGTCCTGGGCGACCATCACGAACGGCGGAACGTCGCCATTGACCAGCGCGCCCATGCCGATGAACGCATGCGCGCCGATCCGGCAGAACTGGTGGATACCGGCGAAGCCGCTGAGGATGACGTGGTCGCCGACCTCGACGTGGCCGGCCAGCGTGGCGTTGTTGGAGAACACGCAATGGTTGCCGACGACGCAGTCGTGGGCGACGTGGGTGTAGGCCAGCATCCAGTTGTCGTTGCCGACACGGGTGACACCGCCGCCGGTGCCGGTGCCGCGGTTGACGGTGACGAACTCGCGGAACAGGTTGCGGTCGCCGATCACCAGCTCGACTCGCTCGCCCTGGTACTTCTTGTCCTGCGGCTCGCCGCCGATGGCGCAATGGCCGACGAAGCGGTTGTCACGGCCGATGCGGGTCGGGCCGATGACGCTGCAATGCGGACCGAACACGGAGTTCTCGCCGACCTCGACCTCAGCCCCGATGTAGCACAGCGCACCCACCTGCACGCCGGCAGCCAGGCGCGCACCGGGTTCGACCACGGCGCTGGCGTGGATGGTGGCGGTGGGGTGGATGTGCGGTTCGGACATGGCTCAGGCCTTTGCCTCGGCGCAGACGATCTCGGCGCAGGCGACCTGCTCGCCGGCGACGCTGGCAATGCCGGTGTAGATCGCGACGTTGCGGATCACGCGCTTGAGGGTGACATCCAGGTCGAGGCGATCGCCCGGAACCACCATCTTGGAGAACTTGGCGTTGTCGATCTTCACCAGGTAGAACAGGCGGCCATCGGCCGTGGTCTGGCTGGACAGCTGGGTCAGGATGCCGCCGGCCTGGGCCAGCGCTTCCACCACCAGCACGCCCGGCATCACCGGGTGGCCGGGGAAGTGGCCCTGGAAGTACGGCTCGTTGCAGGTGACGTTCTTGTAGGCGAGCACGCGCTTGTGCGCTTCGAACTCGACCACGCGATCGACCAGCAGGAACGGATAGCGATGCGGCAGCAGCGTCCGGATGGTGTTGACGTCGATCGGTAGTTCCACGGTATGGCTCATCAGGGGTCCTTTCAGCCGGTCCGTCGCTGCCGGATGGTCGTCCGCGGCGGGGGCCAGCATTGCAGTAATCGGGGGCAAACCGGGTGAAGGCGCCCGGTCGGGCGCCGGCTCAGTCCTCGCGTCGGCCCGGCAGCCGCCGCGCGATGGCGTCGAGCTGCTTGAAGCGCGCGGCATTCTTGCGCCAGCTGCGATTGTCCATCAAGGGCGTCCCGGAGGAGTACTCACCGGGCTCGCGGATCGAGCTGGTGACCAGGCTCATCGCAGTGATCATGACCTTGTCGCATATTTCCAGGTGGCCCAGCACGCCGGCGCCACCGCCGATGAGGCAGTAGCGGCCGATGCGCGCGCTGCCGGCGGCGGCCGAGCATCCGGCCATCGCCGAGTGGGCACCGATGAAGACGTTGTGGCCGATCTGGATCTGGTTGTCGAGGCGCACGTCCTCTTCGAGCACCGTGTCGTCGATGGCGCCGCGGTCGATGGTGGTGTTGGCGCCGATCTCGCAGTCGTCGCCGATGACCACGCCGCCGAGCTGGGGCACGTTGAGCCATCGACCGGCTTCCATCGCCAGGCCAAAGCCGGCGGCGCCGATCACCGCGCCAGGATGGATGACCACGCGCTGGCCGATGCGGACCCGGGTGACCAGGGTGACGCGTGCGATCAGTTCGGTGCCGGCACCGACCACGCAGTCGTCGCCGATGACGCAGCCGGCTCCTACTATCGCGCCGGCCTCGACGCGGCTGCGCGCGCCGATGCTGACGAACGGGCCGATGTGCGCCTGCGGATCGACACTGGCGGTGGCGTCGATGGCGGCCGAGGAGTGGATGCCCGCTTCGCGCAGCGGCCTGGGCTCGAACAGCGCCGACATCTTGGCGAAGGCCGCGTAGGGATCGCGAGCGAGCAGGGCGGTGCCGGAAAAATCGACCGCGTCGTCCTCGCGCATCACCACCACGCCAGCGCCACTGCTGGCCAGCTGGCTGCGGTACTTCGGGTTGGCGAGGAACGCCAGTTGCTGCGGCCCGGCCTTGGCCAGCGTGCCTACGCCGTCCACGCGCGCCGCGCCATCGCCCTGCAGCTGCAGGGCGAAGCGCTGTGCCAGTTCGGCTGCGCTGAAGGACGGACCAGGCATGCTCGAACCCGCTGCCGGCTGCTTAGAACGTGCCGCCGAAGGTGAACTGCAGGCGCTCCAGTTCGTCCCCCTGCTCGATCAAGGTGCCGTTCGCGTTCCTCACGTCGTCCTGGCTCTTGAGCGGGTAGGCGTAGCTGATCGAGATCGGACCCATCGGCGAGCGCCACATCAGTGCGATACCGGTCGAAGCACGCAGCTCGCCGGCATCGAAGCTGTCGTAGTCCTTGTAGACGTTACCGAAGTCGACGAACGCCGAAACGCGTGCGGCAGGCGTGTCGAGCAGGGTCGGGAAGTACATTTCCAGCGAGCCGACCGTCTTGAACGCGCCGCCGAGCGGCTGGCCGAACTCGCGCGGACCGAGCGTGTTGTCGGTGAAGCCGCGGACCGAGCGCACGCCACCGGCGTAGAAGTTCTCGAAGAACGGCAGGCCATCGGCGGTGATGGTGCGCAGGTAGTCCGCGCTGCCCGGCGGGCAGACGTAATTGCCCGGTGTGCGGCACAGATCACGCGAGGTCGCGTCGCCGTAGCTGTCGCCGTAGCCGAGTTCGGCGCGGGTGTTGAGCACCAGGTGGCGGTTGAGCGGCCAGAACTTGGAGATGTTGTAGTTGATCTTGTAGTACTCGACAGTCGAGCCGGGCAGGGTGGTTTCCAGCCAGACGCGCTGCTGCATGCCGCGGGTCGGGGTCAGGAAGCTGTCGAGCGAGTTGCGGCCCCAACCGATTTCGCCGCGCCAGGCATGGAAAGTGTTGCGGTCGAGCGCATTGACGTAGTCGACGATGCTCGGCGGCGTGTCGGCAAACACCAGGATCTCATTGGTGTCCACGCCCAGCATCGCCGTGACCGTATCGGTCTCGGTGATCGGCAGGCCGAAGACCGCCTGCGCCGCGCCGGAGTTGGTCGAGTACTGGGCGGTGTTGAAGTCGGAGTAATCGAGTTCGCGCCACCACAGGTTGTAGCCCAGCGACAGGCCGTTGTCGGTGAAGTACGGATTGCGGAACGAGAAGTCGTAGCGCTGCATGTAGTCGTTGCGCTGCGCCTGCACCGACACCTGGTTGCCGCTGCCGAGGAAGTTGGTCTGCGACAGCTGGATCTGCGCGGTCAGGCCCGACAGCTGCGAGAAGCCCAGGCCGAACACGAAGCTGCCCGAGGTGGTTTCCTTCAGGTTGTAGACCACGTCGACTTCGTCGTTGCTGCCGGCGACCGGCACGGTCTCGACGTCGACGGTCTCGAAGTAGCCCAGCTGCTGCAGGCGGATCTTGGAACGGTCGATCGCCGCCTGCGAGTACCAGGAACCTTCGAACTGGCGCATCTCGCGACGGATCACTTCGTCGCTGGTGCGGCTGTTGCCCTTGAAGGCGATGCGGCGCACGTTGACGCGAGGACCCGGCACGACCTGCATGTTGATGCCGACGGTCTTGTCTTCGCGATGCACGTCCGGGATCGGGTTGACCTGGGCGAAGGCGTAGCCGACGTTGCTGAGCGTGGCGATGATCGAGTCGGAGCTGATCTCGAGCAGGCGACGGGAGAAGATCTGGTCCGGCTTGACCAGCACCAGGCGCTCGATCTGCTCCTTGGGCAGGATCGTGTCGCCGGTGACCTGCACGCTGGACACCTTGTACTGCTCGCCCTCGGTCACGCCGGCGGTGAGGAACATGTCCTGGCGGTCGGGGCTGATGGATACCTGGGTCGAGTCGACGGCGAAGTCGACGTAGCCGCGGTCGAGGTACCAGGAGTTCAGCTTCTCCAGGTCGCCCGACAGCTTCTCGCGCGAATACTGGTCATCGCGCTTGTACCAGCTGAGCCAGTTGTGCTCGCGCGATTCCCACTGCTCGAGAATGGCCTCGTCCTCGAACTTCTCGTTGCCGATCAGGTTGACGTGGCGGATCTTGGCCGCCTTGCCTTCCTTGACGGTGATGGTGACATCGACGCGGTTGCGGTCGAGTCGCGACACCGTCGGGTTGATCTCGACGTTGTACTTGCCGCGGTTGTTGTACTGGCGGGTCAGTTCCTGGGTCACGCGGTCCAGGGCGAGGCGGTCGAAGGTGTCGCCTTCCGACAGGCCGGCTTCCTTCAGGCCCTTGAGCAGGTCCTCGGACTTGATGTCCTTGTTGCCGGTCAGCGTCAGCTTGTTGATGGCCGGGCGCTCGGTGACGGTGATCACCAGGATCGTGCCCTGGCGGCCGACCTTGACGTCCTCGAAGAAGCCGGTCTTGTACAGCGCGCGGATCGCATCGCCAGCCTGCGAGCTGTCCATCGTGTCGCCACGCTCGACCGGCAGGTAGGTGAAGACCGTACCGGCGGAGATACGCTGCAAGCCATCGATGCGGATGTCGCTGACGGTGAACGAACCGATCGGCGCGACCTGCGCGCCGGTCGTGTCCGGTGCGCCCGACAGTGCGAACGGATCCACCGACTGCGCCAGCACTGGCAGGGCTGTGGAATTCAGCGCCGCGACGAGGGCGAGGGCAAGCAGGCGGCGGTTAGGGGTTCGCGTCATTAGTACGTCCGGAAGAGGGTCTTGGAGGCCCGGAGCCGGGCGTCGGGTCGAGAAAGCAGGGAGCGTCGCCGGCATCAGTGCACCAGGTTGTTCACGATGTCGTTGAAGAACGCCAGGCCCATCAGCCCGGCGATCAATGCCAGGCCGACATACTGTCCGGCCGCCATGGTGCGTTCGCTGACCGGGCTGCCCTTGACCAGCTCGATAAGGTAATACAGCAGGTGACCGCCGTCCAAGATCGGGATCGGCAGCAGGTTCAGGATGCCCAGGCTCAGCGAGAGCATCGCCAGCATGGACAGGTACCAGGCCGCGCCATGATGGGCATAGGCATTGGCCGCGCGGGCGATGGTGATCGGCCCTGCGACGGTATTCTGCACGGACACCCGACCGGTAAATGCGCGGCCGATCATGGCGAACAGCTCGTTGGCCTGGTGCACGCTTTCGCGGACCGCGGCCGGGATGGCGTCGATCGGGCCGTAGCGCAGCAATGCGTCCTTGGCCGGTTCCTGCGCGCGGGCCGACTGCAGGCCCAGGCCCCAGTAGTCCTGGCCGGTTTGCGGATGCTTCATCCGTGCCGGCTGGATCTCGAGGGCATGGCGTTCGCCCTTGCGCTCCACCTCGACCATCGCAAAGCCGCCGCGCGCGCCGAGCTTTTGCACAAGCGGGCCGATGTCATCCCAAGAATTGACCGGGTCACCATCAATTGCAGTGATTCGATCCCCTTCGTTCAGCACGCCGAAGGCAGGCTGGTCCGGCACGACGCGCCCGATCACGGCCGGCACCAGACCGTGGCGAGGGGTCAGGCCGATCGCCTCGACCGCGCGACGCTCGTCGAACGATGCCGGCAGGCGTGACAGCTGCAGCTTGCGGGTGACCTCGTCGCCGCTGGCGGTGCGCACGCGCAGCGCGATGTCACTGTGGTCGAGTGCAGCGGGAATCAGCGCCAGTTGCGCTTCGCTCCAGGTCGGTGTGTCGCGGTCGCCGATCGCAAGCAGCGTGTCGCCGCTGTGCAGTCCAGCGCTCGCGGCCAGGCCCTGGGCCTCGCCGACCACCGGGGCATAGTCCGGGCGGCCGATCACGAACATCGCCCAGAACAGGCCGACGCAGAGCAGCAGGTTGGCAACCGGGCCAGCTATCACTATGGCGATGCGCTTGAACACCGACTGGCGATTGAACGCCTGGTCGAGGTCGCTCGCCGCGACGTCGCCCTCGCGCTCGTCGAGCATCTTGACGTAGCCGCCGAGCGGGATCGCCGCGATCACATACTCGGTGCCGTCCTTGCCGCGGCGCGACCACAGCGCCTTGCCGAAGCCGATCGAGAAGCGCAGCACCTTGACGCCGCAGCGGCGCGCGACCCAGTAGTGGCCGAACTCGTGAAACGTGACGAGCACGCCGAGGCTGACGAGCAACCACCAGATCGAGCCGATGAACTCACTCATGTATGTCAGGGCTCAGGAAGACGGGGTTGTGGTTCATGCGCGTGCACCGGCGGCGCCAGCCGCGACGGCCTGGCCGGCATGATGCCGGGCCTGGGCATCTGCCTCGCGAAGGGCTGCCAACGACGTCGCCGGGGTGGATGGGAGCGCGGCGAGGGTGTCCTCGACCAGCGCCGGTATCGCTAGGAAACCGATACGGCGCTGAAGAAATGCTGAAACAGCTACTTCGTTGGCGGCGTTGAGGACGGCCGGGGCGGTGCCGCCCGCGGCCAGGGCCTCGAACGCCAGACGCAGGCAGGGGAAGGCCTGCAGGTCCGGCGGCTCGAAATCGAGCCGGCCATGCGACAGCAGGTCGAGTCCGGCGACGCCCGACTCGATCCGTTCCGGCCAGCTGAAGCCGACCGCCAGCGCAGTGCGCATGTCCGGCAAACCAAGCTGGGCAATGGTGGAACCGTCGACGAACTCCACCAGCGAGTGCACCAGGCTCTGCGGATGCACCAGCACCTGGATGCGGTCGCCGTCGACGCCGAACAGATGGTGCGCCTCGATGACTTCCAGGCCCTTGTTCATCAGCGTGGCCGAATCGACCGAGATCTTCGGCCCCATCGACCACTTGGGATGGGCGACGGCCTGTTCCGGCGTGACCTGGGTCAGCTCGGCACGCGCGCGACCGCGGAACGGTCCGCCCGATGCCGTCAGCAGTATCCGTCGCAGGCCCTGGTGCGCATGCGCATCGGGGAGGCACTGGAAGATCGCATTGTGTTCGCTGTCGACCGGCACGATGGTCGCGCCGCCTTCCTGCGCTGCCTGCATCAGCAGTTCGCCGGCGAGCACGAGCGATTCCTTGTTGGCGAGCAGGATGCGCTTGCCGGCCCTGGCCGCGGCCAGGGTCGAGGGCAGGCCGGCTGCACCGACGATCGCCGCGACGACGGTGTCGCAGGCATCGCCGGAGACGAGCGCGTCGAGCGCGTCGTCGCCGCAGTGCGGTTGCGTCTTCAGGCCTGCATCGCGCAGGCCATCGGCCAGCGCCTGCAGGCCGCGGTTGTCGGCGATCACGGCGTGGTCGGGACGATGCTGCCGGCACAGTTCGACCAGCGCCGCGACATTGCTGCCCGCGGCCAGCACGCTTGCACGCAGGCGTTGCGGATGGCGCGCGATCACGTCCAGCGCGGACGTGCCGATCGAACCGGTGGCACCGAGGACGGCGACGTTGCGTGCACTGAAAGAGCGTGTACTGACGGACATGCTCAGAAGCCCAGCACGGCCTTGCCGAGCGCGAACACGGGCAGCGCGGCCAGCACGCCGTCGACGCGGTCGAGGATGCCGCCGTGGCCCGGAATCAGGTTGCCCGAATCCTTCACCCCGACGTGGCGCTTGAGCAGGCTCTCGAACAGGTCGCCGACCACCGAGAACAGCACCGCCAGCAGCGCGACCACGGCCACGGCCGGCAGCTGCGCCGGTGTCGCGCCGGCGATCAGGGCGAAGACGATGCCGACGATCACGCCGCACACCACGCCGCCGAGCAGGCCTTCCAGGGTCTTGTTGGGGCTGATCCGCGGCGCCAGCTTGCGGCCGCCGAACAGGCGCCCGCCAAAGGTGCGTCCGGCGAAGTAGGCGCCGGTGTCGGCGGCCCAGACGATCGCCAGCGCCGTCAGCAGCCAGCGATGGCCGTTGGGCTGGGTCGAGTGGATCCAGGCCAGGGCACACCAGGCCGGAATCATGCTCAAGGCGCCGGCGGCGAGCTTGAACACGCGCGCGTTGGTGTCGTGGTCGCTGGCGAAGTCGTAACGGCCCAGCCAGAACAGCGCCAGCAGCCACCAGATCACGCCGATCATGCTCGCCAGCTGGAACAGCGCCATCGTGTAGCCGGCGCTCGAACGCGACGCCCACACCAGCGCCACCATCACCGCCAGGTTGGCCACCAGCAGTACGGTGCGGGCCAGCGTGTCCTCGATCTGCGCCAGGTCGAACCACTCCCACAGGCCGGCCAGGAACAGCACCGCGGCCAGGGCCACCATCCAGGGTGTCGGCAGCAGCAGGATCGCGGCAATCGCGAGCGGCGCCATCACCAGGGCGGCGAGCAGGCGGGTTCGGGTCATTCGGAAATCTCTTTGGTGGCGGGCAACCGGTCCGGCGCCGGCGCGACCTGCGCGCCGGTCAGGCCGAAGCGGCGCTGGCGGCCGGCGTAGTCGTCCATGGCGCGCTGAAGTGTCGCCGCATCCAATTCAGGCCACAACAGGTCGGTGAACCACAGTTCGGTATAGGCCAGCTGCCACAGCAGGAAGTTGCTGATGCGGGTTTCGCCGCCGGTGCGGATGAACAGATCCGGAGGCGGCAGCTCGGCCAGGCAGGTGCGGGCGCCCAGGGCGTACTCGTCGATGTCTTCCGCCGCGAGGCGGCCGGCGGCGACGTCCTGCGCCAGCGAACGGGCGGCCTGGGCGATGTCCCAGCGCCCGCCGTAACTGGCGGCGATGGTCAGGTGCAAGCGGGTGTTGGCGCGCGTGCGGTCTTCGGCCGACGCCATCTGCTTGCGGATGGCTTCGGCGAAGCGTTCGCGCTCGCCGATGAAGCGCACCCGCACGCCGCGCCGGTCGAGTTCGTCGACCTCACGTTCCAGCGCACCCAGGAACAGCTTCATCAGCGCGCCGACTTCCTCTTCCGGCCGGCCCCAGTTCTCGCTGGAGAAAGCGAACAGGGTCAGCGCTTCGATGCCCTGTTCAAGGCAGAAGTCGATGCAGACATTGACCGCGCGCGCACCGGCGCGATGGCCGATGACGCGCGGGCGGCGGCGGCGCTCGGCCCAGCGACCGTTGCCGTCCATGATGACGGCAAGGTGGCGCGGGACACGCGCGGCAGCAATGGCAGGTTCTGAAGACATGGCGGGACGGGTAGACCCGTCAAACCGCCATAAGTTCTTGCTCTTTGGCCTTGACCACCTCATCGACGTCCTTGATGGCGGCGTCGGTGATCTTCTGGATCTCGATCTCGGAGCGGCTGACTTCGTCTTCGGTGATCTGCTTTTCCTTCAGCAGTTCCTTGACCTGGTGGTTGGCATCGCGGCGGATGTTGCGGATGGCGACCTTGGCGTCTTCGCTCTCGGAATGGACGAGCTTGGACAGTTCCTTGCGACGCTCCTCGGTGAGGGCGGGCAGGTTGAGGCGGATCACGGTGCCGGCGGTGTTCGGGGTCAGGCCCAGGTCGGAGGCGAGGATCGCCTTCTCGACGGGACCGACCATCTGCTTCTCCCACGGCGTGATGATCAGCGAGCGCGCGTCGGAGACCTGGACGGAGGCGACCTGCGACAGCGGCATGTCGGAACCGTAGTAATTGACCTTCAAGTGGTCCACCAGCGCGGTCGAGGCGCGGCCGGTGCGGATCTTGATCAGGGTGTGGCGAAATGCTTCGACGCTCTTGGCCATGCGGGTCTGGGCATCTTTCTTGATCTCGTTGAGCATCGCCGGCTCCGTTCCATTAGCGGTAATCGCGGGATTATAGCCAGCCGGGGGCCTCTCCAGCGACCCGACGGGTCGCGTCCGGGCCACGCGAGGGCGGCAGGCGCCGGTGGGAGGGGCCCCGCCTCTAGTGGCCGTGCCCGTCCTCGTGGGCATGGTCATGGTCATGGTCATGGGCATGGTCGTGTGCGTGGCCATGCGTATCACCGTGCGGCGCCCGATCGTGGCGATCGTGCTCGCAGGCCCGGCCCAGCTCGACCTGCAGGGTCGGGTGGTTGATGCCGTAGCGTTCGTCGAGCTCGCGGTTCAGCTGGTCGATGAACTCGTCGTGGTCGCCCTGGTCGGGGCGGACCAGGTGCGCCGTCATCGCGATCTCGCCCGCGCCCAGGGACCAGATGTGCAGGTGGTGGACCGCCTGGACGCCGGGCCGCGTGGCCAGGAAGTCCTGCACCTTGCCGCGATCGATGCTCGCCGGCACCGCATCCATGGCGGCATTGAAGGCATCGCGGAGCAGGCCGAAGGCGCCGATCGCCACGACCGCGCCGATCAGCACCGCGATCGCCGGATCGAGCCAGGCCCAGCCCAGCCACCACATGCCGGCTCCGGCCAATACCGCCGCGAGCGATACCGCGGCGTCGGCGATCAGGTGCAGGAAGGCGCCACGGCGATTGAGGTCCTGGTCATGGCCGTCGCGCACCAGCCACGCAGCCCCGAGGTTGACCGCGATGCCGAGCGCGGCGACCAGCATCACCGGCAGGGCGGGGATCTCCGGCGGGGCATTGAATCGCCGCACTGCTTCCCACGCCAGCGCGCCGGAAAACGCCACCAGCAGCAAGGCATTGGCCAGCGGCGAGAGCAGGGTGGCGCGGCGCCAGCCATAGGTGTGGCGGTCGGTCGGTGCGCGCTTGGCCAGCACCGCAGCGCCCCAGGCCAGGCCCAGTCCGAGCACGTCACCCAGGTTGTGCAGCGCATCCGACAGCAGCGCCAGCGAATTGGTCGCGAAGCCGTAGCCGGCCTCGAGCACCGTGTAGGCAAGGTTGATCAGCGTGACGGCGGCGAATGCGCGCGTCGCGTTGGCGGCGTGATGGTGGTGTCCGTGGCCCATGCCGGAATGGTGGCATGGCGACGGCGGCGGACTCTATTACAAGTCGGCCGCCGCCGGCGGGGATCAGCCCTTGCGGCCCTGCACCAGCGTGCCGATGTTCTCGCCGTGCAGGATCTTCAGCAGCGTGCCCGGCTGGCCCATGTCGAAGATGCGCAGCGGCAGGTCGCTGTCGCGGCACAGGGCGAAGGCGGCCGTGTCCATCACCTGCAGGTTGCGGGCGATCACGTCGTCGTAGGTCAGCTTGTCGTAGCGGACCGCGTCGGCGTGCTTCTTGGGGTCCTTGTCGTAGACGCCGTCGACCTTGGTTGCCTTCAGCAGCAGGTCGGCACCGATCTCGATCGCACGCAGTGCGGCGCCGGAGTCGGTGGTGAAGAAGGGGTTGCCGGTGCCGGCAGCGAAGATCGCCAGGCGGCCCTTTTCCATGTGGCGGATGGCGCGGCGGCGGATGTAGTCCTCGCACACGTCGTTGATCTTGATCGCGCTCATCACGCGGCACTTGGCGCCGAGCTTCTCCAGCGCGTCCTGCATGGCCAGGGCGTTGATGACCGTGGCCAGCATGCCCATCTGGTCGCCGGTGACCCGGTCCATGCCGCCGGCGGCCAGGCCGGCGCCGCGGAAGATGTTGCCGCCGCCGATCACCAGTGCCACTTCGGCCCCGGCCTGCTGGGCCTCGATCACCTCACGGGCCAGGCGGCTGATCATCTTCGGGTCGATGCCGTAGTCCTCGTCCCCCATCAACGCCTCGCCAGAAAGTTTGAGCAGGACACGGCGATAGGCGAGCTGGGACATGGCGACCTCGTTGGGATGGGCAAACAGCGGAATTGTACGGGATCGGCGGGCCGACCCTCCGTGAGGGCGCGTGGAGGGGGTTGCGCGCGCGTTGGGCCAGGTGGGGGAGGAGGTGGGGTGTATTCCGCGAACCTCCGCTTCGCTCCGTTTACTGTTCGCGAAATACACCCCACCCCC
>NZ_JBDGKK010000010.1:0-116511 GCF_057656415.1 Lysobacter sp. Soil_C_59 | reverse complement strand
ATCGCCGGCGCAGGCCTGATGTATGCGGCGATCGTGCTGACGATCGTTACCGCCTTTGTGTCAGCCCGTCGCGCATTTCGCACTGGCAAGTGGCGCTGGAGAACAGGGCACGGGAGTATTCCTGAACTTCAACTCCGTTACCTTCCGGTGCGACTGCGCTCGGCAATCCGGCGCGCATCACGCTTGTCGATGGAGTTTGAAGACCCGGCACGCGCGCATCCTCCGATGGGATACTGGCGCTCGCGTCCCTGGTTGGGAGCGTGACGTCCCTCACGCTCCCAACGAAAGCCCCGCCAGTCGGGCTTTTCCTTTGGGACAACGCGAGCCTGTCGGCGAGGTCATGGACGATCGTGAAACTGGGGCCGAACCGACGCCCGACCACCGGAAAACACGCGCTTGGCGCTCTGCAGGTCGGGGCGGCAGGCCTGTTTTACGCCCCTATCACATCCGGGACCTGGGGCATTCTCGAAAGCTGCCACTTCTTCACAATCCATCAACGTATTCCAACGTCTACTGAATGCAGGTCATGCCCCCGGCAAAAAGGCCGCTATATTGCGGTACCCCAGACGAAGGAGGATTGGCATGTTTCTGACCAAACAAAAGCGAGTGATGGTGCGTACCCTCGGTGTGGCGATCGTTGCACTGAGCCTTGGCGCATGCGCCACCTATGATGACGAGTTTGCCGGGATCAACTCACGCCTCGACCAGCTCGACACGAAGGTGCAGAACGCGGCCCAGAGTGCCGAATCTGCCAATCAGTCCGCGCAGCAGGCCAACCAGCGGTTGGATGCAATGGAAAGCCGCGTCCAGGCACTCGAAGCGGCACCGAGCCGCAAGCCGCGCGGTTAGTCGCTTTTGCACCATTCGCGACGAGCGGTTTGAACCGGGACCCGGTGGCCTTTGCTGGCCACCGGTCTCCTTGATCTACACCCAGTACTCGTTTTAAGGAATCGTCCCATCCGTACGTGCACACACCCTGTGATCAGGGCCGTTTCTGTTTCGCTGGCGCTGGCGTTGGCATTCACGAGCTTCGGCGTTGCCAGCGCCGAAGAAGCCGCCGCGCAACCAGCCGCTGCCGTCGACCTGCTTCCGCCAAGCCAAGAGGTATCCGGCACGGTGATTGAGCTCGCGGGTTGGGTTGTCTCATCCAATGACAACCTGGGCTATCCCTTCGCGGTCATAGACAAGGCCGCCGCACAGATCCTGGTTTTCGGTGGTGACGGCCGGCTTCGCGGCGCGGCACCTGGGCTCTTTGGCTCGGCGACCGGCGACCATACCGCCCCCGGCGTCGCCGGTCTGGCGCTTCGCGAGATTCCCGGCCGGGATCGCACTACGCCCGCTGGTCGCTATGTGGGCGGTTTCGGTCCGTCAATCGACGCAGGGCGCGTACTGTGGGTGGACTACGATTCCGCGGTTTCCATCCACCCCACCGCTACGGGCGTCCCGGCCGAGAAACGCGTCGAACGCCTTGCATCGCCTACGCCGGACGACAACCGCATCACTCACGGCTGCATCAATGTCGCGCCCGAGTTTTACGAGCAGATCATCCGTTCGACGTTCGAGAAGGGCGGGGTGTTCTACATCTTGCCGGATGCGGATTCGATAGAGGATACCTTCCCGGAGTTCGCGCAAAGTCGCGCGACTACCCAACGCAACGATGGAAAGCGCGCTCGGCACGCCCGCTAGTGAAGTGCGCGTCGGAGTGATGCCTGTGTTGCGGCCTCTGACGCACAAACGCCAACATCACCCGACTGGCCAGGATCGCATCCGACGCAGATCAACTCGTCGGATGCGCGGGTCAGCGTGGGCTCGGGTCAGGGCGCACCAGCCGGAGAGCGTACGTTGGTCGCCGGTGTCGCCATCATGCCGAGTTGCTTCATCAAACCGAACGAATCGGCGCATGTCCATTCTTCAGCGATGCGTCCGTCGGCCATCCGGAACAGCGTCGTACCCGTGATCTGCACTGCGCGACCGGTGGCCGGAATGCCATTGCCGGTGCCCGTGTTGGTCCCGCGCGCGGTCCAGCGCACCGCCACCAGATCCTGCTCGGCAACCTGCTTGTCGACCGTGACCTTCAGGTCCGGAAATGCTTCTCGCCATCCCCTGGCTTCGGCCATGCCATTGGCATGGGTGAAGGTTGTCCTGCCCCCGTGGCCAACGAAGTCCGCACTGTATGGCACTTCGAATCGGCCCTGACTGAGCCCTTCTTCGTACACCTTGCGGGTGATCGATTTGTTGAGCTCCACAGACTCGGCGCGAACGCCGTCGTACGCATTGGCTCCCGGCAGGATTCCGCCCGAGAGAACGACGATTGTTGCTACCGCGGACAGCAGGATGCTGCACTTGTTCATGGCCATCTCCGATACGCAGAAGTGCGTGCTGCGGATGATGGATAAACGCGCGGCCGCTCGCGTCCCCTTGGTGTCAGGCGGACGCGGCTGCGGGAGGAGTGGACGCTGCGCAGTGACGGGAGAGGGTCGTCAATCGGCGCAGAAGCGTTCTTCGCGCAGGCAAGTGCCCTGAGCAGACGACAATGCTCAACGAAGCAACCCGTCGAGCGCCGACCGATAGCGCCGGCTGCCGTTCACCTGTGCGCCATTCTTCAGCAGAACGACGAAGTCGCCATTGAACAATGGCTGCACTTCGCGAATCTGGGCAATGCTGACGATTGCCGCCCGCGACACCCGGATGAAGCGTTGCGGGTCCAGGCGTGACTCGAGGCTGGCCATCGTCTCGCGCAGCAGGTGCTGTTTCGAGCCAGTGTGGATCTCGGCGTAGTTTCCTGCGGCGACGATGCGGTCGACCTCGTCGATGTCGAGCAAACGGACGCGACCACCAGAGCGGATTGCCAGGCGCGTAGGGTAGCGCTGCTGTTCTCCCCGATCGATCGACTTCAAGGCCTCCGAAACGCGGCGGACGAAGCCGTCATCGGGATGGGCCAGATGGGTGCGGGCGCGCTGCAGCGCGCGGCGAAAGCGTTCCGGATCGATCGGCTTGAGCACGTAGTCGATTGCCTGCGCATCGAACGCTCGCACGGCGTGTTGATCGAATGCGGTCACGAACACGACCGCAGGCATGCGGTTCTCCCCGATGGCTTCAATGACGGCGAACCCGTCGAGTTCCGGCATCTGCACATCGAGGAAGACGAGGTCGGGCGAAAGCGTGCTGATCGCCGAGATTGCAGCTTCTCCGTCACCGCACTCCTCGACGACCTCGATGTCCGGCTCCTGCCGCAGCAGCCGCAGTATCCCGCGGCGGGCGACCGGTTCATCGTCGACGATCAGTGCACGGATGGTCATGGGGCAGTGCGCCAAGGCAGTTCGATCCGGGCGATGACGCCGCCGTCATCGGAATTTCGCACGTCCAGGCGTTGCCTGTCCGCATACAGCAGGCGCAACCGCGCCCTGGTGTTCGCCAAGCCGACGCGTTCGGTTCTCGCCGGGGGCAGGCCCCGGCCGTCGTCGACAACGCACAGCAGAAGGAGGTCGCCCTGTCGGTCCGCTTTGATCTCCACTCGCCCCGGTCCGGAACGAGTGGCCAGTCCATGGCGCAGCGCGTTCTCGACCAGGGGCTGGAGGATCAGGTTCGGAACCCGTGCTGCGAGAAGCTGGTCAGGAATGAGGATCCGGTAGCTCAGACGTCCGCCGAAGCGGGCCTGCTCGATCTCGAGATAGCTCTCTAGTAAACCGATCTCCTCGCCCAGCGTCACCTCATGCGCGTCGGTGCTGTCCAGCGAGCGGCGCAGCAACGTGCTTAGCTGCAGGAGGATGCGATTGGCTGAGTCGACGTTCTCGTGCATCAGCACCGAGATCGTGTTGAGGGCGTTGAAAAGGAAGTGTGGCTGCAGCTGGGCGCGCAATGCCTGCAGGCGTGCATCGGCCAGCTGTGCTTCGAGGCGAAGCTGCCGACGATCCCTTTCCCGGGCGGTCCGCACGAGGCGCTCTGTATGTGCCGCGGCGACGATCAGCCAATACACCGGTAGGTTCAGCAGAAGCGTCGTGCCAAGCAGCCGGCTGAAGGTGCCCAGCCAGGTGGGTTCGACCTGGGTCGCACCGATGATTGGCGCCGCCAGCGCGAAGAGCGCCAGGTTGACCAGGGCGCAGATCACTGAAGCGGCGCCGTGCACCGCAAGCGCTGGAAGGACGCGTGGTCGCTGGAGCGGGAACCGCGCCTCGAGCCTCAGCGCGACCGGTGTCAGGGCGGCCCAGACCGCGGCCCAGACGAGCCAGATGAGACTGGCACGTGCCCAAGCCAACGGTTCACCGCGAACCTGTGCGGCAAACCAGGCCTGCCCGGCGAACAGCATCGCGACCAGCGTCCACGCTGCCAGAATGGCGATGCCCCGGCGGCCGATTGCGAACCCGGGCTTCGCCACCGGTGGCGCTTCTTGCTGCTCTTCTCCAGCGAGCTGTGCCATCGGCAGGGCTGCGTCCAGTCGCCGACCCCGTCGCCGGCCTTGGCAGCATACCCAATGCCTCATGAGCCCGCGCGAGCGGCGCACATTGCTTCCTCGGCAGTCCTCCGGCCTGCCGCCATCCGCAAGAGAGTGGTAGCGGTGGCCTCTATGGCTCGCCCCGTCGCAATAGCGAACAGGTGGATAGTGCAGCACTTCATGATCAGCTCCCGCGATGCGTGGTGACATCATCCATTGGTCGCCGGTTCCCGCGGCACGGGGAGTGATGAATGGTGGCCACAGTGGGGTGAGTGGAGGCTGCAGCCAAGCGTCCATGCGTCGGAAGATCTGACTGACCAATCCGCCGATCATCCGCAGCGTGATGCGGCCGTGACGCCCGAGCTTCAGCCGTCGGACAGTCTGGGCGCACTGTTTTCACATCACCGGCGAGAGCCGCCACGCAGCATGCAGGCCAGTCCCTCCGTCTGGTCTCCCATGAAATCCATCCTGCGATCCGCGGTGCTGTCTGCTCTCATCGTGCCCTTGTTCTCTTTCGCACAGAACGCGCCCTCGCAGGCCCCAGCGCTGCTGCGCGCCCAGGAGCCATCCCCGATTCAAGGCGATCCCAAGGACGACGCCAATGCTCCTGCCTGGCTGCGCGTGCAGATCCTGCTCGATCGCATGCAGTTCGTCCCGGGTGAAATCGACGCGAGATGGGGCAGCAATACCGAGCGCGCGATCGCGGCGTTCCAGCGCAGCCGCAACCTGGAAGCCAGTGGTGCTCTCGATGAGGCCACGTGGCAGGCGCTCAACACCGACACCGTGCCAGTACTGGTGGAGTACCGCCTCACGGCCGAGGACGTCGCCGGTCCCTACAGCGCGCTCCCGGACGACATGATGGCCAAGGCGGCGCTGCCGAGACTGGGTTTCGCCTCGCTGGCCGAAGCGTTGGGCGAGCGCTTCCATTCCAGTCCGGCGCTGCTGAAGGCGCTCAATCCCGACGCGGATCTCGCCCGCGAAGGCACGGCATTGTGGGTGCCGAACGTACAGGCGTCCGCGCCGGCAAAAGCGGCCTCGGTGGTGGTCGACAAGTCGGATGCATCGGTGCTGCTCATGGACGGGCAAGGGCGCGTGTACGCGCGTTATCCTGCGTCCACAGGCAGCGAGCACGACCCGTTGCCGATCGGCAAATGGACGATCAAGGGCGTCGCCCGCGATCCGCATTTCCAGTACAACCCGGAACTGTTCTGGGATGCCGATCCGGCGCATAAGGGTGCCAAGATCGCGCCCGGTCCGAACAATCCGGTCGGCGTGGTGTGGGTGGACCTCAGCAAGGACCACTATGGCATTCACGGCACGCCGGAGCCCGGCATGGTGGGAAAGACCGAATCGCACGGTTGCATCCGCATGACCAACTGGAATGCTGCTGCGCTGGCGAATGCGGTGGCGCCAGGAACGCCTGCGCTGTTGCAGCAATGAGGCGCTGATCCGATGGAGCTGCAGATGCCGCGAACCGTTCTGGTGTTTCTTCTGATCGTGCTGGCAGGTGCGAACGTGGGTCTGTACCGGTACTGGCACGGGCGACCGGCGCAAGCGGCCGCCGGATCTCCCTTGCCGGCGCCCGCCGGGACGCCCGTCAGAGCCCTGGCGGCAACCGGCGCAGCAGCACCGGCATCGACACCGACAAAGGCCGAAGGGCCGTCCGATACCGTGCCAGCCAGTCCCGCGCCTCGACCTGCCGCGACGACGCAGGCCAGGACTGGCGATGCCGGCAGCGGGCTCATTGTCCCCGTGCAAGGGGTTGCTGCCGCGGAACTGCATGACACTTTCAGCGACGCCCGGGCGGCCGGCCGCGTGCACGAAGCAATAGACATCATGGCTCCGCGCGGGACCCCGGTGCTCGCGGTGGCCGACGGCACGGTCGAGAAGCTGTTCACCAGTGTTCCAGGTGGCCTCACCATCTACCAGTTCGAACCCAGCGGCCGCTATGCCTACTACTACGCGCACCTGGATCGCTACGCAGAAGGACTGAACGAGCATGGGGCGATCCGGCGCGGCGACGTGATCGGCTACGTTGGCAGCACCGGTAACGCCGACCCGTCCGCGCCGCACCTGCATTTCGCCATCTTCGAGCTCGGCCCGGAACGGCAGTGGTGGAAAGGCACAGCGATCAATCCTTATCCGGTGCTCAAGGGCGATCAATAGACCGGTACCCGTGGTTCAGGTGTTCACGCACCCTTGGCACGCGTCCGCACAATCTCAGACTGCGGCGCGCCACCAAGGCAACGTCCGGCTGGTTGCCTGTTCCGGGGACATGAGGATTGACCGTGCAAAACGAAGTGCTGCTGGAAGAAGGGACGGTTTTCGCGAAAGACATTGACGGGGTCGACCACGTGCTCAGGATCGGCGCCCGGATTGGCGGGATCATGTTTGCCGACACCGAGTACTTCTATGACCTCAGGTCGAAGTACTCCGCTGCAGAGCTCGCATGGATGGAAAACCGGTTCATCGCGCACCACAGGCGCCTGCTGGCCGAACTCGCCGGAATGTCGCAGAAGTCGCGCTGAGCACTTGCAGAAGCCCGCAGCAGGGGAAATGCTGTTGTAGCCTAGTCAGCCGACGACTCGACCAGCCCCCCATGGACACGCGCGATCTGAACCGCGTATTCGAGAGCCTGCAGGGCGACTCGGCCCTGCTGCGGGCGGTCCCTGGCTTTCCGGTGGTCGCCATCACGCGGACACCGCGAGCCGTCTCGGCTGACCCGGGCAATGCTTTGGGTCGCCCGTACTTCGAATCGTTTCCCGATTCGCCGCAGGCAGCGGGAAGCGTGGCGACGCTGATCGCTTCGTTCGAGCGCGTGATCCGCTCCCGTTCGATCGACCACCATAGGCAGCCACTCGGGGAGGTTGATCCTTCCACCGGCCAGTTCGTCGAGCGCTACCGGTCTTCGATCAACAGCCCGATCCTCGATGACGCCGGGGAGGTGGAATTCATCCTCCACCAGATCGAGCGCCATGATGCCGACGGCGTGGTGACCGGGCGCGGTCACGAATCAATCGCCGTCCTTGACGCGCGTCGCGTCGAGCAGGACCGTGACCGCCTGGCTGCGCAGTCCGAGCACCAGCGCCGCATCTACGAGACCGCGCTCAACAACACGCCGGACTTCGTCTACATCTTCGGCACCGACCTGCGCGCCATCTACGCCAACGACTCGCTGCGCAAGGTCTGGGGTGTCGAGGACGTGCGCGGAAAAGTGTGGATGGAGCTGGGCTATGAGCAGTGGCACGCCGACATGCACGATCGCGAACTGGCGCAGGTGATCGCCACCAAGGCACCGATCCGTGGCGAGATCCCCTTCACCGGCACCAACGGACGCCGCATCTACGACTACATCTTCGCGCCCGTCCTGGATGCGGCCGGCGACGTCGTCGCCGTGGCGGGAACGACCCGCGATGTCACCGATCGCCAGGCCGCCGAGCAGATCGTGCGCGAACACGCCGAGCGCCTGGCGGAGACGGATCGCGCAAAGGACGAGTTCCTGGCGACGCTGTCCCACGAGCTGCGCAATCCGCTCGCGCCGCTGCGCAACGGGATCCAGATCCTGCGCCACACCACCAGCGCCGACAGCCCGCACGTGCATATCCATGCGGTCCTGGAGCGACAGGTCGACCATCTGGTGCGGCTCGTCGACGACCTGATGGATGTGTCCCGCATCACGCGCGGCCACGTGTCGTTGCAATCCGAGCCGGTCGAGCTCAGCGCGGTGGTGGAGAGCGCGGTGGAAGCGGTGCGACCGGAAATCGACGCCGGCCGGAATCGGTTGTTGATCGAACTGCCGCCGTCCCCGCTGGTACTCAACGGCGATCGCGTACGCCTGGCGCAGATCCTGACGAACCTGCTGAACAATGCCGCGAAGTACTCCGAGACTGGCGGCGACATCGTGCTGCGCGGTCTCGTGGACGGAGGCACGTTGCTGCTTTGCGTGAGCGACGACGGCATGGGCATGGAGACTTCGGAAATCCCGCACCTGTTCGAGATGTTCACCCGCGGAGGCCAAGCCCGCTCATCCCACCAGGAGGGACTCGGGATTGGTCTCGCACTGTCCCGCCGCCTGGCGGCCCTGCATGGGGGCTCGCTGGATGGAGCCAGCGGTGGTCCGGGCAAGGGCAGCATCTTCACCCTTCGATTGCCGTTGTCCGGCAATGCCGGGGACGCACTGGCCAGCTCGGGGCAGGGCGGGGCGCCCATCCGCCTCGGTCTTCGCCTGCTGCTTGCCGATGACGATATCGATGCCGGCGACAGCCTTGCCGAAGTGCTGCGTCTGTCGGGCGCCGAAGTGCATGTCGTAGACAACGGTGTCGACGCCATGGACCAGTTCGACAGCGTTGATCCGGATGTCGTGATTCTGGATATCGGCATGCCGCGCATGACGGGCTACGACGTTGCCCGCGCCCTCAGGGGCCGGGGCGTGAATGTGCCGCTGATCGCATTGACCGGCTGGGGCCAGCCCGCCGACCGCGAGCGCGCGTTTGCGGCGGGGTTCGATCACCATCTGGTGAAGCCGATCGCCATCTCCGTTCTCGTCAGTCTGCTGGCGTCGCTGGAGGCGTCGGCGAAGCGTTCCAGTGGTCGTTCGCAAGCGCAGGGCTGAGGTG
This sequence comes from Lysobacter sp. Soil_C_59, assembly GCF_057656415.1. Classification (NCBI taxonomy): domain Bacteria; kingdom Pseudomonadati; phylum Pseudomonadota; class Gammaproteobacteria; order Lysobacterales; family Lysobacteraceae; genus Lysobacter; species Lysobacter sp. Soil_C_59. The sequence continues at coordinate 107,463 of NZ_JBDGKK010000010.1, read as the reverse complement.
AACGCGCCGGTTCGCGCAGGCTGATCGGCAGGTCGATCGCGAGCTACAACTGCGACCGCAGCGGAATCACGAACTTCTCCAGAAGCTTCTCCTTCCACGGGCGATGGGTCCATTGCTCGAGGGTATAGGGTGTCGAGTGCGCCAGGTCGTCCTCGAACACACCGGTCATTTCCTTGGCGAATGCCGGGTCATAGACGTTGAGGCTCGCCTCGTCGTTGAGCTGGAACGAGCGGCCGTCGAAGTTGGTCGATCCCACCGACACCAGGTGCGTGTCGATGATCAGCAACTTCACATGCATCATGGTGGGCTGGTATTCCCAGATCTGCACGCCGCGACTGAGGAGGACGCCCCATTGCGCCTTGGACGCTAGGCGGACCGCATCTGAATCAATGTGCGGGCCTGGCACCAGGATGCGAACACGCACGCCACGGTCCCGGGCCTGGATCAAGGCACGCTGGGTCAGTTCGTCGGGAACGAAGTACGCGGCAGCCAGGTCGATTGACTGCGTGGCGGCCGCAATCGACAGCAGGTACATCAGGTGCATGCTTTCGCTGCCACCGGCTGGTGAGCTGACGAAGACCTGCGCATCCACGTCGCCGTCGCGGTCCACCTCCGGGTAATAGGGCGCGCCGTTGAGCACGTGCCCGGTCATCTTGATCCAGTTGTCGCTGAAGGCCGCCTGCATCTGTGCCGCGGCCGGGCCGTCGATCTGGAAATGGCTGTCGCGCCAATGCTTCGGGTCCTGCGCGTGACCCTGCCACTGGTCGGCAATGCCGACTCCGCCGGTAAATGCGGTGCGTCCGTCGATCACCAGGATCTTGCGGTGGGTGCGGTGGTTGATTCGGTCCAGGCTGTACCAGCTGAGCGGGCGGTACCGCTCCACGTGCACTCCGGCCTTCTTCATCTTCTCGACGCTGGCCTCGTCCATCTTGGCGCTGCCCAGCCAGTCCAGCGTCACGTTGACCTTGACGCCCGCCCGTGCGCGCCGGGCGAGTGCGTCGCTGAACTCCCGGCCGACGTCGCCGGACCAGTAGATGTAGGTTTCGAAGGTGATGGTTTCGCGCGCGTTCTCGATCGCGCGCAACATCGCCGGAAAGATCTGGTCACCATCGCGCAGGTGGACGATCCGGTTGCCGGGGACCACCGTGGGGCCCAGCATCACGCCCATCTCCCGACGAAACTGCGGGTCGCTCACGGCGTAACGGTGCTGCACGACCCGCTGCACCCGCTTCTCCGAGCCGGTGAGGTTGGTGAAGATGATGACCGCGGCCAGGGTTGCTACTACGGTCAGGACGATGGTGGCCAGCATGTGTTCGCGTATCCAGTGGGTCATGGCGCCGACGCTCGCAGGGGAGGGCAAGCCGGAACCTGCAGCGAGAACGCTGGGTGGGCCGGGGCTCGACTCCGTGCATGGATAGCGGACGGAGAGTGTAGGTGGCGTCACCCGACGCCCCGACAGACCGATCCGCCCCTCAAGGGGGAAAAGATAAGCCGGGCTTGTTCAGCACTCGTTCTCTTTCACGGGGGGTTGCCCACAGCGTGCTCACTGCCGGCGGACAGCAGTCGTCGCTCCCCAGTCGGAGCAAGCGCATGAACACGCAGCGTGACAAGGACCTCAATCGCGATCCCATCAGCGGTACTCCCGGATCGCATCCGGTCGGCGTAGGCGTGGGCGGTGTAGGCGGCGCCGTCGGTGGCGCGGTCATTGGCGCAATCGGTGGCCCCATCGGCATGTTGATCGGTGGTGGCGTCGGCGCGATCGCCGGTGCGCTGGCGGGCAAGGCCGTTGCCGAGCAGCTCGATCCCACGCTGGAGAACGAGTATTGGAGCACGCAGTACAAGACGCGCCCCTATTACGACCCGCAGTACGACTACCAGAGTGACTATGGCCCGGCATTCGCCCTTGGCGCGACGACACGCTCGCAGCTGAGCGATCGGGCTTGGGACGAATCGCTCGAGGACGACCTGCGGCAGCGCTGGAACGAAGCGAGGGGAAGCTCCAGGCTCGACTGGGAGACCGCTCAAGGGCCAGTCAGGGATGCGTGGGAGCGCAGCGACCGCACGCATCGTGCGTTCAGCGAGGCCGATCAGTACTACGGCGCGCAGTTCGACCAGGCGCCGTACCGGGTGTCCGGCGCTTCGTTCGACGACTATCGCCCGGCCTACCGCTTCGGAACTGCCGCGCGTACCCACTACCCGGATCAACAGTGGGACGAAGCCGAGCCGAAGCTGGAACGGCAATGGAACGCCATCAAAGGCGATTCGCGCCTGACATGGAACGACGCCAAGGCCGCGGTCAAGGACGCCTGGCATAACGTCGAGCGTGCACTGCCCGGCGACGCCGATCGCGACGGGCGCTGAGCCGCGCCACGCGCACAAGTCGTAGTCACGGTTGGGCGGGCAGCGGTCATTCGTGCTCGTCCAACTCTCGACGTTCAGTTACGCGCCCTTCAAATCACGGGTCTGTCATAGCGGCGCCTCTACTGTTTTCGCCTGCCTCTGTCATGGACCGCCACAATGGCTACGCGAAAAGACACATCCCGTTCGGGCCGGACCAAGGGCAAGGTGCCGGCGCCAGTCAGGCCGATGGCGGAGCAGGCACGTGAAGTCGAAGACATCGCGTCGCTGATGCCGTTCAACGAGAACAAGGCCGCCGAGTACACGCGCGAGGGCGCACTGGATCCGCCGGAGGGCACGGTGGTCACGCCGCCTTCGGAACTGGCCGGCGCGAGCACCGTGTCGGAAAACCAGGCAAACGCGAAGGCCGGATCGCCTCCTGCGCCAGGCGCCAATCCGACCGTAGCGTCCTTGGATCGCGTGAGGATCGATGCGAGCGGCCAGGTCCTGACCACCAACCAGGGCGTCCCGGTAGCGGACAACCAGAACTCGCTGAAGGCGGGAGTGCGCGGACCGGCGCTGCTGAAGGACTTCATCCTTCGGGAAAAGATCACGCACTTCGACCATGAGCGCATCCCTGAGCGGATCGTGCACGCACGCGGTTCGGGCGCGCATGGCTTCTTCGAATGCTACGAGCCGCTGGTCGACGTCACGCGCGCTTCGCTGTTCCAGGACGTGGGCAAGCGGACACCGGTCTTCGTGCGGTTCTCGACGGTGGCCGGCGAGCGCGGATCCAAGGACACGGCGCGCGACGTTCGCGGCTTCGCGGTGAAGTTCTACACCGACGAAGGCAACTGGGACCTGGTGGGCAACAACATCCCGGTCTTCTTCATCCAGGACGCCATGAAGTTCCCCGACCTGGTGCACGCCGTGAAGCCCGAGCCTCACCACGGCATGCCACAGGCGGCCTCGGCGCACGACACCTTCTGGGACTTCGTGTCGCTGATGCCCGAATCCACCCACATGCTGCTGTGGGTGATGTCGGACCGGGCGATTCCGCGCAGCTTCCGCACCATGCAGGGGTTTGGCGTCCACACGTTCCGTTTCGTCAACGACGACGGCGATTCGACCTTCGTGAAGTTCCACTGGAATCCGAAACAGGGCACGCACTCGCAGGTTTGGGACGAGGCGGTCAAGGTGTCGGGAGCCGATCCGGATTTCCATCGGCGCGACCTGTGGGAAGCCATCGAAGCCGGCGACTTCCCGGAATGGGAGCTCGGCGTGCAGCTGTTCTCGGAAGAACAGGCCGACGCGTTCTCATTCGACGTGCTCGATGCCACCAAGATCATTCCCGAGGAACTCGTGCCGGTGCAGCCGGTCGGCCGCCTGGTGCTGGATCGCAATCCGGACAACTTCTTCGCGGAAACCGAACAGGTCGCTTTCTGCACCGCGCACGTGGTGCCTGGCATCGACTTCAGCAATGATCCCCTGCTGGCTGGACGGATCCACTCGTACGTGGACACTCAACTGACGCGCCTGGGTGGACCGAACTTCCACGAGATCCCGATCAACGCACCGATAAGCCCGGTGCACAACAACCAGCGCGATGGCATGCATCGCCAGGGGATTCATCGCGGCAAGGTGGCCTATGAGCCCAACTCGCTGGCGGGCGGCTGTCCGTACCAGGCCGGCAGCGCGGGTTTCGTATCGTTCCCCGAGCCGATCCAGGCCGATGAGGTCCGCGGCAAGCCGGAGAAGTTCGCCGAGCACTTCAACCAGGCTGCCTTGTTCTTCAACAGCCAGACGCCTGCCGAGCAGGCCCACATCGCGGCGGCATTCCGATTCGAGCTGTCCAAGGTGTCGGTACCCGCAGTCAGGCGGCGTGTAGTGTCGATGCTGCGCAACGTGTCGGAGGAGCTGGCGGGCAAGGTCGCCGACGGCCTCGGGATGCCGTTGCCCGATCCGATGCCGCGTGCGATCGAGCCGCCGACGCCGGAGATCGAGCAGTCGCCGACATTGTCGCTGACCGCCCGGCCCGGACAGGTCGGCGTTCGTAGTCGCAAAGTCGCCATCCTGGTCGCGCCGGGTGTCGATGCCGGGCAAGTGGCGCGGTTCCGCGATGCCCTGCTCGAGGCGGGCGCAGTCGTGCGACTCGTTGGGCCTCGCATCGGGCCGCTGGAAGGTTCGAAGGGCGAAGCCCTGGAAGCGGAGTCCTCGCTGGAGAACGAGCCGGCGGTGCTGTTCGACGCCGTGGTCATTCCTGGCGGCGCCGCCCACGTCGAGACGTTGATGAAGGACGGGCGCGCAGCGGAGTTCCTCAAGGACCAGTACCGCCATTGCAAGCCGATTGCAGTAGTGGGCGAAGCGGTCGGGTTCGCCGAGAGCGCGGGCGTGCTTCGCGACGACAGTGATACCGGACTGCTGCTCGAGGAGGACGCCGATTCGCGCGTCGTCGAGGAGTTCATCGCGGCACTTGCGGCGCACCGCCACTTCGTTCGCGAGAAGGACCCGCCGCTGGTTTAGGCGCGGCGCGCGCCTTGGCCTTCTTTGCGGCGGCGGTCTTGCGAGGTGCGCGCTTCGCGGTCTCCTGCGGATAGCGCACCTGGCAGTTCTCGCAGAAGAACGTCCGACGCTTGCGCGTGCCAAGGTGCGCCCTGACCAGGCGCGCGCCGCAGTCCGGGCACACGCCCTTGTTGTGCACCAGCCAGTGCTTGCGCAGGACGAACTGCTTCTTCCACTCCAGGAAATCGAAGCTGTACTGGCGCGCCTGGGTGATCATCTCGGTGAGCTTGCGCGGCGGCAGCGCACCAACTTCGGTCAACGGATGAACGCGGATGCGGAACAGAACTTCGTTCTTGATGATGTTGCCGACGCCGGCGAACACCTCCTGGTCCAGCAACGCATCGCACACCAGGGTGGCTGGCTGCGCTTTGAGCTTCTTGCGCGCCAGTTTCGGGTCCCAGTCCGGGCTCATGACATCCGCGCGCCAGTCGTAGGTCTCGTCCAGGTGGCCTTCGATGTACTTGAGCGACGACGAGTAGACGTTGAACACGCCGTTGTCGAACTGCAGCGACATCCGCGGCGTCGCGGGCTTGGCTTCGTCGATCCGGTACGAGCCGAACATCAGCATGTGCATGCGCAGGCTGAAACTGCGGAACTCGATCAGGAACTGCTTGCCGAAGGTCCTCAGGGCAACCACGCGCCGGCCTTCCATGCGGGTGAGGTCGAGCTTGCTGTTGCCCGTGGCCTTGCGCACGGTCTTGCCGCGGAACTTCGCCGCGGCCTCCTTCAGGATGAGGATGGACGGACCCTCAGGCACGCGCTCGTTTCCTGGACCTTGCCGGCGCTGCCACCAGTTCCTGCAAACGCGCCGCATTGGCAATCGCGAAGTCGTGCGCAGTGTTGTCGAAGATGACCCACGGGGCGATCGGGCCGCGTGCGTAGCTGGCTACCTCGTGCGCCAGCGTGCGCAGCGCTCGTTCCGGGTAGTCGCTGTAGTACATGCGCGGCGATCCGTGCTGGCGCCAGTACGGCAAGCCGGCTCCGGGGTTCGGCCGGTCCGCGGCCTCGACGCGGGCAGGATCGGCGGCCACGCGGCTCACTTCGAACCGATCGAACATGGGCTCGACCTTCTCGTCGAACCAGCTGGCATGGCGCGGTTCAACCACCAGTGGCGCGGCACTGCGGGCCCGGAACACGCGGAAGAACGATGACGCCGTGCGCATGTCCAGCGCCAGGCTCGGTGGCAGCTGGAGCAGGAAGCCGCCGAGCTTCTCGTCCAGTTCGCCGGCTTCGCCCAGGAAGCGATCGAGCGTGGAGCCGCTGCCACGCAGCGCCAGTTCGTGGGAGATCGTCCGCGGGATCTTGACCGAGAAGCGGAAGTGGGGCGGAACCGATGCTGCCCAGCGCGCGTAGGTCTTGCCCTGGTGCGGGCGGTAGAACGACGAGTTGACCTCCACCACCGGGAACCGCGTGGCATACCGTGCGAGCATGCTGTCGCCATCGCCGAATAGCCGGGCGTGCTGGCGTGATATCGACCAACCGGCACAACCGACGCCAACTTGACCCATGCTGCATGCGATCCCGGACTGAGGGGGCAGTCAGTATTCGGACGTCATCGTTAGGCCTTGGCGAAGAAGTCGTCGGAGCCGCGTCATCTGCCTCGCACCCGCCCTCCACCCAGGAAGCACCGACTGGCTGAAACCACAACCCATGGCGGATATGGGTCGCGCGGCCTAAAATTCGCCTGATGCCCCCGGGATGATTTGTCGGGCATCGTGTGCTTCATCCGGCCAATGCGCGTGGCTCGGCCCCCAAGCTACGGCAATGAGCCCGCCATCGGATGCACCTCATGCTCAGACTGACCGACATCAACCTGCCGCTGGACCACTCCGAGGCGGCTCTGCGCGAAGCGATCCTCACGCGACTGGGCATCGCCGACGACGAGCTGACCGGCTACACCGTCGCCAAGCGCAGCTACGACGCGCGCCGGCGCGGCGCGATCGTGCTGATCTACTCGGTCGACGTGGACACCCCGCGTGAGGCCGACATCCTTCGTCGGCTGGAGCTGGATGCCGAGACTGCGCAGTTCGCGCGCGCCGGTGACAGAAGCAAGGTGATGCGCACTCCGGACACGAACTACAAGTTCGTGGCGCACGCGCAGGCGAACCTGTCGCTGCGCCCGCTCGTCATCGGCATGGGACCGTGCGGCCTGTTTGCGGCCCTCGTGCTCGCGCAGATGGGCTTCCGCCCGATCGTGCTGGAGCGCGGCAAGGCCGTGCGCGAGCGCACCAAGGACACCTGGGGTCTTTGGCGCAAGAAGGTGCTGAACCCCGAATCCAATGTGCAGTTCGGCGAAGGCGGGGCGGGCACGTTCTCCGACGGCAAGCTGTGGAGCCAGATCAGCGACCCCAAGCACTACGGGCGCAAGGTCATCGACGAGTTCGTCAAGGCCGGCGCACCGGAAGAGATCGCCTACGTCAGCAAGCCGCACATCGGCACCTTCCGCCTGGTGTCCATGGTCGAGGAGATGCGCGCGACGATCGAATCCCTCGGCGGGGAAATCCGCTTCAGCCAGCGCGTCGACGATCTGCTGATCGAGACCGACAGCGCCGGTACGCGCCACGTGCGCGGCGTGACGCTGCAGGGCGGCGAGCAACTGCGAGCCGACCACGTCGTGCTGGCGCTGGGCCACAGCGCCCGCGACACGTTCGCGATGGTGCATGCGCGTGGCGTCTTCGTCGAAGCCAAGCCATTCTCGATCGGCTTCCGCATCGAGCATCCGCAATCGCTCATTGATACCGCCCGCTTCGGCCCGCAGGCCGGGCATCCGCTGCTCGGCGCGGCCGACTACAAGCTCGTGCACCACTGCCGCAACGGCCGTTCGGTGTACAGCTTCTGCATGTGCCCGGGCGGCACGGTGGTCGCCGCAGCCAGCGAGCCTGGCCGCGTGGTCACCAATGGCATGAGCCAGTACTCGCGCAACGAGCGCAACGCCAATGCGGCGATCGTGTGTGGCATCACACCGGAAGACTACGCCCGCTACGGCGAGGGGCCGCTGGCCGGCATCGAACTGCAGCGGCACTGGGAAGCGCGGGCGTTCGAGCTCGGTGGCGGTGAGTACGAAGCGCCCGGCCAGCTGGTGGGCGATTTCCTGAAGGGTAAAGCGTCGAGTGAGTTCGGCACGGTGCTGCCCTCGTACAAGCCCGGCGTGCGGCTGGGAGATCTCGCGCCGTCGCTGCCCGAGTATGCAATCGATGCGATCCGCGAAGCGCTGCCGGCGTTCGAGAAGCAGATACGCGGTTTCGCAATGCACGACGCGATACTGACCGGCGTGGAAACGCGCACGTCCTCGCCGGTGCGGATCACGCGCGGCGAAGACGGCCACAGCCTGAACACGCGCGGCCTGTTTCCAGCAGGCGAGGGCGCCGGCTATGCGGGCGGCATCCTGTCGGCCGGCGTCGATGGCATCCGCACCGCCGAAGCGGTCGCGCTCGATATCGTTTCGCGCACCAGCCGCGCCGCGTAGCAGTCCTTCGTTGCGACCTACTTCATGGTGGCCGGAATGCGGAAGCGCGCTATCGTCCAGCGCGTGACGTCCTCTTCCCATTCATCGCCTTCGGCCGCGGTGATGGGAAGGGAGAGGTTGATCCCCAGCATCCAGTCACCCTGCACGGCACTGGCGGCTGGAAACAACAGGCCGCGTGGTGCTCCATCGGCGTCGATGCCCTCGAATCTGCCGGCACGCGCGCGCACGCGTCCCTTCTCGTCCAGCGCGACGATGTTGTCGATCTGGTTGGTGGCCACCCACAGCAGCCCGTGGTGGAAGAGGAGTCCGTCGGCGCCATACATGCCTTCCGCCAGCACGGTCACCGGCCCTGCAGGCATGGTCATGCGCAGTACGCGGCCGTCGCCTGCGTTGTTGATGTAGAGGATCCGCTCGTCGGCGCTGAACGCCAGGCCGTTGGCGCCAAACGGCAGCGCGCCCGTCGTGCCAAGCAGCGCATCACGCGAGAACACCTCGACCTGGCACGGCGCGCACTTCGTGGCGTTGGCGATCCGGTAGATCGCGCCCTGGAACGAATCGGAGACGTACAGGTTGCCGGCGCGATCGAACACCATGCCGTTGATGGCGGGCAGGCCGGATGCCCCGTAAGTGATCCGGTCATGGCTGCCGTCGGGATTGTCGATACTGCGTTCGGTGGGCGCCGCGGGCGAAAGCGCAGTGAACGTGGCCACGTCCTCGATCGGTGTGCTCGCGCCGAAGTTGGCCGCAATGCGCTGCAACTTCGATGCGCCGAAGTTGAGCACGTAGACCTGTCCATCACGGAACGCCAGGCCGGTGAGCGGAGTCGCACCGAAGCTTCGCTGAGCGACCACCTTGCCCTGAGCGGAGTACCGCAGCACCTGGTTGTTGCGCGCGGACGCCGGCTCGCGCGCATCGAACGTGCCGACGAAGAACTCGCCGCTGGCCGGATCCACGGTCAGCCCTTCCGGTTGGCGAACCCCTGCCGGCAGCTCGGCGAACCGCTCGACGTCGATCAGGACGGGCCCGCCCGGCGCGGCCACAACCTGCGACGACCAGAGCAGGAACAAGGCGGCAACCCGCCACATCGACCCCTTCATGTTCGCCTCCAGCGCCCAGCCGTGAATGCCCACTTCTGGTCGACAACGGGCATTGCGGCCGGAGGAGGTCAGGCCGGCAGTAAGTCACATCATCGCGCGATTGAAATAGGTCGCCTTCTCGAACTCGGCGACATTCGCGGCGATGCGCGGCAACTGGGGAAACATCGCGGCCAGCTCGGTGACGATGGCCTTCGACAAGGCGGCGCGTTGCTCGACCGTGCGCCCCTCCATGATCCAGGCGAAGGTGTGGATGAAGTCCTCCCCACGACCGCCGACGGAGCTGATCTCGAAGGGGTTCACCCGGACCTTGATGTCCGATTCCTCGAACAGTCCCGAAGCGTTAACCACTCGATGCAGCCGGGCGATGATCGTTTCTTCATCCAGGATCTCCAGGATTGCCCGGGAACAGTCGACTACGAAGTGCGGCATGTTGCCTCCATTGCCTGATGCGTGAATCGGGGGCGCGATTGCCCCCGGACGAGAAGGTCGGGCTCAGTCGAGCCGGTGCCACACAGACACCGGGATGCTGCCGTCCGGCCGTGGCGGCACCTTGTAACGTAGCTCGCTGCCGTCAAAGGTGTACTGGCGCTTCTGGGTCGTGCCTTCCCAGTTCGGAAAGGATGAGCCTTCGATCGAGAAAACCAGCACCGCCGCCCGGCCATCGATCGCCATGGTGCCGTAGTGGGTGCTGCTGCCCATGACTGCGGACTTCAGTTCCTCGGCGCTGCCATCGGCCTTGCTGTCGCTGGCAAAGCGCAGTCGTTCGGACTTGAAGATCTGCAGCGAATACCGCCCTTCGGCATCGACGACGAGCCTGCCCCTGGGCCTCTCACCGTAGTCCCGCACGGTCTCGCCACCCGCCAGGATCTTGTCCGCGGCGACGAGGGTCCAGGTGCCTTGCAGCGGGAAGGCAGGTGCCGGCGCTGGCGCGTCGCGCGCGGCCAGCCCTGCCAGCATTGCGACAAAGGCTCCGGTCAGGGTTTTCATGGCGGTGAGGCCTCGTAGATGAGTTGACGGGCCCAATCGTAGGCCGCTTGCGTGATATGAAGAACGCATCTACAAAGATATCTGGCATTTCAGAATCGAATGACACCAGATGAAAGCGATGGACGTGGATGCGGTGAGGGCCTTCCTGCTGGCGTCCGACCTGCAGAGCTTCACCCGGGCGGCAGACGTGCTGGGCACCACCCAGTCCGCAGTCAGCCTGAAGCTGCGGCGGCTGGAGGATCAACTCGGCCGCCGCCTGCTGGAACGCACGCCGCGGCATGTTCGCCTCTCGGCGGAGGGACTGGCTTTTGTCGGTGTTGCACGCGAGCTGGTGTCGTCCCATGACCGCGCGGCCGCCGCCTTCGAGACCGAACAGCGTCGCCTGGCGATCGGCATCAACCAGCAACTGGTGGGCAGCGAACTCCCGCTCCTGCTTCGGCGGATGCGTGAGCACGACCCGAACCTGCTGGTCGAGATCCGCATCGCCGGCACCAACGAGCTCATGCAAGCCCAGGAACGCGGGGACCTCGACGCGGTGCTGGTGCTGCGCCCTGAGGATCGCGGCAAGCGGGGCAAGATCGTGTTCGCTGAATCCTTCTCATGGTTCGCAGCGGCCGGCTGGGAACCGCGTGCCGGCCAGCCAGTGCCGCTGGCGACGCAAGGCGAATCGTGCCGTGTCCGAATGGAGGCGGTACGCGCGCTCGACCGGGCCGGCGTCGAATGGCGCGAAGTCTTCGTCGGCAAGGGTGCCGCGATCCTGGGGGCTGCCGCGGTCGCCGGCCTCGCGGTGGCGCTGCTGGCGCGACGTGCGGCGCCGCCAGGTACGGTCGACGTCAGCGGGCTGCTGTCGCTGCCGACGATCCGCTCGCAGGACGTGATGCTCTACAGCAACCTCAGTGACCGGAGAACGCGCGATGCATTGCGTGTGCTCACGTTGGCGTTCCAGTGAATGTCGAGTGGGGGCGGTCGCGCTTGACGTGGCCTACCGCGGAGGCGGAACGGATATGCCGGCCTCCGTCTGCACCACCGGCTTGAGGCTCCCGTCTGCGTTGTATTGCAGATACTCGACCGTCACCGCACGCCTGCCGATCGAACCATTCTGGTCACCGATGGCCAGCGCGGCGTTGTGCAGGAACAGATACCAGTTGCCCTTGAACCGGGCGATGCCGGGATGGATGGTGAAGCTGTACTTGCCCGAGCCGCTCAGTTCGCCACGGTAGGTCCACGGCCCCTGGATCGACGGAGCGGTAGCGTAGGACACCTTCTCGTCGCGGTGGGTGGAGCGGTCGAGCGAGGCGTAGGTCAGGTAATACAGCGCGCCACGCTTGTGCAGCCACGGACCTTCCTCGAAGTGGGGTGGTGTGATCTCGGTGATCGGGCCATCGATCTCGATCATGTTGGGCTTGAGCCTGGCGATGTAGCACTGTCGATTGCCCCAGGCGATCCAGGTGGTTCCGTCATCGTCGGTGAACACCGTCGGGTCGATGTCTTCCCAGCTGTGCGTCCCCTTGGGCGTCATCTCGTTGGTGATGAGCGCGGAGCCCTTCGCATCGACGAAAGGACCTGTGGGGCTGTCGGCCACAGCGACCGCGATGGCCTTGCCCGGATGGGTCTCGTCGTGCTCGACCGCGGCATAGAACCAGAACCTGCCATCCTTCTCGATCGCCTGCGAAGCCCAGGCATCGGCCTTCGCCCATTTGAAATCGGCGACTTTCATGATCGGGCCGTGGTCGGTCCATGTCTTCATGTCGGTGGTCGAATAAACCAGCCATTCGCGCATGTTGAACATCTCGTCGCGCTGGGCCTCGTCGTGGCCGACATACAGATACAGCCGGTCGCCAACGACAAGCGGAGCAGGATCGGCGGTGAACTTGTCGCGGATGAGCGGGTTCGCCCCGGGCCGAGTGACCGCCGCCTTCGCATCATCCCGTGCGTTCGCCGGTTCGACAGCCATCCAAAGCAGCGCAGTCGCCAGCGCGAAGCCGGCGAGGGTCGGTAGCGGACGGAAATCAACGTGCACTGTCTTCCTCCAGGAGCGCGGCGTGTGGCATGCGGGGCGACCATGGTCGACTGCTTCGCCGATTGGCTCCCCGACATTCGGACGAAGTCTATACTCGGTTGGCAATCCTGCAGCGACGGCCCGGGGCCAGTTGCCTCGCTGCAAGGGCATCCCACTGACCGCGAGGTAATGCATGTCGAAGGACATTCCGCTGAAGCGTGGCCTGTGCCGGCTGGTGATGGTTGCTGTCCTGTCGCTGAGCTTCGGCGCCATGGCGCAGGAGGCGAACACGGTCCAGGCCACGCTGCGCGTCGACCAGCCCGGGCCGCCCGTGAGCCGCAACATCTTCGGTCAGTTCGCCGAACACCTGGGTTCCGGTGTCTACGGCGGCATCTGGGTGGGCGAGAACTCCCGCATTGCCAACACCAGGGGCTACCGCGACGACGTTGTCGCTGCGCTGCGCAAACTTGAAGTGCCGGTGGTGCGCTGGCCCGGTGGCTGCTTCGCCGACGAATACCACTGGCGCGAAGGCATCGGTCCCCGCGCAAAACGCCCGGTCAAGGTCAACAATCACTGGGGCGGCGTCGAGGAGACCAACGCCTTCGGCACGCACGAGTTCATGGACTTTGCCGAGCTGATCGGCACGCAGGCCTATGTGTCGGGCAACGTCGGCAACGGCACGCCGCAGGAAATGGCCGAGTGGGTGGAGTACATGACCTCCGACACCCGGTCGACGCTGGCGCAGGAACGCCGTGCGAACGGCCGCGACAAGCCATGGCAGGTGCCGTACTTCGGCGTGGGCAACGAGCTGTGGGGTTGCGGCGGCAACATGCGCGCCGAGTACGCGGCCGACCTGCACCGCCGCTACCAGACCTTCGTCAAGGCGCCGGCCGGGCAGAAGATCATGAAGGTCGCCGCCGGTGCCAACGGCGACGACTATCACTGGACCGAAGTGTTCATGCGCGAGGCGCGCAACCACACCGACGCGTTGTCGGTTCACTACTACACGGTCCCCGGCAGTTGGCCGCCCCGGCGTTCGTCGGTGGAGTTCGGCGAAGACGAATGGATCGATACGCTGTCGCGTGCGCTGCACATCGACGAGCTGATTCGCCGCCACATCGAAATCATGGACAAGTACGACCCGGAGAAGAAGGTCGCGCTGTTCGTCGACGAATGGGGCACCTGGTACACCGGCCTGCCGGGAGTCAACCCGGGCTTCCTGCACCAGCAGAACACGCTGCGTGACGCGTTGGTGGCCTCGCTGCACTTCGACATCTTCAGCGACCATGCCGACCGGGTGAAGATGGCGAACATCGCGCAGATGGTCAACGTGCTGCAGGCGATGATCCTCACCCGTGAGGACAAGATGCTGCTGACGCCGACCTACCACGCCTTCGAAATGTACAAGCCGTACATGGATGCCACCCGGTTGCCCCTGGAACTGAAGGCTCCGTTGTATCGTCTGGGCGAATACTCGGTGCCGTCAGTCCATGGCTCGGCCGTGCGCGGCAAGGACGGCAAGGTCTACGTGGCCCTTACCAACCTTGATCCGAACAAACCCGCGCAGGTGACTGCCGGCATTCGCGGCATTGATGCGAAGTCGGTCTCTGGCAGGGTGCTGACCGCGCCATCGATCACCGCGCATAACAGCTTCGAGCAGCCGAACGAGGTCAAGCCGGTGGCGTTCACCGGGGCGAAGCTGGACGAAGGCAACCTGCAGGTCGTGCTGCCACCGAAGTCGGTGGTGATGCTGCAACTGAACTGATGTGCTGCAAGGCGCCTTCGCTTCATGCCGTCGTCTGTGGCTCGGTATCAACCGGGGCTTGGCAAGGCTTCGAGCAGTTGGTCGGTGGTGACGATGGCATGGGCGTAGGTCGGTGCGTTCACCGAGTGGGCGGCGTCCATGCCGGCCGCGCTGAACGCCGCGGTCGCGTCCTTCACCAGCGTCACGTGGTAGCCCAGCTCCATTCCGAACCGTGCCGTGGATTCGACGCAGGTATTGGCCACCATGCCGACCAGGATGATCTTGCGTATCCCATGCAGCTTGAGCTGGGCGTCGAGGTCGGTGTTGGCGAAACCGCTTTGGCCCCAATGCTGGTGCACGACGATGTCGCCTGGCTGGGGACCGAACTGCGGATGGAACTCGCCTCCCCAGCTGCCTTCTGCGAACAGCTGCGTCTTCCGCACACCTTCCTGGGAATGGTTGAGCTGCAACCAGCTGTCGTAGTCGCCCGGGCGCCAGCGTCGGTGGGGGACAATGAAGACCCGGATCGACGCCGAGCGGATGGCGGCAATGACGCGTGGCAGATTGTCGTAGAACCCCGACGCGATTGCGGTTTCCTTCGTCGCCTCATAGAGCTTGCCGCCTTCGCTCATGAAGTCGTTGTACGGGTCGATGACAAGCAGGCCCGTCTCGCTGGCAGCGTACGCAGTCATTGCAGACTCCTTCAGGGACATCGTGATGGGGTACGTCAACGCTCCGGCGAAACGGCACGTCCATCCGCTGCCGAGTCTATCGCCGCCTGCATGACGGCCATGACCCGGATGGCCTCATCCGGCGAGACAGGATTGGGGCCTTCACCTTCGATCGCTTGCGCGAGTTCCGCATAGAACCTGGACTGATCGCCGGACACGGCTGGCCGTATCTGGGGCGGACCGTCATCGCTTTGCCATTGCAGCGGGTCGCGATCGGCTCCCCACTGCGGGTCGCCAGGCCGCAGACCCGCCAGCAGTTGCTGCTCCTGACCGTCCGGGCGTGCCTTGATCATGGTTCCCCGTGTGCCATGCACGGTGAAGCGCGGTCCGGGGATCGCGGCAAGCATCCCCACGTGCAGGATCGCCCTGATCGGGCCGAAACCCAGCACGACGTGCGCCCAGTCGTCCGTTGTCGCACCGCTGCGTTGCATCGCGAAGTTCGCCTGCACGCTGTCGGGCGATCCGAACAGGGTCAGCGCCTGGTCCACCAGATGCGGGCCAAGATCCCACCACAACCCCGCCGCGGGCCCCGGACGCTCGCGCCACCGATCACGCACCTGCGGACGGAAGCGCTCGATGCGCGATTCGAAATGGCGCACTTCGCCGATGAGGCCTTCGCCCAGCGCCTGTCGCACCGAAAGAAAGTCACTGTCCCAGCGGCGGTTGTGGAATACCGAAAGGAGTCGTCCATGCGCCTGCGCCGTCGCGCTCAGCTCATGTGCTTCCGGCAGGCTCGGCGTCATCGGTTTGTCGACGACGACATGCTTGCCTGCACGAAGCGCGGCTTGCGCAAGCGGGAAGTGCGTGTCATTGGGTGTGGCGATCACGACCAGGTCCACGCCCGGGTCGACGATCGCCCGCATCGGATCGCCTTCAACCGCGATGCCGGGGAGATCGGCCCGGACCTGGTCGGGCCGGCTCGAGGCAATCAGCGCCAATGACAGGCCGGGCACGGCCTGGATCAGCGGCGCGTGGAAGGTTCGCGCGGCATAGCCGTAACCGATCAGGGCGACGCGCGTCGGACTCGAAGGGTTGCTCATGCCGGATGGCCTGATTGCGGATTCATGGCAAGGTCCCGCGAAGCACGTCCTACAGTATGACCAGCCGCGAGCCTTCGCGGCGACCCGAAGCCCGGGTCGGGGCCCGCGACCAGACATCGGCGATGCGCCGCACCGCCTCGACGAGTTCCTCTTCAGGTCGGACGTAAGGAATGCGCAGCCACTGGTCCGCGCCGCCTTCGACGCTGAACATCGGGCCGGGCGGGACATGCACGCCGACCGCCTCAAGGTTCGCAGCCAACTGCGTGGCGCTGCCGTGGGGCAACTGCAGCCAGAGTGTCATGCCGCCTTCGGGCAACCGGAAGCGCCAGTCCGGCAGTCGTTCGCTGATGGCGCCGGCGAGCACATCGCGACGCTGGCGCAGCTGCGCACGTCGCGTTGCGATGACGTCGTCGTCTTCGAGCAGTTCGGTGACCACCAGCTGGTCGAAAAGCGCCGTGCCCAGGTCGAACTGCAATCGTGCCTTGATGAGCCGATCCATCAGGTCATGCGGGGCGCGGATCCATCCGACGCGCAATCCGCTCCACAGCAGCTTGGACACGCTGCCGATCGTGATGGCGCCTGGCGCGTGCGCGGCGAAGGGCAGGGGCATGCGAACGTCGCCCAGTGCGATGGCCTGCAGCGATTCGTCGACGACCGCGGTCGTGCGCGTGGCATGCAGCGCGGCGGCGTATCGCGCGCGCTGGTCGTCGCGCATCAGGAAGCCGGTGGGATTCTGGAAGTCGGGGATCGTGTACGCCAGGTGCGGCCGGGTCTGCCGCAGCGTGGCCTCGATGCCCTCCAGGTCCCAGCCGTCCCCGCCCAGCGCATCGCCCATCGGTGACGCGACCAGGCGCGCGCCTCCCAGGCGCAGTGTTTCGATGACGTTCGGGTAGACCGGCGATTCGACCATCACCCGGTCGCCTGGCCGCGACAGTGCGCGCGCGACGACGGCCGTGCCAGCCAACGCGCCGGAGGTGACCATGATCTGTTCGGGCTCGGTCGGCAATCCGCGCCGCGCGTACATCTGCGCGATCAGCGCACGCAGCATCGGCAGGCCGGTGGGACGGTGGCCGTCGCTTCCCAGATGGCTGGGCAACCTTTCGAGTGCGCGTTCGTAGGCGGAGGAAATACCCGTAATCGCGGCCGTGGCGGCGCAGTTGAGATCGATGGCGCCTTCGAGCGCATGCGCGCCGGCGAGCGAACGCAGCGAGTGTTCGTGCGCGCGCCGGCGGTCGTCGGGAACGGCAGCGAACGTGCCCGCACCCTGGCGCGTGGTCGCGAAACCCGCGGCGACCAGGTCCACATAGGCGCGGGTGACGGTGTTGCGCGAGACCGCGAGGGCCTGCGACACCGCACGCTCGCTGGGCAGGCGCGTGCCCAGGGGAATGCGGCCGTCGCCGATCAGTTCCTGCAGGGTCTGGCGCAGCCCGCGATAGGCCGGCTTGCGCGGGAACTGGCCAATCAAGGTGGCCAGGTGCTCGGGGGTCAGGGACCGGTTCATGAGGCCACTATGGCGAAAGTGGCTCTACGTGGAAGTGCCAATCGTCCAGATACTGGCCCCATGAGCCCGACTACCTCCCCCCTTGGACTGGCCAATCTCGGCCCGCTCGCCCAGCTACGGGCGGGCCGCCTGCCTGAGCGTCTGGTGCGCCTGCTGGCGGGCCTGTACCTGTACGGCGTATCCAACGCGCTGTTGATGGGAAGCGGGCTCGGTGGCTCGCCGTGGGTCGTCTTCCACCAGGGCGCGGCGCGACATCTGCCGCTGTCGCTGGGCGTGATCATGATCCTCGTGGCGATAGCGGTGTTGCTGCTGTGGATCCCGCTGCGGCAGATGCCCGGGCTGGGAACCGTCGCCAACACGCTGCTGCTGGGCCCATTCACCGACGTCAACCTGTGGTTGCTGGGTACGCCCGAGTCGTTGCCGATGCGCTGGGTCTGCCTGCTCGGTGGCGTGGTGGTGTGTGCACTCGCCACGGCGCTCTACGTGGGTGCGCAACTCGGCCCCGGGCCGCGCGATGGTTTGATGACCGGGTTCGCGCGCCGCACGGGCTGGTCGATCCAGCGAGTGCGTACCGGCATCGAGATCGTGGTGCTCGCGATGGGCATGATGCTGGGCGGCACCGCTGGCCTGGGCACGGTCGTGTTCGCGTTGTGCGTGGGGCCCATCACCCAGTTATTTATGCGTTATCTCGTGCTGCGCCTGGAGACGCCGACCGCAAAGCTTTCCACCGCAGTTTCCTAGTGCGCACTCATTCCTGCAGTCCTACCCTCACGGCATGCCAACGCGGGCGGTAGTTCCATTCGACGCTGAAGGCGATACAGGTAGCAGACCCTTCGACGACTGGATGAGGTGCCGGAACGTATGGTGCGATTGGCGATGCTGTTGATGGGAGCTGATTCGATCCGCCAACGCTGGTGGTTGCTATGCCTGTATGGCCTGCTGGGGATCGCATTGGCGGTGTGGCTGGTGCTCGATGCCAGCGACGGCGTGCTGTTCTACGCGGTCAGTGCCCTCGGCCTGTTCCTGGTGCTGCAGGGCCTGGCGGCAGTGTTGCGAGCCACGGGAAAGCCACCGCGGGTCCGACAGCTGTTGTACCTGCGCGGGCTGGTCCTGTTGCTGCTCGGCGTGATGATCGCGCTGCCCCTGAAACTGGACAATGGCCTCCCCGACCGGCTGCTGTTCGCCACTGCATTCCTGGCCGACGGAGCGCTGCGCATTGCCTCGGCCTGGGTGGTGCGCTTCCATTACTGGCACATCGCAGTGGCCGCCGGTCTGGCCGAGCTGCTCGCGGCTGTCGCTGTCGGCAGCAACTGGCCACTGCACCACCACTACACCGTGCCGATGGTGTTGGGCGTGATCCTGGTGGCATCGGGCTGGAGCGCGATCCTCCTGGCGTTGCAGATCCGCAAGTTGCCGGCAGGCAGATCGATCACTTCGCTGCCCATCTTTTCTGCACGAAGCTGGTACAACGCCACCGCGGCGGAGGTGGTCATCGACAGCCGGCCGGCCGTGCACGATGCGCCCATGACGTTGTACGTGTGGACACCGGTGGGATCGGCCGACAATCCGCAGAGGCGACTATTGGTAGACCGCTACATAGCCGCTGTCGATGCGAAAGGTGTGATCTCCACCGGGCACTCGGCGCTGGAGCGGCTGCCCGGCCTGTACATCAGCCATTACCCCGCGGTGGAGATCGAGCGTTCGCCCGATGATTTCGCCGCGTTGTTGCGCGCCGGACCCGAGAACGACATCGCCGGCAGGTGGCAACCCGATCATGCGTTCGAGGTTGCCCAATGGTGCGAGGCGGACAAGCAGGTCCACTTCAAGTTCTACAACGCCGGTGCGCTGGAGCAGTTCTGGGCGAACTACCGCGTCGATGCCACTTACAACCTCACCAGTCGCAGCTGTTCGTCGGTGACTGCGTTGGCGATCGAGTCGGCGCTGGAAGGCACGGTCGCCAGTTCCCGGCCCATGCTCACCTTCCTCAGCTTGCTATGCGACGCGAATGTCTGGACCGCGGCCATGCTGCGCCGACGCGGTGCGACAATGGCCTGGACGCCGGGGCTGGTGCTGGACTACGCGCGCTTGCTGCGCGTGATCATCCACCACCGCAACCGCCATTCCAGCCAGCGCGTCAGCTACGGCATCGCCGCCGGCGACAGGGAAGCGGCCTGATGTCCGCCACGACGCGCAGCGGCGTCGTGGCCCTGCTGCCCGTGCACGCCGCCGCTGCGGTGTTCGGCCTGGCCTATGGCCTGAGCGCGCCGCTGATCTCGCTGGCTTTGCACGAGCGCGGCATCACCGAGTCGGTGATCGGTGCCAACGCGGCAATGTATGCGCTGGGCGTGCTTGCGATGGCGCCGCGGTTGCCCGGGCTCATCACCCGTTGGGGCAGTTGGCCACTGCTGGTGCTCGGCCTGCTCGTCGTCGCGCTGACGCTGCCGTTGTTCTGGCTGCTGCCGTGGATCGGCGCCTGGTTCGTGCTGAGGTTCCTGCTTGGCGTCGGCTCAGAGACAGTGTTGGTGCTCACTGAAACCTGGGTCAGCTCGTCCAGTGAAGAGGCCCGTCGTTCGACCAACATTGCCGTCTACACCGCGAGCCTGTCGGCGGGATTCGCGATCGGACCGGCGATCCTCAGCGTGCTGGGCACGCACAGCTGGGTGACGTATGCAGTGGGCGGCGTGCTGCCGCTGGTCGCCCTTGGAGTCCTCGCCGCCGGTCGCGCACGCCCGCGCGCAGTCGCCGAAAGTGGCGACTCCCGCGGCCTGCTGGCACTGGCCGCCGCAGCACCACTGGCCATGGCCGGCACCGCACTCAATGCCGCGCTGGAGGCCGCCGGCCTGTCGATGCTGCCGATCTATGCCGTGCAACAGGGCTGGTCGCCGTCCTCGGCGAGCCTGCTGATCTCGACGCTGATGGTGGGCGCGATCGTTCTGCAGTTACCGATCGGCTGGCTCGGCGACCGTTTCCCGCGGCGGCCGCTGATCCTGCTGCTGAGCGTGCTGTCGGCCGCAGGCGCCTGCCTGTGGCCAGCGGTGATGGACAACGCGCCGCTCGCCTACGGATTGCTGTTCGTCTGGGGCGGTGCTTTCGTCGGCATCTATACGCTGATCGTCACCGAGGTCGGCGCGCAGTTCCATGGCGGCGAACTGGTTGCGGTGTACGGTGCGATGTCAGTGGCCTGGGGCGCGGGCGCATTGCTGGGACCGCTGGGCGCGGGGCTGGCGCTGGAAATCTCCGCGCACGGTTTGCCGTGGTTCGCTGCGGTCTGCTGTGCGTTGTTCGCAGTGGGATTGATGATGTCGCCTGGCGCTACCAGGCCGAACGTTTGAAAGCGGCCGGCCCGCAGGCCGGCCGCTCCGGATCACGACATCACGCCGACGGCGCGTCGTCCGTGAACCGCTCGTGCAGCTTCACCGGCGCGACCTTGGATTGTTCGCGCTTGCGGATCCACAGGTTGATCATCTCCACGAACACCGAGAAGGCCATCGCCGCGTAGATGTAGCCCTTCGAGATGTGCTGGCCGAAACCATCGGCGATCAGCACCAGGCCGATCATGATCAGGAAGCTCAGCGCCAGGATCTTCACGGTCGGATGGCGCTCGACGAAATCGCCGATCGGACGGGCGAACATCAGCATGAACACGATCGAGATCAGGATCGCGGTGACCATCACCCAGCGTTCGTCGACCATGCCCACGGCGGTGATGATCGAGTCCAGCGAGAACACGATGTCGAGCACCATGATCTGGGCGATGATGCTTGCGAAGGTGGCTGTCGCCGCGCCCACGCTGACGTGCTCGCTGGCGCCTTCCAGTTTCTGGTGGATCTCATGGGTGGCCTTGCCGATCAGGAACAGGCCGCCGCCGATGAGGATGAGGTCGCGCCAGGAGAACTCGTTGCCCAGCACCGAGAACAGCGGTGCGGTCAGGCTGACGATCCAGGCGATGGCCAGCAGCAGGCCCAGTCGTGTCACCGCGGCCAGGGTGATGCCCAGCCGGCGGGCCTTGTTGCGCTGCTCCGGCGGCAGTTTGCCGGCCAGGATGGAGATGAAGATGATGTTGTCGATGCCGAGGACCAGCTCGAGCGCGGTCAGCGTGGCCAGTGCAATCCAGATTTCGGGGTTCAGTAATACGTCCATTGGGAGCTCGTCGGAAGGGCATGTGTGCCACGACGACTGCGTATCCAATGGACGCACCTTCGCCGTGGGACGGCGAAGGTCTTGCTCGCAGGCCGCCTCAGGCGACCTGCCGCTGCACCGGGGACGAATCCCGTAGTGACGGTGACAGCATTCGGGAGCTACTCCCCTTCGTGACGCGATGGTAATGCATATGCCGGCCCGCAAACCATCCCGCATGCCGTCCGGGGCCGCCAAGGCCGCCCTGTCGCGCCCGGCCGGTGCTCCGCGTTAAGCAAACAGGGGTGTTTCTTCGCGCTTCGTTTGCGGCGGGTTTGGCAGCATCACCCCTCACGTGAAACCGAGTCCGGAGACGCCCCATGCATGAATCATCCACGCCCAGCACGCTGAAGACGCTGTACGGCGTTGCGCTGGCCTTCGCCGCCGGTGCGCTGGCGATGTACCTGATGGATCCCAACACCGGCCGCCGCCGCCGCGCGCTGATCCGCGACCGCAGCGCGTCGCTGGGCAACGACGCCGGGCACTACGTGCGTGGCAAGGCCAAACGCGCGGCCCATCGCCTCAAGGGCGTGGCCGCACGCGGACGCGCCAGCCTGTCCACCGAGCCCCTCGACGACGACAGGCTGCACGATCGCATCCGCGCCCGGCTGGGGCGCTTCGTGGGCCACCCGCACGACGTGGAAGTGCACGTGCACGACGGCTGGGTGCAGCTCAAGGGCGCGGTGGCCGAAGAGGAGTTCCAGGATCTGCTGCGCGAAGTCTCGTCGATGCGCGGCGTGCGCAACCTGGAAAGCCTGCTGCGCACGACCTCGCCGCCGCCACAACCGGAAGGGCCGCGCCTGGGGCCGCATTGATGCAACGCTCGCCCGGGCGCGACGCCCGGGCGACCAGCGCTACCAGCTGAACTTGATGCCCACCTGCCCGCTGATCTGCTTGTAGTCGTTGCCGCCCCATTCGGTGCCGAATTGCGACCACGCGTTCCAGCCATCGGCGAGGATGCCCTGCAGGCCGATGTTGAACACGTAGCGGTCGTCCGGCACTGCGTCGGCCGCTGCCACCGCGTTGAACGACAACACGGTGCCGTCGCCATGCCACCAGCCGATCTCGACGAACGGCTGCAGATCCGCGCTGAACTCACGGGGCTGATACAGGCGCACGCCCAGGCGTCCCATGGTCTGGCGGTCATCGACCGTGCGCACCCTCGTGCCGTTGTCCTCGACGATGCGATCGGCGCCGTAGTCGCTGTAGACGATCTGCAGCTGCGGTTCGATCACCAGACGCGTGCCCAGCGGCAGCGCGTAACCGTACTCGAGCGACACCGCCCAGGTCTCGGAGTCGTACTTCACCTGCGGCAGGCGATCTCCGCGGATCCGGTTGTCGAACCAGCCGTACTGCGCCCATGCATCCAGGTACGATCCCAGGCGCTTGTCGTCATTGGCGAACCAGGTGGCGTACGCGCCGACCAGTGTGCCTTCGGTGTTGCCCCGGGCCCGTGCCGGATTGAAGTCGGCGCTGGCGCCTGCGTCCGAACGCGCATACCCCAGCATGCCGCCGAGGTGGAGGCGGTCGCCATCTCCGAAAACCCGCCACTGCGCCATATCGGCGCCGGCCTGGAGGAGTGTGCGACTGCCTTCGAGGTCGATGGCGTCATCGGCGGCGCCCGAGTCGATGTTGCCGGCGCGTGCGCGCAGCCAGACCGAGCCGAGGAATCCGTCCTTGTCGCTTGCCGTTTCGGCGTACTGCGCTTCGCCCATGCGCTCATGCAACGTATGCACCAGCGAAGCGGCGGCGGCCTGGCGATTGCCCAGGTAGGCGCCGACCTCCGGTCGGAAGATGGGGATCACCACGCTCGGATCCGGTGGCGGCTCGATCTCCGGCGCTACATTGCGCAGGTACCAGTCGCCGTCGGCCGGGTTGTCGACACCGCCATGGAACAGCAGGTACTCGTGCGCACCGGACACGACTCGCTGCGCCAGCGAGAAGGCACCGGCGGCAGAATGCGCGGAGTCGATCACATCGACCAGCTCAATGCCGTCGCCCGTCGTGAACGCACCCGCGCCGGCCAGCGCATGCACGACGATGCCGGTGGCGCCACCGCCCGCTTCGACGCTGCCTGTGACCAGCCGGTCGGTCTGCGCGATTGCGCCGCCCGCATCGAGCACTGTTTCTAGTTGCAGCGTGCCACCGCTGGCCACGTAGGCACCTGAGACGTTGAGCCGGTCCGCGGCGGTGCCGTTGACCAGCGTGATCGCGCCGCTGTTGGCCAATCGGCCGATGATGTTGAACTCGGCATCGGGTTCCGTCGCCAGCGCGGCCAGTGCATTGCCGACGCCCAGCGTGCCGCGGTTGTCGATGTTGCCAACCACCGTGCCGTAGCCTCCCAGCGAAGCGCCGGCGTCGACGCTGACCGCGCCGGCACCGGACAGCCTCGAGTGCAGGTGCTGGCTGTCGCCGACGACGAACGTCCCGGCGGCGACATGCGTCCCACCGCTGTAGCTGGCGTCGGTATTGACGATCAACACGCCGGCGCCGGTCTTGGTCAACGCGCCGATGCCATCGACCGGTCCGGACAGCTTGTTGCGCGTGGCCACATCGAACGTGCCGCCGTTGCCGTCGATCCGCACCGGGCGCGCGCTGTCGAACCCGGACGTCAGTTGCAGCGTGCCGCCATTGAGCGTGACTGCCGACGTCGCATTGCCGAGGTTGGGATCCGCGCCGATGCTGAGCACGCCGGCATGGATGAACGTGCCACCGCTGTAGCTGTTGGGGCCGGTCAGCGTGACCGTGCCCGGGCCGATCTGGTGGACACCGCCGGTGCCGCCGATGGCACCGGCGAGCGTCAGCTGGCCGCTGCGGTTGAACACCAGGGCCCCGTTGTTGAGCACCGCGCCGGTGATGGCGCCGCTGCCACCACCGGCGCCGAGCTGCACGATGCCGCCGGCAATGGTGGTGAGCCCGGCAAACGTGTTGTTGCCGGTCAGGGTCAGCGTGTTGCTGCCGTGCTTGGTCAGCGTGCCGCTGCCACTGATCGTGCCGGCAAAGCTGCGATTGCCGGCGTGGTCGAACACCAGCGCGCCGTTGTCGACGATGTCGCCGACCACGCTGCCGCCATTGCCACCGGTGCCGAGCTGAAGGGTTCCCGCCGATATGGTTGTACCGCCGCCATAGGTGTGGTCGGTGCCCAGCACCAGCGTGCCGCTGCCGGCCTGGGTCAGCGAGCCGCGGCCGCTGACAATGCCATCCAGCTCGTACACGTCGCTGCGATCGACGGTGAGCATGCCCTGATTGAGCACGTCGCCGAGCAGGCTGCCGGACGTACCGCCATCGCCCAGCTGCAGCGTGCCAGCGGCAATGGTCGTACCGCCGCCATGCGTTGCCGTACCGGTGAGAACGAGGATGCCGCTGCCGGCCTTGGTCAGTGCGCCGGTGCCATTGATCGCACCGGAGAACAGGTTGCGATGTGGCGCGTCGATGGTTCCGCCGATGCCTGCGAGTGCAACGCTGCGCGCGCTGTCGAAGGCTGAAGTCAGCAGGAGTGCGCCGCCATTGAAGGACAGCGGACCGGAGGCGTCGCCCAGGGCGCTGTCGGCGCCGGCCGCAAGCGCGCCCGCATCGAAGAATGTGCCGCCGCTGTAGGTATTGGCGCCACCGAGCGTGACAGTACCGGTGCCGCGCTGGCGCACGCGGCCCGCGCCGCCGATGGTCTGTCCGAACGCAACCTCGTCGCTGCGGTCGAACGCGAGTTCGCCGGCGTTGCTGACGGCACCTGCGATCGCTCCGCCGGCGCCGCCATTGCCAAGTTGCAGGACGCCTTCGGCAATGATCGTGGCGCCCAGATAACTGTTTGCCGCTGTCAGGGTCAGCGTGTTGCTGCCTTGCTTGGTGAGTGTGCCGCTGCCGCTGATGGTGCCGGTGAACGTGCGGTCGCTGCCGTGATTGAACACGAGCGCGCTGTTGTCGACAATGTCGCCAGGCACGCTGCCATGGTCGCCACCGGCGCCGAGCTGCAGCGTTCCGGCGGTGATGGTCGTCACGCCGGTGTAGGTGTGGTCGGCATCCAGCACCAGCGTTCCACTGCCGGCCTGGGTCAGCGAGCCGCTGCCGCTGACCAGGCTGGCGAGCGTGAAGGTGTCGCTGCGATTCACCACGAGCGTCGACTGGTTGACGACGT
Source organism: Lysobacter sp. Soil_C_59 (assembly GCF_057656415.1). NCBI lineage: Bacteria > Pseudomonadati > Pseudomonadota > Gammaproteobacteria > Lysobacterales > Lysobacteraceae > Lysobacter > Lysobacter sp. Soil_C_59. The sequence goes on along the minus strand of NZ_JBDGKK010000010.1, from coordinate 81,691 downwards.
TGCCATGGACGCTGCCCGTGTTGCCGCCATTGCCCAGCTGCAGCGTGCCGGCGGCGATGGTGGTAACGCCCAGGTAGTCGTTGTCGCCGGCCAGTATCAAGGTGCCGGTACCAGTCTTGCGCAACGCGCCCGCGCCGCCGATGGTCTGGGCAAAGGTGGAACTGAAGCCCTGGGTGTCGATCGTGCCGCCCAGTTCGCCCAGGATCACCGATCGTCCCGGGTTGGGGTCGAAACCGGCGCCGAGCTGGAACACGCCGCCGCCCAATGCCAACGTGCCGCTGGTCGCGCCGAGGTTGGAATCGCTGCTGGCCTGCAGCACGCCGTTGCCCAGGAACATGCCGCCATGGCTGTTGGTGCCACTCAGCACCAGCGTGCCGGTGCCGACCTTGCTCAATACACCGGGCCCGGCGATCGCACCGGTGAGCGTCAGCGTGCTGCTGCCATCGGTGGCAATGCTGCCGCCGCCGGCGCCGAGGTTGACTGCGCGGGCGCTGCTGAAACTGCCGGTCGTGATCAGCATGCCCGAGTCGAGCGACAGCGCGCCGGTGGCGGCGCCGAGATTGCCGTCTGAGGCAATCTGGACCGCGCCATTGTCGATCGCGGTGCCGCCGGAATAGGTGCTGGCACCACCGAGCACGAGCAGGCCCGTGCCTTTCTTGACCATGCGCGCGGGCCCGCCGGCGCCGTCGACCAGCGGCGCGTTGAGCGTGGCGGTGGCGAGCGTGTCGACATTGACGATCGTTTCCGGCTCCCCCTGCAGCGCGAAGCCGCCGCCTTCGATCACGTAGCCGGTGCTGCGCAACTGCATGCCCTGCAGCGCGATGTTTTCACCCAGGGTCACCACGCCGGGCGTACCCTGGAACACCGCGAAGCCGCTCTGCCAGGGCGCGTTCACCAGGCCGTCCACGCCGGTCCAGGTGGTGGGTACGTTGCCCCAGGTGCCTGTGCCGCCATCGATGGTCGTGTTGGGCGAGGTGTTGCTGCCATCCCACAGCTGCATCGCGAAGCCGCCCGACTGTGCCAGCAGGTTCACTACGCCCGCCACCGACATGTCGATGGCGAAATCGCCCGGGACGAAACGCGCCGGCAACGATGCACCGATCACCAGTCCCTGGTCGACCAGCGTGCCGGCGTATTCGAACAGCCTGTAGATGCCCGGCGACATCCCGCCCATGTTGAACAGGTTGAGCGTGCCGTCGAGGGTGAGGTTGCCGGCCACCTGCACCAGATCGTTCTGCGCGCCGCCCACGGTGCCCGGCAGCCCCAGTTCGTAGTCGAGCTGCGAACCGGCATCCAGGAACAGCGAGCCGCCTACGTGCAGGGTGCCGGGACTGGTGCCCGGCGACAGCCGGCCGCCGCTGCCGATCGAGACGGTGGTCCCGATGCCGCCAGCGGTACCGTTGCCGCCGAGCGTGGCGCCGCTGCCCACCTGGACGTTGCCGTCGACCGAGCCGCCGACGTTGAGCCGGCCGGCGCTCACCGTCGTCAGGCCGGTGTAGGCGTTGTCGCCGGAAAGCGTCAGCGTGCCGGTGCCCTGCTTGTCGAGCGTGCCCGTGCCGCTGATCGTGCCGGCATGCGTGTGGGCGTTGCTGCCGTGGTTGAAGGTCAGCGCGGCATTGTCGACGATGCTGCCGGCGATGCTGCCGGTGGCAGTGCCACCGCCGAGTCGAAGGCTGCCAGTACTTATCGTGGTGCTGCCGGTATAGGTCTGGTCGGACGTCAGCGTCACCGTGCCGCCGCCGAGCTTGACCACGCTGCCGCCGCCATTGATCTGGCGATTGAACAGGAAGTCATCGCTGCGGTTGACCACCAGCAGGCCTTCATTGCTGATGTTGCCCAGGATGCGACCCGTCGTGCCGCCATCGCCCAGCTGCAAGGTGCCGGCACTGTTCACGGTGGGGCCGTTGTAGAGGTTGTCGCGGCTGAGCACGAGCGTGCCGGCACCGACCTTGGTCAGCCCGCCGGCGCCGGTGATGGGCGCGCGCAGTTCCGCCAACACGCCGTTGCTGTCGAAGGTGGCATTTGCCAGCAGTTCCACCGCGTGGTCGATGAAGAAGGGCTGCTGCCAGCGCAGCGTGCCGCCATCGAACAACAGCGGGTTGCTCGACGCACCGAAATTGCTGTTCTGTGTGGCGGCCAGGACCCCCTGTTTCACCCGGGTCGTGCCGGTGAACGTGTTGGCACCGCCGAGCAGCAAATCGCCACTGCCGCGTTTGATCAGCGTGCCCGCGCCGCTGATCACACCGTTGAGCGCCAGCGAGCCACTGCGATTGGCGGTCAAGGTGCCATTGTTGACGATGTCGCCGACGATGCTGCCGGTGGCGCCGCCGTCACCCACGTAGAGCACGCGAGCGGTGTTGATCGTGGTGCCACCCGTGTAGAGATTGCTGCCGGTGAGCGTCAGGTCGCCGCTGCCGACGTGTGACAGCGAGCCGACACCGCTGATGTTTCCAGCGAACGTGACCGCATCGCTGCGATTGAACACCAGCGAGCCGTTGTCGACGATGTTGCCGATCACGCTGCCGTTGGCGGTGTTGTTGCCCAGCTGGAGGGAGCCGGCGCTGATCGTGGTGCCATTGGTGAAGGAGCTGTCGGCGGTCAGGATGAGGGTGCCTATGCCGGACTTGACCATCGCACCGGCCTGCGCCGGGAAACCGGCGACGCTGTCGGCCGGCGCGTCGCTGATCACGCCGCCGTAGGTCTACGAATCGCTGCGGTTGAATGCGAGCGTGGCACCGTCCTGGACGTTGGTGCCATTGATGTCGCCGCCGCTGCCGACTTCAAACGTGCCGGCATGGATGATCACGGGGAACGCCAGCTGGGCCTTGTCCGTGGTCAAGGTGAGCGTGCCAGCGCCATGCTTGCGCAGGCGCCCGAGACCGCTGACCGGCCCGGTCAGAATGTCGTCGGTGCCAAAGGTATCGATGATCAGACCTTGCGCCGCCGTGCTCGTGATCGCGTTGGGCAAGGTCATCGAACCATCCAGCCGCAGGGTGCCGCTGTCGCCGGAGATGGCCGAGCTGGCGCTGATCCGCTCCGGTGCGGTGATCACCAGCGTGCTGCCCGCGCCAAGGCTGGTTAGTCCGGTGTAGGTGCTGTTGCCCGACAGTGTCAGCACGCCGCCCTGGACGGACAGCGAACCGGGGCCGCTGATGATGGCGTTCCAGGTCTGCCCGTCGGAACGAAGGTAGGTCAGCGTGCTGCCTGCGCTGCTGAGCGCCACGTCGCTGGCGAGCGTGCCGGTGGCGCCGCCGTTGCCGATCTGCAGCGTGCCGTTGTCGACGACCGTCCCGCCGCTGTGGCGCAGCGTTCCGGTCATGATCACCCGCGAACCGTCGCCGCCGAGGATGCTCTCGACGACGCGACCGGTTCCGCTGACGTCGCTTTCGAGCAGGAACGGGGCGGTGAAAGGCGTCGCAGCGCCCGGGTCGCTGATATGCAGCTCGGCGTTGTTGACGATGGCTCCTGAAAGCACGAACCCGGATCCGTTGCCGGCGGAGAACAGATCGAGCACGCCGGCGTTCACGTTTGCATTGACCGTGGTGCTGGCCGAGATGCCCCATCGCTGCGTATGCGTTCCGTTCTTGATCAGCGGTCCGGCGCCGGAGAACGCGCCGATGAAGGTCGGCGTGACGCCTGCACCCAGGCCCGCGCCGGTGAAGGTCAGGCTGCTGTTGCCCAGGGTCACCGCGCCCGCGTTCGGGAGCGCGGCATCGAGCCGGGCCAGGCTGAGGTTGAAGCCGTTCAGGTCCAGCGCTCCACCGGGACCTGCGAACGACAAGGCGTTGTCGGCGGGAATCGCGCTGGCCGATCCTGCTTTCACCGTGCCGGCGTCGATGATCGTTGCGCCCGTGTAGGTATTGGCACCCGACAGCGTCAGGGTGCCGCTGCCCTTCTTATCGATCGTGCCTGTGCCACTTATCGCACCAGGCAATGCCGAGGCATCGGTGCGGTTGACCACCAGTGTGCCGGCATTGCTGATGTTGCCAAGGAGCGCGCCACTGGTACCGCCATTGCCGATCTGGAGTGTCCCCGCGCCGATCGTGTTGTCGCCGGTGAATGTGTTGGATCCGCTGAGCGTCATCGTCCCCAGGCCAAGCTTGGCGATGCCATGATTGCCGGAAACCTCGTTGATGTTTGCCGTCACCAGCAGGTCGTTGGGCGCGATTCCATCGTCGACCGTGAAATTGATGAAGTTCCGACCGGCACCGGGGCCGCCGCCGCCTTCGCGCAGCGTCACCTTGCCGGCGATGACGGACTCCTTGCTTGACGCCAGGGTCCGCACGCTGGTGTTGTTGATGTCGTCGCCGCGACCATCGCCGCCGAAGGAGTACTGCCCGGTCGACGTCGTCTCGATCCTGGCGCCATCGAGGATGAAGGCGATGCCCCATCCGTTGTCGCCCGTCGCGGCATGCGTAAGCGTGGCCTCGGTCAGTGTGATCCCGGTGACGCGTGAGCCGGCGAAGCCCAGAACATTGGTGCCATCCAGGTACAAGGTCCCGCCCTGGCCGACTGTCACCGTCGATCTCAGCCGTCCGTTGGAGCCGTACTGAAAGGTAGGATCAATGCCAAGTTGCAGGCGGCTGCCGGCCTGCACCACGGTGCCCCCGCTCAGGCCGGTCGTTATCCCGCTCAGCGTCCAGTTGCCGGTGACGAAGAGGGTATCGAAGCCGGTGAAGTTGCTGTCTTCGCTCCCCGAGCCTTGCAGTCGCACGCTGTTGCCGCTGCCGCTGCCGACCACGTTGCCTGCGATGATAGAGCCGGAGTCGAGGATCAGCGTGTCGCCGCCACCGCTGAAGGAGATCGCCGTGCCACCGGTGCCCGTGATGGTCCCAGTGTTGGTCAGCGTGTTGCCTGTTCCGGCAAACACCACGCCAGAGGCGCCGCGGATGGTTCCCGCGTTAGACAGTGTCCAGCCTCGCGATGAATCGCCCTCGATGGCGTTGCCGGCGGTGACATCGATGGTGCTCGACGACGGAACCACGTAGCCGGCACCCGCATCGGGCGCAAGCTCCTGCAGTTTGACGGTCGTGGTGGCAGAGTCGATCGACTGCTGCGCCTGCAACGCGGTGGACGCCAGCGCGAACAGCACCATCAGGTAGAGGAGTTTGCGGCGCGGCTGGCGCCGACGCAGTTCCACTGAACGGGAACAACCTGAAGCAGGAAGCGCATCCATAGCCGAAACCCTCGTCGAAGTTGACGAAGTTCGGGTCCTTTCTGAGGGACGCCGAGACCTTCCCCGCGCTCTGCACTGGTTCAGCCAGCCACGGTCTCGGCGGAATAGCTGTCGCGCTTGGGGCGCCCACTGATAGCACTTCAAAACTGGTGATGCACGGCACATCAGATCCGTTTGCCGTTACCCGACGATGCACAGTCATGCAACGTTGTCGCGCTGAACCGGACTGACGAAGTCTCGCGGGATTTGTAGTTTGCAGATCCGGGTCAGCGTCTTTGCGAGCGTCATTTTCGAAGCTCGCGACGAACGGTCAGCCCGACGGGCGAGCATCCAGCAAAAACGCTGCGGCCTGCGCTGCGTACGCGCGCTGGTAAGCCGGTCGCGCTTCGCCGCGCGCCACATACGCGGACAGGTTCGGGTACTCGTCGACGATGCCCGACCGCTTCAGCCGGATCAGCACCGACACCATCATCAGGTCGCCCGCGCTGAAGGCGCCATCGAGCCAGTCGGCGTTGCCCAGTCGATGGGAAAGCGGTCCCAGGCGGTCACGGACGCGTGCCTCGACCAGCGGCAGGCGTTCGCTGCTCCAGGGTTTGTCGCGTTCCAGCAGCTTCGCGTTGGTCAGTTCCAGGATCGGCGGCTCTACGGTGTTGATCGCGGCGAACATCCAGGTGATCGCGCGCGCCCGGGCATCGCCATCGTCCGGCAGCAGGCCCGTATGCCGCTGCGCGATGTGAAGCACGATCGACCCGGTCTCGAACAGGACAAGATCGCCTTCCTCGTAAGTCGGAATCTGGCCGAAAGGATGCAGCGCCAGATGCTCCGGTTCCTTCATCGCCTGCATCGAGACCGGGCGGACCTCGTAAGGCTGGCCGACCTCCTCGAAAGCCCAGCGCACGCGCGTATCGCGCGCCAGTCCCTTGCCGCCGTCGGGCGAGCGTTCAAAGGCGGTGATGATCGGGGTCATTGAATCGCTCCGGGAGGCAGGTGGGAGGCGGCCGCTTGCCCGCCCTTGAAGATGAGGACGAACGACCGGGACGGAATTCGACAGGCGCTAAAGCTGCGACTCGATCGGCAACCAGCCCGAGCCCCATGCGATGGCCCGCATCCACCAGTCCGCGTCGGGCTCGTGCTCGACCTCCACCGCAACCGGCTGCGTGCGGTCGAGCCAGCGAAGCTCCCCGTGCCGGTTTCGATACACCCAGTAGCTCATGGCGGGGGAGGCCAGGCGCAGATACTCGTCGCGAACCTGTGCCGCGATGACCGGATCATCGAACAGCACGCCCATTTCGGTGTTGAGGTTCTTCGAGCGCGGATCGACGTTGAAGGATCCGACGAAGCCACGGGCATCGTCGAGCACGAGCGCCTTGGTGTGCAGGCTGACGCCCTGGCGGACCACGCGCGGCAGTTCCTTCGCATGCGCCTGTGCGCGCAGTTCGTAGAGGTGGACGCCTTGCTGCAGCAGTCGATCGCGGTAGCCCGCATAGCCGCTGTGAACGGGATAGACATCCGTGGCCGCCAGCGAGTTGGTGACGACGCCGACGCTGACGCCGCGCGCGGTCAGGGCAGCTAGCATGTCGACACCCTCATTGCCGGGAACGAAGTAGGGCGAGATCACCATCACCTTGCTGCGTGCCGCGGAGATCATCGGCACCAGTCGTCCCACCAGCCATTGCTCGCGGTCGTCGCGCTTCCACTTGATCGGCGGGTCGGCAAAGACCTCGATGCCCGCGCTCCAGTGCGGACTGAGCGCATGCTGGTAGTAGTCGCGCACCAGCTGCGAGTCGGCAACGCGATCGAGGTAGCGCCTGGCGCGTTCGCTGCGGGCATCGCGATGGACATCGTCCAGCAGGTTGCGCAATGCCTCCGGCGCCCGTGCACCAAGTGTGGCGATCGGCACCGCGGCGGCGCTGTTCCAGTAGCGGTCAAAGAGCGTGCTTGCCTGCCCGGCCGCCGGCCCGAGCAGCAGCAGGTCGAGATCGCGGAAGTTGACCTCCGAGGCGGCGCCGAAGTAACGCTCGCCGATGTTGCGTCCGCCGATGATGGCAACGCGGCCGTCGGCGATCCATGCCTTGTTGTGCATGCGGTGGTTCATGCTGAACAGTCGCCGCAGAAGTTCGAAGGCGCGCCCGGCCCCTTTGCGGTTGCGGAACGGGTTGTAGACCCGCAGCTCGATGCCGGGATGGGCATCCATGGCCAGCAGGTGGGGATCCAGGCCTGCGGCATTCATGTCGTCGAGCAGGATGCGCACGCGCACGCCGCGCTGCGCGGCAGCGTGGACCTCGCTTGCGAGCATTCGTCCGGACAGGTCGTTGTGCCAGATGAAGTACTGCAGGTCGAGGCTGCGCCCGGCTTTGCGCGCCGAAACCGCGCGAGCGGCGAAGGCATCGACGCCATCGGTCAGCACGACCGTGCCGGTATTGCCGGGATGGGCCGCCAGCAGAGGCGACAGTTCGCGGTCGATGTCGGTCTGCGCCGCCTGCAGGGGCAGGGTGTGGCTGGGTCGGCCGGTCGCCGGCGGCGCGAGATGGTTGACGAGCAGCACGCTGGCGCCAGCGATGGCGAGCAACAGCACGAATGCAATGGCAAGCCAGGGCCACATTGGTTTCTCCGGTCTACCCATCACAGGCGAAGGATTCGCACGACTTCTGCGACTACGTGCGGGTTGTCATGCAGGCGATGCCCGTCCTCGACCACAAGGCAGGAGGCGGCGCCGGGAATCTGCGCGCTGTCGAGCGGCACCACGCCGTCGGTCTGCTGCCGGCGACCGGGCTGTACGCCGGCAATCGTGTGCCAGCTGATGCCGGCCCGGGGAAGCAGCGATTCGGTCGCGCGCCTGATTGGCTGGTCGGACTGCAGCGTGGCGATGCTGTTGATCCAGCCTTGCTGGAAGGTATGAAGCACTTCCGGCCGGATCGCGTCGGGATTGGCCAGGGCAATGCGCTGCAGTGCGTGCACTTCGGCCGTGCGCCGACCGACCAGCGCGCGGGTGACCTGTCCCAGCGCAGTCGCCGCACTGGGACTGCCGCGGTGCGGCGCGGCCAGGAATATGGCGCGCGCGATGCCAGGGTAGGAGCGGAAGGAGAACAGCCGCCTGATGACTTCCAGGTCCTGGGCGCTGGCATTGAGGGAACCGGCTGGAACCAGGAAGGCGGCATTCCACAACGCATCGCCGCTGTCGACGCACAGCAGCCGCGAGATGACGCCGCCCAGGCTGTGGCCGACCAGCACCACGCCCGAACGCGCGCGTGCATCACCGTCGGGATCGAGCAGCTGCCACGCGGCGTCCAGGTAGCCCGCGATCCGCGAGCGGGTCACCAGTAGCGGCTCGTCGGTCGGGTAGATCACCTGCCAGATCTGGTAACGGGCACGAAGCTCGTCCATGCCCCATACGGCGTTGGAAAGATGCGCCCAGATCAGCGGGATGCTGCCCAGGCCATGGATCATCACCAGCGGCTGCTTGTCCGGGTCGTAGTCCTCCAGCAGGTACAGCCCCGCCCGGTGCTCGATGGCTTCTCCGCCGAGCAGCCCCCACAGCCCGGTGCGCGCCAGCTTCGAGATCCGCATGGCCCAGGCATAGGCGGCCGAGGTATCGCTGGCGAGCTGGCGTCGATGGGCACCGGCGCCAATGGCCGTGACCCTGTCCGGGTCGGCAAAGACCAGGCGCGGCGGCGCATCGTCATGCTCCGGGTCGGGTTCTATCCAGGCGGTGAGGTTTCGAAACGCGCCCGAGAGAGGTTGCAACCGGCCGTAGGGCTCGTCGTCATGGCGGGGAGACAGCGCCGCCACGGGCACACCGAAACCCGGGCGAGCGAAGCGTTCGCCGCCGAACGCATCCATCGGCACGTCGCGGGCGAGCCTTATGCGCACCGGCGGCTGCAGCCACGGCGATACCTGGCGAAACTCGATGTGCACCCGGACATCGTCCACTTGCATCAGGCCGGGCGACCATCCTTCCGGATGCTGCTGCAGCAAGCGCGAAAGCACTTCGTCGGCAGCCTGTGTGGCCAGCGTCGCTGCCGCACCGGCGCGCGAGGGGTCGTCGGTGCGCAGCGCGCGGAACGCGTCTGTGGCGCATCGCAGCCAGGCAGGCAGCGCACCGTCACCGGCTTGCACGGCCCGAGTGGCCCAGTGGCGTGCCGATTCGAGACAGCTGGCGGTGGACGCATCGAGGGACGCGGGCGTGCCGGGGCTGTCGCAAGGTGGTCCGGCAGTCGACTGCGACGAATTCATATCCCGAAATCGCGCACGCCGATGATTCGAACCGTGCGCCTCCTCCCGCGGACACGGTAGGCGGGCGCCAGTGCAAGCGGTAGGCCCGGCCGCGTCCACCCGGTGTTGCCCCGGGCGCAACAATGCACCTGCCGGCTGTCCGCTTCGCGGCCGCCCCGCCGTTGCATGAGCTTGTGCTCATCACTCCGGGGAAACCGTCATGACCGCCGCCAGCCTGCTGCGCTTGTCCGTACTCACGCTCGGCCTGGCGATCGCAGGGCCGGGCCTTTGCGATGCGCCGGGGACCGCAACGCAGGCGCTCCCGCAAGGTGCGGAGGCCAGGTTCGCCTACCTCGACGCCAATCGCGACGGCGTACTGAGCAAGTACGAGTACGACAGCGACGTCGCCTTCGAGACTGCCGACAGCGACCACGACTCGCTCATCTCGCCCAGCGAGCTGCAGGAGATCCTGGGGCCGCCGGTGCCGGGCGTGCCGACCATCGCCGACCGGCTGATCATCGCCGACCTGGACAGCGACGGCGCACTGGACGACAACGAACTGCGCCGCGCCCTGGAAATGCGCTTTGGCTGGCTCGACCGCAACAGCGACGGCAACCTCGACCTGGAAGAAATGAAGTCGGGTTACGGCGTTCGCGTCCGGCCCTGATCAGACCTCGGTTGCGCGGCCCGCGATCAGGTCGGCGCCGCATGCAGGTGCTCGTACAGGATCGTCGCGCCCACCAGGATCAGGATCACGCCACCGGCCATCTCGGCACGCTTGCCGATCAGGGTGCCCAGCACGCGGCCCGCCATGATCCCCAGCGTGACCATGACGAACGTGCACAGCGCGATGACGGCCGAGACGACGACGATGTTCACGTCGACGAAGGCAAGGCCGACGCCCACGGCCATCGCATCGATGCTCGTCGCCAGCCCGGTCAGGGCGAGCGACCACAATCCGGCCTTGCCTGGTCGGGGGACGGATCCTTCGACTTCGTCCTCGTCGGTGATGGCCTTGTAGATCATGTGCAGCCCCAGCGCGCCGAGCAGGCCAAAGGCGATCCAGTGATCCCACTGCTCGATATGGCGCGAGGCCGCCGTGCCGAGCAGCCAGCCAACGAGGGGCGTGAGACCCTCGACCACGCCGAAAATCAGACCGACCCGCAGCGCTTCGGGCCACCGCGCCTTGAGCATCCCGGCGCCTTTGCCCAGCGCGGCAGCGAATGCATCGGTGGCCATGGCCAGGCCGAGCAGGACGATCGATAGCAGATTCATGGACGGGGCAGTCCTACTTCTCGTAGGTGATCGCTACGTCTGCCGCCGCCTGGTTCTGCTTGAACACGCGCGCGGTACCGAGCCCGGACACGGTCAGCGTCGTCTCCGAATCCCAGCGCACCTTCAACGGCACGTCACCGCCGAGGATCAGCGCGTTGCCGGGGATGTTGGGTTGCTCGGCGCTGCGCGGCAGGACGGCGAGCTGCGTATTGAACTCGGTGGTTGGACCGCAATTGCGATGGAACACGACGGCACGGGCTGCGCCGGAGGGCGAGGGCACGATGGTGACTGGCTCGTTCCTGCACTGTTCGCCGCAACCACTGACGGCGATGACCAGCACGACAAGGAACAGGCTTCTCAGTGAAGGGTTCATGCGATGCCAGCCTCTGCCGTGGATGCAACGACGGTGTCCGTCCCCGGGGAGTAGCGTCGCCCGCGCCGGTGATGGTGTCGTGAACGTGACAGAGCGTGCATGTCCCATCACGTCTGTTTCACATGCGCTGACCCGACGATTGACTCGATCGCCACATCCCTGGCATCACATCCCGCCGGAGCGCCGCCCATGAATCGTCTGCAGTCGTGCCTGCTTTGCTGTGCTCTGGCGCTCTTCCTCGTACCGGCGGCACCGGCGTTGCACGCGAGCGAGCCCGACGCCCAGGTGCAGGTGTCCAAGCCGGCGACCTCGATGCCGGGAAGCCGCTACGCCTGGGTCGACATGCCGCCCCAGCTGGCCGCGGAATTTGACAAGCGCGTGCAGGACCCGAAGCTGCGCGCGAGGCTGCAGGCGGCCTTGGACAAGGCGCTCGCGGCCAAGGGTTACCGGCGCACGAGCGACTTGCGCCAGGCCGACATCGCCGTGGCTTACCGCGTCGGCGTGCGCGACACCCAGGAAACGCTGGTCCGCGACACCGGGCTTGCCAGCGCCAATGAGGCCGCCGTCGAATGCAAGGCCGGTGGTTGTTCGCAGATCGTCACCCAGGGCGCCAACGGCGTACCGGCGGTGAAGCTGGACACCAAGACGATGGTCGAAGGCGGGCTGCTGGTGGAAGTGCTGCAGCCGGCTGACATCCGGGTGTTGTGGCGCGCGCTCTACCGCGGTTCCGTGCGGGCCAAGAAGGGCGCATCGGTCAATCTCGACACGGTGGCCACGAAGACCCTCGCGCAGCTGCCGAAGGCGAGCGCGACCTCGCCCTGATGGTTCACGGGCGGCCTACGCCCGGCGCGGGAGGGCGCCCGCCTGCTCGTCCCGCGCGCAATGACATCCGCAAGCGCCGCAGCGGTGCCTTCAGTGGCAGTGCGAGGTGCCGGTAGAAGAACGACACGATCCGTCGCGACGCCGGCACGCGGCGCGCCAGCCCTTCTTCGATCGTGTAGAGGCACGGCGCGCAGATGCCGCAGGGCTTGCCATGCACGGGCCTGTGGCAGAACCAGGTCATGTCCATGATTCCGCTCCAGCCTTCGGCCGTTGCCTGCCGGTCGATGCCAAGCTTGTCGATATGGAACAGCGGGAAGCTGAAATAGCGGAACAGGCGGAATTCGGCCGTGTGCGCATGGCGGGGGTCGACGCGGATGCTGCGGTAACCGTCAGGATGATCAGACTCCAGCGCGTAAGGCCGCACCAGCGCCTGCACCTTGTCGTCGACGTGCACACCCAGTTCCATCTCGTCGATCGCGTTGTGCTTGCAGAAGGATGGCAGCCACGCGTACTGGCTGCCTATGAACATGCGCCGACGGATTTCCCGCAGCGCGGCATTGATCTCGTCGTCCTCGATGACATCGCGGACCGAGCCGATCCGGATCGGCCGGAGCAGCTCGCGGGTATGCGGATAGTTCGCGCGCAGGTGGTCGCCGATGCGGACCATGGTCTGCAGTTCGATCTGCGTCGATGCCCGCGTCGGGTCTTCCAGGTAGTAGGGAACCACCGGAACGCGATGCTTCAACAACAGCTGCAACAGGCGAAACGTCGAGTCCCACCCTCCCGTCCAGAGCAGGTTCACGGTGGTCCGGTCGTTGGCATCGCGCGTCGCTTGCATCGTCGTTCGTGCGCCCATCCTTGCGAACGCCTTATATGGCACGCCACGCCGTGAACGAAAGCTGCACGGCGCGTTTCGCTGATTCAAAACGAACTGTGAATCGCGGAGCACCGAATCCAGATGATGAATGCGCCTGAGATTGCTTGAAGCGAACGCAGATCAAACATTCAGTGAACCGTCGATCGAAACTGCGAACTGCTGGTCTACGCAACGTGAAATGCGACACCGCTTTCCGCGGCTATGCTCGGCCAGAACTCTCCAGGGTTGGACGAATGACATTGCTGAAGAGCCCAGGCGTGCAGGCAGCACCATCACTGATCGAGCCGGTACCACTGCAATCCGGCGCGATGCCATCCGGTGAGTGGGACCGGCAGAGCTTCTGGCAGTTTGCCGACGCGGCGAAGGAAGCGACGGAAGCGCTGGCGGCGCGGAAGATGAAAGTCCTGCCGCAGCTTTCTATTGAGGACCTGCGCCAGGTCTGCGTGCAGTACCGCTTCTTCACCATCGACTACATCAGCGACCTGGCCGTGTTGCTGGCAAAGCTGCCGTTCGGTGGCCTGCGCAGCCTGCTCAGCCAGATCCTTGCCGAGGAACTGGGCGAAGGCGATCCGTACAAGGCGCATCCGGCCATCTACGACCGCTTCCTGGCGACCATGGGGGTCGAGCCGGCGCAGCTGGAGCGATGCATTCCGGCCAACCGGAAGAACCTCGACAGCCTGACGCGACAGCTGTCCGGGCGCAGCTCCGCATTCGGCGTCGGCTTGCGCGGGATGGGCGGCGAATGTTTGTGCCAGACCTATCTGTCGGTCCTGTTCGAACATCTCAGGACGCATCCGTACATGCTCGAGAACGCCGACCGCATCGACTGGGAGTTCTGGACCATCCACACCGGGGAGCAGGACATCATCCATGGCGAGCTGACGCGACAAGCCATCGACGACTACATCCGGCTCGAGCCCGAAGCGCTGTCGGACCTGGCCGACGGTTACGAATGCAGCATCACCGCATGGAACCTGTTCTGGCAGAACATCTTCGCAACGTGCACGATCCGTCCAGGCGCGGTGTCATGAACCAGGCGAGGCCGATCTCCCAGTTCCACCTGGCTTTCCCGGTCCGCGACCTCGATGAGGCGCGCGGTTTCTATGGCGGCGTGATCGGCTGCGCGCAGGGAAGGAGCGACGTCAACTACCAGGACTTCGATTTCTTCGGCCACCACCTGGTGGCCCATCTCGGTGGCGACAGCCAGCCTGTGCTGGACAGCCGGTTCGACGGCGAAGCGGTCCCGGTACCGCATTTCGGCATGAACCTGGACCGTGGGTCGTGGGAGACGCTGGCCCGACGCCTGAAAGACGCCGGCATCGCCTTTGCCGAGGAACCGCACCTGCGGCTGAAGGGCAAGCCAGGCCAGCACGTGACGATGTTTCTCTTCGACCCATCGGGCAATGCGCTAGAGTTCAAGTCGTTCGACGACCCGGAACAGACCTTCATCCCCTGAGGGCGCAAAGCCAATGCGTGACGTCTCCCCTGATGCCGTGTCCGGTGCGGGCGCGGCGCCGCCTGTAGCTGCGAAATCCGCCGCTGCCCGCGATGACCGGCTGCATGTACTGCATTCCTGGTCGGCGCATGGCGCGCTCGATCCGCTCGTCGTCACCGGTGCTTCCGGTGTCCACTTCCATGACGAAAGCGGAAGGCGCTGGCTCGACTTCTCCAGCCAGCTGGTCAACGTCAACGTCGGCCATCAGCACCCGAAACTTGTCGCGGCGATCAAGGCGCAGGCCGACGTGCTGTGCACGGTCGCGCCGTACCACGCCAACCCGGCCACCAGCGAAGCGGCGCGGCTGATCGCCGAAGTCGCGCCGGGCGATCTGAACCGGGTCTTCTTCACCAACGGCGGCGCCGAAGCGATCGAGAACGCGATCCGCATGGCGCGCCTGCATACCGGTCGCCACAAGGTGCTGACCGCTTACCGCAGCTACCACGGCGCCACCGCCGGCGCGATCACCGCCACCGGCGATCCGCGTCGCTGGGCATCCGAACCGGGCGCGCCCGGCTTCGCCCGCTTCTGGGGGCCGTATCCGTACCGCTCCGCATTTCATGCGACCACCGCGCACGAGGAATGCGAACGCGCGCTGGCGCACCTGGCCGACACGATCATGGTCGAAGGCGGGCAGGGCATCGCCGCGATCGTGCTCGAACCGGTGATCGGTTCCAGCGGCGTCCTGGTGCCGCCCGATGGCTACCTGCAGGGCGTGCGCGCGCTGTGCGACAAGCACGGCATCATGCTGATCGCCGACGAGGTCATGGTCGGCTTCGGTCGCTGCGGCGAATGGTTCGCGGTGAATCGCTGGAACGTCGTGCCGGACCTGATCACGTTCGCCAAAGGCGTCAACTCCGGCTACGTGCCGCTCGGTGGCGTGATCATGAGCGACGCCATCGCCGCCAGCTTCGAATCGCGCGCTTATCCCGGCGGGCTGACGTACGCGGGCCATCCGCTGGCCTGCGCCGCGGCCGTGGCCTGCATCGGGATCTACAAGGACGAGGGCATCATCGACCACGCCCGGCGCCTGGGCGACGAGGTGATCGCTCCGGCGTTGCAGGCGATGCAGAACAAGCACCCGAGCGTCGGCGACGTGCGCGGGCTGGGGGTGTTCTGGGCGATCGAGCTGGTGCGCAATCGCGATACGCGGGAACCGATGGTGCCGTTCAACGCCACCGGCGCGGACAACGCACCGATGGTCGCCTTCGCGGCCGCCTGCAAGCAGCGCGGCCTGTGGCCGTTCGTGGTCGGCAACCGCCTGCACATCGCGCCGCCGCTGATCATCGACGAGCGGACCCTGCGCGAGGGCCTGGCCATCATCGACGAGGCGCTGGACACGGCCGATCGCCACTGCACCGGGTGAGGTGAAAGTGGTGGCCCAGGGCCGCCGCGGATGGCTATGATCGGCCTCATGCCGTCATTGCTCGCAGCCGTTCTCGATACCCTGGTATTCGTCGTCCTCGCCTGGTGCGTGTGGCGGGCGCTGGGCCGATCCATTCCCATCGCGGTAATCCCGATCATCATCGGGTTGACGCTCGCGGCAACTGGCGTCGTTCCCGCTTCCTGGGGCGTGCCCTCCGCGATCGGCCAGGACATCGGTTGGGCTGGCGTGCTTCTGCTGGCGTTCGCGGCGGGACTGGAAACCCGGCAGGAGGCACACCTCCCGTCCAACCCGGGCGCGGCCTCGCAGGCGCGCCCGCGCAAGCGTCGCTTCCTCGCCAGCGCGGCGGTCGCACTGCTGCTGCCGTTCTGCGTCGGCACCCTTGCCGCCCATTTCTATTTCACCCGGTTGCCCGGCTGGGCGGCGTCCGCTGGCGGTGAATGGCTGGGCTCGATCGCGATCGGGCTGTGCGTTGCGGTCAGCGCGCTGCCGGTTCTGATCGGCATCGTTCGCGAACTCGGTCCCTTGCATCGTCGTCTTTCACAGCTGGCGTTGAGCATCGCGGTGATCGATGACGCCGTGCTGTGGATCGGGCTGGCGGCGGTATTGCTGGCTGCCAACGGCGGCTCGCTGCTGGACGGCATCTCGGGCATGCAGGTTCTCGCGCTGCTGCTGCTCGTGGCGCTGGCGTTGATCGGCACCGCGGCAAAGCGCCTGCACCTGTCGCCGCCGCGCTGGCTGGTATGGGTCGCTCTGTCGGTGTTGCTGGCCGCGGGTTCCTGGTCGACCTCGCAGCTGGGCTTGCATGAATTGCTGGGCGCGTATTTCGCCGGCGCGATGGTCCCGCAGGCGTGGTCGAAGCAACTGCCGGTCGAGCGCATCGGCCAGTTCGCGCTGCTCGCGTTGGCGCCGCTGTTCTTCGGCCACAGTGGCATGAAGATCGACGGCGACGTGCTCGGCTGGGCATCGCTGCAGGCTTCGGTCGTGCTGCTGGTGCTGGCCGTGACCGCCAAGCTGGCAGCGGTACTGATCTGTCCGCCGGCGCCGCAGTTGCAACGGCGTGAGGCCTTGGCCGTCGGCGCGCTGCTGCAGTGCAAAGGCCTGATGGAGATCGTGGCTGCCACGATCCTGCGCGACAAAGGCCTGCTGTCAGAGCATGCGTTCGCAGCACTGGTGACGCTGGCCGTGCTGTCGACGCTGCTGACCGGCCCGGCATTCCGTTGGCTCGTAAGGCAACGCGTGGTGGAATCGCCCAGCCGCGAGATGGCCTGAGAGGCCGAGACTTCCGGGCTCCCGGGCTCCCGGGCTTCCGGGCTTCCGGGCTTCCGTCTGCGGAGCGGCGTCGTCCGCCGGGCCGGGGATTGCTCCGCCCCTTAGTCAGACATCCTGTCTGATGCGGGGCGCGGGACATCCATGTCCCGCTGCGGATCAATCCCCGGCCCGTCGAACGACGCTCCGGAATTTCATTGCCCGGTCTTCGTCCTAAACCCGTCATCCCCGCGAAGGCGGGAACCCAGTGTCGTTGCCCCCGTTAGCCCGTCTTTCCCGCGAAGGCGGGAACCCAAGGGCGTTGCTTCTGCATCTGAAACCACCTCGGCCCTTCGCGGGCGTCCGCGACCAAACTCGCAACCGAGCGAGGGCGCGGACACCGCCCTGTGACGGCACAGCCCGAGTCCGACCCAATCAGCCGTGTCACACGGCCAGCGCACCGACCCCAAACGCGAAGGTCAATGAAACAACCGCAGCTTCCGGAAGGAGGGGGTGGGGTGTATTTCGCGAACAATAAACGGAGCGAAGCGGAGGTTCGCGGAATACACCCCACCTCCTCCCCCCACTGACCCCACGCAAAACAAAAGGCCCCGAACGGGGCCTTTGCTATTACCGCCGAGCACCCAAGAAAATCAGTGTCGAGGATGCGCCAAAGCCGCACCTTCCGCCGCCCCCAGGTTCTCGACCACGCGCGACCCGCGCATGCCATACCACGCGATGTACGCATAGCAGACCAGCGGCACCGCGAACGCCGCCTGGATGCCGATGCTGTCGGCCAGTGCGCCCTGCAGCATCGGCACCAGCGCACCGCCTACGATCGCCATCACAAGCAGGCTCGAAGCCTTGCCGGTCAACGGGCCCATACCTTCAATCGCAGACGCGAAGATCGTCGGGAACATGATCGAGTTGAACAACCCGATCGCGAGCACGCTCCACATCGCGATGTTGCCCTGCGTGCCCATCGTCGTCGCCAGCAACGCCGCGGCCACGACCGCGAACAGCGCCAGCAGCTTGCGCGCATCGATCACGGTCATCAGCGCCGCACCGATGAAGCGACCGACCATGGCACCGCCCCAGTAGTAGACCAGGTAGCGGCTGGCGGTGGCTTCACTCAGCCCGCCGATGTCGGGCTGCGCCATGTAGTTGATCAGGAAGCTGCCGATCGAGACCTCGGCGCCTACGTACAGGAAGATCGCCAGCACGCCCCAGCGCAGGTGCGGATGCTGCAGCGTCTCGCGATAGGTGTGGTGGTGCAGCTTGTCGCCGGCGTCGGTGGCCTCGCGCAACGACGGGATGCGCAGCAGCAGTACCAATGCCGCCATCGCCAGCAGACCGCCCGCCAGCAGCAGATACGGCACCTGCACCGATTGTGCCTGCGTGGTCTTGTACGCGGCCACCGCTTCCGGCGCCATCGCCGCCAGCTGGTCCGCGCCGAGCACCGCGCCGGACAGGATCAGCGGGCCGATGAAGAACGGGAACACCGTCGTGCCCAGCGAGTTCAGCGCCTGCGCCAGGTTGAGGCGGCTGGCCGACGTGGCCGGGTTGCCGAGCAGGCTGATGTACGGATTGGCGGCGACCTGCAACAAGGTGATGCCGCTGGCCAGCACGAACAGGGCCGCCAGGAAGACCGCATACGAAGGCAGGCGTGCCGCCGGATAGAACATCGCCGCGCCCACCGCCGCCGTCAGCAGGCCGACGACGATGCTCGACTTGTAGCCGATGCGCGACACGATCGCGCCCGAGGGCAACGACATCAGGAAGTAGGCGCCGAAGAAGGTGAACTGGATCAGCATCGTCTGCGCGTAATTCATCGCGAACACGGCTTTGAGATGCGGTATCAGCACATCGTTGAGGCTGGTCATGCCGCCCCACGCGAAGAAGATCAGGCTGATCATCGCGATGGTGACGGGGGTGGACAGCTGGCGTTGGTTCATGTGGGCTCCGCTGATGAAAGGATGGGCCTCAGTGGGCGCCCGGTGCTTTGCTGACCGCCGCCTGCTGCTGCCTGACGTGGGTCATGATGTTGGCGAAAGTATCGACCCAGTACACATCGCGGTGCCTGGCCAGGTAATCGAGCAGCTCTTCGTGTGCTTTGGCCGAGGTGGTCAGGTAATCGCCACCGACGCCGTGGAAGGTGAAGCTCACCAGGCCGTGCCTGCGCCTTGCCTCCTTCACCAGCGCGATCATGTCCTTGCCGGACATGCCGTCGGTGGAGATTACCGTGACGGCCGAAGGGTCCATGCCGGCGACGTCGGCGGTGACGGCATTGCCGCCGATGCGGACGCCGACGAAGGCATCGGCGACCAGCGCCAGGTAGTTCTGGCCCCGGGCGACGGACTCGTTGCAAGGCAACGCCATCGTGCGGACGGTCTTGCCGTCGATGGCATTGAGCATGGTGTTGGCCAGCAGCACCTGGTCCTTCATCTGCTGTGCCGTGGTTGTGTCGAGGTCGCGTTGCGGCTCGACCCACTCGTGGCCCGGGGCCGAACGCGAGCACTGGTGGAACAGCGTGTGGTTGCCAAGTTCATGGCCATTGGCCGCGGCTGCGCGCCAGTCGGCCAGGCGCGCGGCGACCGGCTTGTTGGCCATCACCAGGAAGAACGTGGCCTTGAATCCGTGCTTGTCCAACGCCGGGATGGCGATGTCCAGGTGCGAGTCGAGCGCGTCGTCGTAGCCCAGGCTGACCGCGGCCTGCCGCCCCTGCGGCCACGCGACCGGTTCGGCGGCGATGGCGGGCTGCGAGCTGCCCAGCATCGCCAGCAGGGCCAGCGCCGCCGCGGCGGCGCGGGCCTGCGGCCGGTTACGGCGCCGCGCCACAGTCGATCGCATTGGCTTGCTTCGCCGCGCCGGCGACCACCGCCACGCGGGTGAACGCAGCCGAGAACGGCGCCTTTGCCTGGACGCTGAAGGGCACGTCGACGCCACCGATGTCGACCTTCTGGTCAGCGAAGCATTTCAGCGGCACGTTGATCGTCACCTTCTTGCCGATGCCGGCCGCGATCAGCTGCGGCGCGATGTCGACGCTGCCCGAGACCTTGCCCGACGTCATCCCCACCAGCACCGGCGAGGCCGGTGCCTTCTGCACGACGACGTCGAACTGCAGGCCACCTCCGGCGAAGGCGAGGGCGTTGAGGTTGTTGGCACCGGTGCTGCGGGCCAGCAGGCGCGCAGGCGCCAGCCAGGTCACCGACTTGGCATCCTGCTGCGTGTTGACCTGCGTGGTCGCAACGCGGATCGCCGGCTTGGCCTTCGGCCACTCCACCGTGTCGTTGAGCGAGGCACCGACCACCTGCGAGGCGCCACCGGCTTCGACCTGCAGCTGGAACGGCGCGGCGTCGTTGGTGTTGAAGATTGGCAGCGACGTCGCCGGGCCGCAGGCATCGACGTCGGACTCATCCAGCTTCGGCACCGATGCCGGCTTGGCATAGGTCAAGCCGTAGCCGCGCGCGAACAGCGGCGGACGCTTGGGATCGGGGCGGTTTTCCGGTGCAGGGCAGGGGACGCCCGGCCACGAAAACGACAGACGGCCACGGAAATCGAAGCGCTTCGACGCCAGCAGTGCGTCGACGACGCCACCGCCTTCCGAGCCCGGCAACCATGCCGCGACGAAAGCGTCGGACAGATTGATCAGGTCGTTGCTGTAGAGCGGGCGACCGGACATGAAGACGGTCACCACAGGCTTGCCGTGCGCAGCCGCTGCCTTCAGCACCGCCAGGTCCTCGGGATGGCGGCGGCTATGCGCCATCGTGTCCGAGCCGATGATGTCGCCGTTGGTCTCGGCATACGGCGTTTCGCCGATCACCGCGACGACGACATCGAACTTGCCCGGATCCGCGGCGGTGCCGGTCGGGTCGAAGCTAACGCGATCCGCGCCGAGTGCCTCGCGCAGGCCGGCCAGCACGGTCTGGGCATTGAGGTAGTCGGCGCTGGTGTTGTCGGTGCCTTGCCAGGTCAGCGTCCAGCCACCGGTCTGGTTGGTGTAACTGTCGGCGCTCTTGCCGACCACCAGCACGCGCTGGCCGGCCTTGAGCGGCAGCGCCCTGCGCTCGTTCTTGAGCAGCACCAGCGACTCGCGCACCGCCTCGCGGGCGAGTTCGCGATGCACCAGCGCGTCGGCCTTGCCGGCGTAACGGCCGTCGGACGGCTTGCGGTCAAACAAACCGGCACGCAACTTCACGCGCAGGATCCGGGTGACGGCATCGTCGATGCGCGACATCGGAATCGTGCCGTCCTCGACCTGCGCGATGGTGTTGGCGATGAACGCCTTCCAGTCCTCGGGCACCATCACCATGTCGATGCCGGCGATGATCGCCTGCGGGCAGCTGGCATTGCTGCAGCCGGGCACCTGGGCGATGCCGTTCCAGTCGGAGACGATGAAACCGTCGAAGCCGATCTTGTCCTTGAGCGCGCCGGTCAGCAGCGCCTGCGCGCCGTGCATCTTGCCGTAGTCGACGCCGCCGTCGACGTCGTCCCAGCTGTTGAACGAGGCCATCACCGTCTGCACGCCGGCGCCGATCGCGCCGTAGTAGCCCTGGCCATGGACGTTGATCATCTCGCTGCGCGGGATCAGCGCATTGCCCTGGTCGCGGCCCATGTCGGTGGCGCCGTCGCCGATGAAGTGCTTGGCCGTGGCCACCACGGTACCGTCGCCGCGCAGGTCGCCCTGCAGGCCACGGATGTAGGACGCGGCATAGGCGTGAACCACCGCCGGGTCGGACGAGAAGCTCTCGTAGCTGCGGCCCCAGCGCATGTTCTGGGCGACGGCCAGGGTCGGCGCGAAGGCCCAGTCGATGCCGGTGGCGCGGGTCGCCTGCGCGGTGGCGCGGCCGATCTTCTCGACGAGCGCCGGGTCGCGCGCCGCGCCCAGGCCGATGTTGTGCGGGAACAGCGTCGCGCCGACCACGTTGTTGTGGCCGTGCACCGCGTCGGTGCCCCAGATCACCGGGATGGGCGTCTTGACCTGCGCGCTCATCGACGCCTGGTGGTAGCTGTCGGCCAGGGCCAGCCAGTCGGCGACGGTGGCGTGCTTGTTCATGGCCGGCCAGGAGCCGCCGCCGTTGAGGACCGAGCCGATGTGGTAGCTGCGCACCTCGTCGGGCGTGATCGCCTTGATCTCGGGTTGGGTCATCTGGCCGATCTTCTCGGCCAGAGTCATGCCGGCGAGGATCTGCCGGGCGCGCGCCTCGATGGCCGCGTCGCTGGCGATGGCGCTGTCGACACGCGGCCAGTCCTGCAGGAGCGTCGCCTGCCCGGAGGCCTGGTCGGCCGCAACTCCGTTGCCGCCATACAGGAACAGTGCCGCACCGATCGCCAAAAGACTTGCTCCAACGAAAACTCTCGCCTGCACGTTCTGCTCCCCATGGACGTTCGGGCCGCGCAAGGCTGGCCGGGATCATGCCCGGCAGTCGCGGCGCCAGCGATTGACAGCGCTGTCAATACTAGCCGGCGATGCGCCTTGTCAACGTTCGCGGCCAGCCGCCGCGTGGATATGCAAAGCCGTAGTGGATTAGCCGCCGGCGGCCCGGTCCTGGCTGCTGCGCCGCAGCAAGCCTTTGCGATGCATACTCTGGCCGCTCGGAGCCCATGACCGGTCCTGTCATCGCGGACGGCCATGGTTCTGGCACCATCTGCCGCGTTCCGCCCCCTGGAGCATCCGCCGCTCAATGCGTATTCGAATCGAGGATGTCGCCGCCGCTGCCGGCGTGTCGATGAAGACTGTCTCGCGCGTGCTCAACAACGAGCCCAACGTGCGCGAAGAGATGCGCGAGCGCGTCATGCAGGCCGTGACCGAGCTGCAGTACAAACCCAATCCATCCGCGCGCAGCCTGGCCGGCCAGCGCTCGTACAGCGTGGCGCTGGCCTACAACAACCCGTCGCGCAACTACATGATGGAAGTGCAGAACGGCATGCTCGAGGCCTGCCATGCCAGCAACTACAACCTGTTCCTGGCCGCGGTCAGCCTGGGGCGCGAGCGCGTGGCCGACATCCAGGGCCTGTTCCGCAACTTCGGCCCCGACGGCGTGCTGCTGATCCCGCCACTCACCGACGACAAACTGATCATCGACGAGCTGGAGAAGATGGACGTGCCGTTCGCCTGCATCGCGCCCAAGAACGCCGCCGGCCGGATCGGCGTCGCCATGGACGAGACGACCGCGGTGCTCGAACTGATGGCCAAGCTGGTCGAGCTCGGCCATACCCGCATCGGCCACATCAAGGGCGCCGCCGCGCACGGCGCCTGCCGTTGGCGTTTCGACGGCTATCGCAAGGGATTGCAGGACGCCGGGATCGAATTCGATCCGGAACTGGTGGTGCAGGGCGCGTTCTCGTTCGAATCCGGTTGCGCCGGCGCACAGGAGCTGCTCGACCTGCGCAAGCCACCTACCGCGATCTTCGCCGCCAACGACGACATGGCCGCCGGCGTGATCCGGGTCGCCCGCGAGCGTGGATTGAACGTACCCGGCGACCTGTCGGTGTGCGGCTTCGATGACACGCCGATCTCGCGCCACATCTATCCGTCACTGACCACCATCCGCCAGCCCACGTCCGAGATGGGGCGGCTGGCAACGCTGGAACTGCTGGCCAGGATCAAGTCGCCCGAAGCAGGGCGCATGTTGCGCGTCGACCACGCACTGGTGATGCGCGAATCGACGCAGGCGCCGTCGCGCCGTTGACGGATCGCGCGATCCACCAGGTGATCGACCGCGCGACCGTTCGTACCACGCTCGAGTGAAATGCCGTGCATGACTGCTCGCGCGTGCATGCGTGTGCGTGCGTGCGTATGTGCGTATGTGCGGGCGCGCACCAAGTGCACAAATGCTAGCGCTAACATTCATGCGCCGATGCTTCGAACTGCAGTCCTGTCGGCCTGTATCGCTGCACTGCACAACGAAAAAACCGCTTGAAAACAGCGGTATTCCGTAACGAGAAGCCCTTTTGCATGGGTGTGTTGACAGCGCTGTCAATCCGACGTCAAATCCCCTCGCACTGAACATGCGGGCAGCGTGGCGACGCCTGCAATCTCGATCGTGGATTCTGGGGAGGAGTTTCGATGAAGCAGTCGCGTGTCGCCCCCAAGCGCACACTACTTACGTCCGCATTGCTGCTGGCGTTGAGCCAGCCGCTGTATGCACAACAAACAACCAACACCACCAGCACGTCCGAAGCCGGGCAGCGCTCGGCAACGGTCGACGAGGACGCGCGGACGCTCGACACCGTCGTGGTCCAGGGCATCCGCGGAAGCCTGACCTCGTCGATGAACCTCAAGCGCGACTCGCAGGGTGTCGTCGACGGCATCGTCGCCGAGGACATCGGCAAGTTCCCGGACACCAACCTGGCCGAATCGCTGCAGCGAATCAGCGGCGTGTCGATCGACCGTTCGCTCGGCGAGGGTGCGCGGGTCACCGTGCGCGGCATTGGTCCGGACTACAACCTGGTCATGCTCAACGGGCGGCAGATGCCGGCCTCGAGCAACGGCAATGGCGCCGGCGTGTCCAACTCGCGCGCGTTCGACTTCGCCAACCTGGCGTCGGAAGCGATCTCCAGCGTCGAGGTCTACAAGACCAGCCGTGCCAGCATCCCGCCCGGCGGCATCGGCGCGACGATCAACATCCGCACCGCGCGGCCGCTGGAGTCCGAGCCGGTCATCAATGTCGGCATGAAGGCCGTGCACGACACGTCCAACGGCAACCTGCCCGATTCGCTGCAGGGCCACGACATCACCCCGGAAATCTCCGGCATCTTCAGCCAGCGCTATTTCGACGGCACCTTCGGCGTGGCCCTGACCGGCAGCTACCAGGAGCGCGACTTCGGCTTCAGCCAGGTCGGCGTGCCCAACGGCTGGCGTCCGTTCCGTGGCGACGAGAACAACTGGGGCACGATTCCGCAGCCGGGCACGCCGGGTTCGGAGAACATCACCAACCGCCCAGGTCCGACCGACATCTACTCGGTTCCGCAGAACCTCAACTACAGCGTCAACGGCGTGCAACGCCAGCGCACCAACGGCCAGCTGACCCTGCAGTGGGCGCCGGCAGACAACGTCACCACGACGCTGGATTACACCTATTCCGAGAACAAGATCCAGCAGCAGCGCAATGAGCTGTCGGTATGGTTCAACTACGGCCCGTCGGTGTCCTCCTGGACCGATGGCCCGGTGGCGGCGCCGCTGATCTACAAGGAAATCATCAATCCCGCGACCAGCGACGTTTCGATGGGCGGCATGCGCCTGGCCAACGTCAACGAGAACAAGTCGCTCGGCTTCAACGTCGACTGGGAAATCAGCGACGCCCTCGACCTGTCGCTGGACTACCACAACTCCTCGGCCGAAACGCGTCCGGACAGCCCGTGGGGCTCGGCGGGCGTGCTGGGCATGTCGGCGTTCGTGCGTGGCGACACAACGGCGGACTTCACCCGCGACTTCCCGGTGGTGACCATCGCGCTTCCGCCGGGCGTCTCGCAGGTGGAACCGTCGCAGGCGCTGGTATCGGGCTCGGTGTTCAACAACGCCTACAACAAGTCCGAGATCGAACAGACCCAGCTCAAGGGTCGCTTCGAGTTCGGTGACTACTCCGGCCTGGACTTCGGCGCTTCCTACACCGACGTCGAGAACCGCACCGCGTTCGGCTTCATGCAGCGCGATACGTGGGGCGGTGTCGGCACCGCGGCGGACTACGACGACAGCATCTTCACCCCGGACAACATGGGTGAATACTTCGAAAGCTTCTCGGGGCACAACGCACCGGCCTTCACCGACCGCTTCCTGCTGTTCGATTTCGATCGACTGCGCGCGCGGGCGGCCGAGCTGACCGGCCATCCCGAGTGGTACCGGGCACCGGACGCGTTCACCCGCGACCTGCGCACGGAAGAGAAGTCCACCGGCGGCTACATGCAGTACACGACCACGTTCAACTGGTCGATGCCGCTGAACCTGGCGGCCGGCGTGCGCTACGAGAAGACCGAAGTGACCTCGTCGGCACTGGTACCGACGGCCACCGGCATCTCCTGGAGCGCGGCCAACGAGCTGAACCTGAACTTCGGCGAGCCCGGCTTCGCGACGCTGCGTGGCGAGTACGACTACTGGCTGCCCAACCTCGACGCCAGCCTCGACATCACCGACAGCATCATCCTGCGCGGCAGCTACAGCCAGACCATCGGCCGGCCGGGCTGGGCGGACATCCAGGGCGGGCGCACGCTCGACCAGATCGTGCGCGTCGACGGCGGCACCGGCACGCAAGGCGATCCGTCGCTCAAGCCGCTGGTGTCGGACAACTTCGACCTGTCGTTCGAGTGGTACTTTGCCGAATCCAGCTACGTGTCGGTGGGCTACTTCCGCAAGGACATCGAGAACTACATCGGTACCTCGCAGATCATCGACGTGGGCGGCAGCGACGGCGAGACGCCGTTCAACCTGCATACGCCGGTCGGCGGCGGCTACTGGAACGCGGCACTGGCCAACGGTTGCCCGCAGGCCGACGTGGTGTGCATACGCAACTACATCCTGGGCAACTTCAACGGCCAGCCGGGCGTGACCAGGACGGGCACGGATGCCAACGGCAACGCCACCGGCACGATCAACGGCCTGTCCAGCGACCCGCTGGCGAGCTTCAGGATCACCACGCCGGCCAACAAGCAGGACTCCACGCTCGACGGCTGGGAATTCAACATCCAGCACGTGTTCGGCGAGACCGGCTTCGGCGTCGCGGCCAACTACACCATCGTCGACAGTCCGGACCTGAACTACGACAACGCCGTGATCGCCAGCGCCGGCACCAACCAGTTCGCCCTGGTCGGCCTCAGCGATTCGGCCAACCTGGTGCTGTTCTACGAGAAGTACGACTGGTCGGTCCGCACGGCCTACAACTGGCGCGACCAGTTCCTGTCGGCGGTGTTCGACGGCTCGGGCATTCCGAACCCGAACTACGTCGATGACTACGGCCAGCTCGACATCAGCATCGGCTACCAGATCAACGATCAGATGTCGGTGCAGTTCGAAGGCATCAACCTCACCGACGAGACGGTGCGGGTGTTCGGCCGGAATGAGCGGCAGACGCTGTTCGCCACCCAGAACGGTCCGCGTTACATGCTCGGATTCCGGTACCAGTTCTGATGTTGTGATGGTTGCAAGTCACGGGAGCCGCCGGCACGCTGGCGGCTCCCGTTCGCTGTAAGGGGCCAGGGGGACGATTTGAGTCAGGCTGTGAAGCACGTTGTGATCCTTGGCGGCGGCTCGGCGGGCTGGCTGACCGCGGCGGTATTGGCCGCCGACCACCAGGCGGCCAGCGCCGGCGGCCTGAAAGTCACCCTGATCGAATCGCCCGATGTCGCCACGATTGGCGTTGGCGAAGGCACCTGGCCGACGATGCGCGACACGTTGCGCCGCACCGGCGTGACCGAGACCGATTTCATCCGCGAGTGCGATGCCGCCTTCAAGCAGGGCTCGAAGTTCGCGCGCTGGCGCGTCGATCGCGACGACGACTACTACTACCATCCCTTCGTGCTGCCGCAGGGCTACCTGGAGACGAATGTCGTCGCCGGGTGGATGAAGCATTCGCAGGTGCCGTTCGGCAAGCTGGTCAGCTTCCAGCCGCACCTGTGCGAGGCCGGCAAGGCACCCAAGCAGTTCTCCACGCCCGAGTGGGCGGCGGTGGCCAACTACGCCTACCACCTCGACGCCGGCAAGCTCGGCGTGTTCATGCGCAAGCACTGCGTCGAGCGGCTTGGCGTCCGCCATGTCAGCGACCACATGACCGGGGTCAACGCGCACGACAATGGCGACATCGCCTCGCTGCAGACGCGCGACCACGGCGCCATCGAGGGTGATCTGTTCATCGACTGCAGCGGCATGCGCGCGCTGTTGATCGGCCAGCACTACGGCATCGAGATCCAGTCGCAGAAGCACGTGCTGTTCAACGACCGTGCGATCGCCCTGCAGGTTCCGTACGCGGATCCGCGCCAGGAGATCGCCTGCCAGACCATCTCCACCGCGCAGAGCAGCGGCTGGGTCTGGGACATCGGCCTGCAGACGCGCCGCGGCGTCGGCCACGTCTACTCGAGCACGCATACCACCGACGAGGCGGCGGCCGACGAACTGCTGAAGTACGTCAAGGCCACCGGCGGGCGCGAGCAGGACATCTACACGCTGCCGAAGATCACCATCCGCCCCGGCTACCGGCCCAAATCCTGGCACCGCAATTGCGTCGCCATCGGCCTGTCGAGCGGGTTCATGGAGCCGCTTGAGGCCTCATCGCTGGTGCTGGTGGAACTTGCGGCCGGCATGCTCAGCGACCAGCTGCCTGCCACGCGCAGCGACATGGACATCGTCGCGGCGCGCTACAACGATTCGTTCCAGTACCGCTGGGAGCGGGTGGTCGACTTCCTCAAGCTGCACTACGTGCTGACCGGGCGCACCGACAGCGATTACTGGCGCGACAACTGCCGGCCCGAGTCGATCCCCGATCGCCTGAAGCAACTGCTGCAGTTGTGGCGCCACCAGCCGCCGTCGCGCCATGACCTGTACAGGATCGAGGAGGTGTTCCCCTCGGCCAGCTACCAGTACATCCTCTACGGCATGGGTTTCCACCCGGAGCAGCGTCCGGCGACGCGGCGCATGGACGATCCCGCGCAGGCCGAAGGCTACTTCCGCGAGGCGGCCGAGCTGACCCGCAAGATGCTGGCCGCGCTGCCGGGGCATCGCGAAATGCTCGATCACGTCATGACGCGCGGGATGTCAAAGATCTAGCCGCCGCGCATAGGATAGGTACTCACGCGTTTGCCAGGACACACCAGGGCCATGCCGAACCACGTACTGCTCAACAACATCGACCACAAGTCCCTGCGCATCGATACCGGCCATGACGCTGCGCTGGGCGACGATGTCATGTTCACGGTGACCTTCCCGGCGGAGTTCCGCAGTGTCCAGGCGCATTACCCGATCGTGTTCCACAAGGACGCGCAGGGCGAGCTGCAGCCGGTGGCCATGTTCGGCTTCAAGCAGGGCAGCAACCTCTTTCTTGACGGCGGGCGCTGGGATGCGACCTACGTGCCGCTCGCCATCGAGCGGCAGCCGTTCCTGATCGGTCGCGACGGCGAGCAGTTGATGGTCCACATCGACCTCGACCATCCGCGCGTGCGCAACGACCGCGGCGAGATGCTGTTCCGCGACCAGGGCGGCACCACCGACTACCTCGACCGCATCACCTCGGTGCTGATGACGCTGCACGATGGCCTGGAGGGCACGCCGGCCTTCATGGCGGCGATGCTGCGGCATGACCTGATCGAGTCGTTCACGCTCGACGTCGAGCTCGACGACGGTTCGCTCAATCGCCTGGTCGGCTTCTACACGATCAACGAGGAGCGGCTGCGCGCGCTCGACGCCGCCGCCCTGGACGAGCTGCACCGTGCCGGTCATCTGGAGCCGGTGTACATGGTGGTCGCGTCGGTCTCGCGCTTCCGCGACCTCATCGCGCGGATGAACCGCCGCCATGCTGCCGGGCACTAGCCCCATCGCCGAGCTCGCGGACGTCGATCCGCGTGCAATCCCGCCCGAGCTGCTGCAATCGGGCAAACCGCTGGTGCTGCGCGGTCTGGTAGCGAACTGGCCGATGGTGCAGGCCAGCCGCGGCCCGGCTGAAGCGTCCGTGGCCTACCTGCGCGGTTTCGAACGCGTCGATGGGCCGCCGGTAGTCGCCACCGTGGGTCCGCCGGAAATCGGCGGACGCTTCTTCTACAACGACGACCTCAGCGGCTTCAATTTTCGCCAGGAGCACGTGCCACTCGGTGTCGCCCTGAAGACGTTGTTGAAGTACGCGCAGCAGGAGGCCTCGCCAGCGATCTATATCGGCTCGACCACGATTGATACCTGGCTGCCGGGCTTCCGCGAACACAACGACCTGACGATCCCCGGCGCCGAGCCGCTGGCCAGCATCTGGATCGGCAACCGCACCCGCATCGCCGCGCACCAGGACGTGCCGGACAATCTCGCGTGCGTGGTCGCCGGCCGCCGCCGGGTGACGTTGTTCCCGCCCGACCAGCTGCCCAACCTTTACATCGGTCCGCTTGACCACACGCCGGCCGGCCAGCCGATCAGCCTGGTCGACTTCGCCGCGCCAGACTACGAGCGCTTCCCGCGTTTCCGCGATGCGCAGGCGCACGCGCTGACGGCGGTGCTCGAGCCCGGCGACGCGGTGCTGATCCCGAGCCTGTGGTGGCACCACATGGAAGCGCTGGAAGACTTCAACGTGCTGGTCAATTACTGGTGGCGGCAGACGCCGGCGTGGATGGACACGCCGATGAACGCGCTGATGCTGGCGATCATGACCGTGCGCGACCTGCCGCCGGCGCAGCGAGCCAACTGGGAAGACGTGTTCCGCCACTACGTGTTCCAGCCCGGCGAGGCGACCGCCGACCACATCCCCGAGAGCGCGCGCCGCGTGCTTTCGCCGCTCGATGAATCCCAGGCCCGCAGTCTGCGCGCGCGTCTGTTGCAACGACTCAACCGCTGAGGAATACCAGATGACGAACGACAGCCCCGACCTCCGCAACAAGCCGATCCGCCGCGTGGTCATCGCCGGTGGCGGCACCGCCGGCTGGATGGCGGCCGCGGCGCTCTCGCGGACGCTGGGCAAGGTGCTCGACATCACCCTGATCGAGTCCGAGGAGATCGGCACCGTCGGCGTCGGCGAGGCCACCATCCCCACGCTGGTGACCTTCCATCGCCTGCTCGACATCAAGGAGCAGGAGTACATGTCGGCGGTGAAGGGCACGATCAAGCTCGGCATCTCGTTCGAGAACTGGCTCGACGAAGGCCATCGCTACATCCACTCCTTCGGCATCAGCGGCAAGGACCACTGGTCCGCCGGCTTCCAGCATTTCTGGATGCGCGGGCAGAAGCTCGGCATCGCCAGCGGCTACGAGGATTACTGCGTCGAGCTCAAGGCCGCGCTCGAGGACAAGTTCGCGCACCTGCCGCGCGGCGGCATCAACTACGCCTACCACATGGATGCGAGCCTGTACGCGCGGTTCCTGCGCAAGCTCAGCCAGGACCATGGCGCGCGTCGCATCGAGGGCAAGATCGTCGAGGTCGAGACCGACGAGGCCTCTGGCTTCATCACCGCGCTCAAGCTCGCCGACGGTTCGACCGTCGAGGGCGATCTGTTCATCGACTGCACCGGTTTCCGCGCGCTGCTGATCGGCAAGGCGCTCGGCGTCGGCTTCGAGGACTGGTCGCACTGGCTGTTCAACGACAGCGCCCTGGCCACGCAGACCCTGGCCGTGCGCGACGCGGTGCCGTACACGCGCGCCATCGCCGGCAAGTCCGGCTGGCAGTGGCGCATCCCGCTGCAGCACCGCGTCGGCAACGGCATCGTCTACTCCAGCAAGCACATGAGTGACGACGAAGCCAGGCACGAGTTCCTGTCGAGCGTGGAAGGCGAGATCATCAAGGACCCGTGGCCGGTCCGCTTCAAGCCCGGCCAGCGCAAGAAGAGCTGGGAGAAGAACTGCATCGCGCTCGGCCTGGCCGGCAGCTTCATCGAGCCGCTGGAATCGACCACCATCCATTTGATCCAGCGCGGCATCGTGCACCTGCTGCGGATGTTCCCGCAGGTGGTCGCCCAGCCCGACATCGACCAGTACAACGCCACGCTCGATTCCGAGCTGCAGCACGTGCGCGACTTCGTGGTGATGCACTACCACCTGACCAACCGCCGCGACTCGCAGTACTGGCGCGACATCCAGGACATGGAGATCCCGGCGACGCTGAAGCATCGCATCGACCTGTTCCGCGAGACCGGCAAGGTGTTCCGCCAGGCAGAGGAACTGTTCGCCGAGAACTCGTGGGTGCAGGTGATGATGGGGCAGGGAGTCATGCCGAAGCAGTACCACCCGACCGCCGACGTGATGAGCGAGCCGGACCTGAAGCGGTTCCTCGACGACATCCGCCGCAACGTCGACAGTACCGTCAAGGCGTTGCCGCAGCACCAGGCCTACATCGACCAGTACTGCCCGGGCCCGCGCGAGCCGGCTCCGGTCAGCGCCGGCTGAGGCAGCGCACATGCGCGCGACGAGCGAGGCCGGTGGCAACCGCCGCCGGGCCAGGGCAGGGGCGGGCCGCATGGCGGCCGCGGCGCTCGTTGCCTGCTTCGCGTTGGGCGCATTTCCGGCCACTGCGGGCGGTTTCCTTCGCGCGCAGGGCAAGCAGATCGTCGACGAGCAGGGCAACGTCGTGCTCCTGCGCGGCATTGGCCTGGGCGGCTGGATGCTGCAGGAAGGCTACATGCTGGAAGTGCAGGGCAACGGCACGCAGCGTTCGATCCGCGCCCGCATCAGCGACCTGATTGGCCTCGACAAGACCGAGGCGTTCTACCAGGCCTGGCGCGACAACCACGTCACCAAGGCCGACATCGACGCGCTGGCGGCATGGGGTTTCAACTCCGTGCGGCTGCCGATGCATTACGAGCTGTACACCCCGCCAGTGTCGGAGGAACCGGTGCGCGGCCAGCAGACCTGGCGCGAGGAAGGGTTCCGCCGCACCGACGAGCTGCTGTCGTGGGTGAAGGCCAACGGCATGTACCTGGTACTGGACCTGCACGCGGCGCCGGGCGGGCAGGGCAACGACCTCAACATCTCCGACCGCGACCCGGCGACGCCGTCGCTGTGGGACGACGCGGCCAACCGCGACAAGATGGTCGCGTTGTGGCGAAAGCTGGCCGAGCGTTACAAGGACGAGCCGGCGATTGCCGCCTACGACATCATCAACGAGCCCAACTGGGGTTTCGCCGACGCCGGCGACAGGCACGGCTGCAGCGAGAACGGCAATGCGCCCCTGCGCGACCTGCTGGTGCGCACGACGCAGGCGATCCGCGAGGTCGACCGCCGCCACATCGTCGTGATCGAAGGCAATTGCTGGGGCAACAACTACCGCGGCGTGCTGGATACGAGCCCCTGGGACGACAACCTGGTGGTCAGCTTCCACAAGTACTGGAACGGCACGGGCCGCGACACCCTCAAGGACCAGTTGGCGCTGCGCGAACGCTGGAACCTGCCGTTTTGGCTGGGCGAGACCGGCGAGAACTCCAACGACTGGTTCACCCGCACCGTGGCGACGGTCGAGGCCGAGGGCATCGGTTGGGCGATCTGGCCGATGAAGAAGATCCGCTACAACAATCCGTTGCAGATCCAGCCCAATCCCGGCTACGGCAAGGTGCTGGCGTACTGGCGCGGCGAAGGCGGCAAGCCGACACCGGCCGAGGCGGAAGCGGCGCTGATGACGCTGGCCACGCACGACATCCGCTACGAGAACAACACCTTTCACCCGGATGTCGTCGATGCCCTGCTGCGCGCGCCGGGAGACGATCGCAGCGTGCCGTTCAAGGACCATCGCATCGGCGCGGACGGCGGCACGATCGCAGCGGTCGACTTCGACATGGGCCGCAACGGCGTTGCCTACCACGACCTCACGTCCGCTAACGAAAGCGGCAAGCCCGACACCGGCTGGAATCCTTCCAGGACCTACCGCAACGACGGCGTCGACCTGGCCGACGGCGCGGACGGCATGCACGTCGCCGACATGCAGCCGGGCGAGTGGTTGAAGTACACCTTCACGGTCGCCACTGCGGGCCGTTATGGATTGCAACTGCAGGGCAGTCGCGGCAAGGCCCGCGTCACCCTCAACGGTGTCGTGGTCGGGAAGGCCACGACCGGACGATCGCGCGAAGTGGCGCTGCTCGAAGGGCTCAACACGCTCGTCATCGAGGCCATCAGCGTCGGCACCGACCTGAAGTCCGTCCAGTTCACGCCGCCGGTCGCGGCATCGGAGCGCAGATGAACAACGCTGTCGCGTTGGCAAGACGGGCAGGGACGCGCGTGCTGGTCAGCGACGTCGGCGGCACCAACGCGCGCTTCGGCCTGGCCGAGGCCGGCAGTCGTGGCGCACTGATCGCGGGCAGCGTCCGTGAATTCCCGGTGGCAGGGTTTGCTTCGCTCAGCGAAGCAGCCGGCAGTTACCTGCAGATGCAGGGTGAGCATGTCGATACCGCGGTCTTCGCCGTGGCGGGGCGCATCGTCGACGACGAAGTCCGCATCACCAACCACCCCTGGGTGATCTCACGCGAACAGACCGAGCGCGCGCTCGGCATCGGCCATGTCGCGCTGATCAACGATTTCGCCGCCCAGGCCATGGCGATCACCTGCCTGCAACGCGACGACGTGGTCGCGATCGGGCCGCAGGCCTGGCGCCCGTTCGATGCGCGCGTGCCGCGCACCTATGCCGTGATCGGTCCGGGCACCGGCCTGGGCGTGGGCGGACTGCTGGTGCGCAACGGCCGGTGCTATCCGCTGGAAACCGAAGGCGGTCACGCCGGGTTCGCGCCGGTGACGGTGGCGGACCTGCGCCTGCTGGAATGCCTCATCGGCCGGTTCGGTCGCGTCTCGTGCGAGCGCCTGGTATCCGGACCAGGCCTGGTGAATCTCTACAGCGCCGTGTGCAAGATCCATGGCCACGCGCAGGAGACGACGGAGCCATCGGCGATCACGGCCAGGGCGGCGGCAGGCGACGCGAACTGCCAGCAGGCCATCGAGGTCTTTTGCGCCGCGTTCGGCTCGATGGCCGGCGACCTCGTGCTCACGCACGGCGCATGGGATGGCGTATTCCTCGCAGGCGGGCTGGTGCCGAAGCTGCTGCCCGCGTTGCAGGCGTCGTCATTCCGCGAACGGTTCGAAAGCAAGGGGCGCTTCTCCTCGGCGCTGGCCGACGTGCCGTCCCTGGCCATCGTGCATCCGAATTCGGGGTTGCTTGGCGCCGCGGCGCACGCGTCGGAGCTGTTCAACGCCTGATCGCCGCGTGGTCGCTCAGTCGCCGAGCAGGAAGCCGGTGACCGCCCACAGGTAGTCTTCCGGCCGTTCGACGTTCGGCAGGTGCGCGGTGGGCAGCTGGATGAGCCTGGCGCCCGGG
Organism: Lysobacter sp. Soil_C_59; assembly: GCF_057656415.1. Lineage (NCBI taxonomy): Bacteria > Pseudomonadati > Pseudomonadota > Gammaproteobacteria > Lysobacterales > Lysobacteraceae > Lysobacter > Lysobacter sp. Soil_C_59. The sequence goes on along the minus strand of NZ_JBDGKK010000010.1, from coordinate 46,864 downwards.
ATGGCGGCCGCGATCTGCTCGGCATGGCGGGCAGTGGTGACCACGTCATGTTCGCCGCCTATGACCAGCGTCGGTCGTTCGATCAGCGAACAGGTGCGACGCATGTCGGTATCGCGCACTGCCGCATATGCCCCGGCGAGTCCACGCGGGTGCGTGCCGAGCACCATCGAACGAAACGCTTCGACCACAGGACCGCCTTTGGCGAGCATGTCGGCCGGAAACCAGTTGTGCAGGAAGTTGTCCGCGGTCGCATGCATGTCCTTTGCGTCCGCAAGCGCCGAGATGGCCTCGTCCCATTGCGGTGCCGGCCCCAGGTACGGTGCGGTGTTGCTCAGGATCAGGCGATCGATGCGTTCGCCGGCGTGGATGCCCAGCCATTGGCCGACGATGCCGCCGAGCGACAGGCCGAGGAAATGCACACGGTCCAGGCCGAGGGCATCGAGCAGTTCGACGACGTCGCGGCCGAGCCTGGCAGGCGAGTAGGCCCCCTCCGCAACGCTCGAGGCGCCGTGTCCGCGCATGTCGTAGCGCAGGACGCGGAAGTCGCGGGTCAGCGCTGGCACCAGTGCGTCCCACATGCTCAGGTTGGTTGCGATGGAATTGGACAACATCAGCACAGGCCGTTCCACGTCGCCATCGAAGCGGTAGGCGGTGAGGGCGCCGTCGCCGAGCGTGGCGATGCCGGAACAAGGGTGGAGTCGGTCGGATTGCGGAACGAGCGTTGCTGAATTCATGACCGTGAAGAAGAGTGGAGGAGGGACCGCAAAACTGTTGCGGCAACCAGAAGGTAGTTGCCCTGCCACCGTATTGATATTACAAAGAATCTACTCAATCTGTAGGTTTCATGGACAATGAGCGCGTTCACGCTGCATGACCTGCAGTGCTTCGATGCGGTCGTCCGCGAAGGCAGCTTCCAGGCTGCGGCGGCCGCGCAACACCGTTCGCATCCGGCGGTGTTCAGTGCAGTGGCGCGACTCGAGCGCCAGCTCGGTGTCGCCTTGCTCGATCGCAGCGGCTATCGGGTACGTCCCACCGAGGCCGGCACGTCATTGCATCGGCAGGTGCAGTCGCTCTTGCGCGAAGCCCAGTCGCTGCGCGTCCATGCGCAGCAGCTGGCGATGGGCGAGGAAACGCAGTTGCGCATCGTCATCGGCGACCTGTGCCCACGACCGGAAGTGCTGGCGTTGCTCGGGCGATTCTTCGCGAGCTGCCCCAGGACACGACTGCACCTGCACTACGAGGCGATCACCGGCCCCATCGAGCGACTGCTCGACAACGAGGCCGACCTGATCATCCATCGCGTCGATGCTTCGGACGAACGCCTGGATGCGCTGGTGCTGGGGACCATCCGCCTGGTCCCCGTGGTGGCGCCCGGATTCCTGTCCTTCCCGGTGACGGGCGCGATCACGCACGAGCAGATGCGCCAACTCACCCAGTGCGTCATCCGCGATACCGCCCGCCATTCCCCCGATTACAGCTCGCTGATCGTCGAAGGCGCCCACCAGTGCACCGTGGCCGATCACGCGATGAAGAAGGAAGTGATCATGCAGGGCATGGCCTGGGGGCACCTTCCGCATTTCATGATCGAGCAGGAGTTGCGCGAGGGCCGCCTGCTGGACATCACCGGCCGCCACTTTCCGGGTGTCACCGAAACCCTGGTTGCTGCACGCCGGCGCGACATCCCGCTGGGCCCGGTGGCGACGCGCCTGTGGCAGCACATGGCGGAAGGTGCCCGCGAACTGCAGTCCGTCATCAAGCCTGGAAGAGCGGTGGGCGCGAAGAAGCGGCGGCCGCTCCGGTAGGGCGCGGTCCGTTGCAGGCAACACCACCGGGGCGATCGTGACGGCCGCGTGCGGGCCGGAGCGGTAACGATGGCGATAAGATCGCGACGCCTCGGTCCTGAAGGGATGTCGCGCGATGCAACGCAGGGAATTTATCGGCGCCTTGGCGGCGTCGACACTCGCATGGGGCCTGCCCGGCTGCGCCGGTATCGGTGGCGCCGCCAGCAAGGCAGGCTCATCCGTGATGACGGTGACGGGTCCCATTCCGGCCGCAGACCTGGGTATGACGCTGGCGCACGAGCACCTGTTCGCTGACGTGCGTCCCTACGCGGAGCAGACGGCCAAGCCCATCGCGCCTGACATGGATGAAGTGGTGGAGGTGGTCCTCCCCTATCTCCGCGAGATACACCGCCAGGGCTGCCGCACGCTGGTCGACTGCACCGCCACGACGCTCGGGCGCAATCCGGCGCTGATACGGCGGCTGGCGCAAGCCAGCGGCCTGCAGATGCTCACCGTCACCGGCGCCTATGTCGCCGCCGGCGGTCGCTTCGTGCCGCCCTACGTGGTGGCCGAAACCCCCGAACAGCTCGCCCGGCGCTGGATCGTCGAATGGCGCGAAGGTATTGGTGATACCGGCATCCGTCCGGGCCTCATCAAGCTCGGAATCGAGGACGACCGACTCAGCGACATCGAACGCAAGGTGCTCCGTGCCGCTGCAATGACGCATCTCGATTCGGGTCTCGTGATCGCTTCGCACACGGGTCCTTGGGCTGATGTCCCGCCTGGCCGCAATGCGCGATGCGCCTTTGCGCAGCTCGAGATTCTGCAAAGCGCCGGTGTCGCGCCTTCGGCCTGGATCTGGGTGCATGCGCAGAACGAAGTGCAGGGCAACCAGCATGTCGAGGCAGCGCGCCGTGGTGCCTGGGTTTCGTTCGATGGCTTCCGTCCCGGACAGGAGGCGGCCTATCTGGCGATGATCGGCCGTATGCGTGACGAGGGCCTGCTCGACCACGTGCTCGTGTCGCAGGACGCAGGCTGGTACAACGCCGGACAGCCGCGTGGCGGCGAGTTCAAACCCTATCTGCCACTTTTCACGACGCTTATCCCGGCGCTGCGCGAGGGCGGCTTCGACGAAGTGCAGATCGGCACGATCCTGGTCGACAACCCGGCGCGAGCGTTCGCGGTCCGGAAAGCGGTGACCTGACAGGCCAGGGCGGCACATGGACCGGAAGACCTGGTCGCCGCCTCCGCCACCGAGGACGGCCGCGTCATCTGAACGCGCCCCCGAGCGCCTTGTGGCACATCGTAAGTGCTTGTCTCAAAAGGCATTCCGCATTGCAGCAAGCCATTTGCCGAAACGCTGGGTAGAGTTCCACCATCCGTCCCGGGACCCCCTTTGACCTATGACTCGGCTGGCCAGCATCACCAGTGATGTTTTTTTATGCGTCCAGAGTGGTAGCGCTAACTTTTTTTCTGGAAGGTCTGCATGAGCCTGTTCGTCGGTCTCGACGTTGGTACCCAGAGCGTCAAGCTGATTGCCTACGATCCGCAGGCACGCAAAGTCGTGGCCACGCACGGCCAGGCGCTTGAATTGATTGCCGGCGATGACGGCAGTCGCGAGCAGCATGCGCAGTGGTGGATCGATGCCATCCGAGCCTGCTTCGCGCGCATGGAACACGCGCAACGCGCACGCGTGAGCGCGATCGGTGTTTCCGGGCAGCAGCACGGTTTCGTGCCGGTCGATGGCGCTGGCGACGTGCTCGCTCCGGCCAAGCTGTGGTGCGACACCAGCACCACGGTGGAATGCGGCGAGATCATGGCCGCGGCCGGGGGGGCCAAAGGCTGCATCGCGCTGGCGGGCAATCCGATCCTTGCCGGCTACACCGCCTCCAAATTGCCGTGGACGCGCAAGCACCGGCCCGAGGTCTACTCGCGCCTGGCGGCGATCATGCTGCCGCACGACTACGTCAACTTCTGGCTGACCGGCGAACGCTGGATGGAGTACGGCGACGCTTCCGGCACCGGCTGGCTCGACGTGCGCACGCGCCGCTGGTCCTCGCGCATGCTCGCCGCGACCGATGCACAGCGCGACCTGTCGGCATTGCTGCCGCCGCTGGTCGAGGCCGATGCCAGCTTCACCATCGCAGCATCCATCGCCAACGAACTGGGCCTGCCGCAAGGCGTGCGCGTGGCTGCCGGCGGCGGCGACAACATGATGGCGGCGATTGGCACCGGCAACGTCGCCTCCGGCGTGCTCAGCATGAGCCTGGGCACGTCCGGCACGCTGTTCGCGCATGCCGATCATCCGGTGGTCGATGACGCCGGCGGCTGGGCGGCCTTCTGCTCGTCGACCGGCGGCTGGCTGCCCCTGATCTGCACGATGAACTGCACCGTCGCCACCGAAAGCGTCGCGCGGATGTTCGGCTTCAGCAGCCGCGACGGCGATGCGGTCATGGCCGACACGGCGCCCGGCGCGGGTGGGCTGGTGATGCTGCCGTTCCTCAACGGCGAGCGCACGCCCGACCTGCCGCATGCGCGCGGTTTGCTGCACGGCATGGATTCGACCAACCTCACCCGCGGCAATGTCTATCGCGCGGCGATGGAAGGCGCGACCTACGCCCTTCGCTACGGCTACGACGCACTCACCGCGGCCGGCCTGCAGTTCGACGCCATCCGCCTCACCGGCGGCGGCAGCCAGAGCGCTGCGTGGCGGCAGATGGTGGCCGACGTGTTCGAGCTGCCCGTCGCCGTACCGGAACAGAGCGAAGGCGCCGCGTTCGGTGCCGCGCTGCAGGCGCTGTGGGCGCACGGCCGCGCCAACGGCGGTGGCGACGACATCGCGACTATCGCGCGCGACCACGTCGGCACCGACGCGGCTTCGGTCGCACGTCCCGACGGCAACGCCGCCTCCGCTTATCGCTCGCATTACCGCCAGTTCCGCCGCCACCTCGATGCGGCCATGCAGTCCCACGCCAATCCCAACAACCCCAAGCCCTGACGCCAGCCGGGCCAGCGGCCCGCCACATCCTCACACTCGAAAAAGTGACAGCCACCATGACGACTCCCTTCATCGGCGCCCGCGAATACTTCCCCGGCATTGGCCGCATCCCGTTCGAGGGACGCGATTCCGACAACCCGCTGGCGTTCAAGCACTACGACGCCAACAAGCGCATCGGCGACAAGACGATGGCCGAGCACCTGCGTTTCGCGGTGTGCTACTGGCACAGCTTCTGCAATGCCGGCCACGACCCGTTCGGCCCGGGCACCCGCGTCTATCCGTGGGATGCCGCTTCCACGCCGCTGGCGCGTGCCGAAGCCAAGGCCGATGCCTCGTTCGAGTTCTTCACCAAGCTCGGCGTGCCGTACTACTGCTTCCACGACATCGACCTGGCGCCTGACGCCGAAGACATCGGCGAGTACGAGAAGAACGTCAAGCACATGGTCGCCATCGCCAAGGAACGCCAGAAGGCGACCGGCGTGAAGCTGCTGTGGGGCACGGCCAACCTCTTCAGCCATCCGCGCTACATGAACGGTGCCTCCACCAACCCGGACTTCGCCGTGGTCGCGCGCGCTGCCGTGCAGGTCAAGGCCGCGCTGGAAGCAACGGTCGAGCTGGGCGGCGAGAACTACGTGTTCTGGGGCGGCCGCGAAGGCTACGCCTCGCTGCACAACACCAACATGAAGCGCGAGCTGGCGCACTTCGGCCGCTTCCTGACGATGGCGCGCGACTATGGCCGCAGCCTGGGCTTCAAGGGCAATTTCCTCATCGAGCCCAAGCCGATGGAGCCGATGAAGCACCAGTACGACTTCGACTCGGCCACCGTCGTCGGCTTCCTGCGCGAGCACGGCCTGGACCAGGACTTCAAGCTCAACATCGAAGCCAACCACGCCACGCTGTCGGGCCACACCTTCGAGCACGACCTGCAGGTTGCATCGGATGCCGGCATGCTCGGCAGCATCGACGCCAACCGCGGCAATGCCCAGAACGGCTGGGACACCGACCAGTTCCCGACCGACCTGTACGACACCGTCGGCGCGATGCTGGTGGTGCTGCGCCAGGGCGGCCTGCAGCCGGGCGGCCTCAACTTCGACGCCAAGGTGCGCCGCGAGTCGACCGATGCCGACGACCTGTTCCTGGCCCACATCGGCGGCATGGATGCATTCGCACGCGGCCTGGAAGTGGCGCACGCGCTGCTGACCAGGTCGCCGTGGGAACAGTGGCGCGCCGAACGTTACGCCAGCTTCGACAAGGGGGCAGGCAACGACTTCGCCGCCGGCAAGCTGGACCTCGCCGCCCTTAGTGCACTTGCAGGCAAGGCCGAGCCTGCGAAGATCAGCGGCAAGCAGGAGCGCTACGAGAACCTGCTCAATCAGTACCTGATGCGCTGAGCGGCACAAGCCTTCCCCCGTTCCGGCAACGGGGGAAGGGAAGAAGGGAAGGTCACCGCGCCACGCGCGGTGACAGGGGGCCGGATCAACAATGAGGGGTAGGCCATGAACAGCGCCACGCTCGAAAACGCCACGTCCAAGCACGACGCCGAGAACACCCGCCTGATCATCCTGGTCAGCTGCGTGGCCACCATCGGTGGCTTCCTGTTCGGCTTCGACAGTGGCGTGATCAACGGCACCGTCGACGGACTGCAACAGGCATTCGGTTCAAGCAAGGCCGGTCTCGGATTCGAGGTCGCCTCGATGCTGCTGGGCTGCGCGATCGGCGCGTTCTTCGCAGGACGCCTGGCCGATCGCTGGGGCCGACGTTCGGTGCTGATCATCTCGGCGGTGCTGTTCCTGCTGTCGGCCATTGGCGCCGGCGCGGCGGCCACATCGACGATGTTCGTCATCGCGCGCGTGCTCGGCGGTTTCGCCGTCGGTGCCGCCAGCGTGATGTCGCCGGCGTACATCGCCGAAGTCGCATCGGCGCGCTACCGCGGCCGTCTGGCCACGGTGCAGCAGATCGCGATCATCGGCGGCCTGTTCTGCGCCTTCCTCAGCAACTACCTGCTGGCCAAGGCCGCCGGTGCCTCGACCGAGGGACTGTGGCTGGGACAGGCGGCATGGCGCTGGATGTTCTGGGTGCAGGCGATTCCCTCGCTGCTGTTCCTGGTGCTGCTGATGACGATTCCGGAAAGCCCGCGCTACCTGGTCGTGAAGAAGCGCCAGGCTGATGCACTGGCGGTACTCACTCGGCTTTACGGCGCGGCGGAGGCGCGGACCAAGCTGGCCGAGATCGACGCATCGCTGTCGGCCGACCATCACCGCCCGCAGTTGTCGGACCTGATCAACAAGGCCACCGGCAAGATCCGCCCGATCGTCTGGATCGGCATCGGCCTGGCCACGTTCCAGCAGCTGGTCGGCATCAACGTCGTCTTCTATTACGGCGCGGTGCTGTGGCAGGCGGTCGGCTTCTCCGAAAGCGACGCGCTGCTGATCAACGTGCTGTCGGGTGCGCTGAGCATCGGCGCCTGCCTGGTGACGGTGCTGTTGATCGATCGCATCGGCCGCAAGCCGCTGTTATGGGTCGGCTCGGCCGGCATGGCGGTGTCGCTGGCGCTGATGACGTGGGCCTTCACCACCGGTTCGATCGACGCCAACCACAAGCTGGCGTTGTCGGATTCGATGGGCACGCTGGCGCTGGTCGCGGCCAACGTCTACGTGATCTTCTTCAACGCGTCCTGGGGCCCGGTGATGTGGGTGATGCTGGGCGAGATGTTCCCCAACCAGATCCGCGGCTCGGGCCTGGCGGTCGCCGGTGCGGCGCAGTGGACGTCCAACTTCGCCATCACCGTGACCTTCCCGATGCTGCTCGGCAGCATCGGCCTGGCCGGCGCGTACGGCATCTACACGGTCGCCGCGATCATCTCGGTGTTCTTCGTCCTGCGCTACGTCTACGAGACCAAGGGCAAGGAACTGGAACAGATGGAAGGCTGAGCCGGAGGATGCTTCCGGTTCCACCGCTTCCGTTCCGCGTCGCCATGAGGCCCGCCATGCGGGCCTTACTGGCCGGTCGCGTCGCCCGGCTTGGCCGGCGGCGCGACCGAATCGCGCGACACCAGCTGGTGGGGAAGCACGTGGTCGACCACCACGCGCGTGTTGCGATCCTTGCGGCGGATGTTGCGCAGCAGGATGTCGATCGCCGAATCGGCCATCGAGGCGATGGGCTGGTGGATGGTGGTGAGTTCCGGCCACACCGTGGTCGCGGCCGAGGTGTCGTCGAAGCCGACCACCGACAAGTCCCGCGGCACGTCGAGGCCGCGCCGGTGCGCGACCGAGATGACCGCCGAGGCCATGTCGTCGTTGCTGGCGAAGATCGCGGTCGGCGGCTTGCGCAGCCCGAGCAGCTTTTCCGTGGCGTCGAGACCGGAGCGGTAGGTGAAATAGCCCTGCTGTACGAGGGCCGAATCCAGCGGGAGGCCGGCTTCGTTCATCGCGGCCTGGAAACCTTCGTAGCGGCGCGCGCTGGCCGTCTGGTTCGGGTTGCCCTTGATGTAGCCGATGCGGGTATGGCCGAGCGCGATCAGGTGCGCGGTGATCTCGCGACTGGCGTGGAAGTCGTCTATGCGGACGCTGGAGATTTCCTGGCTGAAGCGGCCCGACGCGATCGCCACCACCGCAACGCCGGCATTGACCAGTTCCGACACGATCGCCTTGGACTCGCACAGCGGCGGCGGCAGGATCGCGCCGGCCACGGTCTTGGCCAGTGCACGCGCGGCATGGCGCTGCTGCTCGGCGTCGAAGTTCTCCCAGGTGTCGATGACCAGCTGCGCGGCTGTTCGCGACGCACCGTTCAATGCACCCACCAGCAACTCGCGCAGGTAGGCCGCGCTGGGGTTGGTGTAGATCAGGGCGATGCGCGTGTCCTGCGCCGCGGCCAGCGAACTGGCGGCCTGGTTGGGCGTGTAGCCCAGCTCGCGCACCGCCTGGGTGACGCGTTCACGGGTGGACTCGCGGACCTTGCCGTAGCCGTTGACGACGCGCGAGACGGTCATCGGCGAAACGTTGGCGAGCGCCGCCACCTCATCGATGGTGACTGCGCGACCCTTGCGGCGAACCGATTTCTTGGGCTTTTCCAACGTTCCTTCCTTAGCTCTGCTTAGGTCGGCGCAGACGTTCTAATCCACACCAAAGTGACATCGGACAGGGAATGACAACGAAGCACATGGTACCGACAACCGCCCCACGCAGCGACAGCGCCACCGCGATCTCCGGGGCGAGGCGCCTGCTGCGCCAGGCATTCCGGCGCCTGGGCCTTGCTCGGTTAGCGATGGTGGCCCTGGTCGCGACACTGTCGGTCGCGCCGGCCGCACACGCCGAGGACGGCTACGACCTGTGGCTGCGTTACCAGCCGTTGTCGACCGATAGTGCCACGGCTTACCGCGCGCACGTCTCGCAGCTGGCGGCGCCCGACGCGACGCCGACCCAGGCCGCAACGCGTGCCGAACTGCTGCGCGGCCTGTCCGGGCTGCTGGGCACCGCGCCTGCGCTGTCGGATTCGATCAGTGCGGACGGCGCCGTCATCGTCGGCACGCCCGCATCCTCGCCGCTTATTGCCGGGCTTCGCCTGCAGCTGCGGGGCCTCGGCCGCGAGGGCTACCTGATCCGCAGCGTCAGCGTCGACGGCCACCCGGCCACGGTCATTGCCGCCAACGAAGATGTCGGCGCGCTGTATGGCGCCTTCCACTTCCTGCGCCTGATCCAGACCGCCCAGCCGCTGGCGGCGCTCGACCTGCGCCAGTCCCCGCACGTCCAACTGCGCGTGCTCAACCACTGGGACAACCTCGATCGCCACGTCGAACGCGGCTATGCCGGCGAATCGATCTGGGACTGGCACAAGCTGCCCGACTACCTCGATCCGCGCTACACCGATTACGCCCGCGCCAACGCCTCGCTTGGCATCAACGGCACCGTGCTCAACAACGTCAACGCCAATGCGCTGAGCCTTACGCCGATGTACCTGGAGAAGGCGGCGGCGCTGGCCGGCGTGTTCCGGCCTTACGGCATCCGCGTGTACCTCAGTGCGCGCTTCAGTGCGCCGATCGAGGTCGGCGGCCTCAAGACCGCCGACCCGCTCGATGCGCAGGTGCAGCGCTGGTGGCGCGACAAGGCCGACGAGGTCTACGAGGTCATTCCGGATTTCGGCGGTTTCCTGGTCAAGGCCAACTCGGAAGGACAGCCGGGACCGCAGGACTACGGCCGCACCCACGCTGATGGCGCCAACATGCTTGCCGACGCGGTCAAGCCGCACGGCGGCGTAGTGATGTGGCGCGCGTTCGTCTACTCGCACGAGGAACCGGACGACCGCGCCAAGCAGGCATACAGCGAGTTCGTGCCGCTCGATGGCAAGTTCCGCGACAACGTCATCGTCCAGGTCAAGAACGGCGCCATCGACTTCCAGCCGCGCGAGCCGTTCCATCCGTTGTTCGGCGCGATGCCGAAGACACCGCTGATGATGGAGTTCCAGATCACCAAGGAATACCTGGGTTTCGCCACGCACCTGGCCTACCTGGGGCCGATGTACGAGGAGACGCTTGAAGCCGACACGCATCGTCGCGGCAAGGGTTCGACCGTGGCGAAGGTGGTCGACGGCTCGCTGCACAAGTACGCGCTGACCGGCATGGCCGGCGTCGCCAACATCGGTTCGGACCGCAACTGGAGCGGATCGCAGTTCGACCAGGCCAACTGGTATGTCTTCGGCCGCATGGCCTGGGATCCGTCGCTCAAGGCCCGGCCGATCGCCGAGGAATGGACGCGGATGACCTTCTCCAACGACGCCGACGTAGTGAAGCCGATCGTCGAGATGATGATGGGTTCGCGCGAAGCGGTGGTCGACTACATGACGCCGCTCGGCCTGCATCACCTGATGGGCAACGGCCACCACTACGGTCCGGGTCCGTGGGTGTCGGGCGGCCCGCGTGCCGACTGGACATCGGTGTACTACCACCGCGCCAACCGCGACGGCATCGGCTTCGACCGCAGCGCCAGCGGCAGCAATGCCGTGGCCCAGTACGCGCCGCCGGTGGCGCGCGAGTTCGGCGACATCAAGCGCGTGCCGGAGAAGTACCTGCTCTGGTTCCACCACGTGCCCTGGGACTACCGCACGCAGTCCGGCCGCACGCTGTGGGATGAGCTGGTCCTCCGCTACACCCACGGCGTCGACAGCGTGAAGCAGATGGAGCAGGCCTGGAACGGACTGGATGGCCGCATCGATGCCGAGCGCCACGCCCAGGTCGCCACGTTCCTGTCGATCCAGCACAAGGAAGCGCAGTGGTGGCGCGACGCCAGCATCGCCTACTTCCAGACGTTCTCGCAGCGGCCGCTGCCGGAAGGGCAGGCGGCTCCCGCGCATTCGCTCGAGTACTACGAGGCACTTTCCTTTCCTTTCGCGCCGGGTCACTGAGCCAGCATGACAACTGCATCCAACCCATTGCGTCTGCCGCGTGCCGGGCTGCTGGCATTGGCGCTGCTGGCGACGTCCGCTGCATGCGCCGGCGGCAACGCGCACGAACCGTTGCAGGACCAGCCCGGCGCGACCGTGTCCGAGCGCAGGCCGGCACCGCTGCTGCACGAAATGTTCCAGGACCATGCGGTCCTGCAGCGCAACGCGCCGATCCGCGTGTGGGGACAGACGGGGCCGGGGCAGGCGGTGAAGGTGACGCTTGCCCGCAAGCAGGCCAGTGCGCGTGCCGACGAGAACGGCCGCTGGCAGGCGACCCTGCCGCCGATGGCGGCGGGCGGGCCGTACAAGCTCAACGTCAGCGCGCAGGGCGGCATGAAGCAGACCGTTGACGACGTGATGGTCGGCGACGTCTGGCTGTGCTCGGGCCAGTCGAACATGGTGTTGCAGGTGCATCGCACGCTGGACTCGCGTGCCGAGATCGCCGGGTCCGCCAATGACTCCATCCGCATGCTCACCGTCGGCGAAACCGGCAGCGTCACGCCGCTGGAGCATTTCGCTACGCAAGTGAAATGGCTCAAGGCCTCGCCGGAAACCGTGCCCGATTTCTCCGCGGCGTGTTTTTACTACGCGCGCGAATTGCAGAAGACCGTGAACGTGCCGATGGGCCTGGTCACCGCGGCCTGGGGCGGCTCGCGCATCCAGGCCTGGACCAGCGGCGAGGCATTGCGCGCTTCGGGACAGTACGACGACGAGCTCGACGTGCTGGCGTCGTACGCGAATGATCCCGTCGCCGCGGTGGGGCAGTGGGGTGACGTCTGGGCCAAGTGGTGGCGCGGTCGCAAGGAGTTCAAGGCGGGCGATGAGCCGTGGACGGCCAGCTACTCCGCGACCGACGGCTGGCGCAACGCGCCGCCTGCGCTCGGTCCGTGGGAGGAATGGGGCGTCAAGGACCTTGCCGAGTACGACGGCATGGTCTGGTTCCGCACGTCGGTGAAGCTCACCGAACAGCAGGCCGCGCAGGAGGCGGTGCTGCTGCTGGGTTCGATCGATGAAGTCGACATGACCTGGGTCAACGGCCATGGAGTCGGCAGCACCTATGGGCCGGGCTCCGGGCGCGAGTATCCGTTGCCCGCCGGCTTGCTGAAGGCTGGCGACAACTCGGTCACGATCAACGTGCTCGACACCTATCGCGCCGGTGGCATGAGCGGTCCCGCCTCGGCGTACGCGGTCCGCTTCAAGGACGGCACCACCGTACCGCTCGACGGCGCGTGGAAGTATCGTCCGGCACCAGGTTACGACTGGCCGCCACGCGCGCCGTGGCAGACGGCAGCGGGACTGTCGACGCTCTACAACGGCATGATCTCGCCGATTGGCAAGTACGGTTTCCGCGGCATGCTCTGGTACCAGGGCGAGTCGAACACCTTCGAAGCCGATCGCTATGGCGACCTGTTGCGCATGTGGCGCAAGGACTGGCGCTCGCGCTTCGGCGCCGACCTGCCGACGCTGATCATCCAGCTCGCGGGCTACGGCATGCCGAAGTCGCAACCGGCCGAAAGCGGCTGGGCCGAACTGCGCGAAGCACAACGCCACGTCGTCGATGAGGATGCGCACAGCGGCCTCGCGGTGACGATCGATATCGGCGACCGCTACGACATCCACCCGCCGAACAAGCAGGAGCTCGGGCGCCGCCTGGCCCGTGCCGCACGCCACGCGATCTACGGTGACAAGCAACCCCCTTCGGGGCCGGTGCCGGCATCGGCGAAGCGCGAAGGCGACGCCGTGGTGGTCTCGTTCGCCGATGTCAGCGACGGGCTGGTCGCCTTCGGCGCCGATGGCCCGATTGGCTTCGAGCTGTGCGGCGCGGACAAGGACAGCTGCCACTACGCCGATGCCCGCATCAGCGGCAACAGCGTGACCCTGCGCGCCGCTGCGACGGCGGAGGCCACGCGCGTGCGCTACTGCTGGGCCGACGGCCCGGTTTGCACCCTGTTTGACGGCGCCGGCTTGCCCGCCGGTCCGTTCGAAACCCCGATCAAGTAAACGAACCCAGCCGAGCGATTCGAAGATGAGCACGCCCCCCCACACCGAAACAACAACTCACGGCTCCTCGCGCGACCGCGAGATCGTCGACGCACGCGTCATCGTTACCTGCCCGGGACGCAACTTCGTCACCCTGCGCATCGAAACCCGCTCGGGCGTCGTCGGCCTCGGCGATGCGACGCTCAACGGCCGCGAGCTGGCCGTGGCGTCGTACCTGCAGGATCACCTGGTGCCCAACCTGATCGGCCGCGACGCCGGTCGCATCGAGGACATCTGGCAGTTCTTCTATCGCGGCGCTTACTGGCGCCGTGGCCCGGTGACGATGACGGCCATTGCCGCGGTCGACGTCGCGCTGTGGGACATCCTCGGCAAGATGGCCGGCCTGCCGCTGTACCAGTTGCTGGGCGGTCGCTCGCGCGAGGGCGCGCTGGTCTATGCCCATGCCAACGGCCGCGACATCAGCGAGGCCAGCGACGAAGTCGGCAAGTACCGCGAGAAGGGCTTCCTCGCCGTGCGCGCGCAGTGCGGCGTGCCGGGCGTGAAGAAGGCCTACGGAATTTCCACCGCCGGCAAGCCCTACGAGCCGGCCGAGAGCGAACTGCCCGCCGAGACCGTGTGGTCGACGCCGAAGTACCTGGAAGTCGTCCCGAAGCTGTTCGAACGCCTGCGCGCCGACCACGGCAACGATGTCGAGCTGCTGCACGACGTGCACCATCGCCTGAGCCCGATCGAGGCCGCGCGCCTGGCCCGCGACGTCGAGCCTTACCGCCTGTTCTGGCTGGAAGACGCCACCCCGGCCGAGAACCAGAAGTCGTTCGAGTTGATCCGCCAGCACTCGGTCACGCCGTTGGCGGTGGGTGAGGTGTTCAACTCGATCTGGGACTGCAAGCACCTGATAGAGAACCAGCTGGTCGACTACATCCGCACCACGATTGTCCATGGTGGCGGCATCACCCACCTGCGCCGACTGGCCGACTTCGCCGGGCTGCACCAGGTGCGCACCGGCTTCCACGGCGCCACCGACCTGTCGCCGGTGTGCATGGGCGCGGCGCTGCACTTCGACACCTGGGTGCCGAACTTCGGCATCCAGGAGTACATGTTCCACTCCGAAGAGGCCAACGAAGTGTTTCCGCACGACTACGTGTTCCGCGACGGTCGCCTGCACGTCGGCGACACACCGGGCCACGGCGTGACCATCGACGAGAAGCTTGCCGCGCGCTACCCGTACTCGCCCAAGCAGCTGCCGATCGCGCGCCTGGAAGACGGCTCGATGTGGGACTGGTGATCACGATGACGAAGCTGTCGAGGAAGATGGTTCCGTTGCTGCTGGCGTTGTCGGCTGCATCGGCGCACGCCCGCGAGCCTGTGCTGTTCGACTGGTTCGAGTACCGCGGCCACGACGCCACGTTCGAGCAGCCGTTGCCGGAAGGCAGTTTCCGCAATCCGGTGGCCGCCGGTTTCCATCCCGATCCGGCGGTGGTCCGCGCGCGCGATCGCTACTATCTGGTCAACTCCAGCTTCTCCTACTACCCGGGCATCCCGGTGTTTGAAAGCCGCGACCTGGTGCACTGGACGCAGATCGGCAACGCGATCGAGCGGCCGTCGCAGCTGGATTTCGATGGCCTGGGCATGTCGCGTGGCGTGTTCGCACCGACGATCGCCTACCACGACGGCACCTTCTTCGTGGTCAACACCGCGGTCGATAACGGCGGCAACTTCCTGGTGACGGCGAAGGATCCGGCCGGCCCGTGGTCGGATCCGGTCTGGCTGCCGACCATCGATGGCATCGATCCGTCGCTGTTCTTCGACGCCGACGGCAAGGCCTACCTCCTCAACAACGGCGAGCCGGAAGGCAAGCCGCGCTACGACGGCCACCGCGCGATCTGGATGCAGGAATTCGACCTGGCGCAGCGCAAGCCGGTCGGTCCGCGCAAGGTGCTGATCGACGGCGGCGTCGATCCGTCGAAGAACCCGATCTGGATTGAAGGCCCGCACATCTACCAGCGCGAAGGCTGGTACTACCTGGTCTGCGCCGAAGGCGGCACCGGGCCGGATCATTCGCAGGTGGTTCTGCGCAGTCGCAACGTGTGGGGTCCGTATGCGCCGTACGCGGGCAACCCGATCCTGACCCAGCGCGACCTCGACCCGGCGCGTGCGAACCCGATCACCAACGCCGGCCACGCCGACCTGGTCGAAGGGCTCGATGGCAGCTGGTGGGCGATTTTCCTCGCCAGTCGCAACTACGGTGGTACGCATTACAACACCGGGCGCGAGACCTACCTGTTGCCTGTGACGTGGAAGGACGGCTGGCCGGTGATCCTCGAGCACGGGCGGGCGATACCGCAGGTGTTGCCGGGACCTGCCTTCATGGAGCGCGGCAAGTCGCAGGCCCCGATGACCGGCAACTTCACCTGGCGCGACGAGTTCGACAAACCGAAGCTTGATCGCGCGTGGATGCACGTGCGCGTGCCGAAGCAGCCCTGGGCCGACCTGGCTGCGAAGCCGGGCCAGCTGGCGATCCATCCGCTGGTGGAAGGCCTGGGCACGTTGCGCAATCCCTCGTTCCTGGCGCGAAGGCAGCAGCACCTGGCCTTCGAATCGAGCACCGAGCTGACGGTGCCGGTCGAGGCGGGCACGGAAGCGGGCATCGTCGCGTTCCAGAACGAGCGTTACTGGTACTTCCTGGGCGTGCGCCGTGCCGGCGCGGGCCTTGAGCTGTTCCTGCAGCGCAGCGTCGACGGCAAGGCCAGCACGATCGCCACGAAGGCGATTGCGAATGCGAAGACGCTGAAACTGAAGATCACCGGCGACAGCGGTGCCTACTCATTCGGTTTCGATGCCGACGGCAAGGGTTGGCAGTGGCTGCGCAAGAACGAAGACGGAACCATCCTCAGCACCGACGTTGCCGGCGGATTCGTCGGCGCGGTGGTGGGGCCCTATGCGCGTACGGAGACGAAATAATGAATGACATTGGCCGGGAAGAAACCTGCTCGTCATTGCCGCGCAGGCGGCAATCCATGGACGTTGGTGCTTCACGAGCGACGTCCATGGATCCCCGCCTTCGCGGGGATGACGTTTCCGGAAAGGTGGGGGTTGCAACCTTGCGCGCGGTGATTGCTGCCGTGCTCCTTGCCGCGAGCACACAGGCGCTGTGCGCGACGCCGGCCTACCTCGATCTCGACAAGAGCTTCGAAGCGCGCGCCGCCGACCTCGTCTCGCGCATGACGCTCGAGGAAAAGGCCGCGCAGATGCAGAACGGCGCGCCCGCGATCGAACGCCTCGGCGTGCCGGCGTACGACTGGTGGAACGAGGCGCTGCACGGTGTCGCCCGTGCCGGCGCGGCGACCGTGTTTCCGCAGGCGATCGGCATGGCGGCGACGTTCGACGTGCCGTTGATGGGCCAGATCGCCACCGTCATCAGCGACGAAGCGCGTGCCAAGCACCACGAGTTCGCCCGGCAGGGGCAGCACGGCCGCTACCAGGGCCTGACGTTCTGGTCGCCCAACATCAACATCTTCCGCGACCCGCGCTGGGGCCGTGGCCAGGAAACCTACGGCGAGGATCCGTACCTCACCGCGCGCATGGGCGTGACGTTCGTGAAGGGCCTGCAGGGCGACGACCCGAAGTACCGCAAGCTCGACGCCACCGCCAAGCACTTCGCCGTGCACAGCGGTCCTGAGGCCGACCGCCACACCTTCGACGCCAGGCCGAGTCAGCGCGATCTCTACGAGACCTACCTGCCCGCATTCGAGGTGCTGGTGAAGGAAGGCCAGGTCGACGCGGTGATGGGCGCCTACAACCGCGTCTACGGCGAGTCGGCCAGCGCCAGCAAGTTCCTGCTGCAGGACACGCTGCGCGGCCAGTGGGGGTTCAAGGGCTACGTCGTCTCCGACTGCTGGGCCATCGTCGACATCTGGAAGCACCACAAGATCGTCGCCACGCCGGAAGAGGCAGCCGCGCTGGCGGTCAAGAACGGAACCCAGCTCGACTGCGGCGACACTTACACGCCGTCGCTGCCGGTGGCGGTGAAGAAGGGGCTGATCACCGAAGCCGAGATCGATCACGCGCTGACGCAACTGTTCACTGCGCGGATGCGCCTGGGCATGTTCGACCCGCCGGAGAAGGTGCGCTGGGCCGGCATCCCGTACTCGGTCAACCAGGCGCCCGCGCATGACGCGCTGTCGCGCAAGGTCGCGCAGGAGTCGATCGTGCTGCTCAAGAACGACGGCGTGTTGCCGCTGTCGCGTGACACGAAGCGGATTGCGGTGGTCGGCCCTACGGCCGACGACACCATGGCGCTGCTCGGCAACTACTACGGCACGCCATCCGCGCCGGTGACGATCCTGCAGGGCATCCGCCAGGCCGTGCCGAACGCGCAGGTGGTGCACGCGCGCGGCGTCGACCTGGTGGAAGGTCGCGACGATCCGGCGGCGACGCCGCTGATCGAGCCGCAATACCTGCGCCCGGAAAAGGGTTCGAGCGAGCGCGGCCTGCGCGGCGAGTACTTCCGCAGCCGCGACCTGTCCGGCAAGCCGGCGCTGGTGCGCGTCGATTCGCAGATCGGCTTTCGCTGGGACCGCGGCTCGCCGACCGACAACCTGATGGCGCGCGGCGAAGCGCACGGCGGTCAGTCGGTGCCGTCGGACAACTTCAGCATCCGCTGGAGCGGCCAGCTGCTGCCGCCGGTGTCGGGCAGCTACCAGCTCGAAGCATCGGCGAACGACGGCTTCCGCCTGTACCTCGACGGCAAGCTCGTGCTCGACCAGTGGAAGGACAGCGACCGCCTGCGCGCCGACAGCACCACCGTGACGCTGCAGGCAGGCCGCAGCTACGACCTCAAGCTCGAGTACTACGACGGCGAGCGTGACGCGGGCGTACGCCTGGCCTGGCGCATGCCCGGCGCCAAACCGCCGTTCGAGGAAGCCTTGCAGGTGGCGAGCGAGTCCGACGTGGTGATCTTCGTTGGCGGCCTCACCGGCGACGTCGAAGGCGAGGAGATGACGGTCAGCTACCCGGGCTTCGCCGGTGGCGACCGCACCGACATGCGCCTGCCCGCGACGCAGCGCAAGCTGCTCGAAGCGCTGCACGCGACCGGCAAGCCGGTGGTGATGGTGCTGACCGCGGGTTCGGCGCTGGCGGTGGACTGGGCCAAGGACAACCTGCCAGCGATAGTCATGGCCTGGTATCCCGGCCAGCGCGGCGGCAATGCGGTGGCGGACGTGCTGTTCGGCGACGCCAATCCCGCCGGTCGCCTGCCGGTCACGTTCTACAAGGCCGACGAGAAGCTGCCGGCATTCGACGACTACTCGATGCAGGGCCGCACCTACCGCTACTTCGATGGCGAGCCGCTGTATCCGTTCGGCCACGGCCTGTCGTACACGACGTTTGCCTACTCCGACCTGCGCCTTGATCGTGCCAAGGCCGGTGCGAAGCAACCGGTGACGGCGACGGTCAAGGTCCGCAACAGCGGCAAGCGCGCCGGCGACGAGGTCGTGCAGCTGTACGCACGCGCGCTCGATCCGAAGCAGCCGCGTGCGCGAAAGGAGTTGCGCGGCTTCCAGCGCGTGACCTTGCAGCCGGGCGAGGAGCGCACGCTGACCTTCAAGCTCGATCCCTCGGTTGACCTGCGCTACTACGATGAAGGCGCGAAGGCGTACGCGGTCGATGCGGGCAGCTATGAAGTGCAGGTCGGTGCGTCGAGCGAGGACATTCGCGCGAAGACGAAGCTGACCGTGACGAAGTAAGTACTACCGTCGTTCCCGCGAAGGCGGGAACCCATGGACGTCAACGACGCAATGGCGACGTCCATGGATCCCCGCCTTCGCGGGGATGACGGGGTAGTGGGTTTCACTGAAGGAAGATCATGTCCAACCGCTTGAACCAGGCTGCACTCGCGACGCTGCCGCCCGACATCATTCGTCCTGCGTACGACCGCGCCGGCACCCGTATCGGCATCGTCCACATCGGTGTCGGCGCGTTCCACCGCGCCCACCAGGCCGTCTACGTCGACGACGTGCTCGCCAGCGAACCGGACTGGGCGATCTGCGGCGTCAGCCTCAACAGCCGTGACGTGCGCGACGCGCTACAACCGCAGGATGGCCTGTACGCGCTGGCCCTGCTCGGCCAGAACCCGTCGCTGCGCGTGATCGGTTCGATCCGCGAACTGCTCTTTGCCCGCGAACAGCGCGAGCAGGTGCTCAAGCGCCTGGCCGATCCGCTGGTGCGCATCGTCACGCTGACCATCACCGAGAAGGGCTATTGCCTGGACGGTGGCGATCTCGACCTCACCCATCCGGAGATCGTCCACGACCTGGCTTCACCGGATGCACCGAACGGCGCCATCGGTTACGTCGTCGCCGGACTCTCGGCACGGCGCAAGCTGCACCTGCCGCCGTTCACGGTCCTCAGTTGCGACAACCTGCCCGAGAACGGCCGAAAGCTCGCGCGCGCCGTGGTCCAGTACGCGTGGAAGCTCGACCGCGAGCTCGCGCGCTGGATTGAGTCCGAAGTGGCCTTCCCGTGCTCGATGGTCGACAGCATCACACCGGCCACCGACGACGCATTGCGCGAGCGCGTCTCCGCACAACTGGGCTGCAGCGACGCCTGGCCGGTGCAGCGCGAGGCCTACACGCAGTGGGTGGTCGAGGACAGCTTCTGCAACGGCAGGCCCGCGTTCGAGAAGGTTGGCGTGACCCTCAGCGGCGACATCGCCGGCTACGACCGCGCCAAGCTGCGCCTGCTCAACGCACCGCATTCGGCGCTGGCCTACCTCGGCGCGCTGATGGACATCGAGACCGTGGCGCAGGCGATGGCCACGCCGGTGCTGGCCGGCTTCGTCGAGCGGCTGATGCACGATGGCATCGTCCCGAACGTGAAGGCACCTGCCGGCTTCAATGCCGGCGCCTACGTCGAGGCGATCCTCGCGCGCTTCCGCAATCCGGCGATCCAGCACCGGCTACTGCAGATCGCCTGGGACGGCTCGCAGAAGTTGCCGGTGCGGCTGCTGGGCACCATCAGCGATGCACTCGCCGCAGGCCGCCCGATCGACCTGCTGTGCCTGCCCGTCGCGGCGTGGATGCAGTTCGTGCGTCGCCAGGCGCGCAATGGCGTGGCGCTGGTCGATCCGATGGCAGACGTACTGGCAGAAGTCGGCCGTGCCGCGACGGGCGATGCAAACGACGACGTCGCAAGCTTCCTGGCACTGGATTCGATCTTCGCGCCGCTCTCGGCCGACGCGCGTTTCGTCGATGCGGTGCGCGAGGCGTATGCCACGCTTGGAGACGGCACGCCAGCCGCGGTCTGGCGTGCCCTGTCGGACTGACGCCTAGAGCAGCGTCAACTGCCACCCCTGTGGACGCGCCTCGAGCCGTGCATCCAGCGCCAGGCGTTGCAGGAACGCTTCGTCGTGCGACACCACCACCATCGCGCCGGGATAGCGCAGGAGCATGAGCTCCAGCGCTTCGACCGATGCAAGGTCGAGGTGGTTCGTCGGCTCGTCGAGCAACAACAGCTCGGCGGGCTGGGTGCGATACACGGCGCACGCCAGCGCGACCTTGAGGCGCTGACCGCCGCTGAGCCGATGGTTCGGCGTCAGCACGGCCTCCGCCGGCAATCCCAGCAGTGCCAGGCGTGTTCGCAGCTCGGCCTGCTCGGCGGACGGATTGGCCTGCGATAGCGACTGCAGCGGTGTCGCATCCGCGGCCAGCGTTTCCAGTTGCTGGTCGAGGTAAGCAGTCGGCACATTGACCTCGCAGCGGCCGCCTGCCGGCGCCACCGAGCCGGCCAGCAGCTTCAGCAGCGTCGATTTGCCGCTGCCGTTGGCTCCCACCAGGCCGATTCGCTGGCAACCGCCGATATCGAGATCGAGCGGATGGGCCGCCACGGCCCCGAACGGCAGCAGCAGCTGTTCCAGGCGCACCGCGCGGCGTTGCGATGCCGCCGGCGGCATGGGCGCGAACAACGCCACGCCCGTTTCGGATTCGACGTGCCGGGCCGCTTGCTGCACGTCGTCGGCGAGCTTTGCGGAAAGGTCGGCATGCCGGTGCTGCAACTTGCCGGCGCTGGCCTGGCTCCACTGCTTCAGGTTGCCCAGCAGGATCCTCGCCTGATTGGCGTCGCGCGCCTGTCTGGAATCGCGCGACTGGCGGCGTTGCTGACGCTCGCGCTGCTCGCGCATCCGGGTTTCGCCACGGCGGCGCTCGACCTTTACCCGTGCCAGCTCACGTTCGGCTTGCTGCTGCTGCATTGCACGCTCCTGTGCGTACAGCGAGTAGCCACCGGCATAGTCGCGCAATCCGCCCGGCGTCAATTCGAGGATCCGCTCCATCGATTCCAGCAGTTCGCGGTCGTGGCTCACCACCAGCAATCCGCGCGGCCATTGGCCCAGCTGGTGCAGCAGTGCGCCGCGCTGCTCCCGGTCGAGGTGGTTGCTGGGCTCATCGAGGACGAGGTAATCGGCTTCGCCGAGCCGCGCTGCAAGCAGCGCGACACGGGTCAGCTCGCCACCGCTGAGCGAGGCGGCGGGAGAATCCGCCCGCAGCTCGCCGAGGCCGCACTCGATGAGTCCGGAATGGATGCGTTCGCGCATGTCCCAGCGCTCCGCGACGAGGTCGAAATCCGCCCCGTCCACGCTGCCGGCTTCGATTCGTGCAAGTGCGTCCAGCACCGGCTGCACGCCGGCGACGGCGGCGACGCTGGCGCCATGGGCAGCCACGATCTGCTGCGGCAGGTAGTGCACCGATCCCGCACGCAGGCACTGCCCAGCGGTCGGCACAAGGTCGCCGGCCAGGATGCGTGCGAGCACACTCTTGCCCGCGCCATTGCGACCAACCAGGCCGGTGCGGCGGTGGTCGAGCTGGACATCGAGATCGGTGAAAAGAGGCCTGCCATCGGGCAGGACGAATGCGACGCGCTCGAGCGCGAGCAAGGGCGAGGTCATGCGGACTCCAGGTATGCCATGGGCCGATCCACCCGGATGGGATGGAGGCGGTCAGGCCGTCAGAACGACGGCGGCATCACTGGCGCATGGCGCAACACCTCAAAGAGACGTGGACAACGGGGCGATTATAGCGGACGAAGCCCCGGCTACCTGCCGCGGCCGGTCGCTCCGGTCAGTCGCCGTTACCGGTCGGGTGTCCGAACCCCAGACCGGTGACCGCCACTCGCACGCGCGCGACAAACGTGTGCGAGGTCAGGTACAGCGTGCGGCCGTCGTCGCCGAAGGCGCAGTTTGACACGCGGCTTCCGGTTTCGATCAGGCCCAGCCGCTTGCCATTGGCATCCATCACCAGCAGGCCGCCGGGTGCGCTGGCGAACAGGTGGCCGTCACTGGAGATGCATAGCCCGTCCGGCGCACCGCTGGCGCCCGCGGCGACCAGGTCCGATGCGTCGGCCAGCACGCGACGGTCGAGCGCGTTGCCGCGATCGTCCAGCCGGTACGCCATCCACACCGGGTGCTTCTCGTCGGAGTTGGCGACGTAGAGCGTACGTTCGTCGGGCGAGAGTGCGACGCCGTTCGGGAAGCGCAGGCCGCCTTCGATCAGGTGCACGGAGCCGTCGCGGTCGAGGCGGTAGACGCCGTTGGCGGGCTGCTCCTTCAGCGGCGATTCGTCGATGCCCTTCAGTCCGTACGGGGGATCGGTGAAGTACACCGAGCCCCCGCTGTGGCGGACAACGTCGTTGGGACTGTTGAGGCGCTTGCCCTGGTAGGCAGCGGCAAGCGTCGTCTTGCGCTTGCTCGAAGGGTCCAGGCGCGCGACCAGGCGCGAACCCGAGTCGGCCAGCAACACCGTGCCTTCCGGTTCGACATCCAGCCCATTCGCGCCGGCCTCGCGCAGCCCCTCCACATCCGTGCCGCCGTAACCCGACGGCTTGAGGAACACCGACAGCCCGTCGCGCGCCGACCAGCGATACATCGTGTTGCCGGGCACATCGTTGAACAGCAGGTACTGGCCGTCGCCCATCCACAGCGGGCCTTCGGACCAGGTGAAACCCTCGGCGATCCGCTCGATGCGCGCGTCAGGCGCGACGATCGAACGCAGTGCGTCGTCGTGCACGGTGATGCGTCCGACGGTCGGGTAGGCGTGCTTGGCGGTCGGATCGACTGCCGGTGCGCACCCGCTTGCGGTCACCAGCAGCGTGACGACGAATGTGGCGAGGATCGGGTTGCGAAGCATCAGCGCACCTGCACCGTGGTTTGCGCGGCTTGCAGGTTTGCCGACTGCGCCCGAACCGTGACGGTGCCGGCCTGGCCTGCCTTGCTGCGCAGGATCACCAGCGCGAGGCCGTTGAACGCGTTGCGCTGGTGCGACGGGAACGGGGTCATGTCGGTCGGATCTCCATTGTCGGTAGCGACGATTTCGGCGGGCCCGTCGACGCTGAACTCAACCAGCGAAGCGGCATCGGGCACGGGCTGTCCATCGCGGTCGAGTATGCGCAATGTCACGAACGACAGGTCGCTGCCGTCGGCACGGATCTGCTGGCGATCGGGCTGCAGCTCCAGTTTCGCCGGCGCGCTGGTCGTGCGCGTGCTCGCCTCGGCCCAGGGCTTGCCGTTCCGGTAGGCCTGCACGCGCACTTCGCCGGGCTGGTACACCACATCGTCCCAGCGCAGGCGGTACTCGTACGGGCCCTTCTTCCGCCGGCCCTGCGACTTGCCGTTGACGAACAGCTCGGCTTCGTCGCCGGACGTGAACACATGCACCGGCGTGACCTGGCCCTCGCGTCCCGGCCACGTCCAGTGCGGCAGCAGGTGCGCCATCGGCAGCTCCGGGCGCCAGCGCGCCTGGTAGAGGTAGTAGCGGTCCTTCGCGAAACCGGCCAGGTCGACGATGCCGGAGTAGGAGCTGCGCGAGTCGTAGTAGGGCGTCGGCTCGCCGAGGTAATCGAAACCGGTCCAGACGAACTCGCCGGCCACATACGGATGACGGTCGAGCGAAGCGAAGACCTTGTCGGCGCTTGAGCCGAAATCGACCGCGTGCAGTTCGAACGCACTGACCTGGCGGATCTTCGAATCGCCGCCACGGCCATCGCGGACCGGAGCGCTGGACTCCTTCGTCACCGGGAACAGATACACGCCGCGGCTGCTCAGCGCCGACGCGGTCTCGGTGCTGACGATGGCCTTGTCCGGAAAGCGCGCATGGAAGGCCGGGTACTGCGGCCGCGTGCGGATGCGTTCGGTGCCTTCGAACTCGGGCGTGTCGCGGATGCCTTCGCCCTGGTAGTTCAGGCCGATCACATCGAGCACGGCCGACAGTGGCATGTCCGGCTTGGCCCAGTTCATGGCATTGGTGGTCGGGCGGGTCGGATCTTCCTCGCGGACGATGTCGTGCAGGCGCCGGGCGATCGCCGCGCCCGCCTCGCCGGTGTACTGCTCGCCGACTTCGTTGCCGACGCTCCAGGCGACGATCGACGGATGATTGCGGTCGCGGCGCAGCATCGCGCGCAGGTCGGGCTCGTGCCAGTCCTGGAAGATCAGATGGAAGTCGAGCGGCGTCTTCTTGCGTTCCCACGAGTCGAACACCTCGTCGATCACGAGCAAGCCCATGCGGTCGGTCAGCTCAAGCAACTCCGGTGCCGGCGGGTTGTGGCTCATGCGCACGGCGTTGGCGCCCATCTCGCGCATGATCTCGAGTTGGCGTTCGGCCGCGCGGACGTTGAAGGCGGCGCCCAGCGCGCCAAGATCGTGATGGTTGTTGACGCCGCGGATGACGATGCGCTCGCCGTTGACGATCAGGCCTTCGTTGGCGTCGAAGCGCACCGAACGGATGCCGAATGGCGTCTCGTAACGGTCGACCATGTGGCCCTCGCGCGACACCGTGGTGATGGCGACATAGCGGTTCGGCCACTGTGAAGGCGGTGGACCCCACAGTCGCGGGTGGGCGATGGTGGTCTCACCGGTGACGGTCGCACTGGAACGAGCGGCGACACTGCTTCGCGCCGGCGCGATGCGCGCGACCACATCACCGGTTCGTTGGCCAGACTCGTCGAGCGCCACGATTTCGGTGGCAACTTCGACGTCAGTGCTGCGTCCGGAATCGTTGTCGAGAGTCGCATCGAGCCGGATCGTTGCTGCGTCGGCCGACACCTGAGGCGTCGTCACGCGCGTGCCCCAGTGCGCCAGGTGCAGCGGGTCGACCTTGGTCAGCCAGACATTCCGGTACAACCCGCCACCGGGATACCAGCGCGCCGAATCCGGTGGGTTGTCGAGGCGGATCGCCAGCTGGTTGTCACCACCGGGCCGCAGGTACGGTGTCAGGTCGACGCGCCACGAGTTGTACCCGTACGGCCATCCGCCGACGAGACGGCCGTTGAGCCACACCGTCGCGTACGACATCGCGCCGTCGACATCGAGGAAGACCGAGCGGCCGCGGTCGCTGGCCGGAATATCCAGCTTGCGCCGGTACCAGCCGATGCCCCAACTCGGCAGCCGTCCCATGCCACCGTAAGGGCCTTCGCGCAGGAACGGCCCGGCGATCGCCCAGTCGTGCGGCAGCGTGACCTGCTGCCAGTCGCGATCGTCGAAGTTCGCCTGCACATACGCCACATCACCGCCGGGATCGCCCGCGGGCCGGACATGACGACGTGACGGGTCGCCGATGAAGGCGTTGCCGCTGGGCAGGATCCAGGGCTTGAGCACGCCCTCGGCGCGTGCAGCGAGTTGCTCGGCCTCCTCGGGACGCGCATCAGCGGCCTTGCCATCCTGGTTGTCCGTCACCTTCGGCCGCACGTCGTAGTCCAGGCGCGTCGACAGGCCAGGCGGATCGCCTTGATGGAAACGCCAACCGCCGTTGATCGAGATGCGCTCGCCGGCGGAAGCATCGACCGTGGCCGCGATCACGGCTGCAACGACGCAGACGCTCTGCGCTCTGCGTAGGAGCGAGCTTGCTCGCGACAGGCCTTCACCGCCGCGGCTCCGAAAGATCGCGAGCAAGCTCGCTCCCACGGTCACAGCTTGTAGGCCTGCTTCGGCAGGCGATAGGCCAGGTCGACGGCAAGCTCGGCCGCTTCGTCCTCGTCCATGCGGTGCTCGCTGACCAGCTTGGCCAGGAACGCGCAATCAACGCGGCGGGCGACGTCGTGGCGTGCCGGAATCGACAGGAACGCACGCGTGTCGTCGTTGAAGCCGACCGTGTTGTAGAAGCCGCCACTGCTCAGGGTCTGCTCGCGGAAACGCCACATGCCTTCGGGCGCGTCATGGAACCACCACGCCGGGCCGAGGAACAGCGCCGGATAGTGGCCCGCCAACGGCGCCAGTTCGCGCGCGTAAGTGCTCTCGTCGAGGGTGAACACGATCACGCGCAGGCGCGGCTCGTTGCCGAAGCGGTCGAGCAGCGGCTTTAGCGCGTTGACGTAGTCGGTGCGCATCGGCATGTCCGCGCCCTTGTCGCGGCCGAAGCGCTCGAACAGGCGCGCATTGTGGTTGCGGAAGCAACCCGGGTGGATCTGCATCACCAGGCCGTCGTCCAGGCTCATCGCCGCCATCTCGGTCAGCACCTGGGCGCGGAACAGCTCGGCTTCGGCCGCGCTCGCACCGCCGCGCGACACCTTCTCGAACAGGCGGCGCGCTTCGTCGGCAGGCAGGTCGGCGGTGGCGGCGGTCGGGTGGCCGTGGTCGGTCGAAGTCGCCCCCATCGCCGCGAACGCGGCACGGCGCTGGCGGTGCGCACGCAGGTAGCCGTCCCAGGTGTAGACGTTCTCGCCGGTCAGCTCGCCGAAGCGCTCCAGCGATGCTGCGAATTCCTCATGCTCCGGATCGACCACCGGGTCCGGCCGGTAAGCCGTGACCACGCGACCCGGCCAGCCACTGGCGCGGATTACTGCGTGGTGCTGCAACGGGTCGAGCGGTGATTCGGTGGTCGCCAGCAGCTCGATGCGGAAGCGGTCGAACAACGCGCGCGGCCGGAACTCCGGCTGCTGCAGCGCGGCAGTGATGTGGTCGTAGTAGCGGTCGGCGTTGCCGGCATCCAGGCGCTCGCGCATGCCGAAGACCTCGTGGAAGACGTGGTTGAGCCACATCGACGACGGCGTGCCGCGGAACAGGTGGAAGTTGGACGCAAACAGACGCCATGCCGAGCGCGGATCGACGGACGAACGCGAACCGTCGCGACGCGGAATTCCCAGCGCGTCCAGCTCGATGCCCTGGCTGTAGAGCATGCGGAACACGTAATGGTCCGGGATCAGCAGCAGCTCGGTGGCGTTGGCGAAGGCTTCGTTGCCGGCGAACCACGACGGATCGGTGTGGCCGTGCGGGCTGATGATCGGCAGTTGCGCGACCTTGCCGTACAGGCGGCGCGCGATCGCGCGGGCGCCGGATTCGGCGGGGAACAGGCGGTCCGGGTGCAGGTCGAGTGCTTTGGGGGTGCTCATGGTGCAGATACTCTTCGTTGCAATCACTTCGCGGTTGCGGTCGTGGAGGAGGCAGGCCCGGTCACGCCGCGAACATAGCCACGCAGCCACGACAGCGCCGGTCGCTCGCTGCCGTCCCTGCGCACCAGGTAGGCCTTCTCCTTGGTACGCCACATGCCCGGACGGAAGCCCCACAGGGTGATGCCCTTGACCCCCGGATGTTCCCAGAACACCGGGAAGATCCGCTGGTAGTCCTTGAGCTGCTGCGCGTCGGTCGCGCCATCGATGTCGAGCTCGGTGACGTAGATCGGCAGGCCGGTCGCGGCGAGGCGATCGAGGTTGGCGCGGTGCACCGACATCGGCGTGTCGGGCTTGGTCGCGAAGGCATGACCTTGCACGCCAATTCCATCGACCAGGTTGTCCTTGCGCAGCAGCTCGATGATCTCGAGATAGCGGCGGGTGTTCTCGTCCTTGTTGGTGATGTTGTAGTCGTTGATCAGCAACTTCGAGCGCGGGAAGGTTTTCCGCGCGAGGCGGTACGACTCGACGATCCAGTCCCAGCCCGTGGCGCCACTGCCGCCGAGGGCATTGATGTAGTTGCCGCCGCCCTCGTCGTCCTTGTTGGGCGGGTCATTGAGTGGTTCGTTGACCACCTCGACGTAGTCCAGGTCCGGATAGCGCTGTGCGACGGCGGCGAACCACTCCTCGATCTCCTCGCGCTGCTCCGCGGGCGGCAACTTCTCCATCCATTCCGGCTGCTGGTTGCCCCAGACCATCACGTGCATGTGGAACGGGAAACCGTGGCTCTTCGCGAACTGGTACGCCGCGTCCAGGCCCGACCAGTCCATCTGGTCGCGCACGGCTTCGACCGAACCCCACTTGCCGGCATTCTCCGGCGTGACCTTGTTCCAGTAGCCGGCAAAATCGCGCAGCTGTGTCGGGCTGTGGACGCTGCCCAGGAACTTCGCCTGCCCGGCGGCGAGTGGCGCGCCCTGCGCCTGCAGTGTCAGCGGCATGGCAGCGAGCAGGGCCAACATGAGTGCTTTCATCCTTCCTTCCCCCTTGAAGACGTTCATGCGCCTGCTCCGTCCAGTTGTGCCGGCTCCAGGCGCGGCGCCAGCAGGTGCACCACCAGCAGCGCGATCAGGTAGGCCGATCCGGCCATCAGGAACACCGGAACGTAGCTGCCGGTGGTCTGCAGCAGGAAGCCGGTGAAGGTGGCGATCATCATGCCGCCGACCGCGCCGGCGAAACCGCCGATGCCGACCACCGACGCGACCGCGCGGCGCGGGAACATGTCGGATGTCAGCGTGAACACATTCGCCGACCAGCCCTGGTGGCCAGCCGTTGCCAGGCCGATCAGGCCGACCGCGAGCCACAGGTTGTCGGCATTCGCGGCGAACACGATCGGCACCACGGCCAGGCCGCAGATGCCCATCGCGGTCTTGCGCGCGCGATTGACGCTCCAGCCCATGCGGATGAAGCGACCGGCAAGCCAGCCGCCGAAGATGCTGCCGACGTCGGCGAGCACGAAGATCACGATCAGGGGCAGGCCCAGGCCGAGCAGGGTCAGCCCGTACTCGGCGTGCAGGAACTTCGGCAGCCAGAACAGGAAGAACCACCAGATCGGGTCGGTGATGAACTTGGCGGCGACAAACGCCCAAGCCTGGCGATGGCGCAGGATGCGCGCCCACGGGACACGCACGGAAGGCTCCGGCGGATCGCTGCGGATGTAGGCCAGTTCGCCGGCACTGAGCCTGGGCTGGTCTTCCGGCGTGCGATAGATCACCAGCCACGCCACCAGCCAGGTCGCGCTTAGCGCGCCGGTGACCAGGAACGCCGCCTGCCAGCCCCAGGTGGCGGCCACCACCGGCACCATCATCGGCGCCACGATCGCACCGATGTTGGAGCCGGAATTGAAGATGCCCGTCGCCAGCGCCCGCTCCTTGCGTGGGAACCATTCGGCCACGGTCTTGATCGCGGCCGGGAAGTTGCCGGCCTCGCCGAAGCCGAGCACGAAGCGCGCGGCAGCAAAGCCAATCACGCTGGCGGCGAGCGAGTGGCTCATCGCCGCCAGGCTCCAGATGCTGATCGCGATCGCGTAGCCCACGCGGGTGCCGAGGCGGTCGATGATCGCGCCGGCGCAGAGCAGGCCGATCGCATAGGCAGCCTGGAAGGCGGTGACGATGTAGCCGTATTCGATCTCGTTCCAGCCGATCTCGGTCTGCAGGAACGGCGCCAGCACGCCGAGCACCTGGCGGTCGATGTAGTTGATGGTCGTGGCCAGCAGCAGCATCGCGCAGATGCGCCAGCGATACATGCCGACCTTCGCCACCGGCGCCGCGGCGGAGCCTGCGCTCGTGGTTGCCTCGCTCATGCGACCCCCGTCCGGACCTGCGCCAGTGTCGCCGCAGCGCGACGGGCGCGAGGAAAATTGCTGCAGTGCAACGCGCCATGCGCGGGTTTGGCGAATCGTGTCATCGCGGTTTTCCCTGCGTTTTCCGACGCAGTCCAGACGAGTGTTAGCGCTAGCATTAGCACACGAATCGGGCCTCGGGCTACTGCTCTTCGACGGCGGTCACAAACTGAAAAACGCTATAGGTTCTGCGTCTTGCGCAATCGGGCGTCAGCCAATTGCCCAGCCCCATGGGCTGAAAACGCTCATGTTGCTATGCAGCGTGCGGGGCAAAAATGGTAGCGCTACCATCCGACCCGGATCGCCTCAGACGGATTTGTAGCGTCGCCGCTGATGTAGCCAACAAAAACCTAAGCCTCGCCTGCGCAGCGAAAACGAACGCGCGCCGGCGCAGACACCAGAAACGGGAGGGGAGTACGGTGCAAATCCATATCGCAAGAACGGCCTTGTCGCGCGCCTTGGGCATTGCCCTGCTCGGCATGGCCAGCAGTTCGGCGCTGGCACAGGCTCAAGAACAGGCAACCACGCAGCAGGCGCAACCCACCCAGGTTGCGCAGGCAGACACCTCTGCCGCACCGGCGCAGACGCCGGCGGGCTCGCAGGAAGCCGTCGATCTCGACCGCGTCGTTGCCACCGGTTTCCGCAAGAGCCTGGAGTATTCGACCCAGGCAAAACGCGACGCCGTCAACGTCACCGACACGGTGTTCGCCGAGGACATGGGCAAGTTCCCGGACCTCAACATCGCCGAGTCGCTCAACCGCATTCCCGGCGTGCAGCTCACCCGTGACGTCAATGGCGAAGGCCTCAACATCGCCATCCGCGGCCTGGGCAGCAGCTTCACCAAGACCACGCTCAACGGTTCCTCGATCGCCACGGCCTCGATCGGCCTGAACGCGCAGAACCAGAACCGCGAAGTCGACCTCAACCTGTTCCCGACCGAGTTCTTCAACCAGCTGTCGGTCAGCAAGACGCCGCTGGCGAGCCAGCTCGAAGGCGGCGTTTCCGGCGTGGTCGACATGCGCAGCGTCCGGCCGTTCGACCGCCCCGGCACGCACCTGACCTACCAGCTGCAGGCCGATTACAACGAGACCAGCGAGAAGTACAGCCCGCGCGGTTCGCTGATCGGCAGCTGGACCAACGACGACAACACCTTCGGTGCACTGGTCGGCCTGTCGACGGTGCAGGGCAAGATCGGCGTCGAAGGTTTCGAGAGCGTCGGCTGGACCAACCCTGGCCTGACCTACACCCAGTGCGGCCTGACCCCGCCCGCCGGTACTCCCGCGACCAACCAGCCGGCAGCGTGCAACGCCGGCGGCGGCGGCAACTGGCGCATCCCCGATACCGTTCCGACCACGGCCGGAGCCGGCCTGACCCCGGGCACGGTGATCGACCGCAATTTCCTGCTCGCCAACAACCCGGGCCTGTCGATCGACCAGATCAGCGAAGCGCTGATCCCGCGCCTCGGCCGCCCGGTGCACATGTCCGGCGATCGCGACCGCGACGCCTTCGTCGGCTCGCTGGAATGGCGTCCGACCGACACGGCGCACTTCTACCTCGACACGATGTACACCGAGGCGCACCGCACCAACGACCGCATCGACATCAACCTGATCGGTCGCAACGGCAACATCATTCCGTTGAACATGCAGGTCGACGGCAACAACGTCGTCACCAGCGCCACGTTCACCAACGCCCAGTTCTTCCTGGAAGCACGTCCGTACATCGAGGACGTGAAGTTCTGGAACATCAACCCGGGCGGCACGTTCTGGTTCGCCGATGACCTGAAGCTCGACTTCCAGGCCAACATGAGCCGCAGCTGGCTGTTCCGCGAATCGCCGACGGTGCTGGTCAACACGCCGTTCACGACGGTCGAGTACAGCAACAACGGCGGCGACATCCCGACCTGGACCACGCCGCTGGATCTCAATGATCCCAACGCCGGTTGGACCTGGAGCGGCGGCCGCGTCAACATCAACAACGAAAAGCGCGTCGTCGAAACCAAGGGCGGCCGTGCCGACCTGCAGTTCGGCGAGGACAAGAGCAACATCCGCGTCGGCATCGCCTACGACGAGGCATCGCGCCGGATCCAGGGCTTCGACAACAGCGCTGCCTGGGAAGACGCGGCGTGCCGCGGCCTGAACCCGGATGGCAGCGTGCCCAACCCGCGCCCGGCCTGTATCGGCGGACCGCTGGCGGGCGTGCCGCAGCCGGAGCTGGCTTCGTACCTGCGCCCGGGTCCGTTCGGCTTCGTCACCGTCGATTTCGACCGCTTCAAGAACGACACCAACTACTACGCCCTGCGTGACAACGCACCGGAGTCCGGTTCGGCCAACACCGCCGCGACCACGGGCCAGATCGATGAGGAGAACCTCGGCGCGTACGTCGAAGCCAACGGCGAAGCCGAAGTCTGGAACCGCCCGCTGCGCATCAACGCCGGCGTCCGCTACGTCAGCACCGACCAGGTGACCAGCGGTCCGGTCCAGACCGGCACGACGCGCGTGTGGCGCACGCTGCAGTCCAGCTACGACGAAATGCTGCCGTCGATGAACCTTGCCTGGGATGCGACCGACAGTGTCGTCCTGCGCATGTCCGGTTCGCGCACGCTGACCCGCCCGAACCCGAGCGACATGCTGCCGAACACCAACTTCAGCGATCCGTCGGCGCAGCAGGCCACGCAGGGCAATCCGGACCTGCAGCCGTACCTGTCGACCAACTTCGACATCGGTGGCGAGTGGTACACCGGCGCCGAAGGCTTCGTCGGCCTGACCTACTTCCGCAAGGACATCGAGGGCTTCACCGTCCTGGGTACGCGCACGATTCCGTTCGCGGAGCTGGGCATTCCGTACGAAGACCTGAACCCGACGCAGCAGGCCGCACTGAACCAGCGTGGTGGCCCGACCGCCGCCACGGTGCAGGTGCAGCAGCAGGTCAATGCCGACGGCACGCTGAAGATCGCCGGTTACGAAGCGATCTGGGTGCAGCCGCTCGACCGCTGGGTCGAAGGCCTGGGCTTCACCGCCAACTACACCAAGGTCGACCAGAGCTCGGAAGGCTCCGGTGTCCCGGCGGTGGCGGTCGGTGTCGCGCCGAACCTGTGGAACGCAACGGCTTATTGGGAAAATGACGTCGCCCAGGTCCGCCTGTCCTACACCTGGACCGACGACATCATCTCCTCCGGCGCCAACCAGAACGGCATTCCGACCGCCCGCCTGCTGACCGATTCGCGTGGCCAGCTCGACCTGTCGGCCAGCTACACCCTGGCCAACATCCGTTCGCAGCCGCAGATCACCCTCAACGTGATCAACATCACCAGCGAACCGCTGCGCACCACGTTCGCCTACGACAACGCTGCCTACGAGTACTACGAGCCGGGTTACACCGTGCTGCTGGGTGTTCGCGGAACGTTCTGATTCAGATGCAAGAACTGGTTTGACCGGTGGTTGAACCATCGCGTGGCCCGCCCGGTGCTTCGGCAGCGTGCGGGCCGCGCCATACTGGGGCCGCCATACGGGGCCTGTGCCGGGACGCGGTACAGGACGCTTTCCCACCTCATCAAGCAGTGGTCAATGAACGGCACATCAGAAATTCTTTCCGTCAGGGAAAAGGTCGGCTACAGCCTTGGCGACCTCGCCGCGAACCTGATCTTCCAGACCCTGGTCGCCTTCCTGGCCTTTTTCTACACCGACGTCTACCGGATCCCGGCCGGTACGGCGGCAACCATCATCTTCATCGGCGGCATGCTCGGTGCGTTCGTGTTCACCCCGATCATCGGCTTCGCCGCCGACCGCACCAACACGCGCTGGGGCAAGTTCCGCCCGTGGATCCTGTGGACCGCGATCCCGTTCGGTGTGTTCTCGCTGCTGGCCTTCAGCACGCCCGACCTGGGCGAGCAGGGCAAGGTGGTCTACGCGCTGGCGACCTACATCCTGCTGGTGATGATCTACGCCGCCAACAACCTGCCGTACTCCGCGCTCAGTGGCGTGCTCACGGGTTCCATGGCGCAGCGCAACAGCCTGTCGTCGTACCGCTTCGTGGCAGTGATGCTGGCGCAGTTCGTGATCCAGGTGCTGCTGCTGCCGCTGGTGCTGATCCTGGGAAGCGGCGACAAGGTGCGCGGTTTCCACAACACCATGATGCTGTTCGCCGTGGTCGGTACCGTCTTCTTCCTGATCACCTTCTTCACCACGCGCGAGCGCATCGTCGCCGCGCCGGAGCACAAGTCGAGCATCAAGCAGGACCTGGCCGACCTGGCACGCAACCGTCCGTGGGTCGTGATGCTGGCGCTGACCATCCTGGTGTTCGTTACCCTGGCGCTGAAGGGTGGCTCGTACATCTACTACTTCCAGTACTACCTGGATCCGGGCGCGCTGGGGCGCTTCCTCGAGGACGTCGGCTTCAACCGCCTGATCGGCGGACTGAACGCCGTGCTCACCGGCATCGGCCTGACCGAGTTCCAGTGGCCCAAGGACGCGCCGACTTCGGCGTACAGCATGTTCAATGCCGCCGGCATCATCTCGATGATCATCGGCATCGGTTTCTCCAAGCGCCTTGCCGACCGTTTCGGCAAGCGGGACGTGTTCGGTGGCGCGCTGTTCGTCTCCACGCTGTTCCTGCTGGCGTTCTTCTTCTACCCGCCGACGGCCGTGGGACTGGTGTTCGTCTCGCTGGTCCTGCACGGCTTCTTCTACGGCATCACCATTCCGCTGCTGTGGGCGATGATCGCCGACGTCGCCGACTACTCGGAGTGGCGCAACTACCGCCGCGCCACCGCGATCATCTTCTCGGCGATGCTGTGCGGCCTGAAGATCGGCCTGAGCGTCGGCGGCGCGCTGGTCGCCGGGCTGCTCGCCTACTACGGCTACGTGGCCGGCGAGCCGGTCCAGTCGGCGCAGACCATCGACGGCATCCGCCTGGCGGTCAGCATCTACTGCTCGATTCCGCTGCTGCTGTGCGTGGCGCTGCTGTTCCTGTACCAGATCAACAAGTCGATGGAGTCGCGCATCGAGCAGGAACTGGGTGCGCGCAGGCTGCAGGCCGGCAGCGCCACCTGATCGCACACGCCCCACCACGAAGGCAATCGCCATGGCTGACGACATCGACACCGACGAGCTGAAAGCGCTGGCTGCCAAGGCCATCTCGCAGCCTCTGGTCACCCACATCTACACCGCCGATCCGTCGGCGCACGTGTTCGACGGCAAGCTCTACATCTATCCGTCGCACGACATCGATGCCGGGCTGCCGTTCGACGACGACGGCGGTCATTTCGGCATGGAGGACTACCACGTCCTGCGCATGGACTCGCCGACCGGCCAGGCCGTCGACTGCGGCGTGGCGCTGCACGTCAAGGACGTGCCGTGGGCACAGCGGCAGATGTGGGCCCCCGATGCGGCCAGCAAGGACGGCAAGTACTACCTGTACTTCCCGGCCAAGCGCGCCGACGGCATCTTCCAGATCGGCGTGGCGACGGGCGCGCGGCCGGAAGGCCCGTTCGTGCCCGAGCCCGAGGCGATAGAAGGCAGTTACTCGATCGATCCGGCGGTGTTCGCCGACGACGACGGCGAGCACTACATGTACTTCGGCGGCATCTGGGGCGGGCAACTGCAGAAGTACCGCGACAATGCCTATAGCGCGTCGCACGTGGAGCCTGCCGATGGCGAGCCGGCGCTGGGCGCGCGCGTCGCGCGCATGAGCGCCGACATGAAGCAGTTCGCCGAAGTGCCGCGCGAGGTGCTGATCCTCGACGAGACCGGCCAGCCGCTGCGCGCCGAAGACCACGACCGGCGATTCTTCGAGGCGTCGTGGGTGCACAAGCACCAGGGCCGCTACTACTTCTCATACTCGACCGGCGACACCCACTTCCTGTGCTACGCGGTGGGCGACAGCCCGTACGGTCCGTTCACCTACCAAGGCACGATCCTGACGCCGGTGGTGGGCTGGACGACGCACCATTCCATCTGCGCGTTCCAGGGCCGCACGTACCTGTTCTATCACGACTCCATCCTGTCGGGCGGCGTGACGCACCTGCGTTCGATCAAGGTCACCGAGCTCCATTACGACGACCACGGCAAGATCAGGACCATCCACCCGTATGGTGAGTGATCCGCGCACCGACGCGATGGCTCCGCTGGCGACGGGGCCGGTCACCACGATCGGTACGGGTGCGCTCGCGGTCGACATCGCGCCTGAAGCGGGCGGACGCATCGCGCAGATCCGGCTCGATGGCGTCGAGCAACTGGTTGGCCACGGCGAAGGCACCAGCGCCGCCATCGCATGGGGCTGCTACCCGATGGTGCCGTGGGCCGGGCGAGTGCGGAACGGTCGCTTTTCCAGCGAAAGTCGTCGATACCAGCTGCCGCGGAACCTGGGCGAGCACGCGATCCATGGCGTCGGTTTCACGATGCCGTGGCACCTGCACTCGCACGACGCCGGTCACGCCGAGCTTTTGCTGGTGTTGCCGCAGGACGAGCATTGGCCGTTCGGCGGGAGCTCGCGCCAGCGCATCGAAGTCGGCGACCGTCATATCAGGCTGACCTTGTCGGTGACCGCGGGCGAGCTTGCGATGCCGGCGACGATCGGCTGGCATCCGTGGTTCCGCAAGCCCGACCGCATGCAGTTCGAGCCGCGCATGATCTACCCGCGCGACGCCGACGGCATTGCTGTGCGGCCGCTGATCGCGCCTACGCCGGGGCCGTGGGACGACTGCTTCATCAACGATCTGCCGGTGCTCCTGGAGCGCGGCGAGGCGCGCGTCCGCATGACCTCCGACTGCCTGCACTGGGTGGTCTACGACGCAGCTGCGCACGCCACCTGCGTCGAACCGCAGAGCGGGCCGCCGGATGCCTTCAACCTCGAGCCGATGCTGCTGGCACCGCACACTTCGGTCGAGGCGTGGTTCCTGCTGCAGTGGCTATGACCGTCGCGGCGTCTTGGCAAAGCTGAACGCTGCGCGCGCGTTGCGCGCGATTCTCACGCCTCGCCCACACCACGCTCGGGAACCTGCACCTCCCTGACCACGAGGAGAGGCCATGCAGCGCCTGATTCTTGCAGCGAGTCTTTCGATTGCTTCGTTGACCGCGCCCGCCGTGCAGGCACAGGCGCGCGCCAGCACCACGGCCAACGCACCGGTGCCCGCGCTGGACCTGCAACGCTACAGCGGCCAGTGGCACGAGATCGCGCACCTGCCGATGTTCTGGCAGCGCCAGTGCGTCGGCGACATCACCGCCACCTACACGCCCCGACCCGACGGCACCGTCGGCGTGCGCAATGCCTGCCGCACCAGCGATGGCAAGCGCGATGTCTCCGAGGGCGTGGCGCGGCCGGTCAGCGGAAAGCCGGGGCAACTGGAGGTGCGCTTCGCACCGGAGTGGCTGGCCTGGGTGCCGATGGTGTGGGCCGACTACTGGGTGATCGACCTGGATCCGCAGTACCGCTGGGCGGTGGTCGGCGGCCCGGATCGCGACCACCTGTGGGTCCTGTCGCGGACGCCGGGAATGGACCGTGCGCTGCTGGAACAGATCAAGACGCGTGCCATGGCGAAGGGCTACCGGCTGGACGAGCTGAAGGTGATGGCGCCGCTGCTGTGAAGGCGCATCAACGGGGACAAGGACAGGCAGCGCTATGATCAGCGACTCCCGCGCCGTGGTCTGACCGGCGCGGGGATCGCGGTTCCACTGCTCGGCGTTTTGCTTCCCCGGCGTTGTCCTTCCCCCACGGAGACCCAGGCCATGAGTGAGCACGTCTACAAGTCCCTCGAGCTGACCGGCTCGTCGAAGACCAGCTGCGACGACGCCATCCGCAAGGCGATCGAGCGTGCCTCGGGCACGGTGCGGAACATCGGCTGGTTCCAGGTGCTGGAAACCCGCGGTCATGTCGAGGACGGCAAGGTCGCGCACTGGCAGGTCACCATCAAGATCGGCTTCACGCTCGAAGGATGACCGACGCGCGGCTGTCTGCCGCGCCGAAGCAATCCAGACGTCTGGTCCGCGCGGCCTGTACTGCGGACGGTTTACGCGCGCCTGCGCAGCTGGGCGCCGCCTCTTCTTGGACTTGAGCCAGATTCAAGACAGACTTGCCAAACAATCGCTTTTTTGCCGAATCGCCCGGGTCTAACGTTGTCTTCCACTCAAGGCAACAAGGACTTGGCCATGAACATCTACACCGGTTTGCTGTTCCAGCACGGGTACATCCAGAACCCGGAACTGGCACTGTCGCTGGCCCAGGACGGCGACGAAGCACAGGCCTCGCAGAACAGCCTGTCCGCTCCGCGCGACGGCAGCCAGCACCAGCAGGGTCGCGGCGCGTCCCGCCGGAGCACCTCACGCCTGGGCGCGCTGGCCGTTGTGCTCAACGAACTGATGCTGCCGCGCTGACATGATCGCGCGGCTGTGGCACGGCATCACGCTGCGCGAGGACGCCGATGAGTACCTGGCGTTCCTCCGCGAGCGTGCCGTGCCCGACTACCGCGGCACGCCGGGCAACCTGTCGGTGAGCCTGATGCATCGTATCGACGGCAGGCTCGCGCACTTCCTGATCCTGACCCATTGGCAGTCGCTGGCGGCGATCGAAGCCTTCGCCGGCAGCGAGGTGACCAGGGCGAAGTACTACCCGGAAGACGACCGCTTCCTGCTCGAGTTCGAGCAGGAGGTCGTCCACTACGCGGTGGACGAAGTCGACGCTGCCGGCTAGAGCTGCGACTCCAGCGGCAGCACCTTCATCAGCCAGGCCTGGAATCGGCGGAAGCCAGAGGCCTCCGGGTCGCGCGTGAAGGTCTGCGTGCCGTCGCTCCACTGCAACTTGCCGTCGACGCGCTCGACCCGCCATGCGCGGCTGCCCTGCAGCTGCTCCTCGAAGATGCGTTCCAGTTCCTGCGCCAGCGCCGGATGCGTCACCAGCACGCCCTGCTCGGTGTTGATCGAGGTCGAGCGCGGGTCTAGGTTGTAGGAACCCACGAACACCTGGCGGCCGTCCATGATCACCGCCTTGGTGTGCAGGCTCGATCCGGACGAGCCACGCAGGCTGAAGCGCGAGGCGGCGTCGCTGGTCGGCTTGAGTTCCCACACCTTCACCCCACCGTCGACCAGGTCCTCGCGATAGCGCGAGTAGCCGCCATGCACGGCGGCGACGTCGGTGGCAGCCAGCGAGTTGGTCAGCACGCGCACGTCGGTGCCGGCGATGGCCGAGGTGACCAGCGACTGCGTGGCGACCGGGCCGGGCACGAAGTACGGCGAGATCAGGTGCAGTTCGCGCTGCGCGGCACGGATAGCCGGGGTCAGCGTGGCCAGGACGGCCGAGCGATCCATCGCGCTTTCACTGCCCTTGAGAGTGAGCTTCATCGGGTCGTCGCTGGCGAACGTCCATTCCGCGGTCCAGTGCATGCGCGTGCCACCGACGAGCACGCGCTGCACGTCCGGGTCCTCGCGCAGCACCCTGGCATAGGGGCTGGCGGCCAGTTCGGCCGGCGTGCCCTGCAGGTTGCCGCGCAGTTTCGACAGCGCCTCCGGGGTCACCGCATCGGGGCTGATGGTGGCGATCGGGTAGTTGCTGGGCGCGTTCCAGTAGCGGTCGAAACTGCCGCTGACCTGGCGCACCACCGGGCCGACCATGGCCAGGTCGAGGTCGACGAAGTTGCTCTCGGCGCTGGCGTTGAAGTACTCGTCGCCGAGGTTGCGCCCGCCGACCACGGCGACGCGGTTGTCGGCGATCCAGCTCTTGTTGTGCATGCGATGGTTGAGCCGGTTGAAGCTCGTGCCCATCTCGCCGATGCGGTTGGCGGTGCCGCTGCGGCTGACGAAAGGATTGAAGATCCGGACCTCGATGTTCTCGTGCGCGTCGAGTCCGGCGAAGCCGGCGTTCTTGGCGCGCGCGTCCATGTCGTCGACGAGGATGCGCACGTGCACGCCGCGGTCGGCCGCGGCCAGAGCCCGCTGGGCGAGCATCTTCCCGGTCAGGTCCGCGTGCCAGATGTAGGTCTGGATATCGAGGCTGCGGGTGGCGACCTGGGCGCTGTACATGCGCAGGGCATACGCCTCGGTGCCGTTGCTGAGCAGGCGGAAGCCGGACTGGCCGGGGTGCCGCGTCTCCGCGGGGCCGGCGCGCGCGGCGAGTTCGCCCTGGCTGGCGGGCGCAGGAGCGAAGGCGTCGGGCAGGACCGGGCGCTCGGGCAGGCTGGCGCAAGAGGCAAGGGCGAGCAGGCACAGCGACAGGACTGCCCGGATCATGCGCGCCATGGTCGTTCCACCGGTTGGGTTGCAGTCGGATACCACAGGGCCCGCAGGGGCACAATGGGGCGGGCAGGGCCGTGTCGTTTCGGCTCGGCGCCGCATCGCGGCATCCACGCCCTTGGGCCTAGAATGTTGATGCAGGCCGCCTCATCCGCCACCTGGCTGACCAGCCATCTGGCCAAAGCAAGGAACTCCATGTCACGCAATTCCAAGGTCAAGCGCGCGGTGCGCAGGAAGAACGAACCCAAGCGCCCCATCCGCCGCCTTGGCGCGTCGTTGCAACCCCACGCCCAACTGCTGGACAGCGATGGCAATGCCGTCGGTGGCGTCGGCTGGCGCGACAACCAGTGGCTGCTGGTGCTGGCCGGGCAGGTGGTTGCAAGCAGCGACAGCGCGGCCATGGCGCTGGCGATGCTGCGGCATGTGGTCGCCGTGCAGGCCCAGGCCGGCAAGGAGCTGGAACTGCATGCCTCACCGCCGCTGCTGACCGCGGCCGCGCGTGAAGCCGCCGTGCACGAGCAGACGCTGGAGGAGTACCTGGCCGCACTCGAGCACGAGCGTCGCAGCCGTGACGAGGAGGACGCGCCGCCGCGTCCGTCGACTGGCCTGGAAGCGCCAACGCGGCTGCAGTAGGCAACCTTACTTTCAGGCATGTCCTTCTGGCCTGCACGCGGGGTGGGGCGCGTTGTTCCGGAGACAAGGAACCGGAGCGGAACCATGCGCACTCACGGAATGTGCCTCGCCATGGTCCTGGCGACCGCGGCAATGCCGACCATGCCACTGACGGCGATCGCGCAGGACCTGCGTCCGGACTCGCTGAAGCTGTACGGCGGCACCTATTCGCCCGATTGCGGCAACGCTGGCGCACCACAGGTGCGAATCGCCGCCGACGGCCTGCAGATCAGCGCCAGCGGCAAGAGCGTGAGCACGCCGGCGCGCATGGACTCCTATACGAGCTTTGGCGGCGCGCCGACGTCGGCTGTCCCCGAGGGCTACAAGGTCGAGTTCATCGGCGACGACTTCTCGCTGTATGTGTTCGAGGACGCCAAGGGCATGTATGTGCCACTGGAAGGCTACGTACCCAGTGCCGCCGCGGTCATTGGCGGTCCGGCGATGCAGTCGCGCTTCGGCCGCTGCGCCGGCACCTGACCTGGGTGATCGAGGGGCTCGATCCCGGAGGGTTCGGCGATAGCTGAACCAGCACGCTTCCCCTGCACGGCGGCCTGCGCGATGCTGTCGCGTCGCCCGCGCGACCCCACAAGCGAGGAGGCTGCATGGAACTTGGCATGATTGGATTGGGCCGTATGGGCGCGAACATGGCCGAACGGCTGGTGCGCAATGGCCACCGCGTCGTCGGCTTCGATCCTGGCGCGCCTGCGCGCGAGCAGGCCGCCACGCGCGGCATCGAAGCGGTGGCGTCGCAGGCGGAACTTGTCGCCGCGCTGCCGTCGCCGCGCGCGCTGTGGCTGATGGTGCCCGCCGGCGAGCCGGTCGATCGCAGCATCGATGAGCTGCTGCCGCAGCTCAGCGCTGGCGACACGATCATCGATGGCGGCAATTCCAACTACAAGGATTCGATGCGGCGCGCGCAGCGGCTGGCCGAACATGGCATCGCCTGGATCGACTGCGGCACCAGCGGTGGCGTATGGGGCCTGGCCGAGGGCTACAGCCTGATGATCGGCGGCGACGAAGCGGCGGTCGAACACTTGCGGCCGATCTTCAGCGCGCTGGCACCGACGCCAGATACAGGCTGGGGCAGGGTAGGCCCGAGCGGCGCCGGCCACTTCGCCAAGATGGTCCACAACGGCATCGAGTACGGAATGATGCAGGCCTATGCCGAAGGCTTCGCGATCATGCAGCGCAAGAGCGATTTCGGCCTCGACCTGGGCCAGGTGGCGCAGATCTGGCGCCATGGCAGCGTGGTCCGCTCGTGGCTGCTCGACCTCAGCGCCGGCGCGCTCGAGCGCAACCCGAAGCTGGACGGCATCGCGCCCTACGTCGCCGACTCGGGCGAGGGGCGCTGGACCGTGGCCGAGGCCATCGACCTGGACGTGTCGGCACCGGTGATCACGCTGTCGCTGCTGGAGCGGTTGCGCTCGCGCGAGGACGACTCCTTCGCCGACAAGTTGCTGGCGGCCATGCGCAACGAGTTCGGCGGCCACGCCATCCGCAAGAGCTGAGCGTCGGCACCGTCCGGGCAGCCGGGCGGTCATGTCGCAGTGCGGCAACACGCCGCCCCGGGGCCGGGTAGTCTTGCCGCCGGGCATCCGCCCTTGGGGAGGAGAGACAAGCATGACCACCGTTGTCGCGTCGTCGCGTCCCACCAGTTTCTGGATCATCGCCACGCTGGCGCTGGTATGGAACCTCATCGGCGTGTGCATGTTCTACCTGCAGATGACCGCTACTCCCGCGCAGCTGGCGGCGATGCCCGCCGAGCAGCGCCAGATCATCGAGGCAGCACCTTCGTGGCTCAACGCCGCCTATGGCGTGGCCGTGTTCGCAGGCGCGTTCGGCGCGGTCGGTCTGCTGATGAAGCGGCGCTGGGCGGTGGTCCTGTTCCAGCTGTCGCTGGCTGCCCTGGTGGTGCAGATTGCCGGCTCGTTCGCGCTGACCCCGGCATGGAGCCTGATGGGACCGATGAGCCTGGCCATGCCGGCGCTGATCCTCGTCATCGCGCTGTTCCTGCTGTCGTACGCGGGCAAGGCCGCGGCCCGACGCTGGATTGGCTGAGAGGCGAGAGGCTGGCCAAGCGCCTGCAGACGGCGCATCGCCGCTGCCCGCGGCGATGCTGCCTGTCCACTTCAACGTGCGGTCTCGACTTGCCGCGTTGAGCCCCTGCCATTGCGAACAGCATCGTGCGGCTCGCGGACGGCATGACCGGTGCATCGTTCATGGGTGTCGCCGAGCTCGCCGTATGGCACCAGCGGTGCACCCACCAGTCGATGGCCGAAGAACAGGTGGGCCACCGCCAGCAGCGTCGTCGCGGCGAGCGCGAACCACCGCGCGCCGCGGGGCGCGATCAGCACGAGCAGGGATGTCACTGCCCCTGTCAGCAGCATCGCAATCACCATCCCGGATGCGGCCGCGTCGTGCAGCGCGGCAATCAGGATATCCATTCCGTCTTCCCTGTGCCCCTGTATTCCGAGCGCGGGAGGATAGCGACGGGCATTCACGTCCGCGACACGACCAGGCCGTGGTCGAACGGACGTGCCGATGGCGTGAAAGGCACCTGTGAAACAA
This sequence comes from Lysobacter sp. Soil_C_59, assembly GCF_057656415.1. Taxonomy (NCBI): domain Bacteria; kingdom Pseudomonadati; phylum Pseudomonadota; class Gammaproteobacteria; order Lysobacterales; family Lysobacteraceae; genus Lysobacter; species Lysobacter sp. Soil_C_59. The sequence goes on along the minus strand of NZ_JBDGKK010000010.1, from coordinate 3,427 downwards.
TCCCCCGGCCCGTCACCGCCACCGGCAATGGAACCGACCAGATGGCGATACAGCCCCTGAGTAACCGCGCACTCAATCGTGCCCTGCTGGCGAGGCAGGGATTGCTCAAACGCCAGCGCCTCGCCATCCCCGACATGCTCCATCGCGTCGGCGGACTGCAGTCGCAGGAGCCGCGCGATCCGCATGTGGCGCTGTGGTCGCGCCTGACCGGTTTCACCAGCGACAAGCTGCACGCGGCCGCGCGGCGCCGGGAGATCGTGCGCGGAAGCTATCTGCGCTCGACCATCCACACCGTCGCCAGCGCCGACTTCCTGGCGTTCCGACCGTTGCTGCAACAGGTGATCGATCGCGAACTGGAGACCGCGCACTGGCGGTCGATCAGCGGCGGCTTCGATCCCGATCGGGTCGAGCCACTCGCACGCGCGCTGATGGCCGAACGGGCGATGAGCGCGCAGGAACTCGGGGCCGCCTTGCTGGCGCACTTTCCCGAGGCGGACAAGACCGGGCTCGGCCATTGGGTGCGCACGCGCGTGCCGTTGGCGATCGTGCCCAGCGACGACCGCTGGGGCTACTCGCGGCCGCCGCGCTTCGCGCCGGTCGAACAATGGCTGCAACGGCCACTGACGACTGCCGGCATGGCCGATCTGCTGTTGGACGGCATCGCCGCGATCGGCCCGGCCAGCTCAGCCGACCTGCGCAGCTGGTCGGCGCTGCGTGGCATCAAGCCGGTGCTCGAGTCACTGCGGCCACAGCTGCGCGTGTTTCGCGACGAGGTCGGTCGTGAGCTGTTCGATCTGCCCGATGCCGCCAGGCCGCGCGCGGAGACGCCGGCGCCGGTGCGCTTCCTGCCCGAGTACGACAACGTCTTCCTGTCCCATGACGACCGGGCCCGCATCATCGAGCCGCAGCACAGCCAGCACTTCACCCAGACGGCGAATGGCCGGCGCCCGCGCGCGGTGCTGGTCGACGGCTTCATCCGCGCCGGCTGGTCACATGCCTGCGACAAGGGTCGCGCCAGCATCGAGGTGTGGATGTTCGAGCGCTTCGATGCCGGCACGCGTGACGAGATCGCGACCGAAGCACAGGCCCTCTTGCGCTTCCTCGAGCCCGACGCCGATGATCACGTCGTGGAAATCAAGCAGTCGAACTGAGCTGAGCTGGAGTTCCTGATGAAGTCATTCACCGCGGCCATTGCCATTGCGCTGACGATCGCCGCATGTGCGAGCGCGCCGCCGGCCGTGCGCGTCCCGCAGCAGCCCGAGTGGCATCCATCACCCAACCACGACGTCCGCAGCGCGCAGATGATCATCATCCACCAGACCGAGATGGAATCGGCCGAGGCGGCACTGCTGACCCTGCAGACACGCAACTCAACCGGTCGCGTCAGCGCCCACTACCTGATCGGCAATGACGGTCGCCTGTACCAGTTGGTGTCCGAGTCCGCGCGCGCCTGGCATGCCGGTGCATCGCGCTGGGGCGGCGTGGCCGACCTCAACTCCAGTTCGATCGGCATCGAGCTGGACAACGACGGCATCGCGCCGTTCAGTACCGCCCAGATCGACACGCTGCTGCAATTGCTGGGCAACATCACTGCGCGCCTGGATATTCCGCGCCATCTCATCATCGGCCACAGCGACATCGCGCCAACGCGAAAGCGCGATCCCAGCGTCCTGTTTCCGTGGCAGCGCCTGGCCGAGGCCGGCTATGGCCTGTGGCCACGAGCACCGCTGGCCCCGGTCCCGGCCGGCTTCGATCCTTGGGTGGCCTTGCGCCTGATCGGTTACGACCTGCGCGACCCGGCGGCGGCCGTGCGCGCGTTCCACCGTCACTACCGTGGCAACGAAGACGAGCAGTGGCTGCCCGGTGACGCCGAGATCCTTTACGACCTGCAGTTGCAGTTGATGGAGATGCCGTCGCCTCAGGCGCCAGATCCGTTGTCCGGCACTCTGCGGAACTTGTAGACCACCGCGCCGACCAGCAGCGCAACCGCGGCAGCCACCAGGTTGGCAATGCTCGCACTGACAAGAAGGCCAAGACTGAGGACGATCGCAGCAAGCGGAATCAGCGGCCCGCCTGGCAGTTGCAGGGCGCCTTCGTGGTGGCCGTGGCGTTTGCGCAGCACCAGCACCGAGCAGGCCGTGCCGATATAGGTGCACAGCCGCGACACCACCGACAGCAGCGCCAGCTGCACGAACGAGCCCGACAGTGCCAGCGCGAGCGAGATCAGGCCGATCACCACTACCGCGATCGCGGGCGTGTGCAGGCGCGGATGGATCGCGGCCAGCGAGCGCGGGCCGTAGCCGTCGCTGGCAAGCGCCAGCAGGTAGCGCGGCGCCATCATCACCGTGTTGCTGGTGGTGCCGAGGATGGAGATGCTCGCGCCGACGGTCATGAGCAGCGCCAGCGTTTCACCACTGAAGCCGGCAGCCGCCTGCGCCAGCGGCGTCGATGAGCTGGCAAGACCGGGCAGCGTGCCCAGTGCCACCCATTGCACGCTGGCGTAGACCAGGGTGACGGTGGCGATCATGGTCAGCAGGGCGAATGGCACATCGCGTCGCGGATTGCGGTACTCGCCGGCGGCGGCCGGCAGGTTTTCGAAACCGGCGTAGGCGAACAGCAACAGCAGTGCCGCTTCGGCCAGGGTCCTGGTCGAGATGGGAGCGTTGGCCGGCGAAGCCAGTGCGGCGTCGACATGGAATGCGCCGATCGCGACGAACAGCAGCAGCGGCAGCAGCTTACCGATCGCCAGGACCACGCCGGTGCGGGCTGCCGCGCGCACGCCAATCACGTTGATCAGCACCAGCAGGCCAAGCGAACCGGTGACGATCGCGATCCGCGGCAGCCCCGATGCGGCCGCGGGCCAGTAGTGGGTGACCGCTGCGGCCAGACCGTTGCTGAGCGCGGCGGCCGTGGCCAGGCGCGTGAGCAGCAGCATCCAGCCGACTTCGAATCCGATGAAGGATCCGAACGCTTCGCGTGCATAGAGATAGCCGCCGCCCGGACCGTCGAAATAGCTCGCGGCCTGGGCATAGCACAGCACCAGCAGGCTGACCGCGAAGCCGGCCAGCAGCACGGCCCACAGACTCGCCGGCCCCAGCAGCGCCGCCGCGGCGGCGGGCAGCAGGTAGATCCCGCTGCCGATCACGTCGTTGATCGAAAGCCCGACGATCTGCCAGCGGCTGACCGCACGCAGCGTGGTGGTGGGGCGTGCCGCTGCCTGCTGGTCCAAGGACGTTGCCTGTGCGAGGGCGATGTGCCGAGAGTGCCTGATGCTGCGCTGCGGTTGCCACTGTCGCGCGCTGCCACCAAAGAACCTGTAGAGCATCGGGCTTGCGTCTGCGTAACGGCGTCGTCCGCCGGGCCGGGGATTGCTCCGCCCCTCCAGACGCCATCCTGGCTTTAGTCGGGGCGCGGGACATCCATGTCC